>JBGSVZ010000036.1:0-93875 GCA_041752695.1 Terrimicrobiaceae bacterium
CGGCGACACCGGCAGCGGGCGCGAGCTTTTTTTGCTCGCGCGGGATCATCATCGGTTCCGGATCGAGGACTACCTCGCACCACTCGGACTCGAGTTTATTGTCGATGACGACGCGCTGCTTTTGCAGGCCCGTCCGCGCACCGAGGCGTGCCAGTTGCTCGGCACCTTCAGTAAGGACGAAACCCTCATTCTTCTCACTCTGTGGCGGGTCTGGGACGAGGCGCAAACCTCCGGCAACAATGCCGCCGTGTTGCTCCGGCTGGACGACCTGTGGGAAAAACTGCGCGTCTTTTTCGACCGCATCGAGCCTCCCGAAAAATCGCAGATCGAATCTGCGCTCACCCGATTGAAACGCCACCGCCTCGTCCGCACGCAAAAGCCCGACACCATGGAACACGTAGGAGATCTCCTCATCGAGATCCTGCCCTCGCTGGCCCGCGCCATTCCGTTTGATTCCATCGAACAATGGCAGGAACGCGTGGAGATGGCTTCGCCGAAACCTGAACCCACCGAGCCGGCACCTGTCGCCTGATTTTTCGCCGTGACCCGCCGCATTACTCTCAGCCGCATCGTTGCCGTCAATTGGTATGGCTACCGTCAGTTTATTGACGTTCGCGGGCTCTCGCTCATCACCGGGGCAAATGGCTCGGGCAAAAGTGCGCTGCTCGATCTGATTCAGTTTGTCATGCTGGGCGAGCAGCTCAGCCGCTTCAACAAAGCCGCCGCGGGCGCGGGCAGCGGACGCACCCTGAGAGGGTATTGCCTGTGCGACACCAACACGCTGGGCCGGGACGGACAGGAGCGTTTTCTTCGCCCCAGCGGCGTGACGATCGCCGCGCTGGAGTTTGAGTTTCCGGTGGAATCCGGGGAAACCGAACCCCGTCGGCAGACTTGGGGCGCGCGCATCGAATTCGACAGTCCGACTTCCAAAGGCCGCACCCTCTGGTTCACCGTGCCAGGGAGGCTGGAGCGGTCGGATTTTCTCCGCGACAACCCGCTCCTCGGTGGCGAGGAATTTCTGGCCGAGGATGAGTTCCGCGTGCACACCAAACGCGATCTCACCGGCGAAACCTGGGAGCATCAGCGAACCTACCTCGAGGAGATGAAACAGCGCACCGCTCTCCATTTCGACCGCGAGCAGATGAACAAAACGCTACCAAAGGCGATGGCGTTTCAGCCAGAAAGCAACTTCGAAGCCTTCATTCGCGACTACCTCCTGGAAGCCGCCATGCCCGACGTGCGCGCCGTCAAGGCCAGCGTTGACGCCCACCGGCGCGCCAAGGAACGGCTGGAAAAGATGCACGATCAGTTCACCCGGTTGACGCGCATCGGCGAGCTCCACACCGTGGCCGCCACCCACCGCCGCGAGGCCGCTCTCTGGAGCCATCTGCGCGATGCCCTGCTCCACGAAGAGAGCTTGGAAAAAGTCGAGGCCGGACAGAAGAAACTGCGCGCCCTGGTCGAGGAGAATGAAACCGGCCTCCGTGCCCGCGTGGAAGCCATTCGTGAGCGTGACCGCCTGCGCGAGCAACTCGACGAAACGCGCCTGGTCGTCGGACAGGATTCCCAGTTTGCCCGCCTCAACGAAGACAAGGAAAAGCTCGCCCGCCTTGAGCGCGAACTCCACACCCTGCGCGAATCGCGCCGGGCGGCGTCGGAGTTTGTCCGCGAGCATGTCACCGCCTGGCGCGACTGGCTCCGCCTCGGCGAACGCCTCGGCCTTGAGTCGCTGGAAGAGGCCCTGGCCATCTTCGAAAAATTCCGCGAGGCCAACGAAACCGAAGCCCTGGCCGGACTCGGCACCCTCTCGCGCACCGGCGACCGCCTGCTCGCCGAAGCGAAAGCCCGCCTGACCAAACTGGACGGCGAAATCCGCCGCCTCGAACACCGCGACGCCGAACTCGACCGCGACCTGAAAAACTATGCCCAGGATCGGGCCACCACCGCTCCCCTGCTCGACGCGATCCGTGCCGCGGGTTTGAAGGCGGAGGTCTTTGGCCGCGCCATCGACGTGAAACCGACCGCCGAGGCGTGGTGGCCGCTGCTCGAAACGCTGCTCGCTTCGGAACGTCAGGCCATCCTGCCGGAGAATTTCGCCGCGGCCTGGGAAATCGCCCAGCGCACGCCGAGTTCGGACGAACCGCTCATTAATCCCGAGGAACTGAAAAAGAAATCCCTCAAGCCGAAGCCCGGCAGCGTGCGCGATTTTTTTGCGGTGAAAAACAAAACCGCCGCCGCCTACCTCGACCAATTGGTCGGCACCTTGATGCCGGTCGAACACCCGTCGTTCATGGACGAACACGAACGCGCGCTCTCCCGCGACGGCTGGCTCAAGGATCCTCCACGCCGCGCATTTCTGGCCCCCGCCAAAGAACTCACGCTCGGTGAGGAGGGGCTGCGCCGTCTGCGCGAGATCCGCCAGAACGAACTGCATGGCATTCGCGAGGAAATCAAAATCGCCCGCCGCGAGCAAAACGACTGGCGCACCTGGGTGGACCGCTCCGAGCAACGCCACCTTGTCGATCCGGTCGTGCCGAATGTCACCACCGCCCTGCATCGCCTGCCCGAAGCCGAAAAAGAATACGGCATCCTCGAAGAGACGATCCGGCTGCTGGCCACGCCGGAGCGCGAGAAGGCCGTCAACGAATGGCAGAAGCTGGTCAGCGACGAACGCGGCGCGTCCGAGCGGGCGGTCCGACTGGACGAACGGCTCAAGCGGGTGGACCAGGATATCATTGAACTGCGCGACCGGATTTCCTCCGACCAGAACGAGGAACACGAGCGCAAGCTGGAACGCCACACCAGCCGCGCCCGCCTCACCGGCGTGTTGGAAGGGGAACTCTCCGAACGCCTCACCGCCGCCAAACGCCAGTATTCTTCCTGGACGAAACGCACCGAGGCGGCGCTCACCATTGCCAGCCAGGAACAATCCCGCGCCGCCGAGGCCCTGCGCAAACGCGATGAAGCGCGTCAGTTATTTCTCCTCGCCCACCCGGAGATGGCGGATGTCTTTGATCCGCTCGACGAAGACAATGAACGCTACGACGAACGCTGTCGCGAACTCGGCGAGCAGGAGTTGGAGCGATTCCAGGCCGAGGCCGAACGCGCCCGGCAGGAATGGGAGGACCGCCTCCAGCATCAGGTGCTCGACATTCTCCGCGACAAACTCAACGAAGCCGAGCGCACCAAACGCGAACTCAACAAGGCCATGCTGCACGACATCGGCGGCATTTGCTATCAGATCACCAGCCACAAGGACCGCGCCCACAGCGCCATCTGGGCTCTGGTGGAAAAGGGCCTGCCCACCGGCGAGGACATGGGACTTTTTAACGCCGCCCAGCAGGACGAAATCGAGCGCGCCAAGGAGGAGCTCATGGCCGCCATCGAATCGGTCGATGATCCCGACAATAAGAAGGGCCAGCGCGCGCTCGACTACCGGTTTTATCATCGTTGGGACATCGAGGCCCGGCCCTCCGGCAGAGGCGACGAGGCGGCGATCTCTCTCAACAAGAGTGCCAAAAAACAAAGCGGCGGGGAAAATCAGGCGCCGTTTTTTGTCGCCACCCTGGCCGCCTTTCACCGCGTCTATGATGTTGGCGGCAAAGGCGGCCTGCCCACCCTTGGTCTCGTGGTGATGGACGAGGCCTTCAGCAAACTTTCCGGCGACCGCATCGACGACTGTCTCGCCCTCGCCCGAAATTTCGGCCTGCAACTCGTGATGGCCTTCCCTGAAGACCGCCTACCCACCATGATCGAACACGCCGAGACCGTCGTGCAATGCCGCGTCGAACGGGGTTACCACGAAAAAACCGGCGCGGTGAACCACATCGAAAACTGGGTCGTACGGGTGGATCGCGAACGCTTGCGCGAAGTGCTGGGGTGAAAAAGCCAGCTTGGCTGATGGAGTTTCACCGCGAGTGGCACAAAGCCCGCGGCACCAGATTGCAATCGGCCAGCCGGGCGTTTTCCCGGGGTTGGGAGGATCTCCTCGATGCCGCCAACCTGCGGACCGCGGCGGATCGCAGCCACGCCCTGCGCGAAGCCGAGGCGCACGAGAAGCAAGGACACCTCCGGCTCCGGCGTCACCGCTACCGCAGGCATCTTGTGGAGGCGATCGATCTGCCGCCGGCCTCCGAACCATGGCTGATCGGGCTGTTCGAGGGTACGTCGGCTCACGACCTCCGTTGCGAGGCCCTTTCTTTTGTGACAAAGGTGGAAGCAGAAGGACACCCACGCTGGCCGGAATCCTGGCAAACCCTGTGCCGCCGAATTCATGAAGCCTTCGCCGAAGGTCGTAACCTCGCCCCCTTCTTTTGGAGAAATCCGACCGAACTCCGCCGGCTCCTGGCCACGCTTCGCGCCCTCACCGTTCGCGAGTGGCCGGTCGGCACGCTGATGCGCGACGCCAGCACGGCTCTGGGCCTTGCCTCGAAGGAACTCGAAAAAAGGCAGCGGGCCCTGGAGTCCGCTCTCAGCCTCCTCTTTGCCGAAGATTGCACTCTGGAATCGCTCGGGCTGGCGGGCAGCCAGAGCCGCGTGACCGTCCACGGCCGGCTCTCCCTGCATTTCGCAGACGGCAGCGGGCAACATTTCGAAAACCTGCGCGGGGAATTTTCGATTTCCCTCCCCGACCTGCAACGCGCTGTCGTTGCCCGCACAAGCGCCGACCGCATTCTCACCATCGAAAACGTCAAGACCACCTTCCGTCAGACCGCGGCAGCGAATCTGCCCGGGGACACCCTGCTCGTGGCCACATCGTATCCGAACGCTGCCACCCGTCGCCTGCTGGAGCTTCTCCCCGCGGATCTGCCGCACCATCACTTCGGCGATACGGACGCTTCCGGCTACGCCATCCTGCGGTCGTTGCGCGGGATCGGCCGGAGGCAGGTTGCGCGATTTCAGATGGACTGGCGGGATGAAGAAAATTCCGCCCCGCTGAGCGAACACGACAAGCGACTGTTGCCGTCCTTGCAGCATTCTCCTGAATTGGCGGATTGCCGACCCTCCTTGCACGCCATGGAAGCCGCCGGACGCAAAGGCCGGTTTGAGCAGGAGGCTCTGGGCCCGCCGACCCTGCCACGCTGGCCGTTCTGGACGGGCGCTTGATCTTTTAGGAGAGCCCTTTCCGCAGACGGGTGAGGATCCCCAGCACCGCTTCGCGGATTTTGAAAAGTTCCGCCCGATCGTGCTCCAGACGCTCACGGGGAAAAACGGCATGACCATCGAGCGCGGCCGCGGCGGCGAGGGCCTGGTTGTGAATGTCCATGTCCCGCTTGAGCCAGGCAATGAGGAGGGCGGAATCGTGCAGGTCGCCTCGGACGAGAAAATTCAGGTGAGCGCGAAGTTTGACGCTGAAAATCATCACCTGACTGACAAACTCGCCCACCGCTTCGTCCGACTCCATCAAACCCAACGCCTCCACTTTGCGCTGCAAATCGTAGAATAACTCCCGCGCGTGTTTGGCCACGGGATGGATCAACCCCTCGTCGTCATCCAGTACCCAATCGATGCCCTCGAGGGCCGGGTCGGGCTCGGGTTCTGCAAAAGCGTCCTCGTCAAATTCCTCCTCCTCCTCGCCTCCTTCATCCCCGGCAGCCTCTTCAGCGTCGAGGGCTTCTTCGATCCACGTCCAGCCCATCTCGCGGGCGATAAGCCGTTCACTGTCCGGGTGATGGCCATATTTTTCCAGGAGGCGGCGATAGCGGTCGCCCGTGGCATCGCTTTCCCGCAGGAATTGTTCGGCCCGGAATTCATCCCAATTTTCGCCCTCCCCAAATCCCTCATCCAGGCCTTCGGCGGGTTCGGCGGCCCGACGGGCGCGTTCGGCCAGTTCGTCCGCGGTGAAGCGCCAGGCGGGCTCGGAAATTTCCAACCGATAGTCGGCGCTCTCGATCACCACGCGGCCGTTGAACTTGCTATACCATTCGAGATACAGGCTGTTTGCCATGTGCTCAGGGGGTTTTCCGCCTGCTTTGATCATGGCGTACGCGTCCTCGAACGGGATGTCGTACACCCGGATCTTGCGGGCAGCGGTGATGTCCCCGGCCTCCCCGCGCTGGCTTCGGGCGGGCGGTGCCGTCGTGAAGGCAAGCGGGGCGGGGTTGGCAAAAACCAGCCGACAGCCCGCCAGATCGGGATGGCAATTGCCACTCAAATCAAGTTCCAGGGGATCCGCCACCCCGCAGATCCAGATCCGTCCGGTGACACGCCCCCGGGTGCGGTTGTCGATCTCTCCACGGAGAACATGTTCATGAAGCCGCCAGGCCATGGCCAAACTGTAGGGGAATCCTCCCGGATGAAAAACACGATTTCTCAGTGTTCATCCGGCCTCCCGCCGGGTTAAATTTTCTCATGAACTCTTCCCAGGATGTTGAAAGAAACATCGAATTTGAATTTGTCCGTGCCACGGAAAACGCCGCTCTGAACAGTATCCACTGGCTCGGGCGGGGCAACAAGGAGGCGGCCGACGAAGCCGCCTGCGACGCGATCAATGGCGTGTTTGATCTGGTCGATATCCGCGGCGAGGTCGTGATTGGTGAGGGAATCAAGGACAACGCGCCCGGCATTTTCCTGGGGGACAAACTCGGCAACTGGGCCGAGGGCACTCCGCGTTTTGACATCGCCCTCGACCCGATCGACGGCACCAGCAACATCGCCAAGGGGCTCCCGAACTCCATCTCGGTGATGGCCGCGGCCCATGTCCCGAACGGCAATTCCCATGGGATGGTGAATATCCCCAGTTTTTATTGTGAAAAGCTGGCCTACGGCCCGGCCGTGCAGGAAGCCATCGCCGCCACCCGTATCCCGCCCCTCTCGCTCCACATGAACTTTGGCGAAGTCATGACCTACGCCGCCGCCGCTCTGAAAAAACGCATCAGCGACCTTGTCGTTGTCATGCTCGACCGTCCCCGCAACCAGAAATTCCTCGAGATTGTCCGGCAGCAGAATGCCGCCCTGCGATTGATCTCGGACGGTGACATTGCCGCCGCGGTCGCCCCCGCTCTGCCGGACTCCGGCGTCGATCTTTATGTCGGCATCGGAGGGGCACCCGAGGGCATCCTCACTGCCGCCGCGCTCAAGGCCCTCGGAGGGGAACTGCACCTGCGCATGTGGCCCCGCGACGACGCCGAACGCGCCGAGCTTCTCCAAACCGTGAGTGCAGCCGACCTCGACCGCCACTATTCCACCGATGAACTCGTCCTGGGCGAAAGCGCGATTTTCTGCGCGACCGGAATCAGCGACAGCCCGCTCCTTCCGGGTGTCAAACTGGTTGGTAACACCGCCATCACCCACTCCATCCTCATGCGCGCGCGCAGCCAGACCGTCCGTTACATCCGGGCGGTTCACAACCTGAGCTCAAAAACCATCCACCTGCGCAGCACCAAGCGCGAGGCCGCCGTCTAGCCTCGCCCCCCCCCGCGACTCCCGCGCCCGCGGCGGAATTCCCGCCAACTTTCGCCCATTTTTTTACAATAGATGTCCCAGGTGGGACATTTATTGTAAACGCGGGAGAGGGGTTGTTCGGTGAGATTCTTGCGAGCGGCGCTTGCGGGGCGGTGTGGATTGGAGCGGGGTTTCGGGGTTTTTCCTGTGATCCGTTTTTCGGCTGTGGTATTTTGTCGGGATGAAGACGCTCCTCGTTCCCCTGGATTTCAGCGGCAACACGGACAAGGTTCTGGCGCATGCCGCGGACCTGGCCCGTTCTCTGGAGGCTCGTATTGTTTTGGTCCACATCGTTGAACCGGTGGCCACCTATGTCCCAGTGGGTGCCTCCATGGATGTGATTGCGGCCGCCCCAGTGCAACCAGCCGAGATGCAGGATTTGTCCGGGGATGAAGCCCGGTTACGCGCCGCGGCTGAACCGCTCTCTGCCGCGGGGATTCCGGTTGAATGTGTGGCAGTGATTGGGCTGGCGGTGGACGATATCCTGGAGCAAGCCGCCAGGTTTGACGCCACGTACATTGTGCTGGGTTCGCACGGTCATGGCGCGCTGTACCATCTTTTCTCCGGCAGCGTGGTCAACGGCATCCTGAAACGCGCGACTTCTCCAGTGATCGTGGTACCGGGCCGGAAGAAATAGGCCGACCTACTCGACGGTGACGCTTTTCGCCAGGTTGCGGGGTTTGTCCACATCGCAGCCAAGTTCGACCGAGATGTAATAGGCGAGAAGTTGCAGCGGGATGGAAGCGAGGATGGGGGTGAGGTATTCCGGCGATTTCGGGATGAGGATCACGTCGTCGGCGACTTTCGCGAGCGAGGTATTGCCTTCGGTCCCAACGGCGATGACCGGACCCTTGCGGGCTTTGACTTCCTGGATGTTGCTGAAGTTTTTCTCGAAGACGGCGTCGTCGGGCGCGATGAAAAGAGACGGTGTTTCTTCGTTCACCAGGGCGATCACGCCATGTTTCAGTTCCGCGCTGGGGTAGCCGGAGGCGGAGATGTAGCTGATTTCCTTGAGTTTGAGGGCACCCTCCAACGCAATGGGGTAATTCGCCTGGCGGCCCATGAAGAGGAAGTTTTTGGCGTGCGCGTATTTTTTGGCAATGCCCGCAATGTGGGGCTCGAGTTCGATGGTTTTTGCCACGAGATCCGGCAGGGCTTCGAGATTTTTCAGAATGTCGAGGCCCTCGGCGTAAGAGAGATAGTGGATGCGCCCGAGCAGGAGGCCCAGGAGCGTCATGATCGTCAGTTGCGAAGTGAAGGATTTCGTCGCGGCGACGCCGATTTCCGGGCCGGCATGCATGTAGACGCCGCCATCGCTTTCCCGGGCGATGGTGCTGGCGACGTTGTTGCAAATGCCCAGGGTGCGGTGGCCCTTCCGCTGGCTCTCGCGCAGGGCGGCAAGGGTGTCGGCGGTCTCGCCGCTCTGGCTGATGACAAAGACGAGGGTGTCCTTGGTCATCGGCAGGTTCCGGTAGCGCAGTTCGCTGGCGAATTCACATTCCACGGGCAGCCGCGCCATGGACTCGATGAGATACTCCCCCACCATGGCCGCGTGGAAGGCCGTGCCGCAGCCACTCAGAACGATGCGCTCGACCTCCCGCAGTTGGGCGTTGGTCATGTCCAGTCCGCCGAGTTTGGCCGTGGCTTCCTCGTGCGAAAGTCGCCCGCGCAGGGCATCGCGCACGGTGTTGGGCTGCTCGTGGATTTCCTTGAGCATGTAGTGCTCGTATTTGCCCTTATCAACATCCTCAGCCGTGTACTCGACCTTGCTGATCTGGAACGAGGCGTCCGAGCCCGCGAGGGTGGAAATGTCAAAGCCGTCCTCGCGCAGTGCGACGATTTCGTAGTCGTTCAAATACACCGCCTCCCGCGTGTGCGCCACGATCGCGCTCACATCGCTGGCCAGAAAATGTTCGCCCTTGCCGACCCCCAGCACGAGGGGGCTGCCGCGTCGAGCGCCGACCAGCACGCCGGGAAGCTCGGAGTGGATGACCGCAATGCCATACGTGCCAATGACCTGACGCAGCGCCTCCCGCACGGACTCAACCATGGCGGCCTGGGTGCGGTCTTTGCGGGAATCGAACGCCGCCCCCACCAAATGCGCAAGGACTTCGGTGTCGGTTTGAGAGTGAAAAACATGGCCCTTTTCCTCCAACTGCGCGCGCAGGGTGAGGTAGTTTTCGATGACGCCATTATGCACGAGGGCAAGTTTGCCGCTGCGGTCGAAATGCGGGTGGGCATTTTCCCGGGTCACTCCGCCGTGGGTGGCCCAGCGGGTGTGGCTGATGCCGAGGCGGCCGTGCGGCGGGTCCTCCGAAATGACTTTTGCCAGATCCGCGATGCGTCCCACGGTCTTGCGCACGGAGATGCCGTCACCATTCAACAACGCCACCCCGGCGGAGTCGTAACCGCGGTATTCGAGCCTCCGCAATCCGTCCAGGAGGACAGGAACCGCCTCCGCCTTACCGATATAACCGACAATGCCACACATGGATTTTTGAATCGTGACAACTGCCGGGAGGGGCGGCAAGATACAAATCCCGCCCGATGAGTGCCTCTCCCGTGATTCTACCCGTCAACCGTGCCCTGGCCATCATCATGGGAGGAGGCGCCGGAACGCGCCTTTTCCCGCTGACCATGGAGCGCGCCAAACCCGCCGTGCCGCTTGGCGGCAAATACCGCCTGGTTGATATCCCGATCAGCAACTGCCTGAACTCCGGCATCCGGAGCATCTACGTGCTCACGCAGTTCAACAGCATGTCGCTGCACCGTCATATCAACGCGAGCTACAAGTTCGACAATTTCACGCCGAGTTTTGTCGAAATCCTCGCCGCCCAGCAAACCCCCGAGGGGTCAAAGTGGTACCAGGGCACCGCCGACGCCGTGCGCCAGAACATGCGCTACTTCCTGGAGAAACCGGCGGACTATTACATCATTCTCAGCGGTGATCAGCTTTACCGCATGGACTATCGCCAGATCCTGCGTCAGCACCTGGAGACGGGCACGGACCTCACCATCGCGACCATTCCCGTCAGCCGGGCGGCCGCCTCGGACTTCGGCATCATGCAGACGGACGAGGACAAAAAGATCATCCGTTTTGTCGAAAAACCCAAGGATCCTGAGAAGCTCGACAGCCTGCGCATTCCTCCGCACCTCTTGGAAACATTGGGCCACGCCCCCACCGAGGACCTGTATCAGGCCTCCATGGGCATCTATGTTTTCAACCGGAGTGTCCTGCGGGAATGCCTCGACAATGACTTTGTTGATTTCGGGAAAAACGTCATCCCGGCCACCATCGAGAAGTACAAGGTCAACGCCTACATTTTCCAGGGCTACTGGGAGGACATTGGAACCATCGGCGCGTTTTTTGAGGCAAATCTCAACCTCACGGACAACCCGCCCCAGTTTAATTTTAACGTCAATGGGGCTCCGGTGTACACACACCCGCGTTTCCTGCCCGCCACCGTGGTGCGCGCCGCCCAGGTGGACAAATCCATGATTTCCGACGGCTGCGTGATCGAACAATCGGTGATCGAGCATTGCATCATCGGCATCCGCTCCATCATCCAGCCGGGAACGACTTTGAAAAATGTCATTCTGATGGGCGCGGATCATTACGAGGCCGACCTGCCGGATACGCCAGGGGCGGCACCGCGGATCGGCATCGGCCGCGACTGCCACATCGAAAATGCCATCATCGACAAAAATGCCCGCATCGGTGACAAGGTCGTCATCTCCCCGAAGGGCAAGTCGCCCGACACGGACGGCGATGGCTACTACGTGCGCGACGGCATCGTGGTGATCCCGAAAAACAGTATCATTCCGCCGGGAACTTGGATATAGCCCTTGCCCGACGAACTATGAGGATGAATCTCCGCGCGCTCGCGCTGCTGCTTTTTTCCGTGCTGCTGGCCGGATGTTACGAAAACCCGCTCACGCCCGGGCCGTCCGAGGATCTCAACACCTGGCTTCTTGGGGTCTGGGAGCATAAGGACGAAAAGGGTAAAGTTTTTCGGGCTGGCGTGATGCCGCTTGATGGAGATCGGTACACCATTTGGTATCGCGAGTTGGGCAAGCGTCCCAAGGACACCAAGGAATGGCGCTTCGAGGCCTGGACGTCCCGGGTGGGCAATGCCAGCTACCTCACGATGAAATGCGAGGAATCGGCCGGCAAGATCCCCGTCGGGGCCTTTGCTTTTGCGCATGCCCAGGTGCTGGACCAGACCCATCTCATCATGCGGCCGCTGCAGCTCGACTCCGGCCCGGAGGCCACCAGCAAAGAGCTGCGGGCGGAAGTCCGCACGAAGCAAAAGGACCGCTCGCTACTTCCCGAAAAGGGCAGCGTCTGGACCCGGATTGCCGAAGTCTATTGGCGTCCCGGAGACGAGGGAGAGGGCTCCTTTGAGCCGATTCGTTTCCCAAATAAGTAGGAGCGAGACGCGCAACACGCGCCCACTTTCCGATACGCTGCAATGCCCGTTCCCGACCCCGCCCGTTGTCGCCGCGCTGCCACAGCTGCCGTTGTTTTTGATTCCAACGGCCACGTTTTGCTCCATCGCCGCACGGACAACGGTCATTGGGCCCTCCCCGGCGGCTCGATCGAGACCGGGGAAACTGCGGACCAAACCATCGTCCGCGAGGTTCGGGAGGAAACCGGGTTTGAGGTGGAAGTTGTGCGCCTGATAGGCGTTTATTCGGATCCCAACCACACCACCATGACCTACCCGGACGGCAATACCGTCTCCTACGTGAGTGTTCTTTTTGAGTGTCGGGTCCTGGGCGGTGAAGCCACCCTGTGTGACGAGTCGAGTGCAGTGGAATGGTTCGACCCCGAAAATTTGCCGGAACCCTTCCATGCCGGACATGTGCCTCGCATTAAGGATGCGCTGACCCATCGGACGGCCGCTTTTTATCGCTGAAAAGCGACTCGATTGGGCGTTGAAATGGAGAATTTTCGCCATTCAACTGCCTATCCCTCAGCAAGTTGCGCGTTCTTGACCATTTTTCTGAAAAAATTCCCTTGCGCTGCGCGAATGATTAGGTAATCTTATAAATGTTCTGGGGGGAACAGCAGGCCGCTGAAGCAATCGTTTCGGCGGCCTGCACTTTTTATAGGCGGAGTGTTTGGGCGGTTTACCAGAAGCGTCTGACCCCCAGGGTTGGGACATTTCTCACCGCGTGGACTCCCTGTCGATCAGGACGTGTCCCGCGCTATTCCGCCTGGGGGAGAGATTCGCGATAATACACCGCGGTGTAGCCGACCTGTTGGACGAGCAGGCTGGCGGATTTTTCGGCCAGCTCTTTGGCCACGGTTTTGCGTTCGTCCTTAAACCCCTCGAAGCGCACTTTCAATAATTTGGCGCGCGTGAGCGCATCGTCGAAGGCTGCGAGAAATTCCGGGGTGAGTCCCGCCTTGCCGAGGCGGATGGCCGGTTTGAGGGCTTGGGCGCGCACCTTGAGGTCGCGGAGATTGGGTTCCGACATGATTCCGGCATTTTGAGACGGCCGGGAAAATCGGAAAGACAAAACGCTGCTAGCCCGCCGCGAGTTTCGGTATGCTGCCGTCATGTCCACGAGCATCGAAACCCTCACGGCCGAGATCCGCTCCTTTCGCGACGCGCGCGACTGGCTGCAATTTCACAATCCCAAGGAACTGGCGGTGGCCATCACCGCCGAGGCGGGGGAGCTGCTCCAGCATTTCGTCTGGCAGAGCCCGGACCAGTCCGTCCAGCGCGTGACCGAGCGCCGCGTCGCCATCGCATCCGAGATGGCCGATGTGGCGATTCTGCTTTTTGAGATGGCCGACAACTGCGGGATCGATCTGGCCGCGGCCATGCGGGAGAAGCTGGCCCAGAACGAGGAACGGTACCCGGTCGCGAAGGCTCACGGCTCGAATAAAAAATACAACGAATTGTGAGCGACGAGCCGGCCACCCCCCACCGCCGCAGACCGCGCTATGCGGGAAAAAACCCCCGGCGATTCGAGGAAAAATACAAGGAGCTTCAGCCCGAAAAGTATCCCGAGACGGTCGGCCGCGTCCTGGCCTCGGGTAAAACTCCGGCCGGCATGCATGTTCCCATCATGGTGCGTGAGGTCCTCGAGGTCCTTTCGCCCCAACCGGGAGATCGCGTGATCGACTGCACCCTGGGATACGGCGGACATGCCCGGGAGCTTCTCGCCGCGATCCGGCCCGGGGGTCACCTGCTCGGTCTCGATGTCGATCCGCTGGAACAGCCTCGCACCGAAGAGCGGCTGCGGGCCCTCGGATTCGGGCCGGACGTCTTTTCCGTGCGCCGGGCGAACTTTGCCGCGTTGCCCCGCATCGTTGCGGAAACCGGCCCCGCCGACGGCCTGCTCGCCGATCTCGGCGTTTCCTCCATGCAAATCGACACCCCGGCGCGCGGGTTTTCGGTGAAGACTCCCGGTCCGCTCGACATGCGCATGAATCCCGCCAAAGGTCGTCCCGCCTCGGAGTTTCTCGCGCAGCTCCCTCCCGCGGACCTCGCCAGCCTGCTTCACGAAAACGCCGACGAACCCCGCGCGGAATGGCTCGCCGCCAAACTTGCCGGCCGCACCTTTACTCTGACCACAGATCTGGCGGACGCCATCCGTGCCGCTGTCTCGCGACTTCCCGAAGGCGAACAGGAAAAATCCGTGCGCCGGGTATTCCAGGCCGTGCGGATTGCGGTGAACGAGGAATTTGGCGCGCTCGACACCCTGCTCCGCCACCTGCCGGACTGCCTCGCTCCGGGCGGGCGCGTTGCCATTCTCACCTTTCACTCCGGGGAAGACCGGCGGGTCAAAAGATCCTTCGAAGCTGCGCAGCACGAAGGTCGTTACACCGCGATTGCCAGCGAGGTCCTCCGGGCCTCCGCGGAAGAAACCCGCGCCAACCCCCGCTCCACCTCGGCCAAACTCCGCTGGGCCCGCCGATGAAAGCTCTCGCCATCATCGGTGGCGGACCCGCCGGCTTGCGTGCCGCCGAAGTCGCCTCTGCGGCGGGTGTCGCCGTCACCCTTTTTGATGCCAAATCCTCCGTGGGCCGGAAATTTCTCGTGGCCGGGAAAGGCGGCCTCAACCTCACCAAAGCCGAACCGCTCGAAGACTTTCTCTCTCACTACGACGGTCCCTATCTCCCGCGGGAAACCTGGAATGACATCGTGCGGGATTTCCCGCCCGAGGCCCTGCGCACCTGGGCGGCCGGATTGGGGGTGGAAACCTTCACCGCCTCCACCGGCCGGGTCTATCCGCGCGAAATGAAGGCCGCCCCGCTCCTACGCCGCTGGGTCCATCGTCTGCGGGACGCGGGAGTCCACTTTGCCATGCGTCACCGTTGGCGCGGACTCACTCTGCCTCTTTCGCTGGCCTTTGACACCGACCACGGTCTCCTCAACCACTCCGCCGACGCGGTCGTTCTAGCGCTGGGTGGAGGATCCTGGCCGGAGACCGGTTCCGACGGCGCCTGGGTGACGGCCCTGCGTGAAGCGGGTGGCGACGTGGCCCCTCTGCAACCGGCCAACTGCGGCTGGGAGGTTGCCTGGCCCGCCGAGTTCCTGGCCGTCGCAGAAGGTCAGCCCTTAAAAAATGTCCACGTTTCGGCCGACGAGACCACCGCGTTCGGCGAGCTTCTTATCACCCGCTACGGCCTCGAAGGCGGCGCGCTTTATCAACTCGGTGCCATCCTGCGCACGATGGCGCAACCGCGGATTGTGATTGACCTGAAACCCGACGTCGATCCCTCCACCCTCGCCCGCAAACTCGGCCCGCTGCGTCGCAATTTCCTTGCGGAAGCCCGCACGCGCTGGCGGCTGAGCGACGCCGCTTTTGCCCTACTCGAACACAGCGGGAATTCGTGCGATTCTGCCGAATCCCTGGCCCGGCTGACCAAAGCCGTTCCGGTGGCCCTGGTCTCGCCCAGGCCTATTGCCGAAGCCATTTCTTCCGCGGGCGGCGTGCGCTGGTCCGCCCTCAATGCCAACCTCATGATCCGCTCCCTGCCCGGTGTTTTCTGCGCCGGTGAAATGATCGACTGGGAAGCGCCCACCGGCGGGTATCTCATCCAGGGATGTTTCGCGTCGGGCACCCGCGCCGGGACTGCCGCCGTGGCGTGGCTGCAGAAGCCATCAGGAACCTTATTTTCCGATCAAAATGACGGTTGATCGCTCGGTCAGGGTGACCGTCTTGATTGGCCCGAGTCTCGTTTCTCCACCGGGCTCGGCAATATCGGCCGGGGACTCCCGCGCGGTGTCGAGGTAGCGGAACCATTCCATACTCCGCGGCAGAACCGGGAGGGTGAATTCCAGGGGTTCGTGGTACATGTTGAAGACGCAGTAGATAAAATGTGACGGCCCTCCCGCCGCGGCGCCATGGCGGCCGCAGAGCATGAAGGCAATCGTCCGGCTGGGGAGGCTCCAGTCCGGCTTCCAAGGCAGAATGCCATGCCAGGAGATGTCCGGGTACCCGCTGCCGATGCAATCGCGTCCGGTCAGAAATTCCGGCTGGCGCAGTGCCGCATTGGCCTTGCGGAAGGCGATGAGATTTTTGGTGAACCGCAGCAGGCCGGCGTGTTTGTCCTTCAGGGTCCAGTCGAACCAATTCCAGTCCTCGTCCTGGCAGTAGGCATTGTTGTTGCCGCCTTGGGTGCGGGAGCATTCGTCGCCCATGGAAAGCATGGGCACTCCCTGACTGACAAACAGCAGGGTGAGCGCGTTTTTTTGCAAGCGAAGGCGCAGGGCATTGATCGTGGGATCGTCCGTCTCGCCCTCGACGCCGCAGTTCCAGCTATTGTTGTCGTTGGCACCGTCGTTGTTGTTCTCGCCGTTGTCGAGGTTGTGTTTGTCGTTGTAGGAAAACAGGTCGCGCAGGGTGAAGCCGTCGTGGCAGGTGATGAAATTGATCGACGCCGTCGGTTTGCGTCCGGCGCCCGCATACATATCGGGCGATCCCATGATGCGCTGGACGATTTCGCCGACCACGCCGCGGTCGCCCTTGAGAAACCGTCTGGCCGCGTCGCGATACCGTCCGTTCCATTCCATCCAGCGGCCGTACGAAGGAAAGTTTCCCACCTGATACAAACCGCCCGCGTCCCACGCCTCGGCAATGAGGTCGCAATGGGCCAGGACGGGATCATAAGCGAGAGATTCCAGGAGCGGGGGATTGGCCAGCGGAGCGCCGTGCGAATCGCGGCCGAGGACGGAGGCGAGGTCAAACCGGAAGCCGTCGATATGGTACTCCGCCGCCCAATAGCGCAGGCAGCCAATGACAAACCCACGCACGACGGGATGGTTGCAATTCACGGTGTTGCCGCAGCCGGTGTAGTTGGCGTAGGCCCCCTTGCTGTCGAGCATGTAGTAGGTCTTGTTGTCGATCCCGCGGAAGGAAAGGGTCGGCCCGCCATCGCCGCCTTCGGCCGTGTGGTTGAAGACCACATCCAACACCACCTCGATATCCGCCTCGTGTAGGGCACGAATGAGTTCCTTTAACTCCTGCACCTGCGTGCCATGCCGCCCCGTAGCGGCAAATCCCGCCTTGGGGGCAAAAAATCCCAACGTGCTGTAACCCCAGTAGTTACACAGCGTCTCTCCCGTCATGGGGTTCGTGCGGGCATTTTCCAGTTCGTCGAATTCGAAAATCGGCATCAACTCCACGCAATTGATCCCGAGGTCCTTGAGGTAGGGGATTTTGGCCCGCATGGCGTCGAACGTGCCGGGGTGTTTGGCGTCCGCGGTGGGGTGCGCGGTGAACCCGCGCAAGTGCATCTCATAGATGACCAACTCGCTCTCCGGGCGCTTGAGCGGACGGTCGTGCGCCCACTCGAAGTGTTCGAAAGGGATGCGTCCGCGAAAGGGATAAATCTCCTCCGCCTCAGTGGGTTCCTTCCAGACATTGCGCCCGCCGATCTCGCGGGCGTAGGGATCGAGCAGGATGAATTTGGGATCGAAATGCAGGCCGTTGTGCGGGGCGTGTTCACCGTCGAAGCGGAAGCCGTATTCGAGCTGCTCGTAGTTCACGTCAAACACCGTGACCGCCCACACATTGCCCAGCCGGAATTCCGGCGGCAGTGGAATCTCGGCGAAGGGGGTCGGCGCGTTTTTGGCAAAGAGCACAAGCACGCAGGACTCCGCATGGGCGGAAAAAATGGAAAAGTTCACGCCGCCCGGCACGTGGCTGGCTCCGAAGGGCATGGGGTGGCCGTAGCGCAGGCGGAATTCCCCGTGCATGTGGGTGTGAGGCTGTGGTTGGGACATCGAAGAGGTGTTCATGAAGAGCAAGATTCGTGCGCAGGGAGGACGGAGCGGATCGCCGCCGCGGCCCGGGCCGGAGGAAGGCCGGCGTGCCATTTGGGTTTTTTTCCGCCGGGCGGGGGAAGGTCGGGCGACAACCAGATCTGTCTTTCCCCACGTTGCCAGGGGCCAAACATGCCGCGATGCAGGCCGGAAAAAAGCACCACCGTCGGGCGGTCGAGGGCGGTGGCGAAATGCGCCGCGGCCGTGTCCACACTCACCATCAACTCCGCCCCCGCGATCACCCGCAAAAACGCCGGCAAATCGTCGGGCAAAAATATCCCCGCTCGCGCAAAGCCGTCGGCGTGCAGCATGGCCAGCAGTTCCTGCAACTTGGGCACGTCGGATTTTACGCCGACGAGACGGATTTCCTTGGTCATCGCCTCCGGACGGAGTTCCGCAAAAATTTCCCGCCAGCGCGCAAACGGATAGACCTTCGACTGCAGATTGGTGATGGGTGCGCAGACCCAGTAGCCGGATTCCCCCGGGGCGGGGGCCCGCAAATCCGGCAGCACTTCGGCAGGCGCGACTGGGCGGCCCAGCAGCTTTTCCACCACCACACGGTTCGCTTCAATTTCCAGGGGCAATTCTGCGGCGATAGGATAGGGCACCAGCTCAGGACGCATCAATCGTGCAGCGGCTCCCTCCACGGCCGCGCGCACTTTGCGGCCACTACGCAATAGGATGTTTTCGCAGGCGACGTAGCGTTTCGCCCCGGCCGAATAGAACAAAAATGTCTCCAGGTAGTTGCGCATGCTGCGGAAACAGACCGCCGCGTCGAAATCTTGCCCGCGGAGTTTTCCCCAGAGGGGCAGGCAGACGAAAAAATTCCAGACGAAGAGATTGATCACCTTGCGCACCGCCGCGGTGGGCAGTTCAAGCACCCGGGCCTGGGGAAACTGATCGCGCGCCAGCGGCACGAGGATCGTCTTGACGCAAAGCGTGAGGTTTTTCTCTCCCCACTCCCGTGCCAGCAGACGAATCGCCCCGGTCGCGAGCACAAAATCCCCGATGCCATCTGGCTTGAATACAAAGACGCGCACCATCCGGCACCAGTCTCCCGGCTGCGCCGTTTTACTCAAGACCGTTTTTCCAGAGTTGCCAGCGGGTGGCGGTTGCGGGTTAGTGACGTCCGCGGGGCAGAGGTTCGCGCTTATCAAGACCCTGATCACGCTGGGCCATGGTCAAACTCATCCGGCCCGGGTTGATGTCGTCCCCAGTGAGCTATCCCTGCTTGCTTTCGGCATGGTTCCATGCCCGCGAAGCGGATCAGTAGGAACCATGCGGAAAGTCCCGAAGGGACAGGGATTAGCTCGACTGGTCGGTTCGACATTTTTATTCACCAGTTCATTGTCCCAATAAACTTGCCATACAACAACAGCCTCAGGATGGAGTCTGGTCGCCGCACTCGACTGGCCCAGCACAGCGGAGATTCTCCATGCGCATCCTTGATGCTTGGGTCGGCTCCGTGATCCAAAAGATGCCGAATCATAAGCTCATCACCGTGAATCGCAGCGCGATGTAATGGGGTCTCTCCGCGAACACAGATATCTCTCATGTAGGCAAGTGTCGGGATGCTGACATTGGCAGGGCGGTTGGGGTCGCCTCCGGCGGCCAGAAGAAGTCTTACACATTCTGTTCGGCCGGGCTTATGCCCCATGGAAGTGGCATAGTGAAGCGGCGTTTCTCCTGATGGAGCGCATCCCAGGTTTGGGTCAACCTGATGCTCAAGCAAAACCTGAACTACGGCTGCATCTCCTTCATATGACCATAAATCAAGTGCGGAAGCCTGATCATACGCGGGAAGGTGGGGATCAGCGCCATTCGCTAGCAGGCAGCGAACTACGGCTACTCTGTCTCCTTCTCCGGGATGTGCAACAGCACGAAATCCGCCGTCCACAAGGCAGTTTACATCGGCTCCTTCACTAATCACTTTCTTGATTGATTCAATATCGCCCTCGCGGGTGCCCTTCAACAAACGTTGCTCTTTGGTCATAGGGGTCATTTATTTGTAGAACAACCGGATGGCGCAAGCGCCGAGGGTCTCGGTGACGGCGAGAAACACCCCGTCTCGGGTGGGCGGCTCCATCCATCTGGTTTCTCGGCCGCCTCCTTGTTTCCCGACAGGCCCCATGCAAATATCGTGGATCAACCCGATTTTCCCGCCCATGTCCCTTCTGTTGAATCGAAATATTTGTGTTCCATGAGTGCCGACCCCATATCGCGTGATCAGCTCGAGGCTCTTTTCCCGGGCGACGGCGAGATGGCGCGGCTGATTCGCGACAAAGATTGGACGCAAACGCCACTCGGCGATCCCCGCACCTGGCCCGACGGCCTTCTCCATTCCCTCAGCATTCTTCTCGGTTCCCGCTATCCGATGGAAATCTGGTGGGGTCCCGAGTATCTGCGCTTTTACAATGATGCCTACCGTCCCCTACTCGGTCCTGATCGGCACCCGCATTTTCTAGGCCGCCCGGGCCGGGAGTGTTGGGCCGAAGTTTGGGACGAGATCGGCCCCATGCTCGATGGTGTGATGCAAACCGGGGTCCCCACGTACTCGGAGAATTCCCGCCTGCTGCTGACCCGCAAAGGCTTTGTCGAGGAAACCTACGTCACGTGGTCTTACGGTCCCATCCGCTCGCGGCAGGGGCGGATCGAAGGGATTTTTTGCGCCTGCGACGAGACGACCGGCAGGGTTCTTGATCGCCGCCGCCTCGCCACGCTCAGCGACCTCGGGCTCACGGCGACGGACACCGCCAGCGTCCCCGGGGACGCTCTCGCTGTCCTCGCGCGCAACCCGCACGACACTCCCTTCGCGCTGGTTTATCAAGGGGACCCCGACGGCACCGCCACTCTCCTCGGCCAGACGGGATCGATTCCTTCGCACCTGTCTCCGGCAAAAATCATCGTCACTGCCAACGACGCACCCTGGCCGCTCGGTCGCGCTGCCACCGAGGAGGAACCCGTCATTGTGGAGCACTCTCCTGGGCAGAAAGTCGCCATTTTTTCCCTCCTCATTGATGACCGTGGCACCCGCGCTTTTGTCATCCTCGGCACCAGTCCGCAGCTTGAGCTCGACCATGGTTACCTTGATTTCCTGCGCCTGGTCGCCCGGCATTTTGCCGCCACCCTCGAGGCCCGCAACACTCGCCAGCGGATCGTGCGTGAGCAGTCCCGCCTCCGATCCGCTTTTATGCAGTCCCCCGCGTTCATGTGCATCTTGCGCGGTCCCGATCACGTCTTCGATTTTATCAACGACCAATACGCCGCCCTCGTGGGCCGGGACGATATTCTCGGCAAGGCAGTGGCGGTGGCTCTTCCTGAAGTCGTTTCCCAGGGATTTATCCGGATCCTCGACGATGTCTGGAGCACCGGCGTGCCCTACATCGGCAACGACACCACGGTTTTCCTCCAAAAAATGCCCGATGCCCCGTTGGAAAAAGTGGTCATCGATTTCGTCTATCAACCGCTCCAGGAAGCTGACGGCTCCATTTCGGGCATCCTCGCCCATGGCATTGACATTACCGAGGAGAAGAGAGGCCAACGCGAGCGGGAGAGACTCCTGCTCAGCGAAAAAGCCGCCCGGGCCGAGGCCGAGCGGGCTAGCATGATGAAGGAAGAATTTCTCGCCACCCTCAGCCACGAACTCCGCACCCCGCTCACCGCCATTCTCGGTTGGTCGCAGATCCTCCGCTTGGGATCATCCCTCACCGACGACCTCAACAACGGCCTTGAGATCATCGAACGCAACGCGCGCGCCCAGACCCAGATCATTGAGGACCTTCTCGACATGAGCCGCATCATTTCCGGAAAGGTCCGCCTCGATGTTCAGCGTCTCGATCTGCCCGACGTAGTTCGCGAGGCGATCCGCACTGTGCAGGCCGCCGCCGATGCCAAAGGCATCTTTGTCCAGAGCATGCTCGATCCCCAGGCCGGCCCCATCACCGGCGACCCTGGCCGCCTCCAGCAAGTCTTTTGGAATCTCCTGAATAACGCCATTAAGTTTACTCCCAAGGACGGTCACGTGCAGGTTCATCTGGCGCGCGTGAACTCCCACATCGAGGTTAGCGTGCAGGATACCGGTCAGGGCATCCCCCCCGATTTTCTGCCTCACGTCTTCGATCGCTTTCAACAGGCCGACGCCAGCTCCACCCGCCGCCAGGGCGGGCTTGGGCTCGGGCTTGCCCTCGTCAAACAATTGGTCGAACTCCACGGCGGCCGCGTAGAGGCCAGGAGCGGTGGTGAGAACCAAGGCTCCACCTTCACCGTCACCCTGCCGCTAACCGTGGTTCACGCCGACAAGGAAGTCCCTGCTGAGCTCCGCCATCCCAACACAAGCTATCTCGCCCCCGATCACGCCCCGCTCTCGCTTTCGGGCCTCCGCATTCTCGCCATTGATGACGAGCCCGACGCCCGGGCTCTCGTCCAGCGCGTGCTCGAACATTCCAATGCCCGGGTCACGACTGCCGCTTCCGCCCGGGAAGGCCTTGCCGAGGTCGAGGCCGGCCATTTTGACGTGATTGTTTGTGACATCGGCATGCCCGGGGCCGATGGCTACCATTTCATCGGCCAACTGCGTGAGATGTCCGGCCACAAAGGCACGATTCCCGCTCTCGCCCTCACGGCCTACGCTCGTTCCAGCGACCGGACCAAGGCCCTCCGCACGGGATTCCAAATGCACATCTCCAAACCGGTTGAACCCAGCGAACTCGTCACCGTCGTCGCCAGCCTGGGCGGCAAGCCGCGCAAGCTGGAATAAACATCCGCCCAGTCGACGGCTGACGTTCATCCAGAGCAGTCTGGAAAGTGGTGGACGCTGAGGTGGGATGGCATTTTTCTCTCTCTGGGAAAAACTCCATTTTATTCATCGTTCCTCAACTGGGATCCGATAGAAACGTCGGATGCTGTCCCTCCGTCTCTCGTTCTCCCTGCTGGCTGGCTTCGTTCTGTGTGCCGCACCGGCCTTGGGACAGACTACCGTCACCTACACCTCCGGAACCACGGATGCCGCGAGCTATTCCACCAGTCCGCCAGACGACCCACTCACCCTCACCATTGCCAGTGGGACGGCGACGCAGAGTGGTGACCTCACCGGCACGGGAGGAATCATCAAGGCGGGGGCCGGCGAATTGTCTCTCACTGGCAGTAATAGCTATGGAGGCGGAACCATTCTCGACGAGGGAACGCTCCGTCTGGACGGCGCATCACCGCTCGGCTCCGGAATGGTGACCATCAATGGCGGTGTGCTGGGAAACTCCGACACTGATGATCTAATTTTTCTCGATAACAATTTTCTGGCCAACGCCGACTTTGCCGTCGACGTGCGGGGAGTGGCCGGTGCGATCGAAATTTTCGGGAATGTGGATTTGGGCGCTGCCCCGACTCGCACCCTCACCCTGACGGCAGAGGGGCTCGCCTGTTTCGGGGGGGAAATTTCGGGGCAAAATTTCACCCTGCTGGCGGCCAATGGCCCCTCGCAGGCGATGTTTTGCAATAACACCAGCAATGTCTTCACCGGCACGTTGCGGGTGGGAAATGATGTCACGCTGGAGTTGTCCAAGGTGGAAGACGGCATTATCGCCGTCGCCGGGGACATGGTGGTGGACGAGGGAGGGATTGTCGCTCTGCTCAACGGAGAACAATTTGCCGTCACCAGTGATGTCGCTGTCAACGGCACCCTGTTGGCCCTTTCCTCGCTTCAGAACACCATCAATGCGCTGTCTGGCACGGGAGCCATCATCGGCGTGAATGGTGACACGCTGGCTGTCAACTCCGGCACCTTCAGCGGGTCGATCTCCGAGGACCTGGCCCTTATCAAACAGGGCGCCGGCACGCTGTCGCTCACCGGCTCCAATTCCTACACCGCGGGCACCACGGTGAATTCCGGTACCTTGCGCGCGGGCCACGCCCAGGCGCTGGGGGAAGGAAACGTGGCCGTGAATGATGCCGGGGTGTTGTGGGTGGAGGACGGAATCGCACTGCAGCTCGGCCCGGGCAACAGCCTCACCCTGGAAAGCAATGGGACCGCGACCTATCGGAAGGATTTCGCGCTTGGTGAGGATTATGCCAATTTTGGAGCCATCGTCAGCAGTGGTGCCAACGCCACGGTGGCGCAGATTCTCAGCGGCACCGCCTCCGCGGCGGGCAGTGTGGCGGCGGCCTTCGATCAGGAACCCGGCACGCCCGCCGCCAACGACGAGTTCCGCGTGAGCGATGTCCTCACCTTGGATGGCCTGGGCGGTGAGACGTTCGTGATGCAGCTCAGTTACAGCCAGACGGCCTATGATACGGCGGCGCTGTCCGGGCTCTACACCAGCGAAACGCAGTTGCTCATTGGGTATCTTGAAGGTGGCAGCTGGGTGCCGGTGGGAACCGGGCCTTTGGTGAACGGCGCTTGGTCGGGTGAGGTGGCCCTCGGAACGTATGGCGTTGATATCGTGAACAACGTTGTCTGGGTGGTCACCGATCACAACAGCGAGTTTGCCGTCGTGCCCGAGCCCGGCACGATTGGCCTGCTGGCCTGCGGCGCGCTGGTCGTGGTCTTTCGCCGCCGCCGGTGAGGGTCGACCTCCCGGCGGACTTCGCCACGGATGGAGAAGTTCACCTGATACGCCACTAAGGGTTTTTGGGACTTGGCTTTTCCGGAAACCCCCGTCATATCCACTCGCGTGAAACTTGTCGTAAGCCTTTCGACGAAGAGGCAATTTCATGGTGCCCCGGGTGTTCTCCGGAAACGCACTTCCACGGGAGGCATCTCATGACCACTCTGGATATCGAGGGGGACGGTGGCCGAAAGCAGTTCATGCACGAAGCGACCCGGCTGGCGATTGAATCGGTGGAAAAGGGTTGGGGCGGGCCTTTTGGTGCGGTGATCGTCAAGGATGGCAAGATTATCGGACGCGGACAAAACCGCGTCCTTTTAACCGGGATTCCGGTTTATCACGCGGAAATGACCGCGATCATCGACGCCTGCTCGCGGCTGAATGAAAAAACACTGCTTGGTTCGGGCCACAATGAGGGGAACTTAAAACTCATCCCGCGTCCCGAGGGCTCCCTGGATCCCGCGGATGAGCGCGCGCAGATGCTGAAGGGCTGCGAGATTTATACGAGTGGAGCGCCCTGCCCCATGTGCATGAGTGCCATCTACTGGGCGCGCATTGATCGTTTGTATTTCGGCACGACGCTGGCCGACGCCAGCAAGATTTGCTTCGACGACGAGTTTCAATACATCGATTTCCAACTCCCCTGGAACCAACGGAAGGCGATCACTTGCTTCCCGGAGTTCGAGCGGGAAGACGCCCTGCGGGCCTTTGACGCCTGGCAGAAGAAGCCGGACCGGCACCCCTATTGAAACGCTGTGCGACTATGACGTTGTCGCAGTCGCAGGCATGGCCCGTCGCGAGCCAGAGAGTTTCTGATAGGCTCTAGTTGGACGGGGCAGGGTTTGGCGCGTCAGGTTTGGCTTCGGCGGGCTTGGACGGATCAGGCTTGGTACCTTCGCCGGGAACGTACTTGGTTGCCCCGGGAATGTGGAAAAACTTGGTGATGGTTCCGGCCGCCCGAAGGTCGTCGAAAGATTTGGGTCCGGACCCTTTGGAGGGGTCGGTGCGCCAGGGCCATTCGTTGCTATTGAGCGGCACGAGCGGAGGGAGAACCGCGGTCTTACCCCGCTTTTTCATCTCCTCGGCAAGGAATTTGCGACCGTCCCAGCCCAATAGCTCGGTATCCATGATGCGGTCGGTATTAAAAAAGACGGTGGAAAGCGTCCGATCGGCGATCGTGTGGCAGAAGACCTCCATCACTTCCTCCGGCGTGGTTTGGAAGTTGGTGGTTTCGATCATCATCAACCGCTCGTTGATCGCTTCCTCGCCAAAATATTGCGCCATCACGCTGAAAAGGATGTTGTTCTGGCGGGTGACGTAAATGGAATTGGTCAGCCCATAGGTGTTGTCCCAGTCATCGCCCAGGAGCGCTTTCCATTCATCGAGAACCTTGCACCAATGTTCCACTTGAACCCGGGAGCACATCATGGTCAGGCCACCTTCCTCGGTTTCCATGTCGCGGCAGAAATCTTGCAATGCGGCGTAGGTGTAGGTGCCGTCTTTGAGGGCTTTTTGAGAGAAGCCAAGCAACTTTTCGAGGGTGGTTTTGAACAACTGCCGGTCCTCTGGTTTCACGTCCAGGTCGCCCAGGGTTTCCAAAGCGTTGGTGATGCGAGTGCAAAACGATCTCAGTGGCGCCTGCCAGGCTGTGTTGGCTTTGGGATCAAGGCTGTAAGGGGCAAGAATTTCATAAACGGCCATCGGAGCGTGTCCGATGGACTTGCCGAGCTCATAGAGAGGGGGCGTCGGTGCCTCGATGGGAGGCTGTCCCGCCCGGTAGAGGATGAAACGTCCGCCCTTCCCGGTGAAGAGACCCATGATGAGGTTGCTCTTTTGCAGGAAGTTTTGTTTGAAGATCGCCAGGGCGTTTTTGTAGACGCCCATCATCTCCGTATTGAGCGCGTACACATTGCGCGCGGCGATTTGAGCCTTGGTATCCGGTGTCGGATCGGCCACGTACTTCACCAGCGAGGCAGGGGGCTCCGCCGGTGGAGGTGAGGCGGGCTCCTGAGCGTAAGTCGGACAGGCCAAAAACGCTGTCGCGGCAAGGGCCAACCGGGAGAGACGAACTTTCATGAAGGAGGCTGTATAGGTCTTCCTCCAGTCCAGCAAGGCCCAATAGCTTATATTTTGGTGCCGCGTTCTGATCTTGAACTCAGGGTTACCCGCGGATATTCGGATGAAAAATGAAGCGCCAAGCTCTCCGTCTCCTTGCCCTCGCTTTGCTCGCGCTCACACCGCAAATGACCTCCGCCGGGGAATGGCCGAATCAGGGCAAATTCATCGGTGGCCGTGAGAGCGGACGACATGCTGTTGTGGTGGACATCGACGGCGTGCTCACCCAATACCAACTCCAGGACTACGGCCCGACCAACGGGATTTTTCTCGATCTCGGAGTGGACTACCCCCGGGTGGACGCGCCGTTGCTCATGAACCTTTATTATCGCAAGGGCTACGACATCGTTTACCTCGCCGGTCGCCCCGCCAATATACAGGTCAACGGCATGACTATGGGCGACGCGACGTTGAAATGGCTGCGCGATTACGGTTTTCCCACCGAGCCCGACCGCACCACGCTCCTCCTTCGTGATGGCCCGGCCTCCGTGACCGGCGCGGAGAATCGCGGTGATGCCATGGCTGAATACATGGGCAAGGAGGGAACCGCCCTGGTCACCGACATGCTGGCTGCTCTCAAAAAAACCACCGGCATTACCTATGACTATGGTTATGCGGATTCCGATGTCGTCGCGAAGGCCTTTTTCAAATCCGGGATTCCGGCCGATCATGTTTACACGATCGGGAACAAAGGCGTTTCCAGGCTTGGTTTTATGGGCTCGCACGCCATCGTCGGACCCGAAAGCAATCCGGGATTTACCAATCACATCCGCGAATTCATCATCCCGAAGGTTCCTCCTCAGGAATAACCGGCTCGTTGATTTCACGATGAGCCGGTTAAAGAAGCAGTAACCATGGACCTCAACACCATCACCGAAATCCAGCGTCCGTCCCGCGTGGAGGACGTGAAAGAATGGCAAAACGGCTATGCCTGGCTGGCCGGCGGCACCTGGCTGTTTTCCGAACCGCAGATCAACACGCACACTCTGGTTGATCTCGAAGCGCTCAAGTGGCCATCTCTTGTCGCCTCGCCGGAGGGTCTCGAAATTGCAGCCACCTGCAAAGTGGTCGATCTCGATCGCTTCGCCTCGCCGCCCGAATGGATTGCGGCACCGCTCCTGAGCGAATGCTGCCATTCCTTTCTCGCCTCCTTCAAAATCTGGAACGAGGCCAGTGTGGGCGGCAACCTCATCATGTCGCTGCCGGCGGGTCCGATGATTTCGCTCACCGCAGCGCTGGAGGGAGTTTGCACCCTCTGGCCGCGAAACGGCGAGCCGCGCGAGGTGCCAGTGGTGGATTTCGTTACCGGCAACCACCAAAACGTTCTTGCGCCTGGCGAGTTGCTGCGCTCGATTTTCCTGCCCGCGCACGCGCTCAGAAAAAGATACGCATTCCGACGTTTCACGCTCACCCATCTCGGACGCTCAGAAACCCTGATCATCGGCACTTTCTGTCCGGAGCACGGAGAACTCCTCCTCACCATCACCGCCTCGACCTTGCGTCCGAGGCAATTCCTTTTCGAGAGCCTTCACTCTGCCGCCGAGGTGCGGACGGCTATTGATACCATCCCGCTCGATGAATATCTCGCCGACACCCACGGGTCACCGGCCCATCGGCAGCATCTCACGTATTACTTCGCTGAACAAATCCGCGCCGAACTCTCATGAGCTTCAAAATCAACGGCAAAACGTTTGAGGAAAAACCCAGACCGGGACAATGCCTGCGGACATTCGCCCGTGATCTCGGATGGTTTGGCGTGAAAAAAGGCTGCGACGCGGGCGATTGCGGAGCGTGCACAGTCTGGCTCGACGGGAAGCCGGTGCACAGCTGCCTCATCCCGGCCTTCCGGGCCGATGGCCGTGACGTAACGACCATCGAAGGTCTCGCCTGCAATGGCACGCTGCACCCCATGCAGCAGTCGTTCCTCGATGCACAGGCTTTCCAATGCGGCTTCTGCGCGGCGGGCATGATCATGACGTCCGCGAGTCTAAGCGACGAGGAGAAAAGGGATCTGCCCTTCCGCCTCAAGGGGAACCTTTGCCGCTGCACCGGTTATCACGCCATCGAAGACGCGCTGAATGGCGTGGCGTCCGTGGAGGAAGACCGCCCCGGCCACGCGTGCGGCTCCAGTTTGCAGAGTCCGCTGGCGCACTCCATCGTGACCGGAACGGCCCGCTACACGGCGGATGTCAAAATGGAGGGCATGCTGCATCTCAAGGTGCTGCGGTCGCCTCATGCTCATGCGAAAATCACGGCGATGCGCACGGACAAAGCGCGCGCGCTGCCGGGTGTCCATGCCGTGTTCACTGCGGAGGATGTGCCGACGCGACCCTTCACCTCGGCCTTGCATGATGACTACCGCGTTGACCCGGACGACACGCTTGTTCTGGATAACGTCGCCCGACATGTCGGCCAGCGCGTGGCGGCGGTGGTCGCGGACACCGAGGGAATTGCCGAAGAAGCGTGTCGCCTGATTGAGGTCGATTACGAAATTCTTCGGGCGGTCTTTGACCCCGAGGAGGCCATGCTCCCCGGAGCCCCGATTCTGCACAACAAGGAGTTTTCCTCCCGCATTCAGAACGCCAAGCAGAACATTTTTCTCCAAATCGAGAGCGAATACGGAAACGTCGCGCAGGGTTTTGCCGAGGCCGAAGTCACAGTGGAGGGTACGTATTCCAGCAACAAAGTTTCCCACGCGCATCTGGAGACCCACATCGCCATCGCCTCGCAAAGCGAAGACGGGCGCATCCATGTGCGAACGAGTTCGCAGGCCCCCTTCCAGGTCCGCTCCAAGCTGGCCTATCTCTTCGCGATTCCGCTTGAGCGCGTGCATGTCTATACCGAGCGGGTCGGGGGTGGCTTTGGCGGCAAGCAGGAGATGCTTTGCGAGGAGCTCTGTGTGCTCGCCATGTTAAAAACCGGCCGTCCGGTGAAGTGGGAATTCACCCGTGAGGAGGAGTTCATCGGCGGCGTTTCGCGGCACCCCATGAAGACCACCATCAAGGTCGGGGCGAAACGCGACGGCACTCTCACCGCGATCCAGCTCCGCGTGGTTTCCGCCACCGGCGCCTATGGTAACCACGGTGGCGAAACGTTGGCCGCCTCGCTCAGTCAGTCGCTCCAGATCTATCGCTGCCCGAATATGCAGGGCACTGGCTACGCGGTTTACACGAATATCCCGCCGTCCGGCGCATTTCGCGGTTATGGATCCTCGCAAACCGTCTTCGCGGTCGAATCCGCCATGGGCGACCTCGCCCGCAAACTCGGCATGGATTTGATGGAGCTTCAGCGCAAAAACGTGGTCGTCCCCGGCGATGCCGTTCACAGCATTTGGGAAGGCCCTTCCGACGCCGAGATGGGGAGTTACGGACTGAATCAGTGCATGGATTATGTCGAACAGGCACTCGCCAGCGGACGCGGAGAGCCAAAGCCCGAGGGCGACGAATGGCTGGAAGGCACGGGGCACGCCATTCACATGCACGATTGCATTCCGCCCACGGAACAGCGTTCCGAGGCTCACATCAATCTGCGCGCGGACGGAACCTACTATCTCACCAACGGAGTGACAGAGATGGGCAATGGAACCATCACGTCCATGCGCCAGGTGGCTGCTTCAATTCTGAACACCACCGCGAACCGGGTGGAGCTTGTCATCGCGGATACGGATAAAACCGCCTATGACACGGGCACGTTTTCCAGCGTCGGCACCAGCGTTTCCTGCAAAGCGGCCAGCCTCGCCGCCGAAAATCTGCGGGACAACATCCTCAAGGTTGCCAGCGAATTTAGTGCGACTCCGGTCGAGGAGTGTCGGTTAGTGGACGATGCCATCCAATGCGGCAGTCGGACGATTCCGCTGGCGGAACTTTTTGCCTCTGCTATCGATGCCCGCCACAGGCTTCACGTCATGCGCAAAGCCTATGGATCCCCCCGAACCACGTGCTTTAACGTCCACGGCTTTCGCATTGCGGTTCACAAAATCACCGGGGAGATCCGCATTCTGCAAAGTGTACACGCCGCCGATGCCGGCACGATCCTCAATCCGATGCAGTGCCGCGGACAGGTGGAAGGCGCGGTTGCGCAGGGCATTGGCAGCAGTTTGTTTGAAAGAATGGTCTTCGACGCCAACGGAAAAATGGTGAACCCCTCGTTTCGAAACTATCGGATTTCGGCTTTCGCGGATATCCCGCGCACGGAGATTTTCTTTGCCGACACTTATGATGCTTATGGTCCACTCGGGGCGAAATCCGCCGGCGAAACCCCAATCATTCCGGTGGCTCCCGCCCTAGGCAATGCCCTGGCCGATGCAACGGGGGTGCGCTTTGACAGTCTGCCCTTCAGCGCGGACCGGATCTTTTCCCTGCTGGCCGATCAACCATGAGTGAACACGCCGTCCTCATCGCCACGGCAAGGGTCCATCCCGGGCAGAATCAGGCATTTACTGCCTGGAAGGCCCACCATGACACCATCATTGGAAAATTTACCGGCTTCATCAGCAGCGACATTATCCCCCCGACCCATGATGGCAGCAACGAGTGGACGATCATCCTCAATTTCAAGTCGAAGGACGATCTGAAGGTCTGGCAGATATCTCCGGAACGGGCCGCTATCATCGCCGAGGGAATGCCGCTTTTTGAAGGAGGAACTCTTGGCGAAATCGTGCAAGTTGGCGACGGGGGGGTGCAACCGGAAAGCAACGTTACGGAGATCATCTTTTCCAAGGTCAAAGCCGGCATGGAGGACACCTATCGCGAGTGGACGACGCGCATTCAGGCTGCACAGGCAAAGTATCCGGGTTACCGGGGCATGTATCTTCAACCGCCGCAGGAAAAAGGCGGTCTGTGGACAACGATTCTCCGCTTCGATTCCGAGGCCCATCTTGAAGCGTGGATGAACGCCACGGAACGCAAGCAACTCCTGCAAGAATCCAAAAACTTTATCGAGCACGAGGCCCTCTCCCGCCTCGCGACCTCCTTCCCTGGCTGGGTGCCCCTCGATCCCATGACGGGCAAGGGACCTCCGAATTGGAAAACCGCGATGCTGGTTCTCCTGGGTCTTTTTCCGGTCGTCATGCTGGAACTGCGATTTCTCAACCCGGTTCTTGCCGGTCTGGGCCTGAACTCGTCTTTTGCCACTTTCATCGGCAATGCTGGGAGTGTTGCGGCCACCAGTTTTTTCACCATGCCTTTGGCTGTGCGTGGTTTCGGATGGTGGCTCTTCCCGAAAGTGCGATCCGCTGCCCTCAACATTCGGGGAGTGCTCATCCTGGCGCTTTGTTTCGCGGTGGAAATCGCTCTGCTCTGGAGGCTTCTTCCCTGGTAGTGAGCGCAGGAGCGGGCTTCGGCGGGGCAGGGGCGCTTACCTTCTCGCCGCGTTGTTTTTAGGCTCGCAACCTCCGACCACTCCTCCGCGGGAACCCCCTGCAATGTCGAAGTCTGGCTGGAGAGACGTGATGGTCGAAGGTTCTTGACGGTATGGCTATGCAGCCATACTCTGGGAGGATGAAGATGACCATGCACATTGACGAAGAGCTTCTTGCCAATGTCATGGAAGCGACGGGGGCACGCACCAAGACAGAGGCGGTGGACATGGCCCTCCGGGAAGTGAGCCGCCGGGTGCGGCAAAAGAAACTTTTTGCGACGCCCCTTGGCATTGAAGGCAAGGATCCAGACGAAGTGTTCGATTTTGCGGCCTACGACATGCTAAGAGGGGCCGAGGCACCGGGAAAATATGGAACTCGTCGTCGCCGATAGAAGTTTTTACATTCACGCCCTGCGTTCCCGGCGCGAGCCGTTCCTGGAAATGGAGCGGCTGGACGGCGACGTCGAGTGGGCCACCACGGGTATGGTCATGCTCGAGGTCTGCCGCGGTTTGCGCAATCCGAACATGCGCAACCGGTTCACCGAACGCTATGCGACGATGATTTATCTGCCCACGACCAACGCGATCTGGGAGCGGGCGGTCCGCCTCGCCTGGACGCTCGACCGGAAGGGCCGGATCCTTCCGGCTCAGGACCTACTGATTGCCGCAGCCTGCCTCGGCGGCGGCGCAGGCCTGCTCACGCACGACGCGCATTTTGCCGCGATCCCCGGCCTCACAGTGTTCAACTCCTTGGAAGACCTGCCATGACCCGACTTATCCTTCTTTTGCTTAGTCTTACTCTCGCATCGGCGCGGGCTGGCCTGGGTGATACTGAATCGCAATGCCTCGACCAGTTTGGCCCCTCCGCCAATCAGACGGACGGCAGTGGCGTGGGGGAGAAGTTGGTTTTTTATGAAAAGGGGGGCGTCGGCATCGGCGTCGAATTTTGGAAAGGCCGCGCGAGCTGCCTCTTTTATAAGAAGACCATTCGCAGCGAGGGCTTGTCGGACGAGGAGATCGAGGCCTTCCTCAAGGAAAGTGCCGATGATTCCTTCTGGGAGGGGGCACACATCATCGGCGAAGGCCGGCGCTGGGCCCGCAAGGACGGCAAGGCTGTGGCGCATTACAACGCGCAGCAAAAGCTCCTCATCATCATGACCGACGCGTTCGCGATCGAGCGGATGAAAAACAGAACCCCTTCAGACCAGTAACGTCGCGGCCTGTGCGGTCACTTCGCTAACGGGGAGATTTTTCAGGCGGCGCTTTCCATCCTTGGACGGTGGAGCTTGGACGGCACGATTGCGCGGCGTGTCCCGGTGCCAGTTGGAAAGATGGGTCGGGCCGAAAAGAGTGAGGCTCGGCACGCCGAAGGCTTGGGCGAGGTGGGAGGCGGCGCCGTCCACGGTTAGCACGGCGTCGGCCCGGGCGCAGAGCCAAAGGAAATTTTGCAGCGTTGTGGTGCCGGTCAGGCTCTGGACAGAGGGGCCGGCCAGCCGGGCGATTTCGCGGCAGTGTTCGATTTGCCAGTCGGTCGAGGCGCTCGTCAAAAGAAACCGGTGTCCGCCGGTCTCGTGTAACAACCGCAGGATCTCCGCCCAGCGTTCGGCCACCCAGCATTTTTGTCGCCAGCCGGATGTGGGATTGATGAGAAGGAAGGGGCCGCCACTGAAACCCGACGGCTGCCAGGCTGCGGGCGGGGCGGTGAGTCGGGGCAGGCGGAAGGCCTCGCCGGTGGGGACGGGAGTATTTTCCCAGAAATACTCCGCCACGTAACGGTCGCCAAGTTCCGGAACAAGGATTTGTCCGAAAAGCAGGGGGTGGAACCAGTGCATTTCGCGTTTCTCTGGCAGCACGCAGATCTTTTTGCGGGCGGGGACGAGGAGGGAACGCAGCGCGGATTTATTGAGAGGATCGTAGCAGACCAGGAGGTCCCGCCATCCCAGGGGAGGGCCTGGTTGGAAGACGACGCCGTCCATCAACTGCAGCAGCGGTTCATGTCCCGCCCGGGTCAGAACGTTTACGGGCGCGCCATGGTGGGCGCGCAGCTTGGCCAAGGCGGGTTCAAGGAGGAGGAGATCTCCCAATTGTTTGTGAAAAACGACGTAACACCCCGGCATGCGGACTCCTGCCTAGCGGAGATGCCCCCGGTTCTCCAAACCAAATCCGGCACAATTCCCCCTCCTCCCTGACGACCGGAAAACTTTTTTTCATTTTCTTTGAACAACGGGAAACGTGCCGGGTCAAATATATCGGTTAAGGCAGCATATTCGGGCCACCGCGGTTCAGTTTTCCTTTGTTCTGAGCAATTTCGCGTGTGGCCCGAATCCTTTTCCGGCCCGATTGTGACAAAATCGTCACACTCGCACCCCTGCCCACTCCGGTTCCGCGCTTGCGTCGGCCCAAACCCTTGGTTATGAGCCCCTTTGCCATGGAGGACACTGTACTGATTGTCGAGGACGAGTCCGATGTCGTGGACCTGCTCCGCTACAATCTCACCAAGGCCGGCTTGGGCGTCCTGATCGCCGCCGACGGGCTCACTGGTCTTGAGATGGCCCGCAAAAATCGCCCCGATCTGATCATCCTCGATCTGATGCTGCCGGGCCTGGACGGCCATGCCATCTGCAAGGCGCTCAAAATGGATCCTCACACCGAGACCATCCCGATCCTCATGCTCACGGCAAAAAGCCAGCCCGACGAGCGCGTGAAGGGGCTGGAAATCGGGGCGGACGACTACGTGACCAAGCCGTTCAGCCCGCGCGAGCTTGTTCTCCGCGTTCAGGGATTGCTCCGTCGCCTGCGTGCCACCACCCGCAGCGAGGTGTTGGAAGTGGATGAATTTCTCCTCGATAAAGGGGCCTTCGAGGTCCGGCTCGAGGGGCAACGGCTGGAACTTACGACGACGGAGTTCAAGCTTCTCACCCTCATGATCGAGCGCCGGGGCCGGACGCAATCCCGCGAGACCCTTCTGGCGGACGTCTGGGGTTACCAGAATGCCATCGACACCCGGACGGTGGACACCCACATGCGGCGTCTGCGGGAAAAACTCGGCCAGCACGCCGCGCGGCTGGAGACGGTTCGCGGCGAAGGCTACCGCTTCAACGTGACCTCTTGAACGCCTGGACGGCCCTGCTTTTGCTGGGCGTCGCAATCGCGGCGCTGGTGGTGTATTTCCGGATCGTTGTGCCCTTTCGACAGCTCCGGGAAGCGCTCCGGCGGTTGGCGGAGCGGGATTTTCGGCCCGTTCTGGTGGAATCCCGCCGGGGGGTCTTTCGCGAGACCTCGGGCAGCGTGCAGCGCATCTCCGAGTTACTCCAGCAACTTGATCAGCAGATCACCGACGAAGGTTTCAGTCTGCGCGCCATTCTTTCCAGCATGGTGGAGGGCGTGTTCATCACGGATCGCGCTCAACGTATCCGTCTGATCAACGATCCCCTGCAGCGCATGTTTGACCTCCGCCAGTCCCCCATCAATCGCACGGTGATCGAGGTTTTTCATAACCACCGCCTCCAGCAGGCCATTGCCCAGACACTCTTCGACGGCACCACTCGACGCATTGAAACGTCCCTGCAGGTGACAGGACCCGACGGCTACACCACCCGCCACTTGGAAGTCTATGCAGGTGGTCTCAATCCCGGCCCAAAAAAACGCCCCCTCGGTGCGGTGGTGGTTTTTCACGACATCACCAATGTGAAAAACCTCGAGGCCGTCCGCCGGGAGTTTGTGGCCAACGTTTCCCACGAATTTCGCACACCGCTCGCCATCATCAACGGCTACATCGAGACGCTGCTCGACGGGGCCCTCGACGACCGGGCAATGAGCGAGAAATTTCTCCACACCATGGCCCGCAACGGCCAGCGCCTGACGGCTCTAATTGAGGATCTTCTGACCATCTCGCGGATGGAACATCGCTCCGCACACCTGGAAATTCACCCCGCCAACGTCCACGACATCCTCACCCGGGTGATTGAACGCCTGGAGCCCGCCCTCGCCGAACGCAATGCCGTGGTGACGGTGGACTGGGCTCCCGATGCCTTGGAGGCTCCCGTGGACCCCACGCGGATCGAGCAGGTCTTTGCCAATTTGCTCGAAAATGCCCTCCGCCACGGTCACGCGGAAGGGGTGGCGGTGACGGTCACCGCCCGACGGCTCGCGGACGATCTGACCATCGTTTTCTCCGACAACGGCCCCGGCATCCCGCTGGAAGACCAGTCTCATATTTTCGAGCGGTTTTATCGCGTGCATAAAGACCGTTCCCGCAGTGCGGGCGGCACGGGACTCGGTCTGTCGATCGTCAAACACATCGTGCAGGCGCATCGGGGCAGCGTCTCGCTGGAAAGCACTCCCGGCGAAGGGGCTTCGTTTCATCTTAGAATCCCGATTTTGCCCCCGGGAACGCCGGAAAGCGGACAGCCCGAAGCCTGACTACACCGTCACCGGACGTTTTTCCGCATCCGACACGAAACAGGCATCAAGCACCTTTTGGATCTCGGCACCGCGGTTGAAATCGGGCTGGTCTTGTTTTCCCGTGCGAATGGCTTTGATGAAACGCTGGTAATTGGTGGCCACTTCGGTCACCGCCACGTCGCGCCAGAGGGCCTTGTCGAGATCCTCGCCGGCGCAGATCCGGTATCCGGCAGTGGTGCGGTCGGAGTCAATCTCCACCGTCCCCTTGGTGCCGGCAATCTTCAGGAAAAGCCGGTTGGCATGGCCGCCGCACCAGCGGGTGGTGTGGATGGTGCCGAGCGCGCCGCTTTGGAATTCGACGTTGAGAACGGCCGAGTCGTTGGCGTCGAGCGGGTATTCGCCAATCCGGTTGCCGGGGGCCTTGTCGAAAGCCTTGAGGCGACAATAAACCGAAGAGATCGGGCCCACGGGGAATGTGGCAAAATCCACGATGTGAACCCCCACGTCGCCCAGCACCCCTTTGCTGCCGTGCTGGGAGGAGAGCCGCCAGAGCCAGGCTGGCGTGGTGCGCCAGTCGCCCCAGATCTTGCTGGCCAACCAGGCCTGCAGGTAGCTGGCTTCGACATGCCGGACATCGCTAATCTGGCCTCGCTGGACAATGGCAGCGACGGCCTGGATGGCCGGCCAGTCGCGGTAGGAAAAATTCACCATATTGATCGCGCCAGATTTCCGAGCGGCGGCGACCATGCGTTTTGCGTCGGGGTAGTTGAGGGCGAGCGGTTTCTCGCAAAGAACGTGTTTCCCGGCCTTCAGGCATTCCAGCGCGAGGGGAGCGTGGAAGGCGTCGGGCGTGACGATGGTCACGGCGTCGAAATCCGCCTTTTTCAGCAAATCCTTTGCCCCGGCAAAAGCGGCGGGGATTTGATGTTTTTCCGCAAAGGCGGTGGCGCGGGTCAGATCGACGTCCGCCGCCGCGACCACTTTGCAGCCGGCGATGGCGTTAAATCGTTCCGCATGGACATTGGCCATACCCCCGGTGCCGAGGACGGCGAGACGAACGGATTTTTTGCTCATGATGAAATAGGAAAAGTTTTACCGCGGATGTCACGGATTTTGCGGAGGAAAAAGGAGGCCAGATCGTGATCCGCGCCACCCGTGTCATCCGCGGTCGAAATATCCTTCGTTATCCGGCCGTTATTTATGACCGATCTGAGAGCGGATGTGGGCCTCGGGGTCGTCGGGGAGAGGTTCCAGCGGGGGGCTATTTGGGCAGATGTCGGGGATGTTGACGGTCGGCCGCGCCCAATGGACGGCATTCGAAATTACCGTCTGCACCTCGGATTGGTGGTAGGTCGGGTAGGTTTCGTGTCCAGGACGGAAATAGAAGATCCGGCCATTGCCCCGATACCAGGTCGCGCCGCTGCGGAAAACCTCTCCTCCGGTAAACCACGAGATGAAAATCAGTTCGTCCGGGGTGGGAATCCCAAAAGGCTCGCCATACATCTCTTCGGCGGGAATTTCAAAATAGTCGGCAATTCCCCGGGTGATCGGATGGGTTGGCAGGATATTCCAAACGCGTTCCTTATCGCTGGCCTCACGCCATTTCAGCGAGCAGGTCGTGCCCATCAGAGCCTTGAAAAGTTTCGCGTAGTGCCCGGAATGCAAAACGATAAGCCCCATGCCTTCGAGGACACGCTTTTTGGCACGTTCCACGATCTCGTCTGTCACGTCCGCATGGGCCATGTGACCCCACCAGACGAGCACATCAGTGTTGGACAGAACGTCGGCGCTCAGGCCGTGCTCCGGTTCATCGAGGGTCGCGGTGCGGACGACAACCCCCTCCGAGTGGCGCAGGAAACCGGCGATGGTCTCGTGCATGCCCTGCGGGTAGAGCGCGGCAACTTTTGGATTCTTTTTTTCGTGGCGAAATTCGCCCCAGACGGTGACACGGAGTGGAGAGGACATGAAAAAATTCTGTTTCCAGAAATCGCATTTTTCTCAGGCCGGACAAGGGTAATGAGTTGCATTTGTCTGTGAAAAATAGCAAAAAACCGATCAGATGCATTCCATTGTCCGGGATCTTGGGCGTGCGCTCTCCGCTCTGTCCGCCGGTCGGCTCCGGGTGCGCATTCCCCGCGCGGTCGGTTTGTTTCGCAAGATCCCGAAGGCGTTCTTTCATGCCACCCCGGAGATCTTTATCCAAACCGGCGGCGCGACGGATTTTGAATGTCCGGGGGAATCGTTTCGTCTGAAAACCTGGGAGGTTTGTGTGATGCCGGCCGGCGTCTCCCACATCGAAACCCCGATCGATTTGAAAACGCCCTACGGCATTTTGGTCTGCATGCAAGCCCGGGATGGGCTGTTGATTCACCGGGCGGCGGCTTCCTCACGCCGGGAAATCCTGGCCGTGAGCGCCGAGCATCTGCCCACTCCGCGGGGGCGGGGGGCCTTTCGCTACCTCGAGGAAATGACTGCGCCCGTCCCGGAAAAGTACCGCCGCGAGTATCTGACCTGCCTGCTCGAGGCGTTTTTTATCACCACTCTGGGCGAGCTCAGTCGCCCTTCCTCCACGGCTGATACGCGTTCGCCGCTGGTGGCAGAGGCGGAAAAACTGGCCCGCGCTCTCCTGGCCGCGCCCGAACTTTCCGTCGCCCAACTGGCAGCGGCGTTGGGGTGTTCCGCCGATTATTTGTCACGCAGATTCCAGCGCGAAAAGGGCCAGACACTGACCCGATGGATTGCGCGCGAACGTGTGGCCATGGCGCGTGATCTCCTGGCCGACCCCCGGCATAGTGTGGCCGAGGTCGGGTGGATGTGCGGGTTCAGCGCGGCGTCGTATTTTATCCGCGTCTTCCGTCAGCAAACCGGGCTCACCCCCCGCGCCTGGCGGGAGTCGATTCAATAGGCGCGAATTTCAAAAATGCGGGCCGTGGGTAGGCCCTGGGTCGCCAGAACCTCAATGCGTAGCGAGCGGGCTGGGAAGGGGCTGGCGATCCGGTGGAGGCGTTTGCGTTGGTAGTTGTCCGTCTCCTCCGCCACGACCTTGCCGTCGAGCAGGACGCGATAATGTTTCACCGTTTCCGGCTGTGGTCCCCGGATGATTTTTTTCGTCACATGGTCGCTGGAGGAAAGAATCAATTCGCGGTCGAATCCCGTGTCGAAAGTGAGATGAATCTCCCGGAGCGCGGCCCCATCCGGCAGGGTGAGTTCGATCCAGGCGGGGAGTTCTTGCGATTCCCAGCGGTGAGTCTGCCCGTCAGCCCAGGGCCCAAGGTTCTCAAAATCGAGCGAGCGGGTGAGTCCATCCACAACCGCTGCGGCCGGGCTGCCTTCCTGCTCCGAGGAGGCGGTTACAATGGCCGCAGGGGCGAGATCGGCGGGGTCTGCGTTTTTTAACGTGGGAATGAATGCGTCGTCCTTGAGCAGGGTCTGCTGAAGGGAGGCGAGCAACGGACCGGACGTGAGTTCGGACAACGCCGCGGAATTTTCCCGGGCGATTGCCGCGGCTGTGCCCACCGCCTGACCCGCCGCGGCACAGGTCGCCATCACACGGGTGCTAGCAAATGCGATGTGCGACGCGCTCAGATTGCGTCCCGCAAAAAGCAGGTTCGACACATTCCGCGAGAAAAGGCAGCGGAGCGGAATGGTATACAGTTGGTTCACGTGGGTGGGCGTGAACGGAGGTTCGTCGCGAGCATCCACGCCGGACGGCGGGTGCAGGTCAATCGCCCAGCCGCCGTAGGCCACGGCATCGGGAAAGATCCGCCCCTCCTCCACGTCCGCCTGTGTTAGGACGTGGGGGCCAAGCAGGCGGCGGGATTCGCGTTTGCCGGGAATCGCGCCCATCCAGTCGAGCGTCCAGTTCGCGGAGTCCGGGTGATCGCCGGAATTTTTCACATAGTCCCAGATCCCCATGGCGATGCGCAGGAGTTCGTGGCGGATGATCTCGTTGTCCTTGATCGTGTGGAGCTGGCCGCCCCACTCAAACCACCAATAGCCATACTCATAACTGTGGATCGGCCGGTGATGGAGGTCGTCCTTCGTAAACTTGCGCACCCAGGACGGGCTGCGAAACGGCTGCGGGGTTTCGTGGCGTTTTCCCGTGATGAGAATCGAGCTGCCCAGTGTCTGGCGGTCGGCCTCCGCGGGAGCAAGCGATTCTCCGTATTCGGTCTGATCCTCGCGTCCCATTTGGAAATCCGCCCCCGCCTCCGCGCCCAGGCGGCTGTCGCCGGAACAGTCGGCAAAAAATGTGGCCTCGATTTGAAAAACATCCTCCGTCGAATTGCGCAGGACCGTCACGCTGCGGATGGCGGAAGTTTCCCGATCCTGCGTGCAGGCCAGAAATGTCGTATCAAGCAGGAGGGTGATCAGCGGCTCGGCCAGCACCTTCTCATACAACAGAAGATCCCACTGCGGGTAACAGCGGTAAGCGTTGCGCACCGCATCCTCAATTTTCAATTCTTCAATCAGGCCCGATTCCCGCGCCCCGGGGCGCTGGCCGTGGCAGTCCGCCCCGACGATGTGCATCTTGATTTCGCTGGAGGCATTGCCGCCCAGGACCGAACGATCCTGCACGAGCACAACGCGGCAGCCATTGCGGGCGGCAGCCAAAGCTGCGCAAACGCCCGCCATGCCGCCCCCAATCACGACAAAATCGGTCTCGAGAAGGTGCGTGGTGAGGAGTTTTCCGGGGACAGGGAGGGGATCCAGAGAATTTTGCATTTAACAGACACCCTACAGAATCCATTTGCCGTGAGGAATGGATTCTGAGTATTTATTTTTGTGTTTTTATGACTTCCTGGGAAGTGCGGTTGAACAGTCCCTGCGGACGGATTCCCTGCGGGGCCGGATGGACCCGCACGCGGGAAAACTCCCTTATGTTGCAGGACATGGAACTTTGGTTTGTCTGGCGGGGCCGGGGGTGGATGCGCACCGCGACGCGCGAGTTTTCCCTCTGGCCGGGCTTTTGCGCACTCATGCGGCCCGGCGGAATTTACGATGCCGGACACGATGAGACCGAGCCGCTGGGCATTGTCTATTTGCACTTCGATGTGCTGCGGGCGGGCACGCCCGCTTCACCCGGAAGAACGGCGGACTGGCCGGAATTTTTTGAACTGGCCGATGTCGCCTATTGGGATGCCATGACCCGCCGATTGGTTCAACTGGCGGCGCAGGATTCCAGAACCGCAGCGGCCCTCCTCAAGGGCGCGCTGGAGGACTTGCTGCGATGCCCTAGCCTCGACGAAATGTCCGCGGGCCAGGCCCCAACCCGGCATGAGCGGCGGATCTCGGAAATCACGGCGAGGCTCTCGCTGGACACCTCCGATCTGCCGACCGTGGCGGACCTCGCGAAGGAGGCCGGGCTGGGGATGGCGCATTTCAGCCGGGTCTTCCGGCGCTTCACCGGGCAGAGCCCCAAGGAGTTTCTCCTCCGCTCCCGCCTGGCGCGCGCTCAGCATTTCCTGCGCGAGACAGCCATGACCGTCACCGAGATTGCGGACCGACTCGGCTACGCGGACGTGTTTTTTTTCAGTCGGCAGTTCAAGCAGAAAACCGGTCTCTCGCCACTGGCCTACCGGTCTCAACGGTCTGGACCCCGGCAGGACTGAAGAGCCTGCAGGCTACACCCTCAGCGGCCCCGGCGATTTTGGCGCAGCGCAGGCCGCCGCTATAGCCCGCGGATTGACGAAAAACCTCCGCGAAGATGGGGGGCGGAATTGCGACGGGATTGATTTTTGCACGCATTTCGTGGACGGGGTGGGGCAGACTTTCAGAATTGGTGACCCCTTCGCCCTGTCCGGCCTTCGCCGTTTTCCCGCATGGGGCCTTGGTTTCCCTCTGGGAAATGCTAAAAGCAGGGTGTTTTACAACTTATGAGGGCAAATTTAGCATCGGACGTTTCTCTCCTTTTGGCGGTCGCCGGGGCTTTAACCCTGGCATTCTTCACCGGGGGCTGCGCGACAGCGCCGAGCGGCCTGCCTACTCCCTTGCCCGGCCGGGAGGCTCGGATGAAACACGGATATCTCTATTACCTTGATGGAGCGGGGGGAGGAACGGCGAAAAACAACTGGTCCTCCGGAGTCCGTGCGGGATTACTCGAAGCAGGATACCCTGGGGCGGCGGAAATGTTCTCATGGGAGTCCGGAAAGGGATTGATCGCCGACGAGGAGACCAGTGTGGTCAAAAAACGCGCCAAGGCGAAGGCCATGGCTGCGGAACTGGAGGCGCGGGTCAAAGCTTACCCCAAGGCCCCCGTTGACATTCTGAGTTTTTCGGCGGGAACATCCGTGGCGATTTTCGCGTTGGAGGCAGTTCCCCCTGACGTCCAGGTGGAGAACGTGGTGCTGATGGGCTCTGCCATGAGCAATTCCTATGATCTTACCGAGGCGTTGAAGCGAGTGCGCGGGCGTTTCTATGTGTTTACTTCCAAGCGCGACCGGATGCTGAGCTTTGCGATGGCGTTTTCCGGTACCGCCGACCGCAAGCTCGTGCCGGGAGCTGGCGTAACCGGCTTTGTCTTGCCCAAGGATGCCAGCGCGGAGACGAAAAAGCTCTACGCGGAAAAGGTCGTCATGATCCCCTGGACGAAGGCCATGGAAGCTGACGGCGACGAAGGCCGCCATTTCGATAACATCAAAATGCCGTTTATTCGCGATCATGTCGCCCCATTGCTGATGAGTTCTTCTCCTAAGGTGAAACCTTAGGGGACAGAAAAAAGAGGTGTAACCCTGGAGGCGCGGCGGCGACCTGGGCGACAATGTACCCAAAACCGGAAGAGATTTTTAGACCATACGTTCTCTGTTTCCTCCGTTTGCTCCTGTTCAGGCAATGCTTTTTTTGGATCATACCGCCACCGCCACGATGCAGGCATTTTCGACCTCCCTGGGAGGCTCTCCCCGCACGTTCGTGATGCGCGGATCCGGTGAAACGATGGTGGTTTGCAATTCTATTTTCAGGCCGTTCTGCGCGAACAATTGGGCAAGTTCCACCGACGACAGAGCATAAGTGATGCGGCGTTTGGCAAAAACTTCCGCAGTCCGCAGGATCTCTTCGCGCTCCGGCGTTGAGTATGCGGGAATTTCGGCGAGCCTCCGGGCGGCCACCTCGCAAAAATCGCGAGCCGCCTCCGGGGTGAAAAGCACCGGCCCGCTGGCCGGCCGCACCCGGTTCACCGCGATGATGTTGCCGCCTGAAGCCAGCAGACCCCGCCATTTTACCACCACGAGATTCCTGCGTTCCGGAGTAAACTGGATGAGAAACGAATGGCTGCATATGAGGTCGAAGGTCTCCTCCGGCGCATACTCCAAAATGTCTGCGCAGACCGTGGTGACCGGCACGCCCATTCGGTCCGCAAACCATTGGTTGAGATGCAACGGCGTTGGGCAGAGATCGAGCACCGTGACGTCCACCTCAACCGCGTTTTTCCGGCAGGCCGAAAGCAAATGGGCCAGGATCCCATAGTCCGCCGCGCCGGATATCAGAATGCGCTTCCGACCCGGTTTCCGGGCCGCCACGGCAAAGGCTTCACGGAAAAAATCCGCCTGACCGACGGGCGACGCATCGAAGCCCATGAGCCGCAAATCCTGCCAAAGTCCGTGATACCATCCACAAACATCTCCGCCATTCTCGTCTTTCAGACAAAACTCCGACGCCAGCCGCCGGGCCAGCGGGGCGCTCTCAGCCAGCGGTTCGTCGGCAAAGCACATCACGTTTCGCTGTTAGCAGCCTTCGCCCCCCAAACAAGGACCGAGTTCGCGATCAACTCCCGGCCATGGGGGCTTAGGGGGCTTAGGGCTTCGGGGTCAGACCTTATTAAAATGTAATAGACCCAGCGCTCGCATCGCAATAGGAGAAGTCGATGCCACGTCCGCTGCGAATCCAATACGAGGGAGCCCGCTATCACATACTCAGTCGAGGCGACAGAAAAGAGGACATCGTCGTGGACGAGAGAGACCGGGAACAGTTCGTTAGGACGCTCGGCCAAGCTGCCGTTTACGCCACTTGGCAGGTTCATGCCTTCTGCTTGATGCGGAATCATTTCCATTTGGTGCTCGAAACGCCGGAGCCGACATTGGTGAAAGGCATGCAGTGGATGCTTGGGACATTTACGGCCCGATTCAACGCCCGGCACAAATTGCGAGGGCATTTGTTTGCCGGGAGATATAAAACCATCGTGGTCGACGATGCCGACGACGGCTATTTGCGCAGGGTGTGCGACTACACGCATCTCAATCCCTGGCGGGCCAAACTCCTGCCACCCGGGGAGCCGCTCGAGGGCTACGTTTGGAGCAGTTATCCCCTCTATCTAAAAAGCCCTCGAAAGCGGCCCCCATGGCTCCGTGTGGATCGTCTGCTGGGTGAACACGGGATTGCGAGGGACACGGTGGCAGGCCGGAGAGAGTTCTCGCGACAGATGGAAGCGCGGCGCGAGGGGGAAGATGAAGAAGTCCGCCAGACCGTAAAAAGGGGATGGCGCCTAGGGGCGGAAGACTTCCTGGACCGGTTGGAAGAACGAATGCAAAGCCCGGCCTCGGAAAACCACGACGGACTGGAACGACGGGAAACGCATGAAATTCGGGCCGGTCGCCTCATTGAGGAGGAACTCCTCAAGGCGAGGCTCAGCCGTGAAATTCTCGCCGAATTGCCGAAGGGACATGAACTGAAAGTAAAGATCGCCGTCCGGCTGCACCGCGAAACGACAGTGACTCTGCGATGGATCGCCGAGAACTTAAAAATGGGAACGTGGCGGTATGTCTCGTTTCTTTTGTACCGTGAACGCACAAATTTGCCGTTTAATAAGGTCTGACCCCTATGGTCGCCTATGGTGGTTGGCGGCACTTTCTCAGTGCACGAAGTGCGTCCGATCTCGCTCCCCCCCGCCATCAAGGGCGCGTCACCCTCAAGCGCATAAAGCGTTTCGTGGCGGTGGAGAGCGCTTGAGTGTCGTCCACCCTCACAGTGCCGGGTGCCGATCCGCCGTGCGTGTAAAGTGGAGTCCAGGTGGAACCTAAATCGCTTTTCGCTTCCACGATGTAGGTCACGTCTGAGGCCGTTCCCGTGAAGGTGTAGCTAAGGTAATCGCTGCCATCAATCGCCTGCACTTCCAGGATCAGTCCCGCAGAGGCCGCTGTGGCGGGGAGGTTGGGATTTAACCCTAGGGCATACTTGACGAGATTGGCCATGCCGTCGTTGGCCGCACTAGCGGCATCGGCGCGGTTCCCGCTGTCATCAGTCGTCCCGAAGTAGTTCATCCGCCAGGCGTCGATCCCGGAGGCGGCCGCGATAGATGCCGTGGTGGTGGCCCAGGTGCTTATTGCCCCGTCATTGGCGGTCAGCATCAGGGCGTAGTTCCCAGCCAAGCTGAAATTCACGCTGGTCGCGGTGGCGGCGGCGTTGCCGAAGGCTGCGTTTCCGGGTCCGCCGGAGAGACTCCAGCCCAGGGTCAGCGCCGCAGGCAGGCCATCATCCATGGCCGTCCCGGAGAGGGCCAGGAACTCGCCTGCGTTGCCAGAAATCGACGCGCCCGCGCTAACCACCGGTCCCATGTTCGCGGGCGAGGCAGCCGACAAATCCTGAATTTCCGAGAGCGACAGCGCGCGGTTGTAAATGCGGACTTCGTCGATGGAGCCAATGAAATCGAAGAGGTCGTTGGCTCCGACTTTCAGTGGGGAGGTATTGTAACGCGGCACGCTGGTGGGGGAGATGGTGATGAAGCGATTCGGGCTCCCGTTGATGTAGAGCTGGAGATTATTCGAGGTCAGGGCGCCGTCAAAAACCACGCCGAGGTGATACCATTGGCCCGCGGTCAGGGTGGTGGCGCTTTGCAAGGTCGTTCCTCCGCCGATGGTGACGTAGACTGGCGACGAGGAGCCGTCGGTCGAGCCTCGCAGCTCAATCCGGTAGGACTCCTTGTTGAAGGCTCCGAGGCGTTTGGTGATGACGCCGTAGTAACTGCTGCCACCGACGGGTAAGCTAGTCGGCTTGATCCACATCGAGATGGACATCTTGCCGAAGCCGTCGAGGGGGTTGGAATTGGTGGACGAATCGGCCACTTCGACGCGTTGCAGTCCGGTGGCGCAGGTCAGCGCCCCGGCAATGCGGCCCGAGGTGTTCCAGGCTGGCGAGTTGACGAGAACTCCATTGGTGGTTGGGGTCATGCCGGAGCTGTCCGCGGCAGTGCTGCCGGTGGTTTCGTCAAGGGAGAGGCGCAGCTTGAGGCTGCTGTCGGCGGGGCCGCTGACAGGCGCGGCAAGAACGCGCACCGCAATGTCCCGGGTGGACTGGTCGACGCCGTCGTGGGCGGTCAGGCGCAAGACGTAGTCGCCGACGGAACCGAAGGTGGCACCGGTCGAAGGGGAGGTTGTGCTGGTGAAGGTGACGTTCCCCGGGCCGGAGACTTTGGACCATTGCAGTGTGAGGGCACCTGCGCGGGCCGGCAGCGGAGTAACGGTAGTGTTAAGCAGGATCCCCGAGCCGGGGTAGATACAGGCCGGGTTTGAGGTTGGCGAGGTGACTGTGATGTTGGGGGCGTTGGTGGTCTCAAAAACGATGTATGGCCGAGCGCCGCCGTAGGCGTTGGCGGAGCCCACCGCGACCATCTGCGGAGTTGCGGTGAAGAAACGCAAACTCACTTTTTTCAACGGGTCGTTGGCGAGAGTTTCGCGCACGTAGGATGTCACGTCGAACTGCAGCAGGGTGCCTGGGGTGTTCACGCCGGAGTCGGTGAGTGTGGGCACGCTGGTGTTGTAGCTCGTGGGACGGGTGTTGTAGGTCATGCTCGTCGTGGATACGAAGGCCAGGGCGGGGTCATAGGTCCAGGTCCCGAAGCCGACGGTGAGGAGGTCGAAGCTGTCCGCGTCCACGACGTTGATCGCATAAGGTCCGAAGGAAGGCGCTCCGGTTCCAGTGAGGCCGGCGAGGGAAACTTGGGTGCCGTTAGTGAAGCCATGGCCGGGGCAGGCGATGCGGGTTTTGCCGGCGCCGTTGTTGCTCACTCCGGTGAAAGGACGGGCGATGCCGCGGTCGATCCAGCCATCCAAGCTGTCGGCGATGAGATTGGCTTGGACATTGGCGATGGTTCCGGTGGCGGCACCCGTGGTGACGTAGAGGTAAAGGGTGGCGCAGACGAAGCTGTTGTTCGTCGCTAAGCCCGAGAGATCGTATCGATGAAAAGTTTCAAACAGGTTGGTGGAAACGCCCGAGATATAACCAAATTCCTCGGCGCCAAAGGACGCGGCGGGTTTGGCCTTGTCGGTGTAGGTCGTGGCCTCGGGATAGAGCACAGTCGCGCTGACGGAGTCGACCGTGAGCGTGAATGCCTGGGTGGCCGTCTGATTGAGCTGATCGGTCACTCGGGCCGTGAAGGTAAAGGTCCCCGTCGCGGTGGGTGTGCCGGAGAGGACACCGGCGCTGGAGAGCGCAAGGCCTGCGGGTAGCTCGCCAGAAACGAGCGACCAGCCATATTGGGGCACCCCGCCTTGCGCGACGAAGGTGACGGAGCGGGGTGAGTTCCAGTTAAACGTCGGAAGCGAGGTGGTGCTGATCGAGACGGCGGTCGGGGCGGCGTCGATGTTGATCGACTGGGTCGCGCCGAGGCTGGCGTTGTAGAAGGTGCCACCGCCGGTCGTTTCGAGACGAACCGCGCGAACCAGGTAAACGTGGCTGCCGGAGGTGACGCTGGCGTCGGTGTAGGAGGTGCCCGTGATCGGAGTTTCGGTCAGGCGGGTAAAGGGAGCGCTGGCGTTTGCCGCGCGGTAGATGTGATAGCCTAGGATCTGCGGTGCGGGTGAGGCGGTCCAGGTGAGGACGGGGTTGCCGGTAGTTTTCACCACGCTGAGCGCGGTTGGCGGCTCAAACATGAAGAGGCGCAGCGCGGGGTCGCCCATGTGGTTCATGTAGAGCGAACCGTGGTAGTCGCCGTTGTTTTGAGCGTTAAATTTGTAAGTGTAGGGGCCGCCGCTGGCACCCGTGGTCCAGCCGCGATTGTTGATGCTCTGCTTCATCATGTCACCCGCGTCGAGGCCCATGCCCATGCGGTGGTAGATGTAGCGCAGGCCCCAGATATTCCAGGTGTAGCTTAGCGTGAAGTTATCCTCGGAGAGCGACTTCTGCATGATGTTGGAACTCGAGGAGAGGAGATACGCCTCATACCAATAGCCCCAGTGGCTCTGCATGCCGGTCCAGAAAACGGCGCGACCACCGACACCTCCGGAGGGACCGCCATTGCCCTTGAAATAGAAAAGATATGGTCCGTTCTGGATGCTGTAGAGCTGATCGGCGTCCTGGCCGCTCTTGACGCGGGGCAGCATGGAGTTGGTGATAAACTCCACGTTGTTCATGCCGACCACGCCGGGCATGGATTGCAGCTGGGTCTCTCGCTCGTTCGGGTAGGTCAAGCGATCCACGACCCGGCGGCCGGGCTGAAAGTCCGCGCTGGCAATTTTGTAGCGGTGGAGTTTTCCGAAATAGGTGCGCAGCGCCTCGGTCTCCGTCTGAATACCCAAGGATAAATCAATGCGGCCAAACCCGAGCTCGGTTTTACCGCCGCTGCCGACATCCGACATCTTCCGTTGGTCGAATTGCCCGTCGCCCGGGATATTCGCGGTAGCGCTGGAAGTCTGGTTGGAAGAAATATCCGTCCAATCCGTGCCGATCACACCGTCCGTGTCGGCGTAGAATGCGTCGGTGCCATAAGGGGCGACGTTGCCGTGGCCGTCCGCACCCGCGCCGTCACTGAGACCACTCCGGGCGACCGGCACTTTGCCAATCATGGCCAGGTTTTTCAGCTCGCCCGGGTAGGCGCTGTTCACAGCCTGGATGGCGCTGCGGATGAGCAGGTGATAATCGGTCAGGGTGGAACTCGCCGCGGCAGAGGCGCCGCTTCCGCCGGACGCAGGCACGAGAGTAAGGGATTCGCCGGCGGCGAAGGTGGCGGGCAGAACAACCGAGAGTCCGGTGACCGAGCCGGAGGGTGCGATAAGCGAGCCTGTGGCGGTGGCGCCGCTGGTGGCCCCCGTGATGGTCACGCGCTCATTGTCGCGATAACCGGATCCGCCGGCGGTAACGTTGACCTTTCGACCGACGTTGGAATTGTCCACCGTCGCGACCGACACGTTGGCACCGGTGGCGGTGGATTGGAGCCCAGCGAGCTGAACGTAGTTACCGTCCGTGTAGCCCGCGCCACCCGAGGTGAGGGTGATCGAGGTGATCACGCCGTTGGTCACATTCAGAACGCCTTCGGCGGGCGTGGTGCCGTAGTTAAAAGTCACCACATCCCCGTTGACGTAACCCGAACCGCCCGAAACCACTTGCACGGACTGGAGGGCGCCGCCGACCGTGGCGAAGAAGAGCCCTGCTCCCGAACCCGATGACGTGCCGGAGAGCGTAAGGGTTTCATCATCGATGAAACCCATCTCGCTGGAGAGCACTTGGATGCCGTTGATCATTCCATCCTGATCCACTTGCAGGGACACCTGGGCGGTCTTGCCGCTGGTATTGCCCGTCAGGGTGGCGAGATCGCCCGCCGTGTAGCCCGAACCCGTGGTATACATGCCGATCTGCGTAAGCTTGCCCTGCGCATCGATGTAATCCACGGCCAGCGTGCCCACTCCAGATCCTGTGGTGTGGCCCGTCATAACCAGTTTTTCTCCCTCGATGAAGCCTGCCTGGCTGTTGCTGATGTTGATGAAGAAATAGATCACGCCCGCCGGATAGTTATAGAGTACGGCCTGCGCGGTTTTGCCGCTGGTCTGACCGGTGAGCGTGACGGTCTGGCCGTTTGTATAGCCGGAGCCACCCGTGACAGCGTGGGCATATTTTAGCGTTTGCTGGGCGGTGTTCACGCGGCCGATCAAGGTCGCGCCGATTCCGGTCGCTGTGCCGCCAGAGATGGTGAGCGTCTCGTTGGCGGAGAAGCCCGTGCCGCCGCCGCCATTGGGGATGGTCATCGCGGTGATGACGCCGTTGGTGGCCGTCAGTTTCCCGCGCGCGGTTTTGCCGGAGGCGTTCGTGAGGGTGACGTAGTCGCTATTCGTGTACCCGGTGCCGCCCGCGTTGAGCTTCAGCGTGACGATCGCCCCGTTGCCGAGGGCCGAGTAGTTGGCGGCTCGGGGGACGGGAATTTCGTGCACCGTCCAACCGTCAGCGACGAGGTCGGCTCTGTACTGAGCAAACTCGGCGGGCAGGCTGGTCAATACGTCCGAGGCCACGACCACGGCCATGCGGCCTTTCGGCTGTGTGCCGTCCACTTTAATGCCGCACAGAATGTAGCCCGAGGGATAAATCGAATTGGTCGTGGTGCCGGCGGTATTGACGAAGCGATACTCGTAGAGTGTGCCGACGGAAACCGTGCTGTCCGTCCAGACGCCTTCCGACCCCAGCGTTATACCCGTCGCCACCGCCGTCCCCCATTCGAGCGCCGACGCGGATTTACGGTAGATGGTGAAGGTGCCCGGCGCATAGGATTTGATCCGGATCTGCGCGGGGCTCTCCTGAACGGTGGCCTCCAGGGGAATGGTTTCGATCGTGCCATCCTGCGCGGTCTGCAGGTTGGCCTGCGTGTAGGCGCCAAGATGGGAAAGCCACGCGGAAAACCAAACCACTACAACAAAGGCACGCAACAAAGGGGGGATGCACGGACGCATTGGCACACGTTCCCGTATTTTGAGCCAGAGTGCAATCCTGATATCAATCCTGAGATGTAAGGTCCCGATTTTCATCAGTCGAAGGGGAAAATCGTCCGTGCGGGGCCTGGCGCGAAGGATGCTTGCCACGCTAGAACCGTTCTTTTTAACTCACCAGCCATGTCCACGGAATCAGCATCAGGGTATTCACGGAAAAATCCGTTTCCGGCCACGCTTACGGTCAACAAAAAGCTCACGGCAGAGGGGTCAAACAAGGACACCCGCCATTTCGAAATTTCGCTCGCCGGGTCCGGCTTGGATTACGAAGTTGGCGATTCGTTGGGAGTGTTTCCCTCCAACGAGCCCGCGCTGGTCGACAAGCTTCTCGAAACGCTGGGGTTCAGCGGCGATGAGGTTGTTCCCAACGCGGACAAGATTCCTATGCCCCTCCGCGAGGCGCTTTCCAAGAGTTACGTGATCAGCACGCCCGACAAAAAGCTTCTAGGCGCCATCGCGGAAAAAGACTCGTCGGCGGTGTTTCTGAAGGACCTTCTGGACCCCGCGTTCAAGACCAGCCTCGAGGAATACATCTGGGGCCGCGACCTTCTGGACCCGCTCTTGGAATTCACCGCCGCGAAGTTTACGCCGGAGGAATTTGTGGCCTGTCTGCGCAAGCTGCAGCCCCGTCTCTATTCGATCGCGTCGTCTCGCAAGGTCGTCGGAGAAAATGTCCATCTCACCGTGGCGGTCGTGCGCTACACGTCTTACGACCGTCCCCGTGCGGGGGTCGCCTCGTCCTTTCTCGCTGAGCGCGCGGACGGGCAGGGCGCCATCCCGGTTTTTTATCACACCGCGAAACATTTCCGCGTGCCCGAAGATCCCGCCACGGCGATGATCATGGTCGGCCCCGGCACCGGCATCGCGCCCTTCCGCGCCATGCTCCAGGAGCGCAAGGCCTCCGGCGCCTCCGGTAAAAACTGGCTCTTCTTTGGCGAGCAACAAGCAAAGTCCGACTTCTTTTACCAGGACGAATTCGAAGGCTACCAGGCGGACGGGACCCTGGCAAAATTCACCACCGCCTTTTCCCGCGATCAGGCGGAAAAAATTTACGTCCAGCACCGCATTCTGGAAAATGCCGAAGCGTTCTACGACTGGCTGGAAAATGGCGCCATCTTTTACATCTGCGGCGACGCCGCGCGCATGGCCAAGGATGTGGACACGGCCATTCACCAGGTTGTGGAAAAGGTTGGCGGGAAAACGACCGAGCAGGCGAAGGAGTATGTGGACGCCCTGAAAAAGGACAAACGCTACCGCAAGGACGTTTATTGAACACGTGCCAGCGGGCGCTGGCCGGGTAGCCTGCACGCAGTGCAGCCCGCAGGGCGTCACTTGCCGGGAGGCAAGGACGGCAACACGTCGGTGGTCCGAATACCAAGGCTCCATCGGCTCACGCCGACGGCTACGTAGCCGCGTTCGACAGAACGTGGTTGGAGGGAACTTTCCTCACACGCGAAAAAGGACGGCAACGCGTCGGAAGTTTGACGGCGGGCGTGGCTTTGCCTCATCTTCACCGACCCGCGTTCCACCATGAATAAACCACCCGCTTCCGACCACCGACCTCCGACTTCCATCCATTTCCTCGGGATCTGCGGCACGGCCATGGGCTCCGTGGCGGCCGCCATGCGCGACGGAGGGTTTACCGTGACCGGGCAGGACGACAATGTCTATCCGCCCATGTCCACCTTTCTGGAAGGCAAGGGGATCACGATCACCAAAGGGTTTGCTCCCGGCGACATCCCGGACGCCGATGTCATCGTGGTGGGCAACGCCATGTCGCGCGGGAATCCGGCCGTGGAGGCTGTGCTCAACCGTAAGTTGTACTACCTCTCGCTCCCGGAAACGCTGAAACAGTTCTTCCTCCGCGGACGCCACAACCTGGTCGTCACCGGCACCCATGGGAAAACCACGACCACGTCGCTGCTCACCTGGATCTTCGAGAGTGCCGGACGCGCGCCGAGTTGGATGATCGGCGGCATTCCGGAAAATCTCGGCCAGGGTTCCTGCCTGCGGGACTCGAAATATTTCATCCTCGAAGGAGACGAGTACGACACGGCGTTTTTCGACAAGCGCTCGAAGTTCATCCATTACCTGCCCGAACTGGTGATCGTGAACAATATCGAGTTCGATCATGCAGACATCTACGACGATCTCGAAGCGATCAAGTTAACCTTCCGCCGCCTGCTCAATATCGTGCCGGGCGACGGCATGGTGCTGCTTAACGCGGACGATCCCAATTGCCTCGATGTCGCCAAGACCTGCCCCGCGCCGATTGTCGAAGTGGGCTTTTCCGAGAATGCAGCCAATTGCATTCGCAACGCCCGGCAGTCGGGCGGCATTTCCTCCTTCGAACTTCTGGGCACAACCTTCGAGGTGCCTCTCATCGGTGATTTTAACATCCGCAACGCAGCCATGGCGGCTTCGGCGGCGCATTTTTACGGCATCTCAATCCCGGAAATTCAGCAGGCTCTCGCCACGTTCAAAGGCATCAAACGCCGCCAGGAGGTGCGTGGCGTGGTCCGCGGCATCACCATCATGGACGACTTTGGCCATCACCCGACGGCCATTCGTGAAACCCTCTCCGGACTCGACCAACGTTACCCGGGTTCGCGCCTCTGGGCGATTTTTGAGCCGCGCTCCAACACCACACGACGGGCCGTCTTCCAGCACGATCTGCCCAAGGCTTTTGTCCGCGCCGATGGCGTCTTCATCGCTCAGGTCGCCCGCCTCGACCAGCTTCCGGAAGCGGACCGTCTGAATCCCGAGCAGGTCGTGGCCGATATCGCCGCGATGGGCAAACCCGCGTTTTACGAACCGACCGCCGATGCGATCATCGAAAAACTCAAACCGCTTGCCCAATCCGGCGACGTGGTGGTGGTCTTCAGCAACGGTGGCTTCGACGGCATCCACCAAAAGCTGATCGACCGGCTTTAGGCCAGTCCCGCGCGGAAGCGTTGAGCTAAGACCGCTGTGCGGGTTATGGCTGGTCGGCGCATTCAGATAGACCGGGGAGGGGTTCCGGGCAACCCCAGTTTTTTGTCCGCCACTCACGAGGGCTCAGCCCATGGGCCTGGCGGAATTTGCGGGAAAAATGGAACGGATTGGCGAACCCGCAGCGGTCGGCGATTTCGCCGATGGAAAGTCCGGTGTGAGAGAGCCAGTCCCGCGCGGCTTCCAGGCGCCGACGGTAGAGCATCCGGGTGGGCGACTCCCTCTTACGTTCCCGGAAAAGCTTGAGCAAATGCTGATTCGAGACGCCTCCGGCGCGGGCGAGGTCCGTGAGGGTGAGCGGGCGGGCGAATTCACGGGAGATAAAATGGGACACTTTGGCCACGGCCTCGTCCCCGCCTGTCGCAGGAGGGCCGCCCGCCTGCGCGGCCAGGGCGAAGTCGCAGAACATGGCCATACCGAGGTCGAGTAGGAAGCGGGTTTCGAGCGTTTCCTGCGCAGCCCGCTCCCGGTGGCTGCCGAGAGCGAGTTCGAGCAGCGAAACCATCGCCCCGGTGAAAGGCACGGGACCCCGTGAGTCGCGGAAGAGTTCCTGTTGGGCCCGCGGCACCGCCTGCGGCTTGATGGCACACCAACTATGCCGGCTTTCACGCACCCGGGAGAAATGGAAAATCTCCTGATTTCCGGGGCTGAGGAGGACGGCGGTTCCGGCCGCCAGGGAGAGGAACGCCCGGTTCACCCGCAGATCGAGCGAGCCGGAATGCAGGATCACCATCTGAAAGTCCCTCTGCACCCGGGGCCCCAACATCCCGCCGGGCTCGTAAAGGACATCGCCGAAAGTCACCGGGCCCCGGGTTATGTTAAAATTCATCCGGGATAGGTTTTTGATGGTTCTGGGCATGGCAATTTTTGGCTTATCGCACGAATCTCCGGCGCATGACAACGCTCAACCCCGAACGCCTCTCCCCCGACGAACTTTCCGCCCGCCTTGGCCCCTGGGGGTCCTGGCCAAAGGATGGCACCCTGCCCGCCGGCTATTTCGAACCGCCGCTCGACGACAGTGTCGCCGGCTTTTTTCAAAGGAACGGCTACCTGGTTTTGCACGAGGCGCTGTCCCCGGAGGAAGTTGGACAGCTCAAGGAGGAAACCACCCGGCTCAGCCGCAACGCGGACGGCGCGATTGAGGGCATCGATCCGGTCCCGGCGGAGATTTCTGACGCCGATGCGATGAAGCGCGTGCTCTGCATCCATTTTCCCCACAAGCTTTCCCGCGTCTTCCACGAGGCTCTGGCGCAGCCGGCCGTCGTTGATGTCCTCACGCGGGTCGTGGGCCCGAATGTGAAATGCATGCAGTCGATGCTTTTCCTGAAAGCCTCGGGAAAAGCCGGCCAGGCCTGGCACCAGGATGAGGACTACATTCCCACCCGCGACCGCTCCTTGATCGGCGCCTGGATTGCGCTTGATGATGCCACGGTCGAAAACGGCTGTCTCTGGGTGCTCCCCGGCTCGCACCAGCGGGGCATCCTCTGGCCGCAGAAGTTCCATTTTGACAAACGCTTCGATTGCTCGCGCGAGTCCTACAATTTTCCCTGGAAGGACGAAGACTCGGTTCCTGTCGAGGTGAAGGCGGGCTCCGTGGTGTTTTTCAACGGGTACCTGCTCCACCGCTCCCTGCCGAATCGCGCGCAGACCGGTTTTCGTCGCTCGCTGGTGAACCACTACATGAGCGCCGAGTCCTTCCTGCCCTGGGCCCGGCCCGACGAAAAAACCAGCATGGCCACGGCGGACTATCGCGACATCGTCATGGTGGCGGGTACGGATCCCTACGCCTACAAAGGAACGCAGGAAGTGGCCAAGGCTTGGGTCCGTCCCAGCGGCGAGGGTGGTTGCGCGGACTGGACCAACGAATCCCAGATCAAACTCGCCGCGGAGCACAAAGCCGGCAAGTGAGCGAAGAGAGGGAACCGCGGTCGCTCCTGAGCCTTGTTTCAAGTACCGCTCCGATTTTCGCACCAGGCGAAAAAAAGGATTCCCCGCCACGGTTCGGCGCGCGTAGGTGATGCATGCCTGAACTCGCCGAGGTTGAATACTTTCGCAAACAATGGGAGCCCGGCTTGGGGAAGGTCGTCAGCCGAGTGGCCTGGCACCCCCGGGCTCGTCTTTTCCGCGGGATTGATCCTGACGCTTTTGTCGGATCCCTCACCGGCGCCCGTCTGCGTTCGTCGTCGGCGCACGGCAAGCAGATGCTCTTTCGCTTCGATCGGGCCAGTCTGGGGATTCATCTCGGCATGACGGGAAAGCTCAGCGTCGAGCCGCCGGATTTCGTCCCGGGGAAACACGACCACCTTGTGCTCTTCCAGAAAACGCACGCCCTGGTCTTTACAGATTTTAGGCTTTTCGGTCGGGTGCTTTTTCATCCCGGGCCGGGCGAACCGGACTGGTGGGCGACGCGCCCGCCCGACATTCTTTCACCCGCCTTCACCAAAACGATACTTGGCGAGTTCCTCACCCGTCGAAAAGGTGCCCCGCTCAAGGCGGTGCTGCTCATGCAGGAACGCTTCCCGGGGGTCGGCAATTGGATGGCCGACGAGATCCTCTGGCGGGCCCGTCTGCTCCCGGCGAAACGCAGTGGGACCCTCCGCGAACAAGATGTGAATATCTTGTGGAAAGAGACCCGCGAAGTCTGTCGTCAAGCCCTTCGCGTCATCGGCACGGATTTCTCCGATCCACCCGATTCCTGGCTATTCCCACACCGCTGGGCAAAGGGCGGGGCGTGCCCCCGCTGTGGCCTCGACCTTCACCGCGCTACCGTGGGTGGAAGAACGACATGCTGGTGTGCACACTGTCAGAAGTAAGTAAAAATGTTGTAAGTCTTTTGTAATGATCGATTTACGGAAAGTAAGTTCGGCACCCATTGCCCTCAGGATCGTCCTCTCCCCGGGGGAACCGCTTCGCAAGATTTTCACCGGGGCGTCCCAAGCCCCATCGATAAAGCCTCGCCCGACCCGGAGCGGTTCCCGATCCCACAAAACCTTGCTCCACGGAGTTCGTCGCCCGCCGCGCCTTTGTTTATGAGGCTGTGAACAGCTTTTTCGCAACCCGCCTCCCTGATAGTCCAGTAGGGGATTGGCCTTCGCAAAGAGATCGCGTTTCCGGCAAGACATTTTTTTCTGTCGATTCCCTTCTTCCTTTCGCGAACTTTAGCGTGTTTTGCAGGCAGGACTTCCGTTTACTTTCCGCCCCATGGTTCATCTCAAAGCCACCGACCTCAAACGTTCCTTCCAGATCGGCAAGACCCGCATTGATGTGTTGAAGGGCATTTCTCTGGAAATCACCCAGGGCGAGATGGTGTTTTTCTGCGGGGCCTCCGGCGCTGGGAAAACGACCTTGCTTTACACCGTCGCCGGTCTGGAGCGCCCCGAGGCGGGAAGGGTGCATTTTGAAGAGACCGACATCTACGCGATGAGCACCGACCGGCTGGCCACGCTCCGCAATCAGCGCATGGGTTTTGTTTTTCAATCGTATTTTCTGCTCCCCGAACTCACCGCTTTGGAGAATGTCCTCCTGCCCGCCATGATGGGCGGGCGGGCGCGTCAGCCTCAAGCCGAGGCCCTGCTGGACCGCGTTGGCCTGAAGGACCGGTTGAACCATCTACCCTCCGAGCTTAGTGGCGGCGAGCAGCAGCGCGTCGCCATCGCGCGTTCGCTGATCAACGATCCTACCATCCTTTTCGCCGATGAACCCACCGGCAATCTCGATTCTCACACCGGTGCCACCATTATCGACCTGCTTCTGGGGGTAGCACGGGAAGACAAGCGTACGCTTCTCGTCGTCACCCACGACGAAGTCCTCGCCCGGCGCGGTGACCGTCTCCTGCGCATTGAGGATGGCATGATCGCAGTCTAGCCTCCCCTGTCCGTTGTTCGGCGCGCAAAAAGGATGCCATTCCCCCCAACGCGGGCTATTCACGTTGGCATGATTGAAATTAGCGCCGTTATCGTGCTCATTGCCGCCACCGTCTTGGTGCATGGTTTTGGCACCTATGCGCTGGTCGGTGGATTGCTTCGGGAATCCCGCGCCAAATGGGATCACGTCTCGACCTTCCGAATGCAATTTGTTCTTGCGCGGGTGGTGATGGCAATTTTTGCCCTGCATTTGGTGGAAGCTGCCATCTGGGCCACTTTTTACACCTGGAGCGGAGCGTTGCCGGATTTTCGCACTGCGCTGTATTTTTCGCTGGCGAGTTACACCACCGTTGGCTACGGCGACGTGGTGTTAGGGGAAGCGTGGCGGCTGCTCGGAGTCTTCGAGGCCTGCATCGGCGTGCTTATGCTGGGCTGGTCCACCGGGATCCTCTTTGCCTTGGTCTCCCGGCAGTTCGAGAGTCACCTCCACGGGGAGAGCAAGGCCGCGAAAAGTTGAGGAGACGGGGCGAAAGATATTCCGTCGTCGCGTGGGTCGCTTCTACGGGTTGAGTCTCCAGAGGGTGAAATTCAGCATCGCCGCGAAACTGACCCACGCGAAATACGGGACCAGCAGCCATCCCGCCAGGATGTTTCTCCGGATGAACGCCATCACCGTGAAGCCGATCGTCACCAACAGAAGCAGGATTTCCGCGAACGCAATTCCCGGAAGATGCAGGCCGAAAAAGAGGGGTGTCCAGGCGGCGTTCAGCGCGAGTTGCACGAGGAAAAGCACGAGCGCGTGCCGCTGCGCCGCGAAACCCCCGCGCTGCCAGACCAGCCACACGGCCACCGCCATCATCGTGTAGAGCACCGTCCAAACCGGCCCGAAGATCCAGTTGGGCGGATTCCAGGAGGGCTTTTTCAGACCCGCGTACCAAGCGTCCGGCATAAACATCGTCCCCAACACTGCCGCACCGAAAGTCAGGCCCAGCCACCCCGCCAGGCCCAGCCAGCGCGGCATTCCGACGATAGGCTGGTCAGGTTGGGAAGACTGGGAGGGTGGCAGGGTCATCATGCAGTGGGTTTCCGAGCAATCGTTGTTCCTGATGTCGTTGGCCTCACGGTAATCCGCAGGGGCACAAACGGGCCAGACATCGACCGGTCCCCCAAAGGGACCTACGGAACCGCCGTCACATTGTCGAACGTGGCACTCTGTAGCCCTGATTTGCCGCTGGAAACAGCCAGCCCGATGAAGACGCTCTCTCCCAGCGCGACGGTATTTTTCGAGCGCAATTTGGTCCAGGTCGAGCCATTCGAGGAACGATAGGCCGTCAAGACATTGCCTTCCCGGATGATCCGGACCCAATACGGCAGGGAAGCCTTCCCGGCACCGGCGGAGTCAGTGGCACGGCCGGGCCGATCACGGGTCACCAACTGGAGTGGTCCCTTTGCTTGGGGTCCGAGGAACATGCCAGCCGATCCGGCCGTGAGATCGGAGCGGATCATCACGCCTGCGCTCGCGTTTTGATCGCCCGCGCTGAAAGGGAGTTCCACCACTCTGGCGGTGATGCTGCAATCGCCGGTAGCTTCAAGATACGCGAAATGGAATGAGTCGGCCTTGCCACGGAGGAAGCCCGCGCCATTTACCAGGAAGGTTCCCGAGGTCTCGCCGGAGGATCCCGCAGCGCCAACTGTGCCGATTTCTGAACTGGCCCAGCCCGCAGGTAGCGTCGCGGCCGCATAGGTGGCAGTGTACGTGGTATCCACGAGTGGAGTGGACATGGTGTGATTAGCCCCGCCGCCATTGGACCACGACACAAACTCATAGATCGCCCCGTTTGAAGTCTGCACTGCAGCGGCGCCGATCGGCCGCTGGAAACCCGCCACGCTGACAAAACTGTCCGGAGCCACCACCGGCTGGCCGTCGCGGGTCAGCAACAATCCCGCCGGGACACTGGCGAGGGTAATGGTGGAAGTTTTCGGGCTGATGATCTGCCGGGTGGTGGACGTGAGTCCCTCGCTGTCGGTGACCACAAGAGTGATCGCATAGGCCACGTCGGCCAGGGTGTAGGGACCGACCGTCACCGGAGTGAAGGTGCCGGAAGTGACATCGTCCAACGTGAGGAACGGACGGGTGAGACCGGGCAGTTGATCGTTGTCCTGATCACCCTGGTCAAGGGATGTGAGGAAGCTGATGGTCCATGAAAACGAATTTGCTCCCAGCGTGCCGTCTTCCGGATCGGTGGCCGTGCCCGAGAACGAGATCGCCTGGCCGGCAACGAATTTGGAATCGGTCAGTCCTCCCGTGATGGTGACGACCGGCGCGTTGGGCGCGGAACCCGAGGTCACAGTCAACCGCGCGGCGCTGCTCGTCGCGGATCCTTTGGCGTTGGAGGCAACGGCCCGGAATCGCGCGTTGTGGTCCGCGAGCGAAACGGTGAAGGTGAGCGTTTTTGCGGTGGCCCCATTAATGTTGGTGTAGTTCACCCCATTATTGTCGCTGCGCTGCCATTGAAAACTGGCACTGCCGGAAGCCTCAACGGCGAAGGTCACCGGCTTTCCCACCTCGACCGTCTGATCTTCAGGCTGGATGGTGATCTGCGGGCCTGCGCCGGAGCGCGTCACCTTAAAAACCTCCCTCGTCCCAAAGGCGAGATAATACAGGCTCCCGTCGTCCCCGACCTTGAGATCGACCGCGCCGGCCCCGGTGGCGAACCGCGTGACCTGCTTGGTCACCGGATCGATGCGATAGATCCAGCCGACGCCAAAATCTGCGAAAAAGTAGTCCCCTTGGTATTCCGCGCCGAAGGTGTTCGAGGACGGATTATAAAACGCTCCGCCCGTGATAACATTCCCCGCCGGCTTGGTGACGGCCGCGTTGTGGTTGTAGGCGAAAAAGGGGCGGGCGAATTCCGGAAAAGACGACTGCTTGAAATCCCCCTCGGTCGTCGGCCATCCGAAATTGAGCCCCCGGCCCGACTGGCTTAACCCGCCGTCGTTGATTTCCTCCCAGGTGTTCTGCCCCACGTCGTTTATGAACAAGCGGCCGGTGCCTGGCTGAAACGTGAAGGTAAAGGGATTCCGCAATCCCAGCGACCAGACGGCGTCGATGTTCGGCCCCGTGCTGTCGTAAAACGGATTGTCGAGCGGAATGGTGCCGTCCGCATTGACCCGGAGGATCTTGCCGTGCTGACTCGTCAGCAACTGCGAATCGCTGCCGTTGGCATTGTCCCCCGTCGCAATGTAAAGCTTGCCGTCCGGTCCGAAATGAATGGCACCCCCGTTGTGGTAACCCGCCGCGTGTGCATCCCCCTCCCAAATGATCTGCTCACTGCCCGACAGCGCCAGATTGCCCGAGCTATCCGCGGTGAAACGGCTTACCCGATTGCGGAAGTCGGCCGTATCCGTGGTGTAATACACGTAAACGTATCGATTCGTCGCAAAGTTCGGATCGAACGCGACACCGAGCAGCCCGCGTTCACTCAGCGTATTGACCGACAGCGGGGCATTGACAAAAAAATTCGCCGCCAGCTCTGTCCCGTTTTGCCAGACCGCCATGCTTCCGCTTTTTTGCGTGATGAAAATTTTTCCATCCGGACGCAGTTCCATGGCCGTCGGCAGAGAGCCAACACTGGCCACCGAAGTTTCTGTGAAACCCGCAGGTAGATTTGCCGCGCAAATCTCCGCGGGTGCAAGGACCAGGGCCGACACGACTATCGCGGCCCCAATTCGAACCGAAAAAGAAATCATCGGTCGCTTCTAGCTCGGATCACCCTGCGAGCAATGAAAATTCGTATCCCGCCCGCTCCCCTTGAGGATGTCTGATCCTTGTACCACTCCTCACTCCGGTGAGTACCAGCGAGCGGGTGCCCGGCCAAGGTCGTGAACCGCCAAGCGCGGCGCCCCCCTCGAATACGAACAAAATCGAGCAGAAGGCCCAGCGTACAAGCGTCCTCCTTTCGACGTGGCAATGACAGGATCGACCTTTCCTGCGCCCGGGAAGTTTGAGCGTTAAAAGTTCGTTTAATACGGTCTGACCCCTCGGTTGACCCTGCGGTCTGCGGACCCGGGTCCTTTCCTTCGAGGCAATTTTTGCCGGTGCCTTTTTCCCAAGTCCCGGCGTATCTTGTCGCCCTTCATGAAATCAGGAATTTGTTACCTCACAGGCGCCGGTCCGGGAGACCCCGGGCTTTTCACCCTCAAAGGCCGCGCCTGCCTGGAGAAGGCCGATATCGTCATCTATGACTACCTCTGCAATCCGGTCTTGCTGAATTTTGCCCCAGCCACCGCCGAGCGCATCTATGTCGGGAAGAAGGCCGGGGCGCACACCCTCACGCAGGACGAAATCAACGCGCTCCTCGTGGAGAAAACCAAGGGCAAAAAGGTCGTCGTCCGGCTGAAGGGAGGCGATCCGTTTTTGTTTGGCCGCGGGGGCGAGGAAGCCGAGGCGCTGGCGGCGGCGGGATGTCGCTTTGAAATCGTTCCCGGGGTGTCGTCCGCCCTGGCCGGACCGGCGTATGCGGGCATTCCGGTGACCCATCGCTCGCACAACACGATGCTGACCATTTTCACGGGACATGAAGATCCCACCAAGGCGGAATCGTCCCTCAACTACGCCGCCCTTGCCGGGGCGCCCGGCACGAAAGTCATGCTGATGGGCGTGGAACGCCTGGGCGTGATCACTGCCGGCCTGCGGGAGGCGGGCATGGACGCCGCCACTCCTGTGGCCCTCGTGCGCTGGGCCACCACGGGCGCTCAAGAAACCCTCACGGGGACACTGGCCAGTATCGCCGTGCTGGCGGAGGACGCCGGGTTCAAAGCTCCGGCCGTGGCGGTTTTCGGCACGGTCGTGGACCTTCGTGACACCCTGAATTGGTTCGAATCGCTGCCCCTCTTTGGCAAACGCATCGCGGTCACTCGCACGCGGAAGCAGGCGGGGGAAATGATCGACCAACTACGGGCCCTCGGGGCCGACGCCTTCGAGTTGCCCACCATCCGGATCGAACCCGCCCCCAACAAACGCGAATTTTACGAACTCGTCCTCGACGCCCATGCGTACGACTGGCTGGTTTTTACCAGTCCGAACGGGGTGGATGCGTTTTTCGCCGCGTTTTACGAAATCTACAAAGACGCCCGCGAGCTCGGCGGCGTCCGCATCGCGGCCATCGGACCCGCCACCGCGGAGCGGGTGCGGGCGTTCCATCTCGCGGTCGATCTTCAGCCGGAAAAATATGTCGCGGAAGCCATCGTCGATGCCTTGCAAAAAGAAACCACGGTCGAGAACCTGAAGTTTCTCCTCGCCCGGGCCGAGGGCGCACGCGAGGTCCTGGCCACCCAACTGACCAAACTCGGTGCCATCGTTGACGAAGCCATCGCCTATCGCACAGTGCCGGAAACCGGGGACGTCACCGGCGGCATCCAGCGATTCCGCGAGGAGGGGGCCGACATCATCACCTTTACGAGTTCCTCCACCGCGGAAAATTTTCTCGCGCTCAACCTGCCCATGCCGGCCGGGATCAAGACCGCGAGCATCGGTCCGATCACGTCAAAAACGATGAAGACGCTCGGCCTCCCTGTGAGTGTCGAAGCGAAAACCCACGACATCCCCGGCTTGGTGGAGGCGATGGTGAAGGCATTCGGAGCCTAAAAACGCTCAATCTTGATTCAAATTTCCGCGCAGGCGGCGAGCACGTCTTGAAAAGGAACGTCTTCGAATTGGCCAAAGGCAGGGTTTCCACCCAGGCGGTCGCGGGAGGTGGCCGGGCTGGTGATGCCGCATAAAAACCGCGCGAGCTGGCGCGGCGAGCGCAGGGCGGGCAAACGTTGTCGGGCGAGGTCGGCGAGGATTTTGCGATCTGCGGACGACAATATTCTCGCGGGTCGACGGGGGAGGTGGCGGTCAGGGGCCGGGGGGGACTGGCAATGGCCGCAATGCCCGCAATCTTCCATGGACTCTCCAAAGTAGGCCAGCAGAGCGCGGGTGGTGCACCCGGGATGCAGGGCCAGCGCCACCACTTGGTCGAGGCGGTCGAGATCCTTGGTTTCCCGTTTGGTGAAGGTGTCCGCCAACCAGCAGGCCAGCTCGGACGGCAGGCGGGCGGTGGCTCCAGCGAGCAGGCGGTAGCGGTGTCGGACGCCCGAGGGTTTGAGTTCGATGGCGCCGTTTTCCTCCAGATAATGCAGCGCCTTGAGAATGCGGTCGCGGGATTCCCCCAGCGCGACGGCGGAGTCGGCCACATCGAGGGTGAGCCAGCGGCGGCCCTGGCGACCACTGCCAAAAAGCTTTCGCAGAAAGTCCCGGCGGTCCGGGGAGAAGCCGTCCAGGACCTCCTCTTGCGCGCGGTGAAACGCGATCTGAAACGTGGTGTAAATCGCACCGAGTGGTTCGAGGATGTTTTCCTGTTCGAGATAGGTGATGACCGTTTCCAGCACCAAGGGCCGCACGTCGCTGGTTCGCGAAAGGTCATAACGGCTGATGTCAAACTCCGCACCTTGGTGGAGCAATTGATCCAAGGCTTTGGTGAGACCGATCTCCTCCGGGACATCGCCATGGATAAAATTTTGCAGCACGGTGAGGTCGTCCCCACAGGCGAAAAGTTCGCAATGAGAGGGTGCGCCATCGCGACCGGCCCGGCCGATCTCCTGCTGATAATTTTCGAGAGTCTTGGGCAGGTTGTAATGAAAGACCCCGCGGATGTTCGCTTTGTCGATCCCCATGCCAAAAGCAATCGTGGCCACGATCACATCGACCTTCCCCGCCATAAAGTCGTCCTGCACCGCGGTGCGCACCTCGTCCGCCATTCCGGCATGATAAGCCTCGGCGCGCCGGCCTTTTCCGGCGAGGAAGGCCGCCACTTGCTCGGCGGTTTTTTGCAGGGTCACATAAACGATGGCGGGAGTCCGTCCCGTCACGGACAAGGCCTCGTGCAGTCGGGCAGGGCGCTCGGAGCCGGACGTCGGCGTGACATGCAGGGTGAGGTTTTTCCGATGGAAGGACGTCTGAATCACATCGGTCTTCGCAATGCCAAACGTGCGGCAGATGTCGGCGGCGACGTCCGGTGTGGCCGTCGCGGTGAGGGTGAGAACGCGGCTGACGCCTAAAGTTTTCGCCACCTTGGCGAGGCGCAGGTATTCCGGGCGGAAGTTGTGGCCCCACTCGGAGATGCAATGCGCCTCGTCGATGGCGAACAGGGATATTTTGGTACGGGCCAGGCGTTGGACAAAGGCCTCGTTGACCAGCCGCTCCGGGGCAACGTAGAGCAGTTTCAGTGTACCGGATTTCATCCCCTCGTAGATGCCCCGGGCCTCATCGGCGGTCACGGTGCTATCGAGCCGGGCGGCGGCGATCCCGCGGGCGCGCAGCACATCGACCTGATCCTTCATCAATGCAATGAGCGGCGAGACCACCAAAGTGAGGCCGTCGAGGAGGATGGCCGGAAGTTGGTAGCAAAGGGATTTGCCGCCACCTGTGGGCAGAATGGCCAGGGCCGGGTGACCGGCGAGCAGAGTCTCGATCACCTCACGCTGTCCGGGACGGAAAGCGGAGTAGCCGTAGGAGGCAAGGAGCGTGGCTTGGAGGTCGGGTGCCATAGGGACGCAAGGAGGCCTCAGGAGCTCCTCTCAAAAGATCAACCTGCCGTGGCCAGCGACTGCGGGAAACGTCCGTTCACGGCGTCTTCGACCCAGATATCCTCGTCGAGTTCCTCCCAGCGCAGGGCGAGTCCTTGGACGCGAAGCTGCACTTTTTCGAGGAGGGACTGTGGCGCATTCGCGAGAATGGGATACCGGCAAGCCGGGAAGCCGGATTTGCGGCCGTCCGAAAATTCGAGCCAGACAAACCGATCGGTCACCCAGCATCGTTGGGCGGCAGCCGGGGACGATTCAACGCTGTCCATGCCACTGAGTATAAGCGATCCTCAACTCCTCGCAATGCTCTTCAACAAGCCGTTGAATGGTGTTGAGCTCGGCGGCTCCGAAGCCGAAATTTGCGGCCAGTGCAACGGGGGCCAGCCAGAACTTTGCCTCGGAATCATCCCGCGCCACATGAATATGCGCCGGCTCGTTTCCTTCCCGACTGTAAAATGAAATCGGTAGGGGCCGACCCGCAGAACGGTGGGCATGGGCTCCTACTGGAAAAATTTCCGCAGCGCCCCTTGTTCGGCGGGGGTGGCGGTCTGCTGCCAGACGGCTTCGCTGCCGGTGCCGGTGGCGGACATCGCGCCGCCGGACTGCGGGCCGGCGTCCGCCGTTTTGTCCACTTTGTGTTCGCCCGTTCCGAGGCCCATGAGGTCGCCCAGGGCGGCGCGGGAGAGGTCGTCATTTTGCACCGCTTCCTGCTTCGTAGTGCCGAGCCGGGATTCGGTGTCACTCAAGGTCAGCGGCGCAGTGCCGGGGCCCCGGGAAACACCGCCGCTGCCGGGCTGTCCGCCGAGGATGAGGGCGAGGAGTTTGTCGCCCTCCTTGTCGCCGGTGGCCTGGTCGCCGGAACAGGTTCCAATGCCGGCTTTCAGGCGCTCGCTCAGGGCTTTCCATTCCGCGGCGGTCAGCTGGCGGGCCTTGGAGGCATCGAGGTTTTTTAACTGGGAGAGCATTTTTTCGTCGAGCGGAAGCTTGCCGAGTTCCAGGCCCTGGAGAGCCTCTGCCAGCGCCTGGTCGAGCGGCTGACCGAGAGCTTGCAGCTGGCTTTGTTCGATCTCGCGGGCGGCTTCCAATGCACCGAGGGAGGTCTCGAGATTCTTCTGCAGATCGGAGAGGGACTGGCCGAGTTGGATCTGCAGGTTGTCTCCCGCTTCCAGGCTTTCGTGGCGGAACCATTGGTCGGAGGGTTGTTGGCGCAGCGCATCGAGGGCGGCCTGCCATTCCTCCACCGCCTCGGGCTGGACGATTTCCTCCTGACGAAGCTCGGCTATTTTTTCTTGCGTGGCCGTCCATGCGGGGGGCTCGGATGTGGCAGCAGTCGTTTTGGCTTTGGCCTGCGGCAGCGGAATGACGCCCGCGGCCAGAACGAGAAGGAGTGCCACGACAGGCGGCCAGAGAAGGGTCCTCCAACGCCAGCGCAGCGCGAAGGACGCGTCGTGCCGCGGGGCAGGCCAGTCGCCAATCCCTTCCGCCGCCGCGGAGAGGCGGTTTTGCAGACAAAGATCGGCATCAAGCCGCACCAGCGCCTCCTGGCGGGTGAGAAACTTTTTCTGGGCGCGGACCAGCGAAACCCCGAATCCGGCCAATACCAGGCCGGCCATAATGGGCAGGGTCCACGCAGATTCCCGATCCGCACTGCGCAGGGCCACAATGCCGACCGACGCAAGGAGGCCCAGTCCCACGACCCACGGCAAAAACATCTGTAACAACCAGCCCAGATTGAAACGCAACGCTTCCACACGCGCACGCCGGAGCCAGAAGGATTCGTGGGCCATGTGTCGACCTTAGCGACACACGAAGGCTGTCGCGAATATTTTTTCAATCAGGGTTTCCTCGCCAGCCCCTTCAAAAAGAGATCCAAAAAGGCATCGGCACCGTGGGCGTCTTTCGTGGCCGCCCAGGTGAGCTCCAGCCAGGTGATCCAGGCCATGGAGGAAGTCGCCGCCTAAGCCCTTTTACAGGGTGGGTGTATTCCTTGGGGCCGCGTCAAGTGCGACCTAAAACGAGGCAGCATAGTTTCGACTTTCAAGTGCGGATAACGGAGACCTACGGGGACGAGAAACAGGAAGTCGCGCCTGCAGAAATGTTGTAACCTTCGAGTGCGACCCCTATGAGGGAAGCTAACATTATGAATCGCTTCATGCCTCACGGCTACTGCATGCAGTGGGATTTCTGGCTTCTCACCCAGCACGTCACGTCCGACCTTCTCATCGCCGCCGCCTATTTCTCCATTCCTGTAGCTCTGGTGACCTTTGTTCGGAAACGGAAGGATGTGACTTTCAGTTTCATCTTCTGGTTGTTCTCACTTTTCATTTTCTCCTGCGGAATCACGCATCTGCTGGAAATTTACCTTTTGTGGCACCCGCTCTATTGGGTGGCGGGATGGGCGAAAACTCTCACCGCAGTCGCGTCCGTGGCCACAGCCATCGTGCTCTGGCGTGTCATTCCCCAGGCTCTTCAGATCCCCAGCCATCACGAACTCGAAAGCGCCAACACGGAACTTCAGGAACAACTGCGGATGCGCGAGGAAGCCGAACGGGGGAGTCGGCAGAAAGACGATTTTCTGGCGACCCTCAGCCACGAACTTCGCACCCCGCTCAATGCCATTCTCGGCTGGGTTCAGCTTCTCGAGGAAGGACACATTCCCAAAAACAAGCAGGCCGAGGCTCTGGAGGTCATCGCCCGGAATGCCCGTTCACAGGCGCAGTTGATCAATGACCTTCTAGACCTCAGTGGCATCGCCGCCGGCAAGATGCGCATGGAAAATCAGGCGGTGAATCTGAACGATGTCGTCAAGGGGGCCTTGGCTACCGTCATGCCGACCGCCGCTCAGCAAGGCGTTCGGCTCGAAGGCCGGATCCCCGCTGCGGACCATGTCATCCAGGGTGACAACCGCCGCCTCCAGCAAGTCGTCTGGAATCTTCTCAGCAATGCCTTAAAATTCACCCCCTCCGAAGGGCGCGTGGAAGTCGCCGTAACGGGCAATGCCTCCGAAGCCGTCCTGACTGTGACCGACACCGGCATCGGTATTGAGTCGAAATTTCTTCCCCAGGTCTTCGAGCGTTTCAAGCAAGCCGATGGCGGTACGACCCGCACCCGCGGCGGAATGGGCATCGGACTCGCCCTCGCCCGTGAGATTGTCCTTCTCCACGGCGGCCAAATCCACGCTGCGAGCGCGGGGCTTGGCTTTGGCTCGACCTTTACTGTGAGACTTCCAAAAAGTTCATTCACCTCCGAAGATCCCGAGGCGAGTAAGGCGAAATTTTCCGCTCAATGTCTCGCCGGACATTTTATCCTTGTGGCGGAGGATGATGCGGACTCGCGAAACCTCTTCCTCGAGATTTGCCGGCAGGCGGGCGCGGAAGTGGTGGCCGCAGCGACCGCAGAGGAAGCCCTGGACGCGGCAAATGCACGTCGTCCTTCCGCTCTTGTAAGCGATATCGCCATGCCCGGGCACGACGGAATTTGGCTCATCCGCCGCATACGCGAACGGCACGGGAACATCCCCGCCATCGCCGTGAGCGCGTTTGCCCACAAAGAAGACCGCGCGGCCGCTCGGGACGCCGGCTTTCATCTCCACCTATCGAAACCCGTGGAACCCTCAGAGCTTCTCCGCAGCCTCAACCGCCTTTTGACCGTGGGAGAAGGTCCAGGAGACGCTCAGTAAAACCCTCCCCGTTCGAGGAAGCGAATATAATAAGCCACCTAATAATATATTGACTTAACAATCAACATCCCTAACTTGCGCCGCATGCCGTTTTTGATGCTCAAGGAAGTCCCGCGTTACGAGTGCCTGAAAGAGGCCTCGGCGCAGAATCCTGACGCCGATCCCTCGATCTGTGAGTTGTTTCTCAACATCCTCCACACCGGGGATCTGGCGGCCCGGAGTGAAGGCGATTTTTTGGCGGGCCATGGGCTCAATCAGGCCCGGATGATCATCCTTGTCCTCCTCGACAATGCCGCGACCGGCAGCATGCGATCCTCGGAGTTGGCGGATCACGCCAAAGTGAGTCGCGCGACCATGACCGGCCTCCTCGACACGCTGGAAAAAGCCGGCCTTCTTTCCCGCGCTCCTGATCCCCACGACCGCCGCGCGTCCAACGTCAAAATCACCAAGAAAGGCGAGACCCTGCTTCACAAAGTGCAGCCCCTGCAATCGCGTTGGGCGCAGGAAATTCTTTCGCCCCTCTCCCTCAGGGAACGGGACGAACTCGTCCGCCTTCTCCAAAAAACCCAGCAAGCCTTCCTCAACCAAGCCGCAGCCACCCACGGCGCTCATTCATGAAAAAGAAGTACATCGTCTCTGCTCTCATTTTTGTCGCGATTCTCGCCGGAATCGCCATTTGGACCGCTCTCGGCGGAATCAAATATTTCCAGATCATGGGTGCCATGGAGCAATATGCCAACATGCCCATGCGGGTGGAATCGGTCACCTCGCAGGCCGCGACCGAGGAGCTGTGGATTCCGTCCCTCAAGGCCATCGGATCCACCGACGCCGTCCAGGGCGTGACCGTGAGCACGGACCAACCCGGGATCGTGACAAAGATCGCTTTTGAATCCGGCCAGACCGTCAAGGCGGGCGACCTGCTCGTGCAGCTCGATGTCACCCAGGAGGAAGCCCAGCTCCGTTCGGCGTTGGCCCAGCAGAAACTCGCCGCCCTCAACCTGCAGCGTCAGCAAAACCTCATCAAGAGCCGGGTGAGTGCGCAGTCGGAACTCGACACCGCCCAGGCCGAATACGATCAGGCCACCGCCCGCGTGCTGGAGATGAAATCCATGGTCGATAAAAAAACCATCCGTGCGCCGTTTTCGGGAGTCCTCGGCATCCGCGCCGTCAATCTCGGCCAGTATCTGCAAAGCGGCGCCGCCGTCGCCCCACTGCAGGCTCTCGATCCGATTTACGTGAACTTCTACCTGCCGCAGCAAAACCTCGGCCAGATCGCGGCCGGACAGACCGTGAACGTCAAAGCCGACGGCCTGCCCGAAGTAAAATTCGAAGGCACGGTCAATGCCGTGGATGCTGTGGTGGATGAAGCGACCCGCAACGTCCGGGTCCAAGCCACCCTCGCCAATCCCCAAGGCCAGCTCCGCCCCGGCATGTTTGTTAATGCCGAGGTGCCGCAGAAGGCCGAAGCCCGCCACGTCGTCCTGCCCTCCACCGCCATCCAATACGCGCCCTACGGCGACACCGTGTTTGTCATCGAGGACATGACCGACCCCAAGAGCGGCCAGGCCTACAAGGGCGTGCGCCAGCAGGTGGTGAAAATCGGGGAAACGCGCGGGGACCGCATCGCCATCCTGTCCGGTGTCAAACCCGGCGAGGAGGTCGTCACTTCCGGGGTTTTCAAACTCCGCCAGGGGGCCGCCGTGAACGTCAACAACAGCATCCTGCCCGAGAACAGCGAAGCCCCAACCCCGGAGGATACGTGATGGAGTGAAAAGGAAAATGAAGGTGAGGAGGGAATTCCCCTTTCGCTTTCACCCGCCCCTTCACTTTTGCGAAGCCTATGAAAATCACTGATCTCTTTATCAAGCGCCCGATTCTGGCGCTGGTCGTCAACCTGCTCATTCTCATTGCCGGGTTGGTCTCCATCCAGACGCTGAGCGTCCGCCAATATCCCCGCAGCGATATTGCGCAGATCACGATCAAGACCGCCTACATCGGCGCGAATGCCGATCTCGTCCGCGGCTACATCACGACGCCGCTGGAGCGGGTCATCGCCAGTGCGGACGGCATCGACTACATGCAGTCGTCCAGCGCGCAGGGACTCAGCACCATCACGGTGCGCCTGAAGCTGAACTTTGACACCAACGCCGCCCTCACGCAGATCCAGGCCAAGGTCGCGCAGGTCCGCAACGACCTCCCGCCCGAGGCCGAGGCGCCCATTATTGAGGTCGAGTCAAAGGACTCGGAATTCGCCGCCGTTTACCTCAGCTTTTTCTCCGAGGACCTGGATCAAAACCAGATCACCGACTACCTGACCCGTGTGGTGCAGCCGAAACTCTCGGCCCTCAACGGCGTGCAGCGGGCGGACATTCTGGGCGCGCGCACCTTTGCCATGCGCATCTGGCTCAAACCCGACAAGCTGGCCTCCCTCAATCTCACGCCGACCGAGGTTCTGGCCGCCCTGCAATCGAACAACTACCTTGCCGCGGTGGGTCGCACCAAGGGCACGATGATTGCCGTGAACCTCATCGCCAACACCGACCTCAAGACGGTGGAGGAATTTCGCAATCTCGTCATCCGGCAGAGCGGCGGAGCCATCGTCCGGCTGGGCGACGTGGCCGACATCAACCTCGGCGCGGAATCCTACGAGGAAGACGTGCGTTTCAGCGGCCAGAAAGCCACCTTCATGGGCATCTGGCCCCTGCCCACCGCCAACACTCTGGACGTGGTCCAGTTGGTTCGAGACGCCCTCCCCGATATCCAGGCCCGCCTCCCCGCCGGCATGAATGCCAGTGTGGCCTACGACTCGACGGTCTACATCGACAGCGCCATTCACGACGTGCTGAAGACGCTGATGGAAACGCTGCTCATCGTGGTCGTGGTGATCTTCCTGTTCATGGGCTCGATTCGCTCGGTCATCATTCCCGTGATGGCGATTCCCATCTCCCTCATCGGCGCAGTGTTTCTGATGATGGCGGCTGGATTTACCATCAACCTCCTCACGCTGCTGGCCATCGTGCTGGCAGTGGGCCTGGTGGTGGACGATGCCATCGTGGTGGTGGAAAATGTCGAGCGTCACCTGCAGGAAGGCCTCGCTCCCCTGCAGGCCGCGCTTCTGGGGGCGAGGGAGCTGGTGGGGCCGGTGATTTCCATGACGATTACGCTCGTCGCCGTCTATACGCCCATCGGCATCCAGGGCGGCCTGACGGGCGCGCTCTTCCGCGAATTTGCCTTCACCCTGGCCGGCGCCGTGCTCGTCTCCGGCATCGTGGCCCTCACCCTCTCACCCATGATGGCGTCCAAACTTCTTCGCCCCGGCGATGCGGAACGCGGATATGCCGGCTGGGTCAATCGCCGCTTCGAGTGGCTGCGCTGCACCTACTCGCGCGCCTTGGAACGGACCGTCGAGTTCCGATGGCCGGTCCTCACCTTCGCCACCATGATGGCGGTGATGATCATCCCCCTCTCGATGTTTTCCGTCAACGAACTCGCCCCCAACGAGGATCAGGGTTTTCTCTTTGGCATCGTGCAGGCCCCGGCCAACGCCACCCTCGATCAGGTGACACTTTTCACCGATGAGATCAACAAGGCGTTTATGTCCGCGCCTGAAGTGGCGAACACCTTCCAGATCAACTCCGCGGCCGGCGGATTCGGCGGACTGGTGACCAAGCCCTGGAACGAACGGGATCGCACCACGGCGGAAATTCAAAACGACCTCTTTCCAAAGACAGGCGCGATTGCCGGTCTGCAAGTCATTCCCATCACGCCCGCGCCGTTACCCGGTGGCAGCAACTTCCCGATTGAGATCGTGATTGCCACCACGGCGGAGCCGGAGGAACTGGTCGAAGTCGCCAACAAATTGGTGGCGAAGGCGTTTGAAAGCGGACTCTTCATGTTCGCCGACGCCGACCTCAAATACGACCAGCCGCAGACGGAAATCGTCTTCGACCGCGACAAGGTCGCGGCCCAGGGTCTCAACCTGCAAAGGGTGGGCGCGGATCTGGGGGCCATGTTGGGCGGCAACTATGTGAACCGCTTTAACACCGCCGGTCGCAGCTACAAGGTGATCCCGCAGATCAAAAGAGCCGAACGTCTCAATGCCGACCAGCTCAAGGATATTTACGTGAGCGGACCCGACGGCCGCATGGTCCAGCTCTCCACCTTTGCCACGCTGAAAAACTCCGTCGTGGCCCGGGAACTCAAACGTTTCCAGCAGTTGAACGCCGTCACCATCCAGGGCGCCATCCCCCCGGGGGTCTCGAAGGACATGGCCCTGCGCACGCTGGAAGACGAGGCCCGCAAGATCATGCCTCCCGGCTTTAGCATCGACTACGCCGGGGAATCCCGCCAGCTGCGCACCGAGGGCAACACCCTCGTCACCACGATGATGCTTTCCGCCGTGCTGATCTTTCTGGTGCTCGCCGCGCAGTTTGAGAGTTTCCGCGACCCGTTCATCATCCTGTTCGGTTCCGTGCCGCTCGCCCTCACCGGAGCGCTGATCTTTGCGTTCCTCGGCTTCACCTCGCTGAACATTTACAGCCAGGTCGGCCTCATCACCCTGGTGGGTCTCGTTTCGAAAAACGGTATCCTCATGGTGGAGTTCGCCAACCACCTTCAGGAAACCGGGCTCGATAAAATGCAGGCCATCATCCAAGCCTCCGCGACCCGGTTGCGACCGATCCTCATGACCACGGCCGCGACCGTCTTCGGCCACACGCCGCTCATCTTCGCCAGCGGCCCCGGTGCCGCCGCCCGCAATAGCATCGGCATTGTGCTCGTCACCGGCATGATCATCGGCACGGCCTTCACCCTGTTTGTCGTGCCTGCGATTTACATGGTGATTGCCCGCAATCGGAAAAAGACCAACGTCCCCGTCGAGCGCGTCGAAACGCTGCAACACGCGGCCGCTTAATATCTTGAAAATCCAACGGTGGGGTCCAGCCTCCCCACATTGTGATACGCGCCGTTCTCGATACAAACGTGATCCTCGCTGCACTGCTTTCGCGGCGCGGGGCTTCTTTCGAGATTCTCCAGCGGCTTCGACGAGGGGAATGGCGAATCGTGCTCAGTAATCACCTGCTTCTTGAGTATGAAGAAGTTTTGAAACGCAATGCCGCCACGCTCGGGCTCACCCACCAGGAATTGGATAGCTTTCTCAACGCCATTTGCCGGGACGCCGATTGCTTTCAACTCCCCGGCGCGCAACCGCCGCGGCTGCCTGATGCTGACGACGAGCCACTCTTGCGTCTCGCAGAACATTCCTGTGCCCGGTGTATATCTACGCACAACCTCCGCCATCTCACTCCAGCCGCGGCATTTGGTGTCGCCGTCTTGCCACCACGCGAGTTTTTGCGCATATTGTCGGAACGGCCATGACAACGCTCCGAACTGCAATTCCCGACGACCTGCACGAAGCCGTGCTCGCCCAAGCCGAGCGCGAGCATATTAGTGTGGATGCGCTCATCTCTCGCACCCTGCGGGCCGCCGTCGCGATGCCGCTTCTCGGGCTCAAGGTGGAAGAACGTGCCACCCATGGAGACTGGGAGGACTTCGACCGCATTATGGCCCGTGTCCCGGATGCTCCACCCGTGCCGGGGGACGAAAAGTAAGGACCTGCGGCAGGTGAGTCGCCCCCTACGTGAAAGTCTTCATCAGCCGCCATAGAGCAGCCAAGATCTTCAGTCGTTTGCCAGCAATCGACTTCCTTCCGGGTTCCGCGCCCATGAGCACATCGTGCAGGCGGTCGATTCTTGACTCACACGAATGAACCTCCCGCGTCATCCCCAAGCGAAACATTTCCACCGCCTCGGCTTAACGGCTGAAGTTCAGAGTTTTGCAGGGCTTGAAGCACGAATTGCAGCATTGCCAACGGAGCAAGCCAGAGGAGCCGCGTTCGAAATCTTCGCAGAAGCGTGTCTGGCCACCCAACGAATTTACCAGGCTCGTCAGGTTTGGCCGGGTAATTCAATGCCTTCCACACTGCGTCAGCAACTGCGCTTGCCGAGCGCAGACATGGGTGTGGACGGTGTGTTTGTCACGCCGACGGATGAGCCTGTTTGCTATCAATCAAAGTTCCGCACAGGACGACCCACGCTCACTTGGACCGAATTGTCCACCTTTTACGGCTTGGTTGATGTTGGTCCGCACAGGCTTGTATTTACTAATTGCGATGAGGTAGCACGAGTCGCAGAGGAGAGAACCGGGGCGATTTTTGTACGAGGAGGTGACTTGGATCGCCTAACGCCAGAAGATTTCCAAATTATTACCGCTTGGCTCGCGGAGCGCCCCGCCACCCCGAAGAAAAAAGATCCGAAGCCGCATCAACTTGTCGCCCTGGGAGATATCGTTGGAGGGCTGTCGCGTGGGCCACGGGCCACGGCATTGATGGCTTGCGGTAGCGGGAAAACTTTGGTCGCCCTTTGGGCTGCTGAACGACTTGGTGCGCGCACTGTATTGGTTCTGCTGCCTTCGCTTGCGTTGGTCCGCCAGACATTGCACGAGTGGCTTCACGAAACTAGCTGGCCGGATGTCCAGTTTTTGTGTGTCTGTTCCGACCCGACGGTTCAACCAGAGGAAGATTCCCTATTGGTACGTCCCTCCGACCTCGACTTTGCGGTTACGACGCAGAGCGCCGAGGTGCGGCGCTTTCTTGAACGTCCTACCCAATCAGTGCGATTGGTGTTCTCCACGTACCAATCCAGCCAAGTCGTCGCCGCAGCCGTCTCTGGTTTGGTACCGTTCGATTTGGGTGTGTTCGACGAGGCGCACAAGACCGCCGGACGGGAGGGAGCGAGGTTTGCGCTCGCGCTCAAGGATGAAAACCTGCCCATTGCACGCCGTCTTTTCCTGACTGCGACGCCGCGTCACTACGACGTTGCGAAAAAGGACAAGTTTGGCGAATCGAAAGTTGTCTTCTCCATGGACGTCCCGGAAATCTACGGGCCCATCGTCCACCGGCTACCGTTTAGCGCGGCGGCAAAGTCGGGCATAATAACCGACTACAAGATTATCATCTCAGTCGTAACCTCGGAAATGGTGACGAATGAAGCCCTTCGCCTTGGTATTGTCTTGATCGATGGAGACGAAGTTAAAGCCCGTCAGGTTGCTAATCAGATCGCCCTCAAGTCGGCCATTGAGAAATACAAAGTATCGAAAGTATTTACGTTCCACTCAAGGGTGGATTCTGCGAAGTCATTTGCCAGCAGCGGTCCGGAGGGCATCGGGACTCATGTCGAGGGCTATCACTGTGCATATATCGAGGGTGCAATGACGACCTCTTACCGCGAACGGCTTTTACGCGAGTTCGCCGCCTCACCGCGTGCCATCCTGTCCAACGCGCGATGCCTGACTGAAGGAGTGGATGTTCCCGCCGTTGATATGGTGGCGTTTCTCAGCCCAAAACGAAGTCTTGTTGACATCGTGCAAGCAACTGGGAGGGCGATGCGACTCTCGCAAGAATCAGGGAAGCAATTCGGATATGTGCTCGTGCCGCTCTACGTCGAAAAGGCACGCGGCGAAACGATCGAGCAGGCCGTACTACGCAGTAATTTCGACGAGGTTTGGAAGGTTCTTCAGGGTTTGAAGGAGCAGGACGATTTGCTTGCGCAGATTATCGCAGAAATGCGAATAGAGCGTGGTCGTGCTGGTGGATATGACGACAGTCGCTTTCGCGAACGCGTTGAGGTTTTGTGCCCCGAGATTTCACTGGAGACTCTGCGGAGCACAATTACAGCTGCATGTCTAGATGCGATTGGAGAAAACTGGTTTGAGCGTTACGGTCAGCTCGTTGCTTACAAGGAGGAACACGGAAATTGCAATATTCCAGCGCGTTGGCCTAAAAATCAAAAATTGGCCACTTGGGTGGTCGAGCAGAGGGTCCGGAAACGCGATGAAAATTTGGAGCCACACAAGATCGAGCTTTTGAACCAGCTGTCGCTTTCCTGGAACCCTCGACTTACGAACTGGCGCACAGCTTATCTTGAGTTGGTTAAATTTCAAAATCGTTTCGGTCATTGTCGTGTACCTCAGAAGTGGAAGGAGAACAAAGCCTTGTCGCATTGGGTGTCGACTCAAAGGGCACACTTTTCGAAGGGGAGGCTTCACCTTGACCGTATTGCACTACTAAATAATCTTGGCTTTGACTGGAAAGTCAGTGTTGGAACGTGGGACGAGCGTTTCACAGAGCTCTGCAACTACAAGGTGCGGTTTGGCAACACCCGCGTTCCGACAAAGTGGCATGAAAATCGCACTCTCGGAGGATGGGTCGTCGAGCAAAGATATGACAAACGCCATGGAAATTTGCGCAAGGACCTCGAAGAGAGGTTAAACTCCATTGGGTTCGAATGGGAGGTTCCGAGAAACGTTCTACCGGCGAGGAGCGTAACTTCAAGAATCGATGAGTTGATTTCCTACAGAGCAAAACATAGTCACCTTTCCGTATCACGAGGCGACAAAGACTATCCGGGATTAGCTGGTTGGATGACCGATCAAAGAGCGCGTTACCGGGCGGGAAAGTTGTCATCTGAAATTAAACTCCAGCTTGACAGTGTTGGGTTTCCATGGATGCCGACTCCAGCTTGCCAGGACAAGCAATGGTTTGAGATGTTCGAGCGCTTCAAAGCATATGCGGTTCAACATGGCCCTTTGACCGTCGTTGTGATTGACGATGAAACCGCAAAGCTAAACCGGTGGATGCTCACACAGCGGGGATTGAAAAAGCGCGGCAAATTGAGCGAGAAACGAATAAATACCCTGACCGCAATCGGATTTGTCTGGCAACGAAAAGGACGGCACACCGGTTCCCAAGCAATTAACTCTCCGGGGGAGGAGATTCCTGTTACGCGCGCTTGGGATGATATGTTTTCAGAATTGGTGAATTTCTTCAAACTGCACGGCCATTGCAACGTTCCTGACAATTGGACCGCGCAACCTGAACTTAGCCGCTGGGTGGCCATGCAACGTCGGAAAAAGAGGCAAAACCTCCTCGCCGCTGAGTTGGTGAGCCAGATGGAAGAAATCGGTTTCGCATGGACCACGCATGCCGGCGGGTGGGATTCAATGTTTGCCAGGTTGGTCGAGCACATGCGGCCCATGCACAATGGCAAGCCGCGAATGACGCCTGCCAGCGATGAGCTGAGACGATGGATGCTAACACAACGTCAATTCAAGAAGCGCGGAGAGCTCGATGCCGAACGTGAAAAACGCCTCACCGACATTGGGTTCGAGTGGGATCCATTTTCGGCACGTTGGCAGAAGATGTATGATATTCTAAAAGATTTCCGCGCAGAACATGGACACTGTCGAGTCCCTACCGGTTGGCCAAAAGATCCAGTCTTAGCAAATTGGGTTGGAGTGCAGCGTGCACGGAAGATCGATGGCAAGCTTTCTACCGAGCGGCAGGCGTTGCTGGATGCCGTGGGATTTATCTGGAGAATCGGTGAGAATCACAACATCCAGACCCCGCATGAAGCTTGGAGCCAAATGTTTGAGCGTCTAAAAATTTTCCATGCCGCGCATGGACACGCTCGAGTCCCACAGGTCTATCCCCAAGACCAAAAATTGGGATGGTGGGTGTCAACGCAGCGTCGAAATCGACGAAGAGGCAAACTCAGGACGTCGCAGATCGACGAACTCGATCGCCTCGGATTTGATTGGTCGCCATTTGGTTCGGCAGACCTTGGTGATAGATGGCGAGAAATGCTGGGGGTACTAAAGGCGTTTCGCAGCCAAACGGGACACTGCCGTGTTCCGGCAGGTTGGAAGGAGAACCCGCAACTGGCCAATTGGGTCGCCGTGCAACGCAGGCAAAAAAAGAATGCAACACTTGATCCAAGGCGCATTAAGGCTTTGGATGAAATCGACTTCGACTGGCACGTCATGCGCCAAAGCACGTGGATCACCCGATCGCATGCCACTGCTATCCCAAACGAAGAGGTCCATTGGGAAAAAATGCTGCATTTATTGCTCCAATACAAGCAGACCCATGGCGATTGTCTGGTGCCGCAACGGTGGAAGGAAAATCGGGGCCTCGCCGATTGGGTTTCGGACCAGCGTACTGCCTTCCATCGCGGACGACTCACCCTAGAAAGGGTTCGAGGACTTGATGAAATTGGCTTCGATTGGGATCCACTAGGCAACCGTTGGGAAGCGATGTTTCAGAAACTCGTTGAATTCAAGAATGATCATGGACACACTAACGTGCCACAAGGTTCGTCCAAATACGCAGCACTCGCGACTTGGGTCCATGGCCAGCGGGCGGCCAAGAGGTACAACCGCGCGATCATTGCTGAGCGAGGAAAGAGACTAGACGAGATTGGTTTCGTCTGGCGTCTTGTTGAGCGGAATGTTTGGGAGAGGATGATTGAACAGCTTGTCGAGTTCAAAGCGATTCACGGCCATTGCAGTGTTCCGCAAAAAGGTGGCAAAAACAAAAAGCTTGGGAGGTGGGTTAACACCCAACGGACACATTTCAAACTCGGAAAAATAAGACCGGAACGTGCCAAGCAACTCGACGAGATTGGTTTTGTTTGGAATACGAAACGGCCCTCAGGCGCATCTCAGTAGCAGGGCAGTCATTTTTCGCTGCGGATTAAGGACCAAGATGCCGGATAATTCGGGGCATTGGAGTGAGATTCGTTTCCGGATTTTTCGATTCAGCTGATTGACGGAACTTGTGCGCGGGCAATGAAGTGCGTCGCGTATATCGACGCAACAAACGTCAGTCACTCCCTTTGATCTGTCCGTAACCGCAACTCCACTACGTCAGCATCGTGGCCACGCAGGCCATGAGGAAACAGGAGAGCGTTCCTCCAAGCAGGGCGAGCCAGCCGAGGCGGGCGAGTTCGGCGCGCTTGTTGGGAGCGAGCGCCCCAATGCCGCCGATCTGGATGCCGATGGAGACGATGTTGGCAAAACCGCAGAGGGCGTAAGTCAGGATCACCCGGGTGCGTTCATCCGTGAGCACGCCGTCGGCCTGGAGTTTGTTCATGGAGAGGTAGGCGTAGAATTCATTGAGCACGGTGCGCTCGCCAAGAAGTTGCCCGGCCACGAGCAGGTTGGGCGAATCGATGCCAAGGAGCCAGGCCACCGGCGCGCCGACCAGGCCGAAGAGGAACTCGAGGGTGAGCTTATCGTAGAGGCCTCCGGTGGACGCCGCGATAAAACCATTCAGGCCAGTCCACGTGCCCACCCCGTCGGAAAGGACCCAGTTGATCAGGGCCACGAAGGCGGTGAAAACAATGAGCATCACGCCGACATTCACCGCCAGTTTCACGCCATCCCAGGCCCCGAGGCAAATGGCATCGAGCAAATTTTCCCCGGGCTTTTCCGCGCTGATCTGCAAGGACCGGTCGATCTCCTGCGTTTGCGGAGCGAGCATTTTGGAAATGACCACGGCGGCGGGTGCGGAAATCACGGAGGCCGCGAGCAGGTGCGTGGCCCAGCGCATTTGTTCCTGCGGGTCGTTGCCACCGAGAAAGACGATGTAGGCCGCCATCACCCCGCCCGCGATGTTGGCCATGCCACCAACCATGATGGTGAGAAGCTCGGAACGGGTCATGGTCGCGAGGTACGGCTTGATCAGCAGGGGGGCCTCGGTTTGCCCGACGAAAATGTTGGCCGCGGTGCTGAGCGTTTCCGCGCCGGAAAGTTTCATCGTCTTGGACAGCAGCCAGGCGAAACCGAAGACGATGATTTGCAGGATGCCGAGACGATAAAGCGCGGAGGTGAAGGCCGCGAAAAAGATGATGGAGGGGAGGATGGTGACGGCAAAAATCGGCCCGCCTTGGGTGAAGGCCAGGTTTTCCACATTGCCGGTGGCGATATTGGTCAGCCACCCGAAGAGCAGTTCGACGCCCTCGTTGGTGAAGCTCATCAACTTGATAAAGAACGCCCCGATGGCTCCGAAGGCCGCCCTCACCGGCCCGACGTGCAGAACGATAAATCCGATGGCGAGCTGCAGAAGCAGTCCCGCTCCGACCAGCCGCCAGTTGATGGCACGGCGGTTACCACTGCAGGCCCAGGCGATACCCAAAAACGCGGCCATGCCCAGCAGCCCGCGAAAAATGTGCGTCAATTGCTCCATGGATCGAAGGAACTAGGGGCGAACCACGGATGACACGGATTTGCACGGATGACCAGAACGATGGAATCTGCCGAAAAGGATTTTGAAAGCACAACGCTTGCTTCTATTTTCCTGTCATCCGTGTCCATCCGTGACATCCGTGGTTAAAATTGAATTTGAGACCGGTCAGGGAACGAGAAAATCCCGCACCACCGCCATGTGCTGCATGTTCGGCGCGGCGCTGTCGGACTCCTGAATCGGCGGCACCGCGGAGAGCGGCTCGAAAACGCGGCTGTCGAAAACCAGGCCGCCCGGGAACGACTCGCCGGCCAGTGTCACCGGAGCCGCGCAGGCCTCCAACTCCGCATCCGCCAGCACCCAATCATATGGTTTGTTGCGATTGGCATTGGTGTCCTCGTCCGCCAACTGGTCGGCCGGCTCGGTTTCCGCATCCCGGAAAAACTTCTGCAAGACCGTCACGCAAGCCTCGTCACGGGTGCGTGTGTTGAGATCGCCTCCCAGGACAACCAGATCCTCCGGCGGAATGAGGGCCTTGATTTTTGCCACCAACTCCTTTGCCTCCCGTTCGCGGATCCCGGGCTTTTTCGAATAAAGGTGCACGCTGATCGCCCAGAGATTTTTGCCGTTGGGAAGTTTGATTTTTGCCCAGACAAAATCCCGGTTCTCCTGCGTGGGATCATCCCATTCGCCGGATTCGATGATGGGGAACCGGCTGATCACGCCGTTGGGGATGAAGTTGGGCACGGTCTCTTGTTCTTCGCGGGCAAAGAAAAATTGCTCTCCGAAGGTTTGATTGATCCACTGTCGGACGGGAATGGTGGTGTTGAACTCCTGAATCAACACCACATCCGGCTTTAGTCCCTTCAGGATGCGGGCGCCCGCCCCTTCGGGGTTCGAGTGGTTGCCGTTGTCGGGCGAGTAGGTCTGCTGGTTGCCGGAGGTCAGGTTGGCCGCCACAATGCGGACGGGGATCGCCTCGGCGGCGGCCCAGGAAACCGAAAAAAACAGGACAACGGCAAACCGCTTCAACATCCCGCCGCTGAAGCGTTTATCATGCCACTTGGCGAGAAAATTCAGACCGCGCGACGCCGGCGGCTGAACAGGAAAAGAACACCCACCGCCCCCAGGGCAAGGGTGGAAGGCTCGGGAATGGGTGTTGGCAGGAGCGGCGCAATGATCTGCCCGTCCACGGACGTTTTGAAGGTCGCCAACAAAATATCCTGATACCCCACATTCGCACTCACTCCGTTGTCATCCGCCAGCGACCAGATATCCACCGTCGTGCTGGTGTAGCTGGCTGAAACATTCGCCGCGTTCACGGTGTTGAGCATGGTCTGCGAGAGGGCGATGGTGGCATCGCGGGTCGCGTTGTTCTGGAGAGGCACGTAAAAAACCCCACCGTCCGCATTGGAGTTGTCCACATTAAAATTCCCGGGGTCATGCCCGATTTCCCAGACCGCCAGCTGGAAGGCCTGCGACTGCGAGGTCGTCCACAGACTCAAATCCTCCGAAACATAATAAACATCAAAAAGATACCGCATCTCGGCGGCGGACTGCAGGCCGATCCCCCCAATCGGAATCGTTTCCGACGGAGTACCGATCTCACCGGCCCGGCCGGCAGAGGCAAATTGGAGCTGAACGATTTCGAACTCCGTATAAGAAATCGCACTGATATTTTCTCCCAACTCGGTGCAAAACGTCGCATGCGGGGCGAGGTTGACCGGAGTCCCATTAATCGAAGTGACATCCACCCGGAATCCTCCAAGACCCTCGTTGGATATTGTGCCCCCCGGAATACGAACAGAGTTAAATGTGGTAATGTGCCCGGGGAGAGTGCTCACCGTGATGTTCACGGGAGTCTGGGCATGAGCCGCTCCTGTCACCACCATGGCGAGAATCGCCAAAACATGCTGGAAGGTGCGGGATTTCCACCAATTGCGAGCGACAGGTTGCGTCATAAATTTAAAGAAGGAACCGCGAACTTTTAAGGGATTAACAGGCAATCGGTTGTGTGGGCAAGTTCTAATTTCCCGGGGGCTCGGCTTGCCGCAGGACGCGACGCCGGGTGATAGTGGGAGGAATGGAGGATTTTTTTCATGCTGAGCCCGCGGTCCCGCCCCCCGCAGTCGATGCACCGCTGGCGACCCGGATGCGTCCGCGCACGCTTGATGACTATGTGGGACAGAGCCACATCCTGGGAACAGGCAAACTCCTGCGCCGCGCCATCGAGGCGGATCGGATCAGTTCCATTTTGCTCTATGGTCCTCCGGGAGTGGGAAAAACCAGCCTGGCCCAGGTCATCGCCACGTCCACCAAATCGCGCTTCGAACGGCTAAGCGGAGTCGAAAGCAACGTCGGCGACATCCGTCGCGTCGTCGCCTCCGCGGCGAACCGCCAGCAGAATACCGGCCACAAAACGATCCTCTTCATTGACGAAATTCACCGCTTCAACAAAGCCCAGCAGGATGTACTGCTGCCCGACGTGGAAAGCGGTCTGCTGCGCCTGATTGGTGCCACCACGCACAACCCGTTTTTTTACGTCAACAGCCCGCTTGTCTCGCGGTCGCAGATTTTCCAACTCGAACCCATTTCCGTCGTGGACCTCATCGCGCTCATGGGGCGCGCCGTCGCGGATGCCGAGCGTGGACTCGGGACGCAGAACATCGTGCTCGACGATGACGCCGCGCGGCATCTCGCGACCGTCAGCGACGGCGATGCGCGCAAATGTTTGAACGCCCTGGAGATTGCCGCCCGCACCACCTCGACGAACGCCGCCGGGGCCATTCACATCACCCTGCCGGTGGCGGAGGAGAGCATCCAGAAAAAGGCCGTCGTCTATGACGGTGATGGCGATGCGCATTACGACACGATCAGCGCCTTCATCAAAAGCATGAGGGGATCCGATCCCGATGCCGCCCTCTACTGGCTGGCCAAAATGTTGCATGCCGGGGAGGAAATTCGTTTTATCGCGCGCCGTCTGATCATCTGCGCCAGTGAGGATGTGGGCATGGCCGATTCCAATGCCCTCCTCGTCGCCACGGCCGCCCTGCAGGCCGTTGAATTTGTCGGGATGCCCGAGGCTGCGCTGGTCCTGGCCCACGCGACGGTCTACATCGCGACCGCACCGAAGAGCAACCGCTGCACCGCGGCCATTGGCAAAGCCGCCGCCGAAGTCCGGGAGGGCCGCACCCTGGCGGTGCCCCGGCACCTGCGCGACGGCCACTACAAAGGCTCCAAGACACTCGGCCATGGCGACGGTTACAAATACAGCCACGACTACGAAGGCGGTTACGTCCCGCAGGCTTATCTGCCGGAGGGCCGCGTGTATTACGAGCCCACGGAACACGGGCAGGAAAAACGCGTGAAAGAACGCCTGGACCACTGGCGGGCCATTTTTGAGGAAGAGCAGAAACGCGGGAGTTCAGATTAAGCCGGAACTCTTCAAAGGAATTTGACCGCGGATGGCGCGGATTGAGCAGATGAGGGAAGGCCGAAGAGTGATTCGCGATAGACGTCGGAATTCGTCTGTTTTTATCCGCCAAATCCGCGTGATCCGCGGTTAAAAAATTCTTCCACGGCTTCACGTCATGAGCGGTCGGCGGAGAAGGTTTACGAGAGTTGACTGCGGATGGCGCGGATAAAGGGAGAGAAAGCCGACACAGGTGGTTTCGCTTTTCGTCAACCACGCGTCGCTCCAAAAAAACCTGGCCGGACGGCAACCCTCTTTACACCGCCGTGCGGTTCGCCGACTACTCGGTCATGCTCACCATTCCCCGTGCGATGCGGACCCTCATGCTAGCCACCTTCCTCGCAATGATCCTTGGCATCGTTCCAGCAGCGTTGGCAGACGGGGAAGTGCCGGCCGGTTCCGCCCTGCGCAAGGAACTCTTTGCGCTGGCCCGCCCGAAGATCGAACGGGAAGCCGGACAGGCGGTCCGTTTTCAAGGGACGATGCAACAGCGGGACACGTGGGTGTTTTTTAAGGGCATCATTGTGGATGCGCAGGGTGCGGCGATTCAGGTCGGCCCCGCGGAAAGTGCGGAGACCGCCATCCTCTGGGAGCAGCGGAAAGGGAAGTGGACGGTGCTCGAAGCCGTTGCGGGATTTACCGATGTGATCTGGCTCGATTGGACGGAGAAACACCGCGCGCCGACGGCGCTTTTTGACTAGGTAACCGACCGGTTCGCAGTGACATTTCACCCCCGGTTATGATTCTTTCGCGGCATGGAAGAAAATTCCGAGCCGCCTCCCATGGAGGACACCCGCCGGCGGTCCCGCGTGGTCAGGGCCATCGAGGGGTATTTTGTGCGTCGGGGTTATCCGCAATTTACCCTCGGACTGGTTTTGCTGTTCACCGGCCTGGCGGGCTTCGGTATTTCCTTTCTTCTCCTCCGGGTTGGCTTGGGCGACATGTGGCTGCGCTATCCACTTGCCGTGCTGGGAGCCTATGGCGTTTTCCTCCTCCTCATGCGGCTCTGGGTGGAGATCGAGCGGAGAAGCTTCGATCCCAATGACCCCGAGCTTTTGGCCGCTTTAGAAAAGGATCGGCCCCTCCCCGTGTTTACCGATCACCAAAAGGGCAAGGGCTCCTGGCTGGACTGGCTCGACCTGTCCACGAATTTGATCCCCGACGGTGAGGGATGCCTGGGAGGAATTGTCGTGCTCGCAGTGGTGGGGGCGGTCGTCGGGTTGATCGGACTTCTCCTGGCGGTCCTGGCCGCCGCCCCGGCCCTCATCGCCGAAGTCTTCCTCGACGCCGTGCTGGTGGGCGTGCTTTACCGCCGCCTTAGAATCGCCGCGCGGGAACACTGGCTCGGCACCTGCATCCGCAAGACCTGGCTGTTCGTGGTTGTCACGACTCTCCTGCTTTTTATCGCCGGAATGTTCCTGACCGTGAGTGCGCCCGGCGCGAAATCGATCGGCACGGCGCTGGAACAGATTTTTCGGCAGAAGGGGTGAGGCAGGGCCAATATGCTCTAAGCCGGAACAATGCAGTTGAAACCACGGATTTCACGGATGAACACGGATAAGGACAAGACGGACAGGCTTTTTTCAGGCAAATCTGTTTCCCTTTTGGTGAACCCCTCTCTCGGTCGCCAAGGCCGCTCCCTCCCTCCATCCGTGCTCATCCGTGCGATCCGCGGTTAAATTCTTCTGAATAGATCCGGCTAAGCATCCTTACCAGTCCGCGTGTCAGAACCACCAGTCTCGCCATCCAACTCGTAAGCCCGGGCGAGCAGCCATTCCGGGGGACTGTGTTGCATCATTTTGTCTCTCCAGGATCGTGAAACTGCCAGATCGCCAGCCTTCAGGCTGGCCAAGGCGAGATAGAATGCTGAGATCGTTTTGTCGTCCTCCGATTCAGACTGCTCGAAGACTTTTTGGAGCATTTGAGCACCTGCCTCAATTTGATCCAACTCGACGAGAATGGACCCCCGCGTTCCCTCCAGCGTAATTTCTCCCGGCTGGAGCTGCAGGGCGAACTGGGAATATCGGTCAATAGCGGGGAGCAATTCCGTCAAGCGACCTACGATCACCAGGTTAGCGGCCTGATCGCAGAGACTCACCTTGAGGCTGTCAGTGGATGCAGTATCGATCGCCTCGTCGAGGCATTTCCTCGCGGCGACCGTTTCCTCTCGATACGCAAGGCATCCGGCACGGGCAAATAAAAGGAGACAAAGTTCGTTATTTTTCAGGCGGCCGCCTGACAAAGTCTGATTCACCAGTTCCTCCAGTTTTGGAGCCGCGTCTTTTCCAACCCAGACGATTAATTTCGCGTAAATCTCGGCAAATTGGGGAAAAGGAAGTAAGAAAGCTTGATCCTTCTCCCACACCTCATTCCAAGAGGCCCGCTCCCTAATTTCCGGAAAATTTTCCGCTTCTCCCATCGGGATTGCCAGTTCCTCCAGGATCGCTGCCATATCGCCCTTGGTTTTCATCCCGTCGATCATGACTTGGGTGGAAAAGAGACTAACGAAAAGTGCCGCGTGCTGAACGAGAAACATCTGCTTGTAGATTTCCACTGGGATAATCCGAAAGATGGCACTCTGGGGATCGACCGAAACGAGAATCCCCATGCCGACCAGAAAAGTGAGTAGGCTGGCCGCGGGTCCTCCTGAGTACAGGAGGAGTTTCGCTTTCCGAGTCCAGTGGCCATCCATGGGTTCTACCTCCACATAGCCCGAGGTTGGTTTCAGTCCAAAGCTCACCCTCAGGGTTCCCCGCGAGAAGCCGAATAGCTCCCACCCGGAGCCGACCCTCATCTTCACCGGACGAAGGCCTGCCCACCACGCCGCAACGACATGACCAAGTTCATGCAAGCCGATGAGGAGGTAGAGACCGAAAACGCAGTAGATTAAGAGGAATAGGAAGTGCGATTTGCCAATAGTGACGCACGACACAAGAACTATAAGCCAAGCCACGACCGCCGGCCAGTGCCGGAGGATGCTTTTCTCCTGCGACAAACTTCCGCTTTCCGAGAGCAGCCCCATCTCACGAGTTGCAGCATGCAAGAGGGCGCTTCCGGCCAACAGCGCGCCACTTCCCAGCAGAAGCATAAATGCTCGCACCGTCAGATCAACCACGCCCGACATGGCTGCATGAAGGCAAAAAAGTGTCAGCGATAGGGACGAGAGCCCTAGAAAGCCCAGGCAGACTCCGTAGATGACATTTAGGATTTTCACGCCGCTGCAAGGACGGGATTCACCGCGTCAGCGCTCTCAGGAAAATAGCCTGTTGTTCCACCAACCCGGACGTTTCCCCGCCATCCGTCGTCCTGTTCCCCGCAGGGAAAAACGAAGAGGCAATCGCAGCATTCTGGGATTCATCGAGCCGGCCCAACTCCTCTGCGCGAAAAGCTTCCAGTGCAGGCCCGGCAGCCCTCCACTGCTCCATCCACTTTTTCGTCTCCGCCCCATTCATCGTCCCGGAAGATACCGTCCTACCGCCCCTCCAACAACCCCCTTTTCCCCCTGGGCGCGGATGGGATCCATTCGGGGTAGGGCTCCCTCGCGGACTCAACGCATGGCGGGGAGACCGCCTGGAGGGTTTTGCGCCGTCAAAACCGGATAGGGCTACGGATGAACGAGCAAACCGTCCGCTTTCGCCTCACGGCGCTGCCTCTCGTCGAAAGTCAGAAATTCCCGCACACCCAGTTCCAGCGCGGCCGCCACATGCCTGGCAACAAAGCGAAACGAGAAACCCGGTATCCGCATACGCGTTCACCAGTCGCCGCGGTCCCTAATGAATGCCGAATCTTCGGGACTCCACCGCCGCTTCCCAGCGTCTGCCCCCCCACAACTCACGCCGGATGGCGGCGAAATCCGGCTTCTGCACAGCTTCACGAGTTTTACGCGCCTCCACGATTTCCAGCGTTGCCACCACCTTCACCTTGCCGGATTTCCATTCGTCCGGCACCGGCAGGTGCAAGGTTCCGTCCGCATCCGCCTCCAAAACTGCGGTAATCGTGCTCATGCGGAAATACCCGGGCCCCGCCCTACTTGGCCTTCGCGAACACCTTGGTCGCAGAGCCCGTCTTTCGCGATTTCCAGGGTTTGATCAGTCCCCTCGAACTCGAAACCGCGAGAGGATGACCGATCTGAAAAGAAGCCGTCTTCTCCAGATTCATCAGCTTGCGAAACTCAGCCGTGATCTTAACCATGGGGGGAACCTATCCGCGCCTTCCGCGGTTTGAAACGTTTTTAACCGGAAGAATCAGCTGCTCCTTTGTTCCCTTCGTTTGCTTCTGTAGAAATCCCCCTCCCAGCGCCCGCCGCAGCCGCGCTCGCAACCGGGCTTCATTTTTACGCGTCAGGTCATGCTCCCAGATCCGCAGGACACGCCAGCCCGCCTTACGCAGTGATTTGGTAACGAGTTTGTCCCGGAGTTTGTTGGCTGTGAGTTTCTTTTCCCAAAACTCCGCATTGTTCGCCGGGGAGGTTCCATGTTTGGGGCAGCCGTGCCAAAAACATCCGTCCACAAAGACAGCGAGTTTGCACTTCGGAAAAACAAAATCAGGCTTGCCGAAAAGTTTCTGATTTCTCCGCCAACCCGTGATGCCTTCGGCGCGAAAGCGCGTCACAACCTTCAATTCGGTATCTCGATTCCCGCTCGCGCGAATCTGCGACATCACGGCGCTACGTTTTTCAGGATGAAAGACGTCTGCCATTAATCAAAAAGACCTAAAACTACATCGGCTATTTGTTTCGCCAACAGCGGAGGAACAGCATTACCAACTTGCTTGTATTGCTGAGTGCGTGGCCCTTCGAAGAAATAGTTGTCTGGGAAAGTTTGGAGACGCGCAGCCTCTCGCACCGTCAAACTTCGACACTGGCTGGAATCGTAGTGAATAAAATAATGTCCATCTTTGGAGATATGGGATACCACCGTTGTTGATGGCCGATCCGCTAACTGAACCCGAAAGCGGTCGTTGAATTTGGTTTCAAGTAGAGCCGCCTCAACATTCTTGTGCTTAGGTAGCAGGGTCTTCGGAAAATCTTCCAACAGCGGAGAGCGTCCCATCTTGTGCGCGAAGACAGATGCAAAAAAATACCGGTGTAAGTCATCGCGAATGTGTCCACGACTTTCGTGATTGGATACTCCCAGCATACATGGGTCAAGATACCACCCAATATGACGATCTGGAATGGCTATTGCCGGAAGGAAACGTTCACCGCGGGTTAGATCGGGTTGAATATTAACTATCGCCGATGTCAGGCCGTCCCGCACTTTTTCCGGCAACTTGGGATCAATTATCCACTGTGCTTCCGCCAAATCACGTACGGCCTTTCGCCACGCCTCCGGTGTATCTTCCTCCCTGGAAAGGCCACTGCGCAGCTGCGGAAGATCGCTGATTACCTGCTCGGTGGTGACCAAGCTTGGTGCAAGCGTCAGGGAACCGGGTTGATAGGCGAGATCGGACCGGATGCCTAGGATGATAACGCGGTGTCGCGCTTGCGGCACCCCGTAGTCTTCGGCGTGAAGGACAAAATCCTCCGGTGCAAATTCGTTCAGAAGATCACCCCGGTTTGCCGCCAGAGGCACCAGTCTATATTCGAGGGTCTTGTCGCCTTCGACGGCGAGTTCCGGCAATGCTATCAACGGACTTCGAAGGTCACGAAGAATGCGGTCAAAAATGCGTTGGTCCTTCACTCGGGCTGAAAGAAGCCCCTTTACATTCTCCATTACGAATACTGGCGGTCGATGCTTGGCAAGGATACGCAAGTAGTGCTTATATAATTCATGCCTGTGATCGGCATCATACACTTCCTTGCCCTTTCCACCGATGATGCGAGAACGCCCCACTAATGAATAAGCCTGACACGGCGGACCTCCGATGAGAACCCATTTGCGTGCAGTTCCTAAAGCTATCCGAATCCGCTCATCGATCAACTGGGGCGGGCATTCATCCGCCCCTAATGTCGCTTTCCACGCCTCCAGAGATGCTTTCTCCGCAGCTTGCCGATGTTTGCTGAAAAGATCGTTCCGTGAAATCGAACCTTTTAGGTAATCGTAGTATTCTCCAGGAAGTTGTCCCGGCGCAAATTCTCTAGTGAACGCCCTCAATTCTAATGTCTGATGGGCATAATCATCTTTTTCGACCGAAAGTTTGATCTTGAAATGACGTCGACCATCCGTATCGGTAAGCGCCGAGAATCCCTCCCCCAAACCACCAGGTCCGGCAAAAAGGTCAATAATAGGGATTGGCATTTAGTGCTCTTGCTAGCGCGCAGAAAATTTGCTTCCCGACCAACGGACTCACTTCTCGAATTGCAAGGTGGCTCACAGGCTCACGCCCCCTTGAACTTCGAAAATTCCTTGGGGAGTAGATCGAGAATGGAGTCCGAACCGATCGAGAGCAGGTCGAAAGTCCGGTCAAACTGCTGCACCAAATCACCGAAACGTCTCAAGGTTCCCGGCTTCTTACTATTCGGGGCAGCTCCTCTTTTGGGAGCATTCTTGCTGTGATCCCAATAAAGGCGGTAAAGCGCGTCAGCAATTCCTTTGTTGCCGCTGATTTGGTAACGCGAGGCTGTTTGCTCCTCCCAATCCGTCAGGCTTGCGGGCTCGCCATGAATCAGAAGGCGGGATGAATTCCCCAAGCGAGAATACAGTTCGACCGGCCCGAAAACCCGATGCCTATATTTCCGATTCCAAGCAGAGCTAAGGCTATATCGGACGGGATCGTTTAATTTTCGTTTTCCTCCAACTCCTGCTGGGCAAATCGAGTCAAAATGAAAAGCGGCAAGCCAATCCCAAAGGCCCGGCCAGTAGTCAGCAGGCAAACGTGCCTCGCGGATCGTCATTACGCTCGGAGCAAGCGCTTCCGCGAATTCAAATTTGGACGTAAAAATATGTGGCTCGACTGCGGCGCGTGCATGAGCGCGTCGGGTAAAATCTGGGTTCGTTAGCAACCCATCGGGAAAGGGTAGGGAAGGCTCGCTCTTGAGCTCTTGGAGCCACGAACCCCATTGTTCACGGCCCCCTTGGGTGAAGTAGCGAATTTCAGCCATGTGATTCCTCGGCCTCCTTTTTAGATTGAACAAACGACTCAACGGCGTGCTGCTGCTTGCAAAACTCGGCGATGGATTCCTCGACCCACTCCTCGACTTCATCGGCAAATGAGCCGTCATCGTCGGAGACGGTCGCACTGCCTTCACGGTTGGGGGTTGGACTTCCTGTAAGTTTTGCTGCGAAAACCAGCCAATCGTGATCTGGTTCCACTGAATCTCGCTCGGGGCCTAATAGCAGATGCGTGAGTATCTGCCGGATGACTGCGGGATAAACTAGCGCAACAAAATCGGGCTCACGCGCGAGCGCTGTGACATCGCGGGGTTCGTGGATAGCGGAGTTTAACTGAAGGCGAAATTCATTCGACTCAATACGCAACTTCCAGATAAGCGGGCCAAGGTCGACAGTCTCTACCGGGAGAATGCTTCGTCGCCCACTTTCAATTTCCTCTGGGGCGAGCGGGGTAACGGCATCTGCCCACGCGAGGAGCCGACGATCAGCGCTTGGTTCGACGACTTTGACGCGAAAGAGCGGTTTTAGACCGGGCGGAAAGTCGATAAGAGTGGCGTCTGCAGGATGCTCCGGATGTTCGACGGTCCCGAAGGAGAAGCGCATAACGACCGGGCCACTGTAGGCTTCCACGAAAACGAGGGCGGCAGGGTCAAGAGGGCGTTCAAGAGTCAGATCAACATCGCCTTGGAACTGAAGTGGCCCGGAACTATTAACGACCCAAGCAAGACGCACTTGGGCGCGCGGGATTTTTTGCCGGTCGGTGTAGTTGAAGCGGCGAATCATTGGGAGAGTTCCTCAGACTCGACGGAGATATCGGGCTCGGTGTCGTCCTCCGAGGTGTCGTGCAACGGGCGGACATCCACAATGAGGTCGCGGTGGGGGTCAAAGCCCTTGGCCGTCAATTCGAAGTCGGGCCCATCCACATTGAGGATGAGACGATTTGGCGTCGCCTCAGCTATGGTGAGTCCGGAGAATTCGAGATCAAGGCCTGTGCGTTTGGTAAAATCGAAATCGGCAGGATGGTGCAGCCGGAAGGGGTTGCCACGAACGACTTCATACGCAGCACGGAGCTGGATAGCCGCTGGCGGCCTCACAGCCTTGGGGTGAGGTCGCAAATGAAATCCTCCATAGAGCTTACTGCACTCAATGAAATAGTTGGTCGGCTTTACCGGCGGAACTAATGGGGGAATGATCGGCCCAAGCTTGGGCTTAGGTCCGGTGGAAATTGCCCTTCCGGGCTCAGGCACGCTAAAAAGGTGCTGGAGCAAATCCTTATCCACACCCTCAGGCCGGCGGGCGAGCAGGGCACAGAGGTGCTGCGCCGAACGCTGAACGTAGGAAAGGATACTCGGACCGTGTTCATACCGGCCCCGAAAATGTTTACCGCCGCGTTCCCAACGGGTATGGGCGGGGTTTTCGGCATCACCGAGGAGATTCCCGAGTGCGTTGTCTCCAGCTTTAATGATGGCAAGGACTCCTGGCTCGCGAAGGTAATGCTGGCCGGAGATTGTGAGGCCATCTCGAAGGAACGTCTCGACCGCTTGTGTGCCGTCATTCGTGCGCTTGAGATACACCTCGAAAGAGGCGATTTCGTCACCAGTTCCGTCGATCCGCCTGACACGCACCGGCACATCGAACGCCAACAGATGGCCTTCTTGATAGCTCTGGCGAGCAGCCGTCACGGCTTCCGGCGAAGGGAAGCGCCCGTCAGCCGAATCCCATTTCGGAGCAGAGCCGGCAGGACAGCACGAAAATGAAATAGTGGCGCTAGGATCAAACTGATGCACCTCGCGGCCAAAGCGCAATTTTCGAAGTAACTGTTGACCGGCCAGTGTCGTCTCGCCGACACACTCGCGAACCACATCCTCAACTGTGTCGTGAGAAATCACGAGTTCCTCCCCCGTTGCTGCAAGAGCGACACGCACAACTAGACGATCCTCTAGGATGACCCAGAACCAATGCTCAACCAACGAGCGGATGAGGGCGGCCATGGTGATGTCTTCTTCCGGCCACGGTATGACAAGCGACAGACCAGGCTCGTCATTCCGTCGAGTGAGGGAGAAGTCAGAAGCGAAACGGTCCAAGACGCTAGTGTGCTGGTTGTTAAATAGCTATACAAAACACAAATTGGCGGTTACGATTGGCGGATGGCCCGTCCAATCCGCATTCTCGCAGCAAGCCCGGAACAGAAACGCAGCTTGGAGGCGATGATTTCTCGTCCAACCAC
>JBGSVZ010000037.1:0-49112 GCA_041752695.1 Terrimicrobiaceae bacterium
GGTGGATTTCGGCACCGCGGTCACTTTCGACGTCGTATCGCCCGGCAAAAGCTACATCGGGGGGGTTATCGCCCCGGGTCTTGGAGTGATGACCGAATACCTCCATCGTCGCACCGCCCTACTTCCTCTCATCGAGCTCCGCCGCCCCCCGCGCGCGGTCGGCAAAAGCACCAGCGAAGCCATGCTCTCCGGCGCCGTCCACGGTTACCGTGGCCTGGTGAAGGAAATTCTTGAGCAAATCCGCCGCGAACATTTCCCCCGCCGCCGCGCCCGGGTCATCGCCACCGGCGGCGACGCCGAACTTATCGGTGCCGGATCCACCCTCTTCGATGCCATCGACCCCCGCCTCACTCTCCAGGGTCTTCGCCTGATTGGCGGATTAAATTTCCCGGCGAGGCCCTGAAGACGTATCGCACGTATTCCCGCCATGGCCTCCGAAATCGAACGTAAATTTCTCGTCACCGACGAAACCTGGCGTCAAGACGCGGTGGGAACACCCTACGCCCAAGGATATCTCTCTCTTGACCCGCAGCGGATCGTCCGCATCCGGCGGGCCGGGGAAAAGGCGTTTCTCACGATTAAGGGACTCACGATCGGCGTGACGCGGGCGGAGTTTGAATACCCGATCCCGCTGCCGGACGCCGAAGCGATGTTCGCGCTATGCCTCGGGCCATTGATCGAGAAGACCCGCTACATCGTCCCCTGGGCCGGAAATCGCTGGGAGGTGGACGAGTTCCATGGGGACAACGCCGGCTTGATCATCGCAGAGCTCGAATTGGCCAGCGAAGACGAGTCCTTTGAAAAACCACCCTGGCTGGGTCTCGAGGTCTCGGACGATCTCCGCTACGGGAACTCCCGGCTGGTCGAGCATCCTTTTCGATCCTGGACGTAGGGCGGCCTATCGGGTGTGCCGCAGCACAACCACCGAACGGCCCCGCATCTTCGCCGGATTGTTTTTGCCAATGGGATCGCCGCCCGGAGCGCCGTCGGGCTGGGCGGTGTCGAAGGCCACCGTCCATTCCAAGGCCGCCAGATCTTCGGGGAGGTTGAAGTCCACATCCTCATGATGACTGTTGAGGAGGATGAGAAAATCGTGATCGTCCACCGGCGTTCCCTCATCGTTGCGAATTTCCGGCGCGGTTCCTCTCAACAGCATCCCCAGGGTGCGCATCCAGCCTCCCTCCTGCCAGTCGGTGTCCTCCATCGCCCGACCATCGCTGCGCAGCCAGACGACATTTTTTTCCTGCGGGGAAACGGTCGGGTCCGCCTCGTAAAAGCTCCGCCGGTGAAAATTGGGATGTTTCCGGCGGTAGTGGATGAGCTGGGAAGTAAATTCGAGCAGTCTCCGGCGGTTGTCGTCGAGATCCCAGTCGTGCCAGGAAAGTTCGGTGTCCTGGCAGTAGCCATTGTTGTTGCCGCTTTGGGAGCGGGAGATTTCGTCCCCCGCGCAGAGCATGGGCACACCTTGGGAGAGGAGAAGGGTGGCGAGCAGGTTGCGTTTTTGGCGTTCGCGCAATTCGATGATCGCAGGATCGTCCGTCGGACCCTCCGCACCGCAGTTCCAACTCTCGTTGTCGTTGGCACCATCCTTGTTGTCCTCCCCGTTGGCGTCGTTGTGCTTTTCGTTGTAGGTGACGAGATCGTTGAGAGTGAACCCATCATGGGCCGTGATAAAGTTGATGCTCGCCGAGGGCAGCCGTCCGGTGTGTTCGTAGAGGTCGGCGCTGCCGGAGAGACGCGTGGCGATTTCGCCATGCATGCCCATGTCGCCCTTCCAATATTTGCGCACGCTGTCGCGGTATTTGCCGTTCCATTCGGTCCAGTTGACCGGAAATTTTCCCACCTGATACCCGCCCATACCGAGATCCCAGGGTTCCGCAATGAGCTTTGTGGTGGCCAGGATGGGATCCTGATAGATGGCGGTGAAAAAGGCCCCGAGCTGATCGACATCGTAGAGGGAGCGGGCCAGCGCGGCGGCGAGGTCAAAGCGAAAACCATCCACGTGCATCTCGGTCACCCAATACCGAAGACTGTCCATCACAAGCTTCAGGCTGTGGGGGTGCACCATGTTGAGGGTGTTTCCGCAGCAGGTGAAATCCATGTAATGGCGTTCCTTCCCCACCACTGTCCGGTAGTAGGCCTTGTTGTCGATGCCGCGAAAGGAAAGGGTCGGACCGCGTTCGTTGCCTTCCGCGGTGTGGTTGTAAACCACGTCGAGAATGACCTCGATGCCCGCCTTGTGCAGGGCTTTCACCATTTCCCGGAACTCCCGCACCACATCAGCCGGATGCCCCTTGCTCGCCGCGTACGTGCGCTGCGGCGCAAAAAAACCGAGCGTGTTGTAACCCCAGTAGTTGTGCAGATTCTTTTCCTGCAAATGCCGGTCATCGGCGAAATATTGAATCGGCAGTAACTCAATGGCGGTGATGCCCAGCTTGGTCAGGTAGTCGATAATGGGCTGGGAGCCAACCGCCGCGTACGTTCCGCGTATGTCGTCCGGCACGTCCGGGTGGCGCATGGTGAGGCCTTTCACGTGCGCCTCATAGATCACCGTATTATGCCAGGGTGTGCCGAGAGGTTGGTCATCCTCCCAGTCAAAGTTGTCGTCCGTCACAATGGCCAGGGGGGCAAAGGCGGCGCTGTCGCGCTCGTCGAAGGAGAGGTCCTCTTTTTCGTGCCCGATGGTGTAGCCATACAGCGAATCGTCCCACGTGATTTCCCGGCCAATGGCTTTGGCATAGGGATCCAGCACGAGTTTGTTGGGGTTGAAACGAAGTCCCTTTTCCGGCTCGTAAGGTCCGTACACGCGGTATCCGTAGAGTTGTCCCGGTGTCAGGTCGGAAAGATAGATGTGCCAGACGCCATTTGTTTTTTCCCGCAGCCGCACCCGGCGGGCCTCCTTGGTGTCCTCTGAGTTGTCAAAGAGGCAAAGTTCGACCATTTCGGCACCCTCAGAAAACAGGGCGAAATTTACCCCCTCGCCATCCCAGGTGGCACCTTGGGGAAAAGGCGCGCCGGCTTTGTAATTCTCCTCGAGGTTTTCGGCGGGATCCGTGAATTCCAATGTTGCGGTCATATTTCGCGCAACTATCGACGGCAAGGCAGGCACCGGATGTGCGGCCGGTCGAAAAATCCGCGAATTTCAGCGGAGGCGTCCGAGATCGAGCTTGCGGACCAAGGTTTTCACGTCGCCGCTGGCGGTCCGCAAATGCTCCAACAACATTCTGGCCTGTTCCGCTTCCGGGGCGTGACGCTTGTCCAACAAAACCACCAGGGTGTGCGCGGAAAGCAGGCTCCCGAGCAGGTGCTGACCGAGGCCTTCGTTCAATTCTTCCGCCATCTCCCGCCGGAAAGTCTGCCCATCGTGTGTCATGCCGGAAAATCGCCGGGCGAGAGCCGCCTGGTCTTCGGGCCTTCCCTGACAGGATGGTGCGGGATGGCGGCAGAATTGCCTCCGGTAAAGTTGACCCTTATCCTGCCAAGATGCTCCGCTATTCCCTCACCGCTCCCATTTCTGTCGATGCTTTTCGATCCTTGTTGATTCGCTCAACCCTGGCCGAACGGCGTCCCGTGGACAATCTGGAGTGCCTTGCGGGCATGCTACACCACGCTGATGTGACGGCCACCTGCTGGGAGGGTGAAACACTGGTTGGGATTGCGCGCTCGGTGACAGATTTTTCCTACTGTTGTTACCTGTCCGACCTGGCGGTGGATTCGGAATTTCAGCGGCGGGGCATTGGCAAACAGCTGATCGAACTCACGCAGACGCGACTGGGTCCGCTCTGCAAGATCATCCTGCTCGCGGCTCCGGGGGCGGAGGACTACTATCCGCACATCGGATTCACCCACCACCCCCAGGCGTGGCTCTTGTCGCCGCGGTTGGAGTTCAGCCTTTAGGCTGGTCTCTTGAGGGTGGGCGGAACCGGGCCCGAACATGCCCATGGAAAAAGCTGTCCACCGTGCCAGGTTTCCGTGAATAAAATGTCCCCGCACTCGTTCACCATCTGACCACTATGCGCCGGCTTGCGACTCTTCTCGTTCTCGCGACGGCCTTTTCTTTTCAAGGGGCTGCTGCCGCGACTCTCCGCGAGCAACTGGCTCTTGCCGAAAAGGCTGAGGACACCCACTCCCGAATCGAACTCCTTCGTCGGATCCTGGAAAAGGAACCGGCGGACGACGGACTGCGCGAGCAGCTTGTGCGGCTCTGGCTGCAAATCGAGGACTACGACATGGCGGAAGTTTCCCTCAAGGAATGGAAAATCGCCCCCGCCAGCCTCCAGGCCGAAGTGGGGGCGGAGATTCTTTTCCGCCGGGATGACAAGGCCCCCGAAGCCATCGCTTTGCTGGAGGCCTACCGGACCACGCAACCTGCCGACATGGCCATCATCCGCCAGCTCGCCCGCTACTACGGGAGCAGCGCCGAAAATCAAAAACTGGCCGACCTGCTCGACACCGCCCCCGGCGTTGGCGCGGAGCCCGACCTTCTCCTGACGCGCGCAGGCAGTAAACGTGCGCTGGGAAACTTCGAGGCCGCGCTGGCGGATTTTGCGCTGGTGGAACAAGCCAGCGAGGAAACAGCGAAAGACGCGCGACCTGCCTACGACCGCTTGAAGGCGGCGCTTCCCGCCATCCAGGCCGCCAATGCCCGGGTCGCGCAAAACCCGGACGATTTCGCCGCCCTCGTCGCCCGCGCCCAGTTGCTGGCCTACATTGGCTCGCAGAACGCCCTCATCCGCGCCGACGCCGAACGGGCCTGGAAGGCCGCTCCCCAGTCTGTCGCCGCGCGGTTGCTCTACGCCCGCGTCGCGCTTTCGAATCTCAAGGCCCGCCAGGAACTTTCCGTGGATCTTTCCGCCGCGGAACCGCCCCCCGCCAACGTCGAACGCCTCCTCAAGCTCGACGAGGCCCTCACCAAAAATCCGAACGCCGCCGCCGCCCTGGCCCGGCGCAGTTTCGAACTCAACGACGCGCCCGCCCAGTATGCCCTCGCCCTTCTCGACGCCGATGCGGCCCTGGCCATTGATCCCGCCAACGCCCCGGCCCTGGTCGAAAAAATCTTCGCCCTGGTCAAACTCGGCAAGGTGCCCGATGCCGCCGCCACCCTCCTGGTTCTGGAGAAATCCACCCCCCCCGCCGACCGGCTGGGCCGTGCCTGCCAGTATCTGGCCGAAGGGGAAATGACCGCCTTCCGGTTTCAGTCCGCCCTGGACTACGCCAACCGCGGCCTCAAGGCCAAACCCACCGTAAGTCTTTACCAAACGCGCGCGACCATCCTGAACCGCCTTGGTCGCATGGCCGAGTCTCAAGCTGACCTCGCCAGCGCGAAAAAACTCGAGAAAAAATGAAACGCGCCCTCTGCCTTCTCCTGGCCTCCACCACCGTCCTGCTGGCCCTGGACGGTCCGCGCCGTCGTGACGCCGCCCCGGCCTCCTCGGAGCCGATCCAAAATCTACCGAAGTTCCAGGTGCCCGAGGATCCCCGGCCCTTCACCAACAACCCCGAGGGCGCCGAGATCTCCGTCGAGGGCCTTCAGGAGGAACTGCGTCCCTTCACCACCCTCACGGTGATCTTTCCCACGGAAATGGTGGGGGCGGATAAAATTGACGCCCCGGCGGCCGAGTCGCCGATTGTCATCTGGCCGCCCGTCAATGCCGAGTTCACCTGGAGCACGCAGACGCAGGGGTATCTCACTGTCAACGGACCGCTGATGCCCGACCAGGTCTATCGGTTTCGTCTGCGCGAAGGACTGGTGGATGCGGCGGGCGTGGCCCTGCCGGTCGATCAATGGGGCGGGGAAATGGTCACGCCCGTCTTTGCCGTGGTGGAGGAAAACTATGGGGAACGGGATCGCCTCAACGCCCGTCCACAGGTCCCGGTGGAGTTTAACTACCCGGCCCGCCTGACCGATGCCGCCCAGGGAGTGTGGTTTCAAAACCGCGCCACCCGCGAGCGGTTCCCCGCAGAGATTTTGCTCAATGTCCCCGACGGTGAGACGGAGGTCAGTGTTGTGGATGCCAGCCTCCCCGCGGACGAAAAAGTCTACGGCTTCCGGGTGCGGCCCCGCGATCCGCTGCCGGTCGGAGCGTTTTACGACATCGTGGTCGAGAATGTGCGGGATGCCTACGCCGGACGGGGTCTTGCCTATCCGCGGGTCTTTCCGCTTGGTCCCACCAAACCGCTGGAGGTCGAGTATGTCGGCGCTCGGAACGAGCCGCTGGAGAAGCTCACCATCGACGTGAAATTTAAGCAGATCCTCGGCGAGGCACCGCTGCCCCCGGATGCCGTCACTGTGACCCCGACCGTGCCCAACCTCAATCTGCTGAAAGGCGGCCGGTTTCTCACGCTGGAGGGGGATTTTTCCCTCGGCACAAAATACACGGTCACCATCTCGGACAAAATCACCGGCGCCAGCGGCTACGGTCTGGCCCAACCCGAGAAATGGGGGGCGACGTTCAAACCCCGCCAGGCGGCCATCCTTTTTCCCAATCAGACGATCCGCGAACGCTCGGCGCTCGGATTTCGCTTCGGGTTCTATCAGGTCAACACCGGCGCGCTGGAATGGAAACTCGCGCCCGTTCCGTTGGAGAAGCTGCCCGATATTTCGAATCGGCTGGAAGAGTTTCGCGGCGAGGCCGAGGACGCGGAAGGCAACACGATCTGGACGGCGGAAGGCAAGATCCAGCAGACCCCGACTGAACTCCTCATTCCCGCCTTCGGACTCACCCCGGTGGCTTCCGGCACGGTTGACCCCTCGCCGGGCGACGCCGAAACGCTGCGCGATCTGGCGTGGAAACCTGAGACCGGCTCACTCGGCGGACCCATGTTGCTCGAGATCACCGGCACCGATGCCAAGGGCCGGATCATCGGCAACCGCGCGCTCATCTTTTTCGGCGAACAGGCTATCACGCGGAAAGTGACTCCCACCGAAACCATCCTCCGCATTGCCCGGATGACCGACGGCCAACCCGTGCCAGAAGCCGCGGTCAAGGTGCTGGACAAAAAGCTTCTTCCCCTCGCCACCGGGGTCACCGACGCCCAGGGGCTTGCGGTTTTTGCGCAGGCGGCCATTCCGGGCGCGGAGTATTTTGTCGCCGAGGTGAACGGGAATGCCACGCTCCAGCCGGTGGCCATGTCGGACGCGTTCTCCGGAGGATATCTGTCCTCCCGCCCGCCCCCGCCCCTGCGTTCGTATTCCTTCACGGACCGACCCCTTTACCGTCCCGGACAGGAAGTGTCCTTCAAAGGCCTGGTTCGTGAGGAATCCGGTGGCAGCCTGAAGATTCCGGCAGGCCAGCCCATCCGATGGACCATCGAACGCGGCTACGGCAACGAGGTTTTCGCTTCCGGCCAGGGCAAGGTGGACGAAAACGGCGGCTGGCATGGAAAGTGGATGCCTCCGGCGGAAGGACCGCTCGGGGAGTTTGTCCTCAAGGCCTGGCTCGGCAAGGTTTCTCTCGGGGACTCGGCACGTTTCCGCATCGAGGAGTTCCGCAACCCGCCCTTCTCGGTGGAATGTGTCGAACAGGACTCCCGCAAGGCGGGCGAAGCGGTCATCAGCGCTTCGTCGCAGTATTTTCACGGCGCACCCAATGCCGGGGCGACGGTCACCTGGACGGCAACCTGGGTGGGCGACTCGGACGGCGACTATTACGAAGGCCGCGGGGACGATTCTTTCAAACGTGTGGACCTGTATTCCGAGAACCGGAAGCGACCCACGTATCTGGCGGAGGTTTCGGGAGAAACCGCCCTGGATGGCAATGGTCAGGTGACCATTCGCTGCGAGGCTCCGTTCAAGGACGCGGGCAATCGCGCACGCTCGAACGTAAGCTGGAAGGTGGATGTCACCGGTCCGGATGGCCAGACCATCACCGGTGGCGTGGCGCATGATGTCGACATGGCCGACGTGCTGCTCGGCGTGAAATCGGTGGACGCCGAAACCCCCGGCCAGCTCGCGTTCGAATGGGATGCGATGGAACCATTTGGCTCCGCGCCGGAGGCGGTGAAGGCGGAGCTTTTCCACGTGGTCACGAAGTCGGTGAAGGAACGCCTTGCGCCGAACGTCTATCGCTACCGGAATTTTGACCAGTTCGTGCCGCTGGAAAAACGCGATCGCGTGACCGAAGAAACCCTCACCTTCGCGCCGAAGGAGCCCGGCCGTTACGTGCTGGTGGTCTCTCCGCTCCCCGGCTCGGCCGGCATGCCCGTCAGTGAGGAAGCGTATCTCAGCGGGGACGAACCCTCCGAGGTCCCCGTGCAAGCTGATACGGCCGCCGCGGTGCTGTCGGTCAATGGAGGCCTCGCCCCGAATAACAGGCCTTGGAAAGTCGGGGAAACCGCCGTGCTCACCGTCCTGTCTCCCACGCCCGGCGTGGCCTGGGTGAGCGTGGAAACGGATCATATCCTCGACACCTTCACCGTCCCCGTCCAGGGCAACACCAGCCGGATCGAGATTCCGGTGAAACCCGAATACGAACCGAATGCGTTTGTCTCCGTCTATCTGCTCCGACCCGGAGGGGACGGGCAACTGGCCGGGGAAATGTTCGGCTACACCACGCTCGGCGTGGCGAAGGACGACCGCATCCTGGCCATCAATGTCCAGGTGGACAAACCCGAATACGAACCGCGCGAAAAAATCTCCGGCACGGTGCAGGTCACGGCCGCCGGCCGGCCGGTGGCGGGCGCCGACCTCGCCCTTTACGCGGTGGACGATTCGATTCTGTCCCTCGGCGGCTGGACGTTGCCGTCCTTCCTGGCGGAATTTTTCCCGGCGCGGAGTTATGCGGTGGTCACGTATTCGGCCCTGCGGGCCTACGTGGACAAGATTGCCCCCTCCTGGCTGACCTCGAAGGGGTTTGTGATTGGCGACGGCGGGGCCGACCTTTTCAGCAATGTGACCTTCGCCCGCAAGGAGTTCAAACCGATCATCCTCTGGCAGCCGAGCGTGAAGACGGATGCCGCCGGGGTGGCGAAGTTCGCCTGCGAGGCACCGGACAATCTGACGAAATTCCGCGTGATTGCGGTCGGGCAGACCAAAAACAATCAGTTCGGGGCGGGAGATGAGACGTTTACGGTGACGAAAAAAATGCTCATCGAACCGGCCCTTCCGCGGTTTGTCCGGGAGGGCGATGACGTCGAGTTGCGGGCCGTGGCGCGGCAGAAGGTCAGCCCCGAGGAAAAGCTCGTCGTGCGCTGCACCACCGGTGGAGGGTTGGTTTTGCTCGCCGAGGCGACGCAGGAAATCTCCGCGGCGAAGGACGCGCCCGCCGTGGTGCGCTTTCGCGCCAAGGCCGGTTCGGTGGGTGCCGGCACGGTGAAGTTTGAAGTTGTTTCCACGACCAATCCCAAGCTGTCCGACGCCGTGGAAATCACCCTGCCGATTGCCGAGCCGGTGATCTTGAAAAAGGAAGCGGTGGGCGGCCGGGTGGGCAATACGACGTTCCAGGTGGCCGAAGTGGCACCTGGCGAATGGGAAAATGCGCGCGGCACGTTTGCGTTTGCCGTTTCCACCACGCCCTGGTTGGCCAAGCTGATGGGCCTGCCGTATTTGCTGGAGTACCCGCATGGCTGTTTCGAGCAAAAGACCTCGCGCCTGCTCGCCTACACGTATCTCGGTGGCCTGCTCGAATACGTGCCCGATGCCGGCGCGCGGAAGGACACCTACGCTCATGTCATCGAAGAAACACTCGGCGAACTCGAGTCCTCGCTCCTCCCCGGAGGCTTGGTTCCGTATTGGCCACAGGGCACGGTGGCCAACGATTACGTCACCATTCAGACCGCCTGGTGTGTCGCCCAGGCGGAGGCGGCGGGGTTTGAGATTCCCGAACGGCTCGCCAGCGAGCTGCCGGAGGCTTTGGACAAAATTGTCACCCAGAAGCTGAGGACAAATTTCCCGGTCTCCCTGCGGGCATTTGCGCTCTTTGTGCTTTCGCTTTTCGAAACCGACGACCAGGCCGGCCTCACCGCCGCAGCCAACGAATTGTATCTCCAGCGCGACCAACTCACCGGTGAAGGCCGCGCCATGCTCGCCATCGCGATGCACGGACTGGAGATCGAACCGGGGAAACAAGCCCAGCTCCTCAAGGAACTGCCCGACAAATTTGACGGCATCGATTTTCAGCCCGAGACGTTTTCGTCCACCACCCGCACCGAGGCCCTCTGCCTCTGGGCGCGCCTCCTGATTGCGGAATCTCCCGACGCCGCGCGCCTGCAGGAACGGTTGGAAAAACTGATGGAATCCTCCGCCAGCCTCTCCACGCAGGAAAATCTCTGGCTGCTCGTGGCCTTCCAATCGCTGCTGGAGGAAACCAAATTTCCCAAGCTCCGCAAGGCGTCGCTCTCGCCGGCCGCTGGGGCCATTTCGGAAAACCAGACCGCTGCCGCCTGGACCGATCAGGACATCGCGCGGCTGACGGATTTTGTGGTCAAGGGCCTGCCCGAACCCAAACCCGCCGGCAGTTACGTGCTCTCGGCCCGGTATCGCAGCGGCGAAAAAACCACCGCCCTCCAAAGCCAGGGGATGCGCGTCGAGCGGGTCGTAAAAAACCTCTCCGATCCGCAGCGCACGGGCACAGCCGAAGCGCCGTTCAAGCTCGGCGATCAGCTGCTGATTTCCTACCGGTTTTCCTCCGACAAACCGCAGGCCTTCGTGGCGGTGGAGGATCTTCTCCCGGCGGCCATCGAAGTGGTGAATCCGAACCTGGCGATGTTCGGCAAATTTTACGCGCCGCCGGATGACGGGACGACTGTGGCCGACCTTTCGTTCAGCGAGATGCGCGATCAGCAAACGAATCTGTATTTCGACCGCCTGCCCGCCGGCTCGGCGTCGTATGCCGTGCTCGCCCGCGTCACCGCAGCCGGGACATTCATCTGGCCGGCGACCCAAATGCAGCCGATGTATGACAGCCGGTTTTACGGCCGGTCGCCCTCGAGCGTATGCGTGGCGGTGGGCGAGTGAAAAAAATTGCCGGCCGGCTCGGTCTCGCCGGGCTCCTGGGACTGCTTGTCGCGTGGATCGCCCTCGAGGCCGCCATCCGCGCCACGCCCGTGCCTGCCCTGGGGCCTCAGCCCGCCACTCCGGTCGTGACCGACCGGCGGGACCGACCGGTCACCGTGCTGGCAACGCCGGTGGCCCGGGAGGCGTATCCGGGCAAGCTGCGGGAATTCGGGAAATGGCTGCCCCTCGCCACGGTCGCAATTGAGGATCACCGTTTCTGGCATCATCGCGGTGTGGACTGGCACGCCCTCACCGGAGCCGCCCTGCGAAACCTTGCCCATGGACGCGTGATTTCCGGGGCGTCCACCATCACCCAACAGTTGGTGAAAATTTCCTCCCCGCCCGGGCCGCGAAATTTTGGAGTCAAGGCCCGCGAGGCCCTGGCGGCCGGAAAGCTCGAACGCGAAACCGGAAAGGAGCAGCTCCTGGAGGCCTATCTCAATCGTCTCGATTACGGAAACCGCCGCATCGGACCCGAGGCGGCGGCGCGCGCGTATTTTGGAAAATCCGCGCGCGACCTTTCCCTGGCCGAGGCGATTTTTCTCGCCGGACTTCCCCAGTCCCCCCATCGGCTCAACCCGTGGAAACACCCACAAGCCGCGTTCGCCCGGTACGAGCGCAATGTGCGGCGACTGGCGGCGGAGGGGCTCCTTCCCGGGAAGGTCACCGCGGATTTTCTCCTCGCTGCGCCGCCCAAAATCTCGCGCCATTATCCCGTCAACGAGGCCCCGCATTTTGCCGAACTGGCCGGGCGGGGGGCGACCGGCCGTGTCGTTTCCAGCCTCGACCTCGATCTGCAAAAAACCGTCAGCCAGCTGCTCCGGGAACATCTCGCTGACGTGCTGGCGGAAAATGTCCGCGATGCCGCCGTCGTGGTCATCGACAATCGCACCGGCGAGGTGCAAGCGCTGGCCTGCGGAGGCGATCCCCGCCATGCCGCGATCAACTCCGCCGTGCAGCCGCGCAGCTGCGGGTCCACCCTCAAACCTTTCCTCTATCTCACCGCCATCGATCAAAAGGCCCTCACCGCCGCCTCCCTTCTGCCCGACACGCCGGACGCCATCACCGAGACCTACGCGGATTACGATCCGCAAAACTATTCCGGACACTACCGCGGACCGGTCCGGCTGCGCGAGGCCCTTGGAAACTCGCTGAACGTCCCCGCGGTCGTCACGCTCAGCCGCCTCGGCGCCCGCAATGTTCATGAAATTCTGCGCGGCTGGGGGCTCCAATTTCCCGACACCTTCGACGCGTCGGGCGCGGGTTTTATCCTCGGCAATGCCCGCGTCACTCTCCTCGATCTCGCCGGTGCCTACGCCGCCCTCGCCCGCGGCGGGGTGTCGTGCGCCCCCCGCCTCACGCCCCGCCAGTTGTTGGAAACCCGCCGCGTCGCGTCCCCCGAGGGCAGTGCCATCATCACCGACGTGCTCTGCGACAACGCCGCGCGACGCACCAGCTTCGGGGCGCATTCACCGCTGCAGATCGGTCCCCGCACGGCCGTCAAGACCGGGACAAGTTCCGGCTTTCGGGACGGCTGGTGTGTTGGGTTTAATAAAACCCACACCGTCGCCGTCTGGGCCGGCAACCTTGATGGCACGGCCATGTCCGAGGTGCTGGCCGTGCGTTCCGCCGCTCCACTCTGGGCCGCCATCATGCGCCACCTCTACACGCTGGGCGATGAACCCGTGCCCGGCCTGCAGGAGTCGGAGACCCTCCGCTCCGTTCAAGTCGCCGCCGAAACCGGCCTGCTGCCCCGCGAGGGCGAACCGACGGTCGGAGAGTGGTTTCTGGCGGGCACCGAACCCACCGAAAAGGCCGCCACTTGGTACGCCGATGGCATCCTGCAGCTTCCCTCCGAGTACACCCACTGGTGCACGAGTCCCCAAAATCACCTCGGTGCCCGCGTCCGTGAGGGCGGCCTGAAAATTCTTTTTCCACGCGAAGGGTCGACGTTTGTCTTCAACGAAACCCTGACCTTCTCGCAGCAGACCCTTGCTCTGCAAGGCTCATCGCCGCACTGCGAGTGGTTCCTTAACGGAACGAGGCTGGAGAAACCGCTCCTTCCCCTCCAGCGCGGCACATGGTCGCTCTCCGCCAAAGCCGGAGGGGAAACCGCCGCGGCGACTTTTGTGGTGGAATAACTATTCCGTCGCGATGCCGTGCTCCTTGAGCACGCCCATCAGCTTTTCCGTCGCGACTTTTTTGCAATCCTTCAGCCCCACGTCGCCGGCCACAAAGCTGTCGAAGGTGCCGTGAATGCCGACGGTCTGGCCCACGGTGAACAGGGCGTGTTCTTTGTTGATGGTCCCATCACCATTGCGGTGAAACATCGAGGCCTGACTGCCGTCCTCGGAAACCTTGATGCCCGCGTTCTGCGTCCAATCGGGAAGGTCAGCCAGCGTGAAAGTGCATTTCACATCGGGCGTGGTGTCGTTGGCCTGTTGCAGGAAAATCTGGAGCGGGTTGCCAGCACTGTCCTGCGACTGCGCAATTTGCCCCACGCGTCCGTAAACCAGCAAACGCTGCCCGTTGTACTTCTGCGTGGCGGCCTCGGGTTGACTGGAAAAATCGCTCATCACTTGGGCGAGGGTGACAAACCCATCCGGCGGCAGGGGAGAAAGCGCGGCGGTTTGGGCGAACAGTCCGGCGGCAGTGACGAGGAGGGCGAGGGGGAGCAGTTTCATCAAAAGGATTCTCTCCGCTTTTTTCCAAAAGCTCAAACAGTTCCGTGAGGATCGCCAAATCGTCGCGAAAACCGGGGCTTTCCCCTCAGGCATCGTGTGGTAAAAGCCGCCATGGCCCACAAGTTTTCGGTCTCTGCCCTGCTTCTTCTGGCCGGCTCCTGCGTCCTCTCTGCCGCCGAGAAGCCCCTCTGGACGTGGCAGGAACCCGACACCGAACTTTACCAACCGTGTTTCTCGCCCGACAGCCGCGCAATTGCCCTCGTCCGCAAAAAACACATCCCGGATTTTGCCGAGGCCGAAATGCTGTCGGAGGAAGACCGGAAAAAACGCACCTCGCCGATCGAGAAAGACGAACGCTATGCGGACCCCGAGGTGATCGTGCTGAAAATCGGGGAGACCACGCCGTCACGGGTGGACTGGGGGTGGTCCCCGGCCTTCTCGCCGGACGGCACTTCCATCGCCTACGCATTCCAGAAAAAACCGATCTCGCGGTTTCGTATTCTCGCGGAGACCATGGCGGGCAACGACATTCGGCTCTACCACCTTACCGGGAAATCCACTCGCGTTCTGGCCGAACCCAAGACCGGATACCTGGACAGCCCCGTTTTTTCCCCGGACGGTGCGCGAATAAAGTATTCCCTCTGCGACGCGGTCAACGGCGCGTATGGAGGCGAGGTCGGCGCCGCGGAAATTGCCCTGGATGGTTCGCCCGGCAGCGCTCCGGGATCCTCCGCAGAAAAAGAGGACGAGGAGAGCCGCGGCCAGTTTTCCCCGGACTCCAAACTGATGGTGACGATCACCGAATCCGGTCTTGAAGTGGTGGACCGCGCGAGTGAAAAAGCCGTGCAGACGATGGTCCTTCCCGGCCAGGTGCAAGGCGTGGCCTGGTCGCCGGACTCGCGCCGGCTGGCGGTCATTTTCACGCAGCGGGAGGGAGAAATCTTCCACCGCGACGTCCTGCAGGTTTATTCCGTCCAACCCTGAATCCCGCCGACAGAAATTCTATTCGAAAATTCGTCGGGAGACTCAGTCCCTCTCGGTTTTCTCCGTGGATACCGGGCCCATTTCCGGGGAGGCCAGGGCCTGTTCCAGCGCGCGCCAGGCAAGAGTGGCGCATTTGACCCGCTGGGGAAATTGACGCACCGCGGCAAAAACCTGGAGGTCGCCGAAGCTCTCGGGGATTTCGGGTTCCTCGGCCAGCACCAGCATGTCGCGGAACGCGCCAACCATGGCCAGGGCTTCCGCCCGCGGGCGGCCCAGAATTTTCAGCGTCATCAAGGAAGCCGAGGCCATGCAGATGGCGCAGCCGTGGCCGGTGAATTTTACGGCCTCAATCGTCTCGGGTGAAAGTTTTACCGCGAGTTCCACTTCATCGCCACACGACGGGTTGTCGCCTTTGGCCGTGACGGTGGCGTCGGGCAGCGGGCCGAAGTTCCGCGGGCGTTTGCTGTGGTCGAGAATGATCTCCTGGTAAAGCTCGGTGAGGTTCATGCGAAAAAGGTTTGGATTTTGCGCAGGATCTCGGCCATGCGTTCGACTTCGGCCGGGGTGTTGTAAAAATAAAAACTCGCCCGGCAGGAAGCCGGAATCCCCAGTTTGCGCAGCAGCGGCTGGGTGCAATGGTGCCCGCCGCGCAGGGCGAGACCGTATTGGTCGGCCATACTCACAACATCGTGGGCGTGGGCATCCTGCAGGACAAAACTCACCAGCCCGCCGCGGTCGTCGCGCGGTCCGAGCAGACGCAGACCCGGAATGTCCTCCAGCAACGCCACGGCCTGCCGGGCGAGCGCGCGGTCATGCTCGAAAATGCGGGATCGCCCGATCCCTTCGAGGTAGTCGACGGCGGCGCCCAGGCCAATCGCCTGGGCAATGGCAGGCGTGCCAGCCTCGAAACGATGGGGAGCAGGTTTGAACTGGCTCTCGGTGAATCCCACGCTGGCAATCATCTCGCCACCTCCCTGGAAGGGTTCCATCGCTTCGAGGATTTCCCGGCGTCCATACAGCGCACCGATGCCGGTGGGGCCGCACATCTTGTGGCCGGAAAGCGCCAGAAAATCGCACCCCATCGCGCGAACATCCAGGGGCAGGTGGCCGCCGCTTTGCGCCGCATCGACCAGCGTGGTGACCCCGGCCTTGCGCGCACGGGCACAAAGTTCGATCACGGGATTGATCGTGCCCAGCGAATTGGAAATGTGGACGAAGGAAAACAGTTTCACCGGACCCGAGAGCAAGGCGTCAAGTTCCGACAAATCAAGCAGGCCTTCCGGAGTGACGGGGACAAACCGGAGGCTGGCCCCGCGGCGTCGGGCGAGGAACTGCCAGGGAACGAGGTTGCTGTGGTGCTCCATCTCGGTGAGCAGGATGACATCGCCCGGCCCAACATTGGCGTCGCCCCAGGCGCGGGCGACCAGATTGATGGCTTCGGTGGTGCCGCGGGTAAAAACGATTTCCTCCGCATCGGCTCCGAGGAACGCAGCCAGCCGGGAGCGCGCGCCTTCGTAGGCTTCGGTGGCGCGATTACTGAGTTCGTGCAGACCGCGGTGGACGTTGCTGTTGTCGCGTTCGTAATAGTGGGACAACGAATCGATCACGGCGCGCGGTTTTTGCGAAGTCGCGGCGTTGTCAAAATAGATCAAGGGATGACCATGGACCTCCTGGTCCAAAATCGGGAAATCCGTCCGGATTTCCTCCCAGGTCCTGTCTTCAGTGAAATGCACAAAGGCAACCTATCGGAGGGGGCGGGTGGCGGGGAAGGGGGATTTCGCGGAGTTCGATAGGGGAGGGTCAGCCTCCCGGCCTGATCCATTTTGAGACGGACGGGTCGGCGGCTGTCCCTCCATGGAGCTGATCTTAGAGATTTGCCGGCAGGCGCACGAAAAAGGTCGCTCCGGCACCGGGCCGGCTTTCGCAGTCGGCCGTTCCGCCCATGCCCTCGGCCATCAATCGCACGATGGACAGTCCGAGGCCGATGGAATGTTCGATGCTTTCCGCCTTGCGGGTCAGGCGGGTGAAGGGTTTGAAGAGTTTTTTCTGATCTTCCGTCGAGATGCCCTGACCTTCGTCACGCACGGAGAGCCGGACAAACCCCTCACCGTCGCGTCTGGCTTCGATCCAAACACGCGACTCCGGCGAGGAGTATTTGACGGCGTTCGAAACGAGGTTGGAAAGAATCTGCCGACAAGCCGTGAGGTCGCCGCGAATGGACGAAGCGTCGCACTGTAGTTGAAAGGTGATGTTTTTCGCCTGCGACGCCATTTGGTGGGCCTGAATGGCAAAATCGAGCAGCGGCTGCGTTTCCACCGTTTCGCTTTGCAGGCGGATCTCGCGGCGTTCGATGGCATCGATGTTGAGCAGATTTTCCGCCAGCGCGATCATGTGCTCGGCCTCAACGCCGATGTCGTTGAGAAGCTGGGCGGCATCTTCTTCCTCGACAGGTTCGTCGTCGGTGAGCAGGCGGGAAACCGAGATGACATTGCCAAAGGCTCCGCGGATGTCGTGCGAGACGATGCTGAGGAAACGGTTTTTGTCCTCGTTCAATCTCCGCAGGTGCCGGCTGATGCGCTCGAGCTGTTTGTTGTAGGTGCCGAAGAGGTCGCGGGAGGATTTCAGCTCCAGGTGGGTGCGGACGCGGGCCAGCAATTCCGGTGGACGGAAGGGTTTGGTGATGTAGTCCACCGCGCCGAGTTGGAATCCGTGCAGGATATCCTCGGTGTCTGTGCGGGCTGTGATAAAAATCACCGGAATGTCGGCGGAATGTTCGTCGCCCTTCAACTCCTGGCAGACGGTGAAGCCGTCCACATCCGGCATCATAATGTCGAGCAGGATAAGGTCCGGCTTCCGATTGCGCACGAGGGCAAGAGCGCGGGGCCCATTGGTCGCGGCCATGATCTCATACCCCTGCTCGGTCAGGTGTCCGGCGAGCACCTGGAGATTCTCCGGCAGGTCATCCACGATCAAGATGAGGCGTTTCCGCAAACCCTCCGGCTTGGTTTCCTGCAACGGCTCGGAGGTGGAATATTCGAAGTTCATCAGTGGGCTGGCACGCTTCGGTGCAGGTCAACAAACAAGGTTTCGAAGGCCTGTAAAGTGCTTTCCATTTTCACCAAATCAAACTGGCCGGCACAACCGGCCAGTTTATTGGCGTAATTCCGCAGCAGCCCGGAGTCGTACTCGGCGGCGAGTTGCAGAAGGTGGCGGGAGAATTCCTCCACTTCGCTGACCACGGGGGTGCCCACCAGGCCGGTCCAGGTGGTCCGGCACTCCTCCAGCCGGGGGAGCAGCCCTTCCCGGTGGCCGCCTTCGTTTCCGGCGGGCGCGGGGACGGTCGAAGTTTCGGCGGCCGGGACTCCGGGGCGGGTGCGGAGAAATCGCCTCATCTGTCCGGCCAGTTCCGAACGGGTGACCGGCTTGCGCAGAAATCCGTCGCAAATGGGCTTGAGGGCGGCTTCTTCGGATTGCATGGCCGAAGCCGTCACGACGATGATCGGGATGGTTTTCAGCGACTCGTCGGCCTTCAGGATGCGGGTGGCTTGCAGGCCGTCCATCACGGGCATGCGCACATCCATCAGAATGACATCGGGCCGGTTGGCGCGGGCAAGGTCGATGGCTTCGCGTCCATTGGTCGCTTCGATCAGTTCGTGGCCGGTGCCGAAAAGAAACGCGCGGATCAGATCGCGGTTCATCACGATGTCGTCCGTCACCAGCACCTTGCAGGGAGCGAGGTCGGCCAGGTCGTACGCCTGCACGTCGTCCTCCGTGCGAACTCCGGCCGCCGAGGCTTTCTTGATTTCGGGAAAGGAAAACCGGAACACGCTGCCTTTGCCGATTTCGCTGGTGATGGAGATCTGGCCGCGCATCATCTCGACGAGGCGTTTGGTGATATTGAGCCCCAGGCCCGTGCCGCCGTATTTTTTGGTGCTCTGCCCGCTTTGTTGCGAGAACGCCTCGAAGATCCTTTGCTGTTCCCCGGGGGCGATGCCGACGCCGGAATCCTCCACCTCCAGAATGAGCTCGATGGCTTCCGCCTGCTCCGTCCCCACCAGGGCGCGGACCGTCACGTGGCCGCGCTCCGTAAACTTGATCGCATTGCCCACCACGTTGAAAAGAATCTGCCGCAGCCGGATTTCGTCGAGGAGAAGGCTCGGCGGCATCCCGGGAGCGATCTCCAGGTGAAACTCCAGGCCCTTCTGCTCTGCCTTCTGCGAAAAAATATGTCGCACGTCGCGCAGGACGACTCCGATGTCGAGGGCATCGTATTCGAGGGAAAGTTTACCCGCCTCGATTTTGGAGAGGTCGAGGATGTCGTTGATCAGGGCCAGGAGGGTCTGGCCGCTCGACGTGACGGCTTGCACGTAACCTTGAGCGCGTCCTTCCGGGACGAGACCTTTGAGCAATTCTGCAAAGCCAAGGATCGCGTTCATCGGCGTGCGGATTTCGTGCGACATGTTGGCGAGGAATTCGGATTTAGCCCGGTTCGCCGCCTCCGCCGCGGCAATGGCGTTTTGCAGCTCGGACGCCGCGCGGCGTTTGTCCGTGATGTCCCGCACGACGCCTTCGTAGTAGAGGGGCTGACCGGCCTGGTCCTTGATGATGCTGGCGTTTTCGTTGATCCAGATCGTCGTCCCGTCGCCGCAGTGCACCTCGGATTCGAAATCCTTGATCACGCCCTCGCGCTCGATGAGTTCCTGGAACTGATGCCGGCGGTCGGGATCCACATAAAGGCTTTCGGCGCGCACCATGTGTTCGTAAAAATCCTCCACCGAGCGGTATTTGTAGATGCGGGCGAGCGCGGGGTTTGCCTCAAGGTATTCGCCGGAAAGGCTGGTGCGGAAAATGCCATCGACCGAACCCTCGAAGATGCTGCGGAATTTGCGACCGGCCACGATCGCCTCGCGGGTCACGGTATTAAACGCCTGCCCGACCTGGCCGAGTTCGTCCTGGGTGTCGAGATCGACCACCACATTTTCCTCGCCCGCTTTCATGCGGTCGGTGGCGTCCTGCAGCGAATGCACGGTATGGGTGATCGACCGGTAGAAAGCGATCCACAGATAGGTGACGGCGAGGATGGCGGCAAAAGCCACGGCGAAGAGGATGGCGATGGCGCGTTGTTCCCTCGCAATGCGGTGTTCGAGGACGATCTTGAACTGCCTGGCGGCACGATCCCAGACCCGCTCATTCGCTGCCAGCGCGGCGGCGGCGGCGTTTTGGTATTGATCCGGGCTAAAGCGCTGCCGCCCGCCGGGCAGGGCCGCATCATCGAGCTGTCGCAACAGCGCTCGCGTGGTGGAAATGTACTGGGCCAGCGGCTGGTCCAGCGCCGCCTGCACGGTACCGCTCGGATTGTTGGCGAAGGCCACATGCAAATTCCGCTCCAGTCGGTCGAGATTATAGCGCAACCTCGCTGCCTGGGTGACGAGGGTGGTGAAATCCGCCTCGCCCAGCCCCTGGGCCGCCGCCCTTGCGCCGACCAACTTACGTGTTTGGGCGACAATGGTCGCGCTTTCCGGCAGCTTGAGCAGGATGGCATCCATCAAATAGTAGGAGTCGAGATCGGGATCGAGAATCAGCGTGCTTTGATCGCCGACGAAACTCATCAGATCCTCCACCTGTCCCCGCAGCCGTTCGAACAACTCGTCACTGATCTCCGGCGAAAGCTTCGGGCGCTGGCTTTTCAGGTCCTCCCACGAGGCGCGCAGAATGCGGAACCTTCCCGTCGTGCCAAGCACGCCGCCCAGACGTTCGTCTGTTTCCGCCAGTTCCGCCATCTGACTGTCCACCTCCGCCTGACGGATGGGATAATGTTCCAGGGCAAAACTTTGTTTCTGCAAATCCGCATTGGCCAGAGACATTGCCTGGGGCAGTTCGTCATGCAGGGCATTGAGCGGCGTGAGGTAGTCCACACCGTCGATCTCCAGCCGGGCCAGCCGGATTTCCTTTTGCGCCGCGCTGTTGAGGAAATACAACACCAACCCGAGCGGCAGGGCAAAGAACAGGCTGATCAGCGTGAACTTGCGCGGAAAAGTCAACCGGTTCAACAGCCGGATCGCCGGTGAAAACCAGGAGGGTTGCTGTCGGATAGCGGGCATGGCGGACGGCACGGTATCCCATCACCCCGCCGGGAACAAGCCCCAGGCCAGTCCCCAAACCTGCACCGCCCTCAAATCAAAGCTTCCCACCGTTCGGATGGGGCGGTATTTCCCTCGGGCATGCAGATCGAGAAGTCCACGGCAGAAGGCGCCACCACCCTGAAACTCACGGGGGAAATCGACTTGCACGCGTCGCCCACTCTGCGCGCCGAGTTACAGGCCAACGCGAAGGCGAAGACGCCGGTGCTCCTGGTGGACTTCACGGATGTTGACTACATCGACTCGTCGGGCCTGGCCACCTTCATCGAATACGTGCGCGAGGCCGCAGCTTATCAGGGTAAAATTGCCCTCTTCGGCCTGAAGAAAAAAGTGCGCACCATCTTCGACCTTGTGCGCCTGAACGAACTTTTCACCATCACCGACTCCGCCGAGGCGGCCACCGCTGCCCTCGCCGCGAAATAGCGCCCCGCCGTGGCTGGCCTGCGCAACTACTTCCGCCTCAACGCGCAGATCCTCTATTGGATTTTCGTCGCGCCCCTGCGCGGCAAGCGCCTCTTCAATGTTAACGAGGTCTTCCGCCAGATGGTCCGCATTGGCGTGCAGGCCGTGCCCATGACGGCCATGACCTCCTTCAGCATCGGCCTCACTCTGGCCATGCAGGGCGCGTATCAGCTTTCCAAATTCGGCGCGACTTCCTACGTGCCCGACCTCGTTTCCATGTCGCTGCTGCGCGAACTCGGCCCCCTGCTGGTCGGGGTCGTGGTGATCGGCCGCAGCGGTTCCTCCATCACCGCCGAACTTGGCACCATGAAGGTCTCCGAGGAAATTGAAGCGCTCGAAGTGATGTCGATCAACCCGATTCGCTATCTCGTGGTGCCCCGCTTCATCGCCATGCTGGTCATGCTTCCGGCGCTGGTGATTTTCGGAAATTACATCGGCTTTGTCGGCGGCTGGAGCATCAGCCATTTCGCCCTCGATATGAGCACCAACGGGTACATTCTGCGCATCATCGAAAGTGCCCGCCCTATCGACCTCTATTCCGGCATGATCAAAAGCTTTGTCTTCGCCTGGCTTATCGCCACCATCGCCGCAAAGTCCGGACTGGAAGTCTCGGGCGGAGCCGAAGGCGTGGGTCAGTCCACCACCAGCTCCGTGGTGGTTTCCATCATTGCCATGCTCATCGCCAACGCCCTGCTCACGGCGATGTTCTTTTTTCTGGGCTAGGCCCGGCTTGCCCTCAGCGCCGCCGCTGTCCGGCGCGCACCAGAGGATGGGAGATGTCGGGCAGGATGGTGTTCACCGCAACCTCCACCTCCCGCTCCATGCCCAACACCTCCAGCAGCACGGCGACTCGCTGACGGGCGGGCATCACGCGGGTCACCACGGCCCGGACGCCCTGGAAGGGACCGGCGACCACGTTCACCTCCTCGCCAATTTCAATCCCCGATTCGATGACCACCGTTTCCTCGTCCTGCACGGAGGCGCGGAGTTCGTGAATAATCTCGGTGGGCACCACGGATGGCTGACCGCCGAAACCGACGATTTTGCTCACGCCGTGCGTCGCCCTCACCAACCGGTGCTGCGAGACGTAGCCGAAACACGCAAAAAGGTAGCCCGGAAACATGGCTTCCGTCACCCACGAGCGACCGGAGCGCCTCGCCCGCTCAAAACGCACGAAGGGACAAAAAACCTCGACGCCCGCCTCCGTGCGCAGGAGCTGGCTTGTCATGCGCTCGGTCTTGGGTTTGGCCCGCACGCAATACCACACAAGATCATCAGTCATTTGTTCGCGCCACTATCGGCAGGACTGCCGGTGTTTCCAAGCTTTCGCGTATGTTCCAAAAACGTAACACAAACGGAATTGGGCTGGGGATAAAACTGTGAGCATGCTGTGAATAACTTTTTCAGGGGTGGGGATGAACTACTATCGCACAGGCTGGATCTCCGACGTGCATCTGGGCACGCGCGGAAGCAATGCGACTGCCCTCCTGGCTTTTCTCCGGGACGCGGAGTTTGAGACGCTTTACCTCGTGGGCGACCTGCTCGACATCTGGGCCCTGCGTCGGGGGATCTTCTGGCCGCAGGAACACAACGACGTCATTCAAAAGCTTCTGCGCAAAAGCCGCAAGGGCACCGAGATCATCTACATCATCGGCAATCACGACGAATTTCTCAGCCGGTTTCACGGTCACTACGGGGGCGTAACCCTGCAAAAAAACGCCATTCACCTCACCGCCGACGGTCGCCGACTCCTTGTCATTCACGGCCACGAACTCGACACCGTGGTACAAAACTTGGGCTGGCTCGCCCATGTCGGGGACATCGGGTATTCCCTCCTCATGCGGTGCAACGGCCTGGTGAACTTTTGCCGCCGCCTCCTTGGATACGGTCATTGGTCGCTCAGTGCCTACGTGAAGGCTGAGGTGAAAAATGTGGTCGGATTTATCGGCCAGTTTGAGGAGGCTGTGGTGCGTTATGCCCGCGACTATGATGTGGATGCCGTCCTTTGCGGACACATTCACACCGCCGCGGTGCGCGATATTCAAGGGATCACCTATTACAATACCGGCGACTGGGTCGAGAGCTGCACCGCGATCGTGGAACGCTACGACGGGCAGTTGGAGCTGATCAAATATCCCGCGGACGCCAGAGAGCCTGTCGAAAACCTCGTCGCGGAGCCGGTTACAACGGCCGCGTGATCGGACTTCATCCTGGAGGGATCCTCCGGCATGTCCGTGATAATCTGACTTCGCGGCCATCCCGCCTGCCTCAGCCCTCATCGATCACGATGCAACCGCCAGCTCGGGAAGGGCAACCACGGTTTGCTCTGCCCGGCGTCATTGACACTATCGGCGTGCACACTATTATAGTGTCATGAAGAACATTACGTTGTCCGCTGAGGAAGAGTTGATTCGACGGGCTCGGGGGGTGGCCCATCAGCGTGCGACCTCCCTCAACGAACTATTCCGCGGGTGGTTGAGGGATTTGACTCGCCAATCCGGTCCGGTGCAGAATTACGATAGGTTAATGGATCGCCTCGCAACCCGATCTAGCGGGCGCTCTTTCAGCCGGGAGGAGAGAAATGAACGCTGAAGTTTTTCTCGATACCAACGTTTTCGTATACACCTTCGATGGCACCGCCCCTCAGAAGCGCGACCTGGCTCGGGCCTTGGTTCGCGATACCCTTGAAAAGGGAAATGGCGCCATCAGTTGGCAGGTCTCCCAGGAATTTCTGAATGTCGCCCTGCACAAATTTGCCAACCCCCTCACCGCTGGCGAGGCCTCCGACTATGTTGACCAGGTGTTTGCACCCCTCTGGAAGGTCTTCCCGTCGCCCGAACTCATCCACGAGGCCCTTCGGATTCAGAGCCAATCCCAATATCGCTTCTCCGACAGCCTCATCGTGGCGAGTGCCCTCCAGTCAGGTGCTTCCGTCCTCTACAGCGAGGACCTGCAGGATGGCCGGACGTTTGGAAAGATGAGGATTGTCAACCCGTTCTGACGCGATTTGTTGGACAGAAAGGAATGGACCCCGCGCCAACGCAAAGGACCGGGGCGTCCCGTCCGCAACCCTTGACGTGAACGAGATCTCCGCGCCTCTCCTCCCTCCGCTTCGGAACAAATCTTAACATCCTTCCATCGAGATGCGCGGCTCCGAAAGTCGCAAATGAAACTTTGTCAGAAATTGTTGACTGACCCCAAACGTATACGAGCGGCTGGAAGAAATTTGAGCCCGTGTGGAATCTGATGATCCAGATGAAAAGGCTGAATCTAATGACGCCGCTCTTGGAAGGGGTGCTGTCAAAAGTGACCGGTGCAAGCCTGAAACAGGCGTTGAGTGAAGAGTCAACAGCCAGACTGACCCAGAAATCAGCTGCGTAGGCCACGAATCCCTCCTTATTTCATTGGAAACTTCGCAAATGTTTCGCCAGCTTAAGAAAGCCCGGCAGCGCTTATTTGGTGTTTGATACCCTCGATGCTATCTGACCCCGGCCTCAGATCTGCGGACCAAACCGCGCCGCAAATTTGATTTTTGAACACCGACCCGTATTTCCGCTGTAATTCGCCTTTATTTGAGCTTTCCAGATTCCTGCAAATTGCTTCACTGTGTGCTACAGTCTATGGATTTTATAACCGCACTTGGGCTCTGGCCGCACGCCCCAGTCGATGAATTTTCGCCTCTTTTAGAAACTTTATCAACTCGCGAACAGGCCGCTATCCACGGGGAACCTCGCTTGGAAGAACCAGTTTGGCAGTCTATCTTCCTTGAACTCAGCGCGTTAGCTCCAGGCGCTTCCGCAGATGAGGTTCGGTTAGCTTTTTCCGCTGCTTTGGAGAACGTCCTACTTTGTGGTACCGCGGGAGATCCAATCCCATTTCAATGTGAGCGGGCTGTGCCGTTCGAGGGTGCAATAGGATATTACATTCGAGAATTGATGATACCACGACTCGAAATGGAAGAGAATTTTGATTTTTGGTCAGACCCGGACGCGGCGAAGCCTCTTGATTCCTGTTGTTCCTTGTTAGGACATTTCAAAACGGGACCTCATCCGTCCTGGGCAATCCCTTTCGCTTCGAACGAGCCTAATCCTCTAGATGGCCATTCAGCCGAAACCTGTCATCAACGACTCGCCCTGTATCCAGATGGTGATCATTCACCTAAAGTAATAATGACTTATATTTTACCGCCCGGAACGAAACATGCGGTGCCAACGATAGGTGATGCTTTCCGGTGGAACGACGCATTTCCATATTGGCGTTCTTTTTTTCTCCCCGCTCCAATAGGGGCGTCGCTTGGAAAAACGGCTCCCTTGGACAATAGCTTAACTGGGTTTGACGAAATCGTCCACGAACCTATCGACCTTATCAACTTGACAAGACCTCTACAAAGAAGGCTTTGACTATGCACCAAAAGACTATTCCTCCGCTTATTCAGTGGGCCAATGAGGCCTCAGAATCTGATCTAAAGCAATGGCTTTTCGACCGCCTACATGGAAATGACCGACGTTGGGCAGAGTTCTCAGACGGTTACCAAGTACCAAGTTATCTTATCTCAACGGTGGTGCGACATACTGATACCTCCGCCGTAGCCTACGCTGCGCTGATCCAATCGATATGCGGTTTCATACGGACGATCTTACCTGCTTGGGCTGATCAACGAGACGACGTCCAGACCGGAGAAGCGGTATGCTCTTGGACCGGTCCTGCTCTCGTAGATCTGCTTTTTTTAGCCTCTGAAATATTAGAGAGCGGAGCGCGGCGCGCGGAGATTCGAAAAATTCTGAGTAGCACTGCTCCGAAACTTCCTCGCTATGTCGGAAAGCTGCCATTGCGCGCGAAAGCACTTGTTGCACTTTTAGATTTTGGCGGACATCCTGATCGCCAATTTTGGCTTGCTCAAATATCTCAAGATTACCCAGAAGCGACCCCGATCGTCTTTATCGCTTTGGCCCGTAGAGATCTCAAAGACGCATTAATCTGGCTCGGAGGACGGAGCTTGAATGAACAAGGGAGTACACTGCGAAAATTTCGTCCGTCCCTTGTAAAAATGGCAGGCGGCGAAGCCGCTTTGGTTGTTCTCATCCGACAACATTTGTTGCGCTCGAATTACCCTTTGGCCAAACTATTACGCGATGAGCTGGCTCCAGCCGGAAATTTGGTGTTATTTCTTCTAAAGGACGAAATCGAGATGGCCGTTGCAAATGGTTGGCTTATTTTGCCGGCTCTACAGTCTGAAACCGGTCACGAACATCGATTCGCAATTGCTCGTTTTGAGGAGCTGGATAGCTACCGTAAAGCAGCTTTAACGCTGGTCGATGAAGTTATAAAGACGGAATTCGGACAGTTGACCGCCGAACTTACGGCGCAGGAAAAAATCGGCGACGTTAGAAAAAATATTCTACGCTCTCGGACGTCGACAAGTCGGGAAATAATTGAGATATCGTTTGCTCGCTAGTCCAGAATTTCCTCGTTAAGTTTAGAGCGAATTTCTTCGACGAGTTCTCCATTTTCTGGCTGTTTCTCAAGGACGAAAGTCATTCCGGTAGCAACCACTCCATGGCCGTCACTTGTAAGGATACTAAAAATCCATATCGGCAAATTTGGCCCATACTTCTCTCGTAAGACAGCCACGCATCGGCGTCCGGCATATCGAATTCCCTCTGCTTGGACTTCCATGGGTGGCACTGGCATATCTTCCGCAGGAAAGCACCATGGTGCCATGGCGTCTAGAACCGCAAAGTGCAATTGTCCCTCTGGGATGGAGGTAATTTTTTCCCTCAGATCCGATTCGGTATCACAAATTGCAAGTTCGCATTTTGGAAAACTTCGATTCAAGAGTTTGCTTATAGACTCCGACTGATCTGGATCATCTTCTAAAAATAATATGGTCTTCATCTTTGAGAATATTTAGCGTCTTCGATAGGGAGGGGAACGGGATTGAACTGTAACCGCACTTGAGTCCAGCCATCGGGCCGTGTTGGGCTCATATGTAATTGACCACCTAAAGACTGCATGATGCGGTCCACAATCCACAGTCCGATTCCCGAACCTTCGCCGGTGGTAAATTGTGCAATAGGGCTGCGCCAACTTCGTTGCTTAGCCATTCGGACTTCTTGTGGTTTTAAAGGGATTCCCTTGTTCCACACATGGAGATACCATCCCCCTTCTGCAAGCGACCCGCCGTTCAGCCTTACCTCTTGTTGCGAATAACTGTATTTAATCGCGTTATCGAGGACATTGTGAACGGCATGCATCAACAACTCAGCGTCCATAACAGACTTGTGTGGAATGGATTTTTTGATTCCGTCGAAATCAGCTGTGAACCACAATCTCATTCTAGGATGTGATCGCACCCTTGCGCTTTCCCAAGCATCTTCGAGAACTTCTATGATTTGCTTTGCTTCGAGCGTTTGATGGCTAGCAACAATAAACCCGGAGCGAGCAAGTTGACCAAATATGCCCACGCGCCGCGCAGTGCGAAAAGATCTTTTCACAAGTCTTGCAGCCTTGTCTGCGGCAAATCGGAGATCCGACTCCGGATCAAACGCTTGCGCCACCTCGTCGATACGGCGGGCAGCTTCCACCAACGGCCCCTTCATCTGATGCATGATGTCTCGAAAAGCATCGTTGGTAAGTGTTTCAGCTTCTAACCTTCTATGCTCGGCCTTTTGCTGGCCTGAAAGGGCGGTGCGAGTAGCTAAATGATGACTCAGAAATGCGGCGATCAGCCTCGCTGCATAAACAGCATGATCAGGAAACGGCTCAGAGGAGGAGCTTCCGAGTTCTAGCGCCCCAAACTTCTTGTCGGGTGTATTAATTGGAAAAACGTGTTGTCTCGCGAGACCCGGCAACCTCATCGGAAGTTGATTTAGCGAAGGAAGACTTGGCAGCCGAATCTCTTTTCCATTTCTGCATGCCTGCGCTGCGGGACTGTCTCCGAGGAGGGGCAAGCGCTGGTTCATGTATTCTGACCATTTAGTAATGTCCTGTGCGTTGGCTCCGTGAGAATCCTGGATCCATGGCACTAAACTGCAAACTAGATCTTTGCCGCTTTCATCAAGAAGCCACAATGCATTTAAATCTGCTGTCTTAGCAATCTCATCAAGGAGATTAAAGCAACCTAGAGTAAATTCGTCTAGCGACTCAGTGCGGCCCATTGGTCGATTCTGCGGGCTTCTATACTGTCCTCTTGAGTTGAGTACTAAACTTATTTTACGCCATGCCGATACCTCGGTCGCGAATGATGCATTTCTCATCCGCAATTCGCACTGCCGGCCGAGTTGATCAGCAACGAGCTCCAAGAGATGCTGATCTTGTCGTGAGAAGTATGATATTGGTGGCGTAGCAATCCAGCATCGAATGACACCATGAATTCTTTTTCCTGCTTTTACTGGAACGCAAAGAAACGAGAGTGGCGTAGACTCCAGAGAAGAGTCACTCTCGAAGCTCACCCCTAACGCTTCAGCTGCATCTTTATCAAGATTGTTTTCCATCGACCATCGAAAACCGGGAAGTCCGTTCTTTTTCAAATCGCCAACCTCAGCCTGAGGCTGTCGCATGTCGAAAAGACGGATTGAACGTTTCACCGTTAAGCACGCTTCTGTGAAGCTCACCGCGTTGGTGTTCACGCGCCAAGTTTCAAGCCGAATCCGCTTTTTGTGAGTGGGCGTTGAGTGGATAGCAATGGCCTTAAATACATCTGGCTTATCCACGGAACTCAGGATGATGGATGTCTCCGCTGTATGAAATAGATTTGCAATCAGATTGCCTAACCTTTGCATACTCGCTTTCCAAGCTCGCGCAGACGTCGCGCTCTGGTCAGAAGCGGAGTCTTCAGCTTTGAAAATGTCGCCCGCTTTCTCCAGAAGTTCCTGCCGGGCACGTGTTTGCGCAGCAGCGAGGAGTTCCGGGATGAACTGGAAGATTTTCTTCAATACAGTGGTGTCCGCTTTCTTGAAATCAGCAGAGTCTGCTGTTCGATAAACTGTAACGGCACCGAGCGTTCCGTCCCGGAATTTGAAAGGTAGAGCGATCGTTTTATTAAGATCGTGTCGCCTTAAAAATGGGTGATCTTTGTATCTTCCGCCATCCTTTCTGATGTCGTTCACGATGCTCGGCATCCAATCACGCACCGTTTTACCGGCAATCGTCTCTTCAAAATCGAGATTGTGAATCCCAAAACTTCCTATTCCCGGGAAAGCGGTGGCCAACATAAACAGATAGCCAGTGGGAGTTGAAGCCTTAGGTTCAGCGCCCTCGGTTGCCTGCCACAAAACAGCTCCCGAGGCGTCGAGCGAACGAATTGTGACTTCAAGCATGTCGCGAATGCAGTCACGAGCATTCTTGCCAAGAGCGGCCTTCAACAACTTTGGAAGACATCCTGGAGGCTGTTGGTTCTCGCTACTCATCGTCGGATTGATCAGCTTTGAGGCTACCTTTCAAGATGACTCTTGGCACCAACTTTCTGATGGATTGTTCATTTTGCCGAAGCATCCTAGGATGAGAGACGCCGTCTCATAGCTCGGCCGCTGAGTCTGTGAGGAGGTGACTCCTCGAGTTTCTGGAGGACGGTCGTATCAGATCTAAGTTTCCCGAATAACTTCGTGTTCAGTGAGTATTCAGCAGATATGGTTTTCTCACGTGTCGCCATATTCTTGTGATTTGTTGCCCTGGCGTTTGACCAATACATCTTGGAACTGTCCAAAAATTATTTCTCATTCTCCAGCATATCGTCGGTCATCTCGATCTCGATGACCCCCTGTTTTGCTCGGTTCGCGAGTTCCTCTCGCGCTCCCTGCAGGTAATCCCGCTGTTTCATGACCATGTAGCACAGGGAGGCCAGGGCAGCGTGGACCATTTCGAGTTCAACGCGGAGGCGTTCCTGGACGTCGGCTTCTTTGGTTCCGGCGGATTGTTCCATGCCGGCGGCGAGGGTCCGCAACAGGGCAGGGGTCACGCAACAGGGCAGGGGTCAGTCAACAAATCTTGACAAAGTTCCTCCAACGTTTCCGGAATCGGTCTGTTGACCAGACTGAGTGCGCTGGCGGGGGGAGCGTCGGAGGTGACGTTCTCGATGTGGTTGGCTTTGAAACACTCGGTCTTGCCGTCGAGGCTGTAAATATCGGCGGAGTTCGCCAGGGTGTCGGGCAGACGGAATTTCGTGGCGATTTCAGTGTGGGGATTGCCGGTCATGGCGACGACGACTTTGCGCCCGCGCAAGGGCATGAAATAAGGAAGGCGAATTCGTCTACGGGTCGAAGTTCTTACCGGGATGGCCGGGTGGGCGGAGCCGGGGGAAAGGTCGGAAGAGCGCGGGTTGTCATCCTGAACCGGCGGCAGGCATCCTGGTTGCGTGGTGCGTTGGCACGCGGCCATCGGGGGCGGCGACTGGCGTTCGAGGTTAACTTTTGCCGATCGGTTTGCCAAAGATGTCTGGATCAACGCCTTACGCCCGGGATCGGGAGTGTCAGGGAGGAAACTGTTTTTGCGACGGATGCGCGGAATCTGGCCGGCATGCGTTATCGCGGACCTTCGGCCCGCATTCACTCCTTGCCGACCACACCCAGGCCTCCGGCCTGGGCTGGAGAATTTTGCACCGTTGGTGCTTCGGAGGCGGAACAGCGGGGGACTGCTCGTTCTGAGCGGAGTTGATCCCTTGTCCAGCCGGACGGTTTGTCCGATCTGGGAGAACCTCCCTACTTCATCGGAAACTTCGCCAGATGTTTCGCGAGCTTGCGGAAACCGGGCAGCGCGGCGTCGCTGATGTGGTGTTCGATGCCCTCGATGTCGGCGTAAAATTGGTCGGGATTCAGCCCCATCAGGCGGAAAATCTCGGAGAGCACCGCGTGGCGCTCCTGGATGGAATTGGCTACCTCCTCGCCCTTCGGCGTCAGCATGAACCCCCGGTAGGGTTCCCTCCTCAAATATCCCAAATCCGCCAGGCGTTTGATCATGATCGAAACACTCGGACGGATCAGGTCCAGTTCGTCCGCCACGTCGGAGACCGACGCGTAGCCGTTGCGGCCGATCAGATTGGAAATGCACTCCAGATAATCCTCCGCGCTTTCGGTCAGACCGCTACGGTGATGGGAACTGAGCTTGGCGCGCTTCGCCGGGGCTTCCGGGGCGGGACGGGACTTGCGGGGCATGGCCTTCTCTTAACGCACGACGGCGGTTAATCCAGCCGAAATCCCAAAAGTTTGTTATGTTAAACTTTTATTGTTGACCCAACCCCGGTCACCCTTTATCGGTGCGGTGATGGGAAAAGCGATTTATGTGGTATGGGGGTTGTTGTTGACCCTGGGGATGACGGGTTCGGTCTGGGCGGAGGGCAAGGTCAAGGCTGCGGTGACGATCGGCATGGCGGCGGATTTGGTTCGCCAGGTTGGGGGGGAACGGATCGAAGTGAGCCAGTTGATGGGGCCCGGGGTGGATCCGCATTTGTACAAACCGACGGCGGCGGACGCGACCACCCTGAGCAAGGCGGACGTGATTTTTTACAGTGGCCTCATGCTGGAGGGGCGGATGGCAGACCTTTTCGCCCGCCTTGCCCGCTCGGGCCGCAAAGTTTACCCGATCACGGAGTCCGTGCCTGAGGACCAGTTGCTGGAGCCGGCGGAATTCCAGGGGCACTATGATCCGCACCTCTGGTTCGACGTGAAGATGTGGTCGGAAACGGTGCCCACCATTGTCAAGGGCCTCAGTGAAACGGACCCGGCCGGCCGCGAGCTCTACGAAAAAAATGGCGCGGCCCTGCGCGAAAAGATGGCGGCGCTGGACGCATGGTGTCGGGAAACCGCGGCATCGGTCCCGGCCACGCAGCGCATTCTCGTGACCAGCCACGACGCCTATAACTATTTCGGTCGCGCTTATGGATTTAAGGTCGTCGGATTGCAGGGGGTTTCCACCGTGTCCGAAGCCGCACTGGCCGACATGGCCGGGCTGGTGGATTTTATCAAAGAGCAAAAGGTGAAGGCCATTTTTGTGGAAAGCAGCGTGAACCCCGCGGCCATTCAGCGGGTAGCGGAGGATGCGGGCGTAAAGGTCGGGGGCGAATTGTTCTCCGATGCCATGGGGAAACCCGGCGAAAAGCGTGACGGATTCGATACGGGGACCTACGAAGGGATGGTGCGGTACAATCTCACCACCATCGTTAATGCGTTGAAATAATGGACGGCGAGACACCGCTCGAAGTTCACGACCTGAGCGTGGCTTATCACAAAAAGCCCGTGCTCTACGGCATCGATCTTGCGGTGCCGGCCGGAAAACTCATCGGCATCGTCGGGCCGAATGGAGCCGGCAAATCCACCTTCATCAAGGCCGTGATGGGCCTCCTGCCGCTTTCCAGCGGGTGGGTGAAGGTTTATGGGAAATCCTATCGGGAAAATTGCCGCCGGGTCGGCTATGTGCCGCAGCGGGAATCAGTGGACTGGGATTTCCCCGTCAACGTGATGGATGTCGTGTTGATGGGCCGCTACGGACGCCTCCGGCTCGGTCAGCGTCCGGGCGCGAAAGATCGCGAGGTGGCCCGGGAGTGCCTGGAAAAAGTCCACATGCTGCCTTATGCCAAACGGCAGATCGGCAACCTTTCCGGAGGTCAGCAACAGCGGGTCTTTCTCGCCCGCGCCCTCGCCCAGGAGAGCGATCTTTATTTGATGGATGAACCTTTTGTCGGCGTGGATGCCGCGACGGAGTCAGCCATTGTGACCCTTTTGCGGGAACTCAAGGAACGGGGGAAAACCGTTCTCGTCGTGCACCACGACCTCTCCTCGGCCAAGGAGTATTTCGACATGCTGATGTTGTTAAACATGCGTCTCGTTGCGTTTGGTCCGACTGCGGAGGTCTTCACTCCGGAAAAGTTGCAAACCACCTACGGCGGCCGACTCACCATCCTTTCCGAGGTCGTGCAAACGATTGGGACGGTGGAAAAATGAGCGGGCTCTTACGTAGCGGAAAACGTGAGTTTTTCGATGCTTCACACGCCCATCCCAAAAGTCGGACGCGTGGGGTTAACTCGACTGCGGCTCGGACCTCCGCATTCGCTCCGGTTCGCATCCCTACCTTATTGATTTTCGCCGCGCTCGTTCTCCTGCCGCAGGCCCTGTACGCCGCACGCATCAGCGAACTCACCGACACCAGTCTCACCGAACGGGCGGTCCGCTTTTTCACCTTCCAGGATCCGTCGCTGCGCTTTGCTTTGCTTGGCTCGGTACTCTTGGGCATCTGCTGCGGCCTGATGGGCTCATTTCTCGTCGTGCGCAAGCTGGCTTTGATGAGTGACGCCCTTTCCCACGCCGTGCTGCCGGGAGTCGCGCTCGGATTCCTTTGGAACATGAGCAAGGACCCCGTCGCCATTTTTATCGGGGCGACCATTGCCGGCCTGCTGGGGGCCGGTCTCGTGCAGGCCATCCGCAGCACGACCAAACACAAGGAGGATGCCGCGCTGGGGTTTGTTCTCGCGTCCTTTTTTGCGGTGGGGGCGTGCCTCGTGACAATGATCCAGAACCTGCCGGACGGCAACAAAAGCGGCCTCGACAAATTTATGTTCGGCCAGGCCGCGGCGCTTGGACGCGCTGATGTGATCCTGCTCGGAATCGTCGCCGTTGTGACCGTGGTGATCGTGCTGCTCTTCTACAAAGAATTTTTAGTCACCAGCTTCGATGCCGCATTCGCCAGCTCGGGGGGGATCCCCGCGCAGATATTTCATTATGTGCTGATGGTGCTGCTCGCCTTTGCCATCGTCTCCTCTTTGCAGGCGGTGGGGGTGGTCCTGGTGGCGGCCATGCTCGTGATCCCGGCCGCGGCGGCCTACTTGCTGACGGACCGTTTCGGTTGGATGCTCATTCTCGCGGCGGCCTTCGGAGTGGCGACGGGCGCCATGGGGTCGTTTCTTTCTTTTGTCGGCCGCAATCTTCCCACGGGCCCACTGATGGTGCTGGCCGCGACGGCCGTGTTCATTGCCGCCCTGCTCTTCGGTCCGCGGCACGGCGTGCTCGCCAAATGGTGGCGTCAGCGTTCCCAATCCGCGCGGATCGGCCGGGAGAACATGCTGAAGGCGATGTACCATTTATTGGAAGGTGAGAATTTCCGCGGGGAAACGATCCCGATTCGGGAACTGGCCGAAGCCCGGCGGGAGCCGATTGAAGATGTGACCAAGAGCGTCGCCAAGCTGCGCGCGCATGGGCTGGTCTCTTTCTCGTCGGATCATAAGGCGGCCGTTTTCACGCCCGACGGGTGGAAACGGGCCTGCGAGATCGTGCGCAATCACCGCCTCTGGGAGCTGTATCTCACCCATGCGGCGAATTATGCGGTGGACCACGTCCACGAGGACGCGGAAAAAATCGAGCACATCCTGGGCGAAGACACGGTGCGACAATTGGAAAAACGGCTGAACTATGCGCACCAGGATCCCCACGGAAAGCTCATTCCGGGGCACCAGGACATCTATGGCAAAGGGCCGGTGAGGCAGGGGGCGCGGTGATGGGCGAATTGATTCCCGCCTTTGATTTTCACCGGGTGATCGTTGAACCGTGGACGGAAGGTTTTTCCCTCACCATCTGGATCGTTTTGATGGGCGCCCTGGTGGGCACGGCCTGCGGGCTGGTGGGCAATTACCTCCTGCTCCGCCGCATGGCCTTGGTCGGCGACGCCATTAGTCATAGTATTCTTCCCGGACTGGTGGTGGCGTTTATGATCTTTCGGACCGTGAACACCCCGGTGATGTTTATTGGTGCCCTGGGGGCCGGACTGCTAACGGTGGCGATCATCGAGTTCATCCAAAAGCAGACCCGGGTGAAGGTGGACGCGGCCATCTGTATTGCCTTTACGAGCCTCTTTGCCTTTGGCGTCACGTTGGTCAGCGCCGCCGAAGCGGCGGGCCCGGTGCATGTGGATGCGGAATGTGTGCTGTATGGCGAGATTGCGCTCGTGCCCTTTGATCCGCCGTTTGTCCTCGGCGGAATCGAGCTCGGCCCTCCTCCTGTCCTGCGCATGGCCATCGTGACTCTTCTTCTGGCGGTGGCCATTCTGGCATTTTACAAAGAGCTTCTCATCACCTCTTTTGATCCTGGCTTGTCGCGATCCATGGGGCTGCGCACGACCTTCTGGCATTACGGGCTGATGATTGCGCTGTCGCTCGTGGTCGTCAGCGCTTTTGAATCGGTCGGTGCCATTCTTGCTGTGGCAATGCTGATTGTTCCAGCGATGTTCGCGGCGCAGATTTCCTCCCGACTGCCGATGCGCCTCCTTTGGACGGGCATTCATGCGGTGGTCAGCGCCGTCACCGGCTATCATCTCTCCGTCTGGCTCCAGTGTTCGGCCGCCGCCGCGATGGTGGTATGCGGTGCGGCACTTTTTGTCCTCGCCTGGGGCTTCACAGCACTGGGCAAACGGCGCGCGCATGTCGAATCCACGGCATTGCAGCGGGAAGCTTGAGACTTACAGCGCCCTTTGGCGGCGTTTTCTGAGGGCAAACAACCACACCCGGCCTCTGGCGCGATAAGGCAGCATCCTTCGCCCTATGTCCGCCGAAAAACCACCCGATCCTCCCCGTCTCTCCTCCCTTCGGGATTTGCTTGTCCGTGGCGTCGGTGTCCGGTCCTTCTCCCTCACCGTGCTGATGCTGCTGGCGGTGATTTATACCCTGCATTTTGCCAAACCGGTCATTCTGCCTATTGTCCTCGCTCTGCTCTTAAGCCTGCTGCTTTCGCCCTTGGTGCGTCTCCTCGGGCAAAAGCTGCAAGTTCCCATGGCGGTGGGGGCCGCGATGGTCTTATTGGCGCTGCTGACCACCCTCGGAGTGGGGGCCGCCCTGGTGGTGGAGCCGGCGGCGGCCTGGATCCAGACGGTCCCGGAGCGGCTGCCCGATCTAAAGTACCGCCTCACCATCCTCCAGCGCCCGCTCGATAAGATGCGCGAGGCCACCGAGCAGGTCGAGGAAATGACCGCCCTGGAAAAAGGGGAAGACGAGCAGGTGGTGAAGATCCGCCCCGACACCCCTCTGAGCCTCCTGATGAGCCAGACTCCTTCCTTTCTGGCGAATCTCGCCGCGATGACCATTCTCCTCTATTTCATGCTCGCCTCGGGCGACGTGTTTCTTCGCAAGCTCGTCAGGATGATTCCATCTTTCGACGACAAACGGAGGGCCGTCGAAATCGCTCGCGACATTGAAGATCGCGTATCTCGGTACCTGCGCACCATCACGGTGATCAACCTCGGCTTGGGGGTGGCGGTGGGCCTTGCGTCCTATTTTGTCGGGCTGCAAAATTACGTCCTGTGGGGCGTCATGGCGTTTCTCCTGAATTTCATCCCCTACCTCGGGGCCCTCGTGGGAATCACGGCTTCGCTCCTCGTCAGCCTGTTTTCCTTCGAGTCCACCAGCCAGGCCTTTGTTCTCCCCGCGATCTATCTCGCTCTCAATATCATGGAAGGCAACTTCATCACCCCGATCATCGTGGGTCGTCTCCTCACGCTCAACACGGTGATGGTTTTCATCTTCCTCATGTTTTGGGGTTGGATCTGGGGCATCGCCGGGGCCTTGCTGGCGGTGCCCATCCTCGCGGTCGTCAAAATCATCTGCGACCACATTAAACCCCTCGCTCCCATCGGGGAGTTTGTTGGCGGAGAAAATGTCGAGACGTGAGGTAGGCAAAGGATGCGGATTTGATTGGATTATCCCGGCGTGCCCGTTAGGCAGGGGGTTCTGTGAGCGGGTTGAAAAAAGGAATCATCGTTGTGGTCGTGCTGGCCGGAGCGGGTTTCGCGGGCTGGAAGATGCTGGCGGGAGCCCAGGCACCGGCCTCGACGCTTCCCACCACCAAGGCCGCAGTTCGTGAGGTGGAGGAATTTGTCCGCGCCACGGGAGAGGTCACGCCCGCGGTGATGACGGAGATCCGTTCGGAGAACAGTGGCCAGATCGCGAAGATCAGGGTGCGGCCCGGAGCGAAAGTGAAGAAGGGAGACGTTCTCTGCGAACTCGACCGCTCCGAACTCGAAAGCCAGATCGACGAGAGCACCATCCAGATCGAAACGACCAAACTCCAGTCCGAAAAAGCCACCCGCGACTTCGAGCGTTGGCAAAAACTTTTTGACCAGAAAATCGCTCCGGAGAAGGAGCTTCTCGATGCCCAAACCGAGGCCGCTCTCGCCAAAAACAATTACAAACTCCAGCAGGCGCGTCTGGAAACGCTGCGCCGCCGCCTGGAAAAATCCATCATCTTCGCCCCCTTGGAGGGTGTCGTCCTGGAGGTCAATGTCGAGGAAGGTCAGGTCATTGTCGGGGCCAATGGCGCCTCTGCCGGCACGCTCCTGATGAAGGCCGCGGACCTGGGCAATCTTCTCATCAAGACGAACATCAACGAGGTGGACGTTTCCAAACTCACTCCGGACATGCCGCTGGCGGTCAGTTTTGAATCCGTTCCTGACGTGAAGTCGGAGGGGGTGCTGTCGTTTATTTCTCCGGCCGCTTCGGGCAAGGAAAAGGAGAAAGACATCCGCGTCTTTCCGCTCATCGTATCGCTCAAAGGGGGTGATGAACGGGTGCGTCCGGGCATCTCTGCCGACATGAAATTTTCTGTCGCGAAGGAAACGGGAGTGAGCGTGGAAGTTTCCGCGGTATTTCGCGACAAGGAGGAAAATTTTGTCTTCGTACGGGAGGGCGGGTCTTTCCAAAAGCGGCCCGTTTCCGTGGGCATCAACGATGCGAAATTTGTCCTGCTCACCAGCGGCCTGAAGGAGGGCGAGGAGGTCGCACTGGAACGGCCGGCGGATTTCGCGGCTGTTCTCTCCTCACCCAAGGGAGGCGGGTAGTTGCCCGGTGACGCCAATGATTGAGTTGCGTCATGTGTCCAAGTTTTACCGTATGGGCACGTCCACAGTGAAGGCGCTGGATGACGTTTCGCTCTCCATCGCGGAGGGGGAATTTGTCGCCATTCGCGGACCGTCGGGTTCCGGGAAATCCACCCTAATGCACCTCTTGGGTTTTCTCGACAGCCCCACCGAGGGCGACATCCTTCTTGATGGCAACAACCTTGCTTCGGTGACGCCGCGCCAACGCGCCACCATCCGCTGCCGGAAGATCGGCTTTATCTTCCAGTCGTTCAATCTCCTTCCACGCCTGAACGTTCTGCAAAACGTCCTGCTCCCCGTATCCTATCTGCGCACGCCCCATCCCCAGGCCAAGGACGTCGCCCTGGCCTCCCTGGAGCACGTCGGCATGGCCGAGCGGGCGCACCACCGGCCCAATCAACTCTCCGGCGGACAGCGGCAGCGTGTGGCCATCGCCCGCGCCTTGATGAATCAGCCGCGCATCCTTCTGGCTGACGAGCCGACCGGTAACCTCGACAGTCAGACCGCTCGCACCATCATGGAACTGTTCTCGAGGCTCAATTCCGAAGGTCGCACCGTCATCCTTGTGACGCACGACGGTCAGCTCGCCAAACATTGCCAACGCGAGATCGAAGTTCTCGACGGCAAGATCGTACACGGGACGTGAACGCTGAACTCTCAACGCTCAACTTTGAACGCTCAAGTGAGGCAAGCCCGCCTAGTCTCGTCCCTGAACGCCCATGAACTTCCTCAACGGCATCGTCAATGGACTGCGCGAGATCTGGTCGCACAAGTTACGCTCGGCGCTGACGATGGTTTGCATCCTGCTTGGCGTGGGCTCGGTCGTGCTCACGGTGGGGTTTGTCAACGGGCTCTTTAGCAATTGGAACCAATGGCTGGCAGAATCCGGCGGGTTGGAAAAAATTTCCGTCCTTGACCAACCCGCGCCCGAGACTCAGCAGGCGATCAAGGGGCGGTCGCCCGGTCGGACCATGGCTGACGTGCGTGCCATCCAGGCAGCCAGCCGTTATGCGAGGCTGATTTCCCCGGAGAGGGATCTCGATGGCCGCTTCCAGCGGGGGCGCGTGACCCATCGTGCCCGCGTCCAGGGAGTGGCCCCCGCTATTTTCACCATCAACCGCATCCAGGTGGAATTCGGCCGTCCCATCTGCGATCTCGACGTGCAAAAAGCCTCCAGCGTGGTGGTGCTGGGCTCCACCATTGCGAAGAAACTTTTTCAGCCCGGGGAGGACCCCGTCGGCGCAACTGTGCGGGTGAACGGCCTGTTGTGTGAAGTGGTCGGGGTGGTGAAACGCTACTCGTTGGACGGCGACGACCCCGAGCAGTGGAATCCGATGGAAGGTCTGAAAAACAATGTCGCCTTTCTTCCCATCACGACGATGCAGCGCAAGCTGGTTGGTGACGTTCCCCTTTCCTGGATAAACGTCCAGATCACCGACGTATCCCGTTTGCACGAGGCGGTCGAGGAAGTCCAAAACATTGTCCGGGCCACCCATCGGGGCATCGATGATTTTCGCATCCGCACCGGGGAAGAGGACCTGCAGGAGCTCCAGGGAATGCAGCGCAATTTTATGGTCGTCGGAATCACCATCGGCGCGGTCACTCTCATCATTGGCGGGATCGGCATCATGAATCTCATGCTCGCCTCCATTAACGAACGTGTGCGCGAAATTGGCATCCGCAAGGCACTGGGTGCGTGGGACGAGGACGTTTTTCTTCAATTCATGGCCGAATCCGTCTCGCTTAGCCTGGTGGGCGGGGCCGTGGGGGTTGGCGCTGGGTGCGGGCTCATCGAAATCATGCAGCGCATCCCGGGGTTCACCGTGAAACCCGAAATCTCCCTCAGTGCCGTCGCGGTCGGATTTACCTTCAGCGTGGTCACCGGGGTCGTTTCGGGCATTTACCCCGCCATCCTCGCCTCGCGCCTCGATCCCATCGAAGCGCTGCGGTACGAATAGCCGGACCCGGCCCAGCCTAAGCTTTCCGGCTCCGGCGGATCAATAGGCCGATTCCCCCCGCAACGATCAGCAAGGCGGCCGAGGGTTCGGGGATGGCCTGCACAGCCCAGCCCATGTCTTCGAGGAACGCGAGGTCGAGGTCGGTGATATATTTACGCGTTCCCACGATAATGGTCGGATCCATGAGGGCTTCCTGGCTCTGACCGATTTGGAAAACGCCATTGACGAGCGGCGTCCCCGTCAGGCCCTCGGCGATGTGGTCTCCGCCCAGACTCAAGACGCCGACTCCTGTGCCTAAAAGATCCAAAACAGCGGTGCCGTTCCAGTTGGTCCCGCTGACATGTTCGTCCCAAGTCGGCGCAATCCCAAATCCGATGGCGTGAATCATCTCATGAACCGCCACACTGTAGAGGTCGTTCTGACCCAGGGTGGGCAGCACATTGTAATCCAGATTCCACACAGCCAGCGAATCGATGGCCAGGGCTCCGATGGCATAACCGTAGGAAAGATCATATCCGGCGGGTGTCCCGCCCAGGGAGATGGTCCCCGAAATGGTGCCGAGCACGGGACCTCCCCGGACCATTCCGGCATTGGAGGCGGCTTCCATGTTGTCCACCGCGCCCACCCATTGCGACGGGCTGCCTCCCCCGCCCAGGCTGAGGCCGACACCGCCCGGACCTCCCACCCCCAGCGTGCTGCCGGGGAGGTCGCGGCTGCCGACATAAATGACGATTTCATCGATTCCCAGAGCAAACGTCGGCAAGGACACCTGGGTGGTCCCATCGGTCGGATTGGTGTAATTCAGGCTCCAGTTCGCCGTGGCCGTCGTGGCTCCGTTCGTGCCGGTATAGACATCCTGGGAAAGGCTGGTGAGCGAGGTCGTGATGGCATAACTCACGTCCGCCGCCGCCTGGTTCATTGTCGCCTGAGCGGTGGCGTTGAAAAAGGGATCGGACGGATTTTGGTAAACCAGGGTGACAGAGACCGCTGACGCCGGAACCTGAAGGGAGAGGAGTGCAAAGAAAAGGAGACTGGCACGCGTCTTCATGGGAAAAATCGCTAACAGGAAATTGTGAAAACACAAGGGGCCTTTGCCTGCCGGGCACGGGGGAACTGGCGTTTCGTCATGACCCCCGAGATCGGACAAACCGGGGTTGGACAGTTCTTGTCCGATTAGCTTGGATAGGGTTCAGCCATGACCACTCGCCAGCGCCTCAACCAAGCCCTCCTTTCGGTCACCGGTGAGGACATCCGCCTCATTGGAAACTGGGACCCCGTCCCGGGGCTTACTGGTCACGCCGACCTTTTGGCAGATCTTCTGGGCATTCCCAAACCCCAACTGCTGCGCTGCCGGGACATCGCCGACGTACTTGATCTTTTGGAGGGCAGTCCTGTTTCCGGCAAGTCGGACAACGAGCCCTCGCTGTTTTAGTCCATCGAGTCGTTTCCGCCGCGCCTTCCGCCCGCGGGATTATCCCCGTCACCGGCGCGACCGGCTACAGCGGGGCCTGGATTTTCGCCGCACCGCCTCGTTTCGGCAGAAGGAGCCGCAACCCGGAGATGCCCAAGAGGAGCAGTCCCAGCCCGACAAACAGCACGTAGAATGGCCGTCCGGCCTGGCCGAGCCAGCGACCCTCGTGAATGGTCATCAGGAGCTTGCCGGTTGCGTCGGAGATCCCGAACCATTCCTCGCCGACTTTGTAAACAACCCCGGAGAGGACGGTCGCCGTCAGAGGCAGCATCAGCACGGCCGCCAGTACACGGTGCCAATACCGGGCCCCCGCCTTGGCCCGGCTCTGCCAGAGGAGGAAGGCCCCCGTCCCGAGCAGGACAAGGAGCCCGCCGCCCACGATCAGAAGGTAAAACGGAGAAATCGCGGGGCTGATCCACTCCCCGGTGTGAATATCCAGGATGGTGCTCCCAGTTTCCTTGCTCATCCCAAACCAGGCGCGTCCGATTCGATAAACCATCCCGGTGATCGCACTCACCGCCGCGAGCAAGAAGATCCAGGGGGCGAAGCGGCGATGGAAGAGGCGAAGGTTCTTTTTCATCAGGTGTGGCGACGTTTGTCCGTCATTCCGGCCAAAAATGCAAAAACGGATGAAGCCCGACTTGCCGGGGCGGTGGTTCACCGACGTTCTTCGCATTTTCTCCTTTCGTGCCGCCTCGTGAACCGCCATAAATTTCCGTGTGAGTTCTGAAGCAGCAGCCCCCTCTGTCGAAGTCGTGGCCCAAAACGAAATCCGCACCCTTGACCACGTTGACCAATACCTGACGGTCGGCAAGGAATCGGCCGCCTCCGACATCCATCTTGCCGTCAATTCCCGCCCGATCTGGCGGCGCTTTGGCAATCTCGAGCCAATTTGGCTGCAGGCCCCGGTCCTCACCGCGACCGACACCGAGCGCCTGGCCATGGGATTCCTCACCGAACACCAGAAGCAGATCATGGCGGAACGCGGCGACGTCGATTTTGCCTACGCCAACTCTTTCGGCCGATTCCGCGCCTGCGTCGTCCGGCAACGCCTCGGCTACGATCTCACGTTCCGTATCATCAACAGTTCGGTGAAGACGATGGACGAACTCGGCCTGCCGCCGCAGCTCAAGCTCCTGACCCAATACCACAACGGCCTTGTCCTGGTGACGGGTTCCGTCGGCTCGGGCAAAAGCACCACCCTGGCCGCCCTCGTCGAGGAGGTCAACATGGCCCGCCAGGACCACATCATCACGCTGGAGGATCCCATCGAATACATTGTGAAGTCCCGCGGATGTCACGTCACCCAGCGCGAGGTCCACACCCATACCGCCTCGTTCGGCGCTGCCCTGCGTGGAGCGCTGCGTGAAGATCCCGACGTGATCCTGGTGGGGGAAATGCGCGACTTGGAAACCATCTCGCTGGCCATCACGGCTTCGGAAACCGGCCACCTTGTGCTCGGCACGCTGCACACCAGCAATGCCGCGCGCACCCTGGACCGCGTGCTCGACGTTTTCCCCAACGACCAGCGTGATCAGATCCGCATCATGGTGAGCGAATCCCTCCGCGGCATCATCAGCCAGCAACTCGTGCCGCGCGCCGACGGCACCGGCCGCTGCCTCGCGATGGAGATTCTCATGAACAACCCGGCCGTGGGCAACCTCATCCGCGAAGGCAAGACCTACATGCTGCCGGGCATCATCCAGACCGGAAAAAAACAAGGCATGCAGTTGATGGACGACGCCCTGCAAATCCTCTTCGAGGACGGCCTCATCACCGCCGAGGAAGCCTTCTACCGGGCGGAAAACAAAACCCTCATGCGCCAGGTCATCGGCGGATAACCCGAGTTTTTTCCCATGGCTTACATCGACGATTATTTCAAAGTTCTGATCGAGACGGGTGCCTCCGATCTTCATCTGGCCGAGGGCCAGCCTCCAAAAATCCGCCGCCATGGCGAGATTGTTCCCATCGGCGAGCAAATCCTCACTCATGAGGTGATGGCCTTCATGCTGAGCGAGATCTGCTCGCCCTCCCGGTGGAAAAAATACGAGGAGTGCGGCGACCTCGACTTTGCCTACGAAATGGATGCGGACACCCGTTTCCGCTGCAACTATCTCAAGCAGACCGGCGGCTACGGCGCGGTGTTTCGTATCATCCCGACCAAGATCAAAACGCTGGAGGAACTCGGCGTGCCTTCCGTGATCAAGACCTTCGGCGAAATGCGCGGCGGCATTGTCCTGGTGACCGGTCCCACGGGTTCCGGCAAGAGCACCACGCTGGCGGCGCTGATGGATTACATCAACACGCGGCACTCCCGGCATATCGTGACGATCGAGGAGCCGATCGAGTTCGTGCACAAAAACAAAAAGAGCATCATCACCCAGCGCGAGGTGCCCGAGCATGCCATCAGCTTCCCGGCCGGTCTGAAAGCGGCGCTGCGCGAAGATGCTGACATCGTTCTGGTGGGTGAAATGCGCGACTTGGAAACGATTTCCCTCGCCCTCACCGCGGCGGAAACCGGCCTCCTTGTTTTCGGCACCCTGCACACCAACAACTCCCGCAAGACAGTTGATCGTATGATCGACGTGTTCCCGGCCGATCAGCAGTCGCAAGTGCGCACCATGCTGGCAGCCTCGCTCCGCGGGGTGGTCGCCCAGCTCCTGCTCAAGCGCGCCGACGGCTCCGGCCGTATCGCGGTGAACGAAATTTTGGTTTCAAACAACGCCGTCTCCGCCATCATCCGCGAAGGGGCCACGCAGAAGCTGCAGGACGTCATCGTCGGCGGCAAAGGCGAGGGCATGCAGTTCATGGACGATGCCATCTGGGAGCAATTGGTTTCCGGCGCGGCTTCTCCGCACGAGGCCTACATGAAGGCCATCGATAAACAGCGTTTCAAACCGTTCCTTCCCGAGGAAGAAGCCGGCCTGGCCAATGCGGCTGGTTTGGTGGACGACGGCGCTCCCCGGCAGGACAAGGGGAAAAAAGTCGGCGCGCTCAGGCACTGACGTGCTGGGGCGCTTGATTGGGCTGGTCTGGCGTCATCGCTGGCGCTGCCTGTTCATTCTGGCCATTCAATTGGTCCTGCTAGCGCTCGGCCTCACCGGCCTGGCGCTCGCGGGCATGGGGGTGGATGTGATCCGGTACGAAATCGAGTCCCACACCGCACCGCCGCGCTGGCCCTTCGGCATCCGGCTTCCGCCGGACTGGCACGGGATGCCGCTGCTCGCCGTCCTTTCCGGGAGCATTGCCGTGCTCGCCCTCCTGCGCGCTGGCTTGAACTACCTCTACGGCATGTCTGTCGCCCGGCTCGTCCAGGGCGAAATCGTGGTGCGCCTGCGCGGCGAACTCTACGACAAACTCCAGCGGCTGGATTTTCGGTTTTTCGACTCAAATGCCAGCAGCTCGCTGATCAATCGCCTCACCGGGGACGTGCAGTCCGTGCGGCTGTTCGTCGACGGGGTGATGATTCCCGCCGTGATCATGGTGCTCTCACTTGGCGTGTATCTCATTTACATGCTTTCGATCCACGTGCCGCTCACCATCACGTGCCTGATCCCGATGCCGTTGATCTGGATCCTCGCGGCGCGATTTTCCAAGGAGGTTTATCCGCGATACCGCAAGGCCCGCCGGCTTTTCGATGGCATCGTCCTTTGGCTCAGCGAGTGCCTCCAGGGCGTGGGTGTGGTGAAAGCCTTCGGTTTCGAAAAGCGCGCCATGGAGATCTTCGAGGAAAAAAACCGCGCCTTCCGCGAGCAGCAGTACACGACCTTTGGCATGGTCAGCTTTTTCACGCCCTCCATCAACGCCGTCACTCAATCCACCCTCATCATCCTCCTCGGCTACGGCGGCTGGCTGGTGATGCACGATGCCATTCCTCTAGGGGCGGGACTGGTGGTCTTTTCCGGTCTCCTGCAGCAATTCGGCGCGCAGGTTGCCAATGTGGGCGGCATCATGAACAGCGCCCAGCAAAGCCTCGCCGCTGCGGGCCGTGTCTTCGAGATTCTCGACGCTCCGCTCACCGTGCGCAACGCTCCAACCCCGCTGCGGCCCGCAGCCGTGCGCGGCGAGATCCGCTTCGAAAATGTGACATTCGCCCACCGCGGCGAAAACCAGCCGTCGTTGAGGGAGGTGAGTTTTTCCGCCGAACCCGGACAATGCATCGGCATCATTGGCGCGACGGGCAGCGGGAAATCCTCCCTGCTCAGCCTCGTGCCGCGTTTTTATGATCCGCAATCGGGCCGGGTCTGCGTGGACGGCTGCGACGTGCGCGAACTGGACCTCGAAACCCTGCGCGCTTCGGTGGGCATGGTTTTTCAGGAGAGTTTTCTTTTTGCCGCCTCGGTGGCCGACAACATTGCCTTCGGCCAGCCCGACGCGTCGCCCGAACAGATCGAACGCGCCGCGCGCATGGCGGCGGCGGATGGGTTCATCCGGGAGCTTCCGGAGGGCTACCAGACCGTGCTGCGTGAAGGCGGACAGAGCCTATCCGGCGGCCAACGCCAGCGCCTCGCGTTGGCCCGCGCCCTGCTGCGCGATCCGAAAATTCTCATCCTCGACGATCCCACCGCCGCGGTGGACGCCCACACCGAGCAGGAGATTCTCGAAGGGGTCGAGCAGGCGCTCCATGGCCGCACCGTGCTGCTCGCCACCCACCGCATCGCCGCGCTGCGCCGCGCCCATTGGATCCTCGTTCTCGAGGGCGGACGCATCATCCAGCAGGGTCCGCCTGCGGAACTTGCCCGTCGCCCCGGGTATTATCAGAACCTCACGCTGCTCCAGCACGACCATGAAACAGAGGCCGCCTGAACCCGAGCATCAGCCGCTGAAACTCGCGCTCCTGCGCCGCGTCTTTCAGCACACCCCCGAGGCAAGGCCGGCCCGGAACCTTCTCATTGTCCTGACGATCCTGCGGTCCGTGCAGCTTCCGCTTCTGGCCTGGGCATTGGGCGCCATCATCAACGGCCCGATCACCAGCCGCAGCACCACGGGTTTGCTCTGGGGCATCGCGGGCTACACCGCGCTCCTGGTGGTGACGGATTATGTTTTCCACTACCGCATCAAACTGGCTCTCCATTACGGCGAAAATGTCGTGAGTCGGCTGCGCAGCGAGCTCTTCGCCCACCTCGCCCGCATGCCCATGCAGTTTCATCACGAGCACCGCGTTGGCGGACTAATCAGCCGCCTGACCTCGGACATCGAATCCATCCGCTCCGGCGTGCAGGAGGCGCTTTTTGTTTCCATCGTGCAGGGCGGACAAATGATCGTCGCCGGTCTCCTGATGTTGTGGTACGAGCCCATGCTTTTTGCCATCGTGGCCGCGGTCGGGCCAATGCTGTTTCTTCTCACCCGGAAGTTTCGCAAAAGCCAGAGCCGCATGCAGCGCGCCATCCAGGAAAGTTTCAGCCGGATCACCGCCAGCGTCACGGAGGCCGTGGGGGGCATCCGGGTCACGCAGGGGTTTTCCCGCGAGGAGCAAAATGCCGGGATCTTCCGCGAGCTCGTGGCCGATCACTCGCAATACAATATCGGCGCCGCGCGCAGCACCGCCACCTTCACCCCGCTGCTTGAACTCAACGCCCAGTTTTTCACCGCCGCCCTCCTCCTCGTGGGTGGCTGGCGCGCGCTGCACCCCGACATCGGCATGCCCATCGGCGACCTCATCATGTTCCTCTTTCTGGCCACGCTGTTTTTCCAGCCCTTCCAGGCCCTCGGCAACCAATACGGCACAGCCATCTCCGCCATGGCCGGCGCGGAACGCGTCTTCACCCTGCTCGACACCCCACCCGCCTGGGAGGACGCCCCGGACGCCCGCGCACTCGGCCCCATCTCCGGACGCGTGGAAGTGGAGAATCTTTCCTTCAGCTACGCGCCGGATAAACCCGTCCTGCAAAACATCTCGTTCGTCGCCGAACCCGGCATGTCCATCGCCCTTGCCGGCCACACCGGCAGCGGCAAAACCACCCTCGTCAATCTCATCGCCAAATTTTACCTGCCGTTATCCGGCTCGGTGAAAATCGACGGCCATGCCACCACGGCCATCCAGACCGAATCCCTCCACCGCCAACTCGGCGTCGTCACCCAGCAGAACTTTCTTTTCACCGGCTCCATTCTGGAAAACCTCCGCGTCGCCCGCCAAAATGCCACGCACGAAGAGGCTCTCGCCGCCGCCGATCGCCTCGGCTGCCGGGACGAAATCGAGGCCATCGGACTCGACACTGTGGTCACCGAACAAGGCGGCGGGATTTCCCTCGGTCAGCGTCAACTCGTCTGCATCCTCCGCGCCATGCTCGCCGATCCCCGCATCCTCATTCTCGATGAGGCGACCAGCGCGGTGGACAGCCTCACCGAAGCCAAAATTCAGCAGGCCATGACCGAACTCATGCGCGGCCGCACCAGTTTCATCATCGCCCACCGCCTCAGCACGGTGCGCAAAGCCAGCCTCGTCCTGGTTCTCGACCACGGACGTATTGTCGAGCGCGGCACCCATCGCGAACTTCTTCGCGCCGGCGGCGTTTACGCCGGCATGTACCGCCAGTTCGTCCGGCCGGCCTTGTGAGCGACGCCGGCTCCCTCCGATCGAGAGGGGGCTTTACGAGGCCTTGGACGACGGCGCATGGTCTCGCGTCCGACCCAGGGAAAGGGGAGACCCGCGTCCCAATTTTCGCAAGGCATTCAAAAACCGCGATCCCTGCGAGGGGGGTTCCGGAGGCGCTTCTTCCTTCGCCTCCAACTCCATGGCCTTCCGAATCAGCAAATCTTCAAATTCCAGTTGCCTTTCTTTCACAATATCGTGAACTTACACGATATGTTATCGCCTGTCCATCGCCGAATTGCCCAAGCCCTGCTCTCCTTTGAAAAACGGGGCGAACCGGGATTCGTTCCGGAGTTGGTGCGCGCGCTGGGTTATGCGGCGGAGAGCAGTCTTACCGCCACACTGCGCGTGATGGAACGCGAAGGGCTGCTGGCGATCAAGGGCGGAGGCGCGCGCGGACGATCACGCATGGTCACCCTCACCTCGAAAGGCCGTTTTGCCATCGGCGCGGGGGGGCTCCCCGTGCTCGGCTCGATCCCGGCCGGCCCACTCGCGGAGGCGGTGGAGTCGGCGGATGAAGTGCTCGAACCGGCCGAACTGCTGCCCTGGCGCGAGGGGGATTTTTTGCTCCGGGTGCGCGGAGATTCCATGGAGGGCGACGGCATTCTCAACGGTGACCTCGTGCTCATCCGACCGGATCGGGAAGCGCGGCCGGGGGAAATTGCCGCCGTTTTGATTGGCGACGACCACGACACCACCCTCAAGCGGGTGTTTTTTCAAGGGGCCAAGGCCATCCTGCGCGCCAGCAATCCGAAATACCCCGACTTCACCGTGCCCGCTGAAACCGTAAAAATCGCGGGCGTTTTCCGCGGATTGATTCGTCATGCCGGCGGCGCTTCATGAGGGCAAAGCGCGGAACCTGGCGGCTTTGCGGGCCTTGGTGGCGGAAAAGTTTCCGCAGACCGTCCGCGCCCCGTCCGGCCGCCTCCCCACCGGATGCCCCGCGCTGGATCGTTGCGGCGGGCTTATCCGCGGCGCGCTCA
>JBGSVZ010000038.1:0-242032 GCA_041752695.1 Terrimicrobiaceae bacterium
CCGGTTTCCTTGCCTTGGAGGACGGCCTTCGGGCCTTTTTCATAGACAGCAATCGTGAGCTTCCCTTTTTTTCCGAAACCCAGCGTGTAGGGGCGTTCTTCAAAATCGAAGCCCTCACGCTTCATGAGTTGCAGCAGAGAGGAAGCTTGTTCCTGGGTGAGGGGGGTGGTGTAAATGGACGGGTTGGGCACGATGAATAAGAACACCTTCCCTGCCGCGAGGCTACGCAAAAAACTTGGGGACTGGTTTCGACGTGACTCGCGGGACCTGCCATGGCGGCGGACCACTGATCCCTACGCCATCGCAGTCTCCGAGATGATGCTTCAGCAGACGACGGTGGTGGCTGTGATTCCTTACTTTGAGCGCTGGATGGACCGATTCCCAACGGTCAGGGCCCTCGCGGAGGCGCCCATCGAGGCGGTCTTTGCTTCTTGGCAGGGGCTGGGCTATTACAGCCGGGCCAAAAATTTGCACCTCACGGCACAGGAAATTTGTCTGAACCATGATGGAATATTTCCCCGCGATCCGGAGAATTTACAGAAACTCCCCGGGTTTGGACCTTACACAGCCGGTGCGGTGGCTGCCTTTGCGTTCGATGTTCCCTCCGTGGTTATTGATGCCAACATTGCTCGCGTGTTGGCCCGGTTGGGAAATATCCGTGAGGCGATTGATAAATCGATCGGTCGGCGGAAGTTGGAGGAAATTGCCGAAACCCTGCTGCCCAAAAGGAAAGGTGGGCGCTTGCACACGGGGGCGCTGATGGAGTTGGGAGCCCTGATTTGTCGAAGTGGCATGCCCCGCTGCGATCTCTGTCCAGCTCGCGAGTTCTGTATGGCGGAAACGCCTGAAACCCTGCCCGTCAAAGCAGCCAGAAAACCTGTCGAGCGGGTCACCGAGCGACGGGGATTGTTTCTTCGTGGCCAATCCGTGGCGCTCGTCGCATCGGAAGGGCCCCGCTGGAAGGGGCTCTGGATTTTGCCGGAGGGAGGGCCGGATGATGGAATTCTGCACGTCGAGAAATACCCCATCACCCGCTATCTCGTCCGCATGGAGGTTGTCGAGTTGTCCCAGGTTCCCCAGAAGGCCAAATTTTTTCCCCTAAAAAATCTTCCCGCCATGCCGTCACCTCATGCAAGGGCAGTTGCAGCAGCGGTCAGATGCAGTCATAGTGGTTCCTGTGTTATTGAAGACTGATATCCCTGCCGTTTCACCAGACGTTTCGTCAGCCAGCCTTCCAGATGCCGGAGGGCACTTTGGGCGGTTTGGAGGAAAGTTTGTGCCGGAAACTCTCGTCAGCGCCCTGGACGAGCTCGAACGTGAATTTGCTCTCGCAAAAAAAGATCCGGCTTTCCGTCAGGAATATTCATCATTGTTGGCAAATTTCTGTGGCCGCCCCACACCGCTCTATTTTGCGGAACGGCTCACGTCCGAACTCGGTGGCGCAAAAATTTACCTGAAGCGCGAGGACCTTCTCCACACGGGCGCTCACAAAATCAACAACGCGGTTGGCCAGGCGATTCTTGCCCGTCGAATGGGAAAAACCCGGGTGATCGCTGAGACCGGTGCGGGCCAGCATGGGGTTGCCACGGCCACCGTTGCCGCGAGGTTCGGGTTGAAGTGTGTGATATATATGGGGGCGGTGGATATGGAGCGTCAGGCCCTGAATGTTTCGCGGATGCGATTCCTTGGGGCCGAGGTCGTGGCCGTCACAGCCGGCCAAGCCACACTCAAAGAAGCCATCAATGAGGCCATGCGCGATTGGGTCACCAATGTTCGCAGCACCCATTATGTGTTGGGTACGGCCTATGGGTCGCATCCATATCCGATGATGGTTCGTGATTTTCACCGGGTCATTGGAGACGAGGCCCGTGGTCAGATGCTTCAGCGTGAGGAACGTCTTCCCGATCTGCTCGTCGCCTGTGTGGGCGGCGGCAGCAATGCCATCGGTTTATTTTATCCGTTCCTGCAGGATGAGTCCGTGCGGATGGTTGGTGTGGAGGCCGGCGGGTTGGGCATCGAGCGGGGGAAACATGCGGCCAGATTTCAAGGCGGGCGCCTGGGCGTCTTGCAAGGAGCCAAAACCTGGCTTCTAGCCGATGAGGATGGCCAGATCGAGTTGACTCACTCCGTTTCAGCCGGACTCGACTACGCGGCCGTTGGCCCCGAGCATTGTTACCTTCGGGAGATTGGCCGGGTGCAGTATGACTATGCCACGGACCCCGAGGCCTTGAATGCCTTTCGCACGCTGGCCGAGGTGGAGGGAATCATCCCCGCCCTCGAAAGTGCTCATGCCGTGGCTTTTGCCATCAAAACTGCCCCTCAAATGAAAAAAACCGACATCATGCTCATCAACCTTTCTGGAAGGGGCGACAAAGACGTTGCTCAAGCCGCAGAATTTCTTTTGAAAGAATGATCCCTCTGCCCGATCTTGCGACCTACCTGGACAGCGCGCTCCGTTTGGCCGATTTTGAGGATTACCCCAATGCCCTCAATGGACTTCAATTGGAAAATGGCGGAGAAATCAACAAGGTGGCTGCGGCGGTGGATGCGTGCGAAGCGACCATTTCTGCGGCTGTCGATGCCGGGGCGGATCTGCTTTTGGTTCATCACGGGTTGTTTTGGGGCGGTCTTGCGCCGGTAACCGGGGCCACCTACCGGAAGATGCGGCTTGCCATTGAAAATGGGCTGGCAATTTACAGTGCCCACCTTCCGCTTGATGCGCACCCCGAGGTTGGCAACAACGTGCTGTTTTGTGAGGCCCTCAATTTGAAGCACCAACGTGAGCCGTTTTTCCAGGTGAAAGGTCGGCCGATCGGAATTCGAGTGGAAGAAAAAATCAACCGGGAGGTGCTTCACCACCGCATTGAAGTTGAGGTTGGAGGCCGGGTGATCCTGGCACCAGGCGGCCCTGTGAGCACGGGCCACATTGGGATTGTGACCGGCGGGGCCGGTGCCGATCTCGCCAAGGCGGCGGCGGAGGGTGTTGATACCTTCATCACCGGCGAGGCTCCCCACTGGTGTTACTCAGCAGCCGAAGAGCTTGGCATCAATCTTTTCCTTGCGGGTCATTATGCCACCGAGATTTACGGCGTCAAAGCCCTTGGCGAACACATTGGCCAGCGTTTTCACGTCGACTACGAATTTATCGACCATCCCTCCGGGCTTTAATCCAACCTGCGTCCTAGAGATTTTTCAGGAAGCTTTTTAGCATCCAGAGCGTCTTTTGATGAGCTTTGATGCGGGCAATGGCCAGATCCTGGGTTTCGAGGTCTCCGGATTCTTCCGAAACATGACGGAGGTCGAGTGCTTCCTGCACAACGATCTCATGGCCATCAATCAAGTGGGCGACAAAGTCTTTGGAGGGAGTGGCTTCGGCTGAAAGTTCGGGGATCCGGGACGCTTTGGCCAGAGCGGTCAGTCCACCCGGAGCAAGGGCATCAAGGGCGCGAATGCGTTCGGCAACTTCATCCACAGCGATGAACAGTTCTTCGTACTGGGCCTGAAAGGCTGCATGGAGTTGGAAAAAGCTCGGTCCTTCCACATTCCAGTGGGCGAGATGGGTCTGAGCCAAAAGTGAGTAAGAATTTGCGAGGAGGCTGGAGAGGCCGGCGATCACAGGGGATTTAACAGTGGACGAGACGGTTTGAGTTGCCATAGGTAATTTTTGGTTGAGTTTGTAACCTAACCTCGATGAGTCACCCATGCAACTCTGCGCTCAAAAGAGACCACTCAAATGGCAAAAACACTCTGCGATTGGACAAAAAAGGATTTTCAAAAAAGGGAGGAAGAACTCATAAAAATCCTTCAAGATCCAAAATTTTTCTGCCGCCGATGTGGTAGGGCAGCTTCCTCCTCCAAATTTTTGTGCAAACCCAAAAAACTGCCCGCGATGGCGAGTGATGGCATTTCATCTTCCCTGAACGCTTTTCCGGAAGCTGCGAAATAGTCAGGCCAATACCCCATTGAGCTCATGTCGAACGAATGCCAAACTGGGCTTAAATCTCATTCGTTAAACCAGGAACACTGAGTTAGTGTTTCTAAAGGATCGAGCAGAGGTGCCTGGCACAGGCAGACCGCATGAAAACCGTAAAAAAGCCACTTTGACAATCCTCCCAACAACGCCATGAAAAAAACACACATCCTGCTTGTCGAAGATCACACTTTTGTTCGCGAAGGATTTCGAAAAATGCTCGAGCTTGAACCCGATTTTCACATCGTTGGGGAGGCCCAGAATGGGCGGAAGGCGATTGAAGCCGCCAAGTTGCTCAGACCGGATATTGTTTTGATGGATATCGCGATGCCTGAACTCAATGGTTTGGAATCCACCCGGCAACTCCTGAAGGTTGTCCCCGGGACCAAAGTGCTGATCCTGTCGGCGCACAGCGACGACGCCTATGTGGCAAGCGCGAGCCAGTCAGGGGCTGTTGGGTTTGTGCTCAAGCAGGACTCCTCCCATGAGGTCTGTGATGCAATTCGGCGGATCATGAAAGGCGAAACCTACTTCAGCCGTTCTGTCTCCCGGCGAATGACCCGCCTTGACCCCAAATCCCGGGGCCGGTTACCCAAATCCTCAAAAAACACGTCCAAGCTGACTTCACGGGAAATCGAAGTCCTCCAACTCATCGCCGAGGGCAAACCCAACAAACAAACCGCCGCAGATCTGGGAATCAGCATCAAAACCGTCGAAAAACATCGGGAGCATCTCATGGAAAAACTGGATATTCATGACACCGCAGGAATCACCCGCTACGCCATCAGCACCGGGATCATCGAGAGCAGTGTCCAGGTCACCATTCTTTGAATGGATCTTATGAACTGACCTCCCCGGGAGCCGTCCATAAAAAGGCGGGCTTCAGTTGGTGATAGGGATGGAGATTGAAGGCGGTGGTCGGAACTTTCTGAAACCAGTGCCAGCAAAGAAATTCCAGAAAGGCCTTCCAGTCCTCCAGCGCGTGTTCGTGGTCGCCCTCCCGCAGATGAAAGGCAAGATTTTCCGGGGCCCCAAGAAATCGATACACCTCCCTGGCTGCCCACACACTCTGGATCATCCCCTCGGGATTCGACCAACGGTCATTGAGCGCATAGGTGAGCAGAAGTGGTCGTGGCGCAATCGTTGCCAGCAGGCAATGCTGATCATAGGGGATGTCCTGCTCCCGGCCAAGGTAGGGGACAAGCCCCGTTCCAAACCATGAAGGGAATGCTTTCAATATCTCGAGGGTTTCTCCCCCAGCGCCAACATAACGAAAGGTCGCACTGCCTCCAGCTCCAGACGCATTATCATTGATTAGCGCGATTCGGTCATCGGTGGCACCTGCGACAAGCACGGTTTTGCTGCCCCGGGAATGACCGGTGACGGCCAGACGCTTGGGGTCGATGAATGGAAGCGCCATCAGCAGGTCCACACATCGGTGGTAACCCCAGGCCCACGCGGAAACAGCGCCAAATCCTTCTTCAGGATAGGCGTCCCACAAACCGCCCTTGCGTTGGTTTTTATCAGGAACGCCTGCGTAGGCCAGGTCCTCCGCAAACTCGGTGCGGTTAAAAAGCACCAAGGCACAGCCACTCATCAGAACCCGAGCGATCACTTCATCAGAAACATATCGCCAGCAACCATCCCCACAGATGACCGCAGGCAAGGGTTCTTCGGATTGGGGACAAATGATCTGAGCACAAAAAGAAAAAGGTATTTTCCCGCCCAGGCAGTGGACGCGATAGGAGAGAATCTTCGGTCTGCCCGGCAAATTTCTGGCTGCTCCATGACAGAGAGTTTCGATTTTGATCCCAGTGGGCTGAGGAGGCAAACCCCCATACCCCAAGTCGGCGATGAGATGACGCCAGGATTCAGCTTGGGTGGCCCATTCCCTCTTGGTCGAAACCCGATGTCCCGCCTCAGTCAGGAACGGGTCAGGGAGCTCGCCTTGATGTCGTGAAGGTTCTGAGGAATCATTCATCGGGACAAACTAGGAAAAGAGGGGAGTCTCTGCAAGGACAGTGCAGAATGTCGCAATTCCCGTTGAAGGCATAGATCGGCTGGTTCTTTGCTGTCCTGTGCCATCTCAAGTCGGGACGTTTCATTGCAAATTTCGTTTGCCCATGAACCTTTGATGGCATTATTGATCGCCATCACGTTTGCTGACCCCTCTTCCCCCGGCCATGAACCTTCTAACAACCCAATGCCGTCTTGAGGATTTGGTGGAGATCGTATCCCGTTATCCCCGAAAACCTTTGCTCCCGCGGATTGGAACGAAGGACTGGAACGTCGTTGCCAAAAATTCTCTGGCCAAAAAATTGTTGGCCCCACTCAACGAATGGTGTGCCAGAGAACGTGGCGAGCCATTACCGGAACTCACCGATGAGCTCTATGGCGACTTCCACAAAACAGGGAGGAGGCTGCCGTTTGAAAATGTGTATTTTGAGCGCCGGCGCCGGTTGGCCCGATCGGCCGTTTGGTTGCTGGTTTCTCCTTCTGAGGACCCGCTTCGCGGGAAGCACGAAGCAGATCTCTTGGAGAAATTCCGGGATATCTTTGAGGAAGTGTCCTGGGCTCTCCCCGCTAGCACGGGTTGGAAGGACAACGATCACTCCGGGAAAGAGCCCATGACGATTGATCTGTTCTGTGCTGAAACAGCAAACTTGATGGCTGAAATGCTGGATGTTTTTGGAGAAATTATCCCGACCGACCTCCAGGGCCGGATCCGTGAACGACTCCATCACGCCATCTTTGAGAACTACCTTCAGCAGGATTTTTTCTGGCCTGATTCTGATCACAATTGGAATGCGGTTTGCCATCAGGGCGTGGTTGGAGCAGCTCTTTCCCAAGTGGACGATCCTTTGCTTCTGGCAAAGATTCTTCATCGGATGAGTTTCAAGCTCCCGAAATTTTTGGGAGGTTTTACCGCAGATGGTGGGTGTTCTGAAGGGCCGGGTTATTGGGGGTATGGGTTTGGATGGTTTTCTGTGCTGAATGAACAGTTGGAGACCCGCACCCAGGGGGAGCTGTCCTTATTTGAAGGGAATCCGCACATCCGGGAAATCGCGCTGTATGGTCCGCGGACGGTGCTCGCCGGCGGCAACCTCGTGAATTTTTCTGACTGTGTTCCGACCGGCGGCCAGCGTCATTCGCTCCTTTATTATTTGGCGGACCGTCTTCGTGAAAAGGATTGCCTGCTCTCGGCACAGGAAAATCTTCGCCGATTGGTTTCTGAAGGGGTGGATTGGCCGGGGGAACGCACGGACGTTTTCTATCTCCTGCGAACCTTGCTGACCTGCCCGCCGGAATTACCTCCTAGCGGGTCCGAATTGACGAGGGACAGCTTTCTGCCCGACCTCGCTGTGATGGTGGCGAGAGGTGCTGATGCTGACGGTAATCTCTGGGAGTTTGCGGCCAAAGGTGGAAACAATGGGGAGCATCATAATCACAATGACTGCGGCAGCTTTCTGCTCAATCTGAATGGAGTTCGGGTGATTCGAGAAATCGGTGCGCCTGAATATAATAAAGCCTTTTTTGGTCCCGAGCGTTATTCGTCCCTTGAGGCCCGGTCTCTTGGGCACTCGGTGCCCTTGGTCAATGGGTTCGAGCAGCCACCGCGGTCCGAGAATGCGGCCGAGGTACTTTTGGCCACCCATGGAGATGACCGGGTCGAATATGTGTTGGACCTCACAAAGTGTTACCCTGCTGAAGCGGGATGTTTGAAATTAATACGAACGTTTGTGTTCGAAAAGTTGGCGGGGCGGCTCACCGTGACAGATGCGTTTGAGTTAAAGGAAGCCGGAGAATTTGAGTCCCTGATTATCTGCAGGGACCCGGTGGTGCAGCCGTCGGGTGATCTCATGATCGCGGGTTCTGAGGCCGGGGTTTTGCTCTGCCCTGACAGCACAGTTCGGCTGGCAGAAATAGAAATGTGTGCCTTTCACGAACACAGCGGCGAGGCCGACCACATCCACCGCCTTCGATTCACGCTGAGGGAAGAACCTTGTTCCTCGGGGAGTCTGCTGCTGACGTTTTCGCTTCCCCCAAACAGCGCATCTTAAGAACATGCCGCACACCATCCCATCAGCAGATTCCCTCCTGATCAAGACCCGGGCGGTGCTGACGCACGCCTTGGGCTGGTCTGGATCAGATCACAGACCCTGGGATTTTGCAGCGTTCTCGAGTTCCACTTGGAAAGCTGCAACATCGTCCTGGGTGGGGCGATAACCGGGAGTGGTGGGGTTAAGTCCAAGGCGCCCGGACTGATCCAGATACCACTCGGCTTTTTCTCCATCGGTGAATGTGACGTGTCCGCTGACAAGTGACCCCGGGCGTGTGATTTGGTCGATGGTGACCGCAATTTTGCCGGGCGCGGCAGCAGCTTCTGCCGCGTCTTTAATGGTATCGGTTGCTGGCTCGGCAGGTTTCTCCGGCTCCTTGAGCTCAAGTTTGAGGTCATCAGCGAGAAGCCGGGTGTCCAGATAGGTCAGGGAAATTCCAAGTTCCTCCCGGAGCCGTTTCTGGATTTCCGGCAGGTTGGCCCCAGCTTCTATCCAACGTAAAATCGTCGCCTTTTGCTCTTCAGAGATGGTCATCCTGTTACTCCTATCCGGTTTTGGTGGGAACCGGAAGGGGCTTTTTCTAACCTCCTGCGATGGCTGGAATGATGCTGATCTCGTCCGTGTCTTTGACGGGTGTCGCATTTTCTTGAAGGAAGCGGATATCCTCATCGTTGAGGAAGACATTCACGAAGCGTCGGACGGTGCCTTGTTCGTCGTAAATGCGCTCGCCGATGCCGGGGTAGGTGACATCGAGGTTCTTGAGGACATCACCGATGGTCTCGCCATTGGCGGCGACGACTTCCTGTTCGGAGGTCAGTTTGCGGAGTGGGGTAGGGATGCGTACGGTTGCCATGGTATGGGTTTGATTGGTTAATGGTGGAATCAGGCGGCGGTGAGTTCGTCTGCCAGAAGGGTTTCGAATTCTCGGAGACTTGGGTTGATGAGGCGGGGACTGCCGCAGTGACCGGTGACGGCCTCGGAGGTTTTGAGTCCGTGGCCGGTGATGCTGAGGACAATGCTTTCATCGCGCGGGATGTGACCCGAGGCGATCAGCTTTTGTGCGCAGGCGACGGTGACGCCTCCCGCGGTCTCGGCAAAAATGCCTTCGTGCTCCGCCAGGAGTCGGATGCCAGCGATGACTTCTTCATCGGTGCAATCCTCGGCGTACCCGCCAGTGTCCTTCATGGCACGGATGGCGTAATAACCATCGGCAGGAGTCCCAATCGCAAGGGACTTCACGATGGTTTGGGGATTGGGCACGGGTTTGACCATGTCCGTTCCCTTTTTGAGAGCGGCGCTGATCGGGGAACACCCGGCAGCTTGGGCCCCATGCACGGTGAATGGCTGTTCATCGATGAGACCCACACGCACCAACTCGTTATAGGCCTTATGGATTTTGGTGAGGAGGGAGCCACTGGCCATGGGGATCACGGTATGACGCGGGAGTTTCCAGCCCAATTGCTCGGCAATTTCAAACCCCTGGGTTTTGGACCCCTCGGCGTAGTAGGGGCGGAGATTAACGTTCACAAATCCCCAGCCGTATTTGCCGGCGATTTCCGAGCACAGTCGATTTACTTGATCGTAGGGGCCGTGGATGCCGATGACATTGGTGCCGTAAACAAGTGAGCCCAGCACCTTGCTTTGTTCGAGATCCGCCGGGATAAGGACGTAGCTATGCAGACCGGCGGCGGCCGCGTTCGCCGCGACGGAGTTGGCCAGGTTGCCCGTGGAGGCGCAGGCGACAACTTTGAAACCAAGCTCGCAGGCGCGGCTGAGGGCAACGGAAACCACTCGATCCTTAAAGGACAGGGTGGGGTAGTTCACCGTGTCGTTTTTGATGTAAAGTTCGTCCACGCCGAGGACCTTGGCGAGGCGGTCCGCCTTCACCAGCGGGGTGAATCCGACCTGGGCTCCAACGGTCGGGGCGCCATCGATGGGCAGGAACTCCCGATAGCGCCACATGGTCTGCGGACGGGATTCGATGGCTTGACGACTCACGCTGGCCTTAATGGCGTCGTAGTCGTAGGCGGCTTCCAGAGGGCCGAAATCGAATTCGCAAATGTGGATGGCCTGCTTTGGATAGAGGCGTCCGCATTCACGGCATTTCAGATTGGAAAAGAATGGGCGGTCTTCGTTCATGATTCAAATTTCTCCGCACGAGAGTGGTGATGGAGAAACGACGGGCCGCCGAGGATGCACTGTCGCGTCTCATCTGTCCCCGGCACTTGCGCACCGAAGCTGGATTTGGCACCTGGGCGTCCGCGAAACTTGCGTTTCGCGAACCGGTTGCCGTGGCTTCACAGGGCCAGTCCCTCTGCCACTCTCGATAAGATCGACGGGAAAATGGAGCAGAGGGAGGGGATCGTCAAGGGATTTTCTGCAGGCATGGAGCGTTGTCGCCCCAAGAAAGAAGGTTGAATTCACAACCGGATGCTGATTATGTTAGGGATTGATGCAGAGGCCTGACACCGCAGGAAAATCGTGGAGGCGCCTTTCCCCCGCAGCCGTTGTAATCGCGACGAGCGTTGGCGTCGTCATTGTGCTGCTTGCGTGGCTCCTTGATGTGCGTCTGCGGATGGAAGCGCGGTCTTCGCTTGTTCGCGCCCAGGAGCGCGCGGTGAACGAGCAACGGTATGTGCTCAAGTCGGAGTTGAATGAGCTGGCGGGTTCGGCTTCTGCCCTTGCACAGATTGCCGCTAGTCGGATGAAAGGACTCGGCGATGGCTTGAAGAGCGTGGACGAGCCCATGCATACGGAGTTTCTGAACTTTGCCCGGTCCCGGCAGACTTTTGATCAGCTTCGATTGGTGAGCCCGGAAGGTCGCGAACTGATCAACGTCAAGCGGGTTCGGGCGAGGGGTGACAGCTATTATTTTCGAGACACCACAGCGGAAACCCCGCGGGACCTGGCGGAGGAACCCTGGATGGCGACACTTTTTTCGTTGCCTGCGGGCAAAGTCTCCTTCTCCAACCTGGAGTGGAAGGTGAGCGAAGGTCGCGCCAGTAACGGAGTTCGGACACCGATCCTTCGGGTGGGCGCGGCGCTGCAATCGGAGCAGGGGCGCCAGGTGGCGGGCTATGTTGTCCTGGATTTTCTGGCGGAAAATCTTTTTCAAACTGCCGCGCGCACGGACGACTATTTTCGCAGCAACACCTTTATTGCAACGGCGGATGGCAAGTGGGTGAAGGGGCCAGGAGGGGATGCTGTTGCAGGGATGGATACGGTCGAAACGGTCTTCCCGGCGGCCTGGCCTGAGATCGCGGGGAATCCTTCGGGCACGTCATTTTCGCGGGAGGGTTTGGTGGTTTTCAGCAGCGTGGGCCTGGCGCCTGACCTGGCGCCCGCCCTCGGAGGACGCCAACCAGGCTGGAAAATCTTTTCCACGGAGTCTCCGACCGTCATTGCCGCCCGGGAACGCGAAGCGACGGCTCCGGTGTTGGGATGGGGGATACTGGCCTTGTGCCTGTTCATTCCGCTGACCTATCTCGTGGTGACAGACCGCGAGCAGAAAAAAGAGGCGGCTCACGCCCGAGAGCAGGCCAGGGCGCTGCTCCAGAGCATTACGGACACCTGCGTCTATGGAATTGTTGCCGGAGAGGCCTCCCGGGATTCCCAGGGCGATATCCGCGATTTCAAAACCGTCTTCTCCAATCCTGCTGCGGTGCATATTTTAAAGACCTTCGATCGGAAGGAGGCCGCGAAGGGTAAAGAATTTCCGCTGTTTTTCTCGCCGGATTTTTTTGCGCGTTGCACCGAGGTGGTGGCCACTGGCGCACGATACGAAACGGAGCAGAGCACGGAATGCGGCGCATTGGGAACGCGCTGGTTTCGCATTGTGGTCGTGCGGCTGGACGACGGGGTGGTCATGACCTTCACCGACATCACTGGGGAGAAGCTCACGATGCATGACCTGCGGCTGGCTAAAGACGCCGCCGACGTGGCCAATCGCACGAAGAGTCAATTCCTCACCATGATGGGGCACGAGATCCGGACACCCATGAACGGGCTCCTCGGATTTGCCTCCCTGCTCGAACGCACCAATCTCGATGAGGAACAACAGGACTATGTTTCCACCCTTCGACTGAGCGGCGAGGCTCTTCTTCGCATCCTGGAGGATATTCTCGACTACTCCCACATGGAGAACGAGGTGCTCAACATGAAGACGGCTCCCGTGGCGATCAAGGAGTTGATCACCCAGGTGAGTCAGCTTTTCGTCATGGCCATTGGAGATCGTAAGCTCGAACTCGTGGCCCGGATCGGTGCTGATGTGCCTCCGCAGATCATGGGGGACGACGTGCGGTTGCGCCAGATTCTCGTGAATCTGATCGGCAATGCGGTGAAATTTACCGACGAAGGCTTCATCCTCATCAAGGTGGAACGGGAAACCGGGACGCAGGGAGATATGCTGGTATTCCACGTGGTGGACAGCGGCACCGGGGTCGCTCCGGAGATGATCGACCGACTGTTCAAACCGTTTAGTCAGGTGGATGCCGGCACGAGTCGGAGATACGGCGGCACCGGTCTCGGCTTATCCATTTGCCGCCGCCTGGTCGAAACGATGGGCGGAGAAATTGGTGTGCGCACCGCACCCGAAAAGGGCTCGGATTTTTACTTTTCCCTTCCCGTCCGCGTCCCGGATTTCCCGGCACTCCAGCCCGCTCCCGTGTCCCGACAGGGTCGGGCGGAGGAGAAAAAACCGCGGATCCTGGTGGTCGACGACGACTCGATCAATCGGAAGCTGATCATGAGGATGATCCAAAAGGTGGGTGCGGAGGCTCAGTTGGTGGAGTCGGGTAGCCAGGCGATTCACGCGTTCCAGGAGGACCAGTTCGATCTCATCATCATGGACCTGCAGATGCCGGGCATGGACGGGATAGAAACCACCCGCAAGATTCGCGAGATTGAAAAACGTTCCGGCGCACCCCGGCGGACGCCGATTTCCGCCCTCACGGCCAATGCCGGCGAGGGCGATCGGGAGAGGTGTTTCGAAGCGGGGATGGATGATTTTTTCTGCAAACCGATCCGAATCGATTCGCTCGAAAAACTCATCGAAAAAAATACCGCCTGAATTTTCTCCCGAGGGGCTTGCCAAACGAAGCCCGGTGGTGTTTATTCGCCGCCCCTTCCAATGGAGAACGCATCGCTAGCTCAATGGTAGAGCAGAAGACTCTTAATCTTTTGGTTCCCGGTTCGAGCCCGGGGCGGTGCACCAACCTCGACGCACGGTGCGTCTGAGACTCCAGGCCTGAGGCGAATTGATTATGGAATGGTATTGGTGGGCATTATTTCTTGGTGTGGTGGCGGTTCTCCTGGCCACGGATTTGGGACTGTTTCAACGCAAGGCCCATGAAGTGAAGTTGGCAGAGGCGTTGCAGTCCACCGCGCTGCGCGTTTTCCTGGCCCTACTCTTCTGTCTGGCGATCTATCTCGGCTGGATGGGGGGATATGACTCCCCCGAACTGAGTAAGAAAGCGGGCATCGAGTTCCTCACCTGCTACATCGTGGAAATTGCCCTGAGCGTGGACAACGTTTTTGTGTTCGCGCTGGTCTTCGGGTATTTTCGGGTCCCCCCGGCTTATCAGCACCGTGTGCTCTTCTGGGGAATTTTGGGTGCGCTGATCATGCGCGCCGTGATGATTTTTGCGGCCACGGCGCTTTTGGAACGTTTCCATTGGGTGATCTACATTTTTGCCGCGATCCTGATTTACGGCGGCATCAAGATGATCAAAGACGATAAAGACGACGTCGATCCCTCCAACAATCCGCTACTTCGCCTCTTCCGCCGCCTCGTGCCGGTGACTCCCGAATTCCACGGGCAGAGTTTTTTTGTGAAAATCGATGGCCGCACCTGGGCCACCCCGCTGGCGGTGGTGCTCATTGCCATCGAGACAACGGATCTGATTTTTGCGGTGGATTCCATTCCGGCCGTGGTCGCCATCACGCAGGATCGGTTTGTGGTTTTCACTTCCAACGTCTTTGCCATTCTGGGTCTGCGCGCTTTGTATTTCGCGCTGGCGGGGATTCTCAAACTTTTTCGCTACCTCCATTACGGTCTGTCCGCGATCTTGGTGTTTATCGGGGTGAAAATGATTCTTTCCGGCACCCCCTATAAGATTCAGACGGAACAGTCGCTCGTGGTCGTGGTTTCCATGCTGGCGGTGTCCGTGATCGCCTCCCTGGCGTTTCGGAAAAAGGACGTTAAGGATGCCGAGGAATAATTCCGTCCTCACAGTCGTGGGCGGAATGGCCTTAGCATTTACCGTTCTCATCGCAGGCTGTGCAAGCCCGACAGAAGAAAAGACATTTTCCCCGACCACCGGGGAGCCGCAAATGGCGGAGTTGATGGCCCGCCGCCTGGAAATCGCCCGGCGGGTTGCTTGGGTGAAGTTCCAAAATGGCCTGCCCGTTTCGGACCCCAAACGCGAGGCGGAGATGCTGGCTTCGCTGGTCCACCAAGGCGAGCAACTGGGATTGCCGTCCGGAGAGGTGGAGGTTTTTTTCAAGGCACAAATCCGAGCGTCCCGGCAGGTGCAAGAAAACTTGATCCGTTCCTGGCGAAGGGGAGCCCCTCTTCCGGCCTATCCGCCTTGGGATCTGCGGCGCCACCTGCGCCCGGAGTTGGATAAGATCAATTCAGCGATGCTAGCCCTTCTCAAGGCGCAACGCGCGCAACATTAACTATTTTTTCCAGATCCAGCAGCTGGGGAAAGCGTGCCATTCTTGCCCGAGGCAAGCGGAAAAATCAGTGGACGGATGGCGATCTCCGCCGCTTGAAGGCGAACAACGCGGTAACACCGGCGCCGGTCGCGAGCAACGTGCTCGGTTCAGGAACGGGCGTGAACTGCAAGCTGTCGAAAACTGCCGCGTTGTTGCCAAGGCCGGAATAAACTACGGACAGTTGATCGAAAGTGACTCCTTGGAACCCATAAAAATCGTTCCCTCCAACGCCGATAGGGCCAATCCCCGTATCGACCTGCGATCCGTTGAGCAGCGCAGTGAAAGTCGCGGTGCCGTTGAAGCTGCTGGCGAAAGCAAAGGCGGCTTCCTCGACGGGAGTTGTGAAATTGAAGGAAAAACTGGCGGACTGAAAACCGCCGGCCTGAAAATTCCCGATGTGAGGAGCCCCCACATTACCTCCGACGGCTGAATTTCCGCCTGAGTTGTAGAAAATATTCGTAAATGTCACTCCAAAGGCGCTGTACTCCGTGGTCAAAGGGGTATTGTCGCCCTGGACAACCTCATCAAATGTCAAAAGGGTGTCTGGGTTGCTGAGGCCTGTAGAGTTTTGGATAAACACCGCGGTGGCTGGCAAAGGCGAAAGTAAAGAAACTGCCAAGAGGACAAGAGACGCGTAACCAGTTTTCACTCCAACCGGTTTCGTATCTTTCCGCCCCAGCTTTGGTCAAGCTTTACCTCCAGTTTCGCCTAACTTGGCAGGTCTTCCCGGACTTTGCACACGATGCACTGGTCCCTGCTGAACGCGCCTGGTTGCCAAGTCGGCCCGTGGATCGTGCCTGCGTCTTTCCTTTAGGAACCGGATCAGAGCCCCAAACTAGCCCGGGTATTTCGATCCAGCCGTCCCGTCACCGCGAGTCCATTATCCTGTTGGTAACGCTGCAGGGCCGTGCTTGTCATGGGACCGAAAGCCCCGTCAATCGCGCCGTCATAATAACCCAGCGCCGCCAGTTCTTCCTGGGCTGAGGCCACAACCGAGCCGGAAGCAACTGACCTCGAGCCACCTGCTACGAACGCTGTGGTCAGAACAGGAGCGGGCGTGACGACCCGAATGCCGACGACCGGACGCCGCCATCCCCAACCCCATCCGTACGCCCGGGGCGCATAATACCGTGGCGCGCAATAGGCGCGACCCCCGCCCCAATAACGGCCGCCTCCGCCATTCCAGCGGACCCCGACGGCTCCACCGCCCCCACCACCCCTGCGGACGCCCGCCGCACCACCACCCCAGCGAACACCGGCAGCTCCTCCTGCGTGCGAGGCACCGAGAGTTCCGACGATCAGCATTCCGACCAGGAGCAAAATTTTTGTTCTCATGCGGAAAATCTACCCCGGAATTCGTCGGGTTCAACGAACAATCTTAGCCTAAAAACGAAGGCAGGAGAGGGCGGGCCGCCTTCATGAACGGCCACGGGATACTGGCAAAAATCAGGATCGTGGCCACCGTGTAACAGATCGCGGCCCGCAAAAATTTTGCCCGGTCGGTCCCTGCTCTTTTCGACAAGGAAAAACCCGCCTGGGCGACAATCACGGCGAGGATCATCATGAACGGGTGCTCGACCGCAAAAAAGCGCATCACCGGGTCTTTCATCGTGGCGGACATGTTGGAGAAGGCCGCTTTCATTGGTCCGGTGAACAGCAGGAGGAGCCCGATGACGAGTTGAAGATTGAGCAGGCTGGTGAAGATCACCCCAGACATCCGGTCCTGTTTGGCCCATTCTGAGCGGGACACCAGCCCGCTCCAAACCCGGTACAGCGCCCACAGAGAGGACAGAATGACCAACCAGCGGAGGATATTGTGGGTGTTTAAAAGAAAGACGTAGGCCATGGGGACAAAGGAAAGGATAACATGCGGTGCGTCAATCCAATCCCGTCTTCCGGCTTTCGACAGGGAGTCGGCGGGGTTTGCACAGCACTTTTGTGCCATGGGCCACCCGTGCACATTTGCGGCAGTAAAACCGGGGGTCGCAAACGAGTTCGCGCAGTTTTTCCGGATGTTTTTCCAGATCGCGTTTGCTCCAGTCGCAGAGGGTTTTGGCCATGAACCTCTCCAACAGAGCGGAGAATGCCAGGTTGCGCAAGTGGCAGGGCGGGGCTAGTCTTTTCTCCGACACCATCATTCCTATGAGCACACAAATCGCTACCAAACAAAACACGAACGCCGTCGTGGAAGGCCTGCAAACGTTGCTGGCCGATTCTTACGCCCTCATGGGCCAAACCCACCTCGCGCATTGGAACGTCGAAGGTCCGGATTTTTTCCAGCTGCACATAGCCTTCCAGGCGCAATACGAGGAACTTTTTACCGCGATTGACGAAGTCGCCGAGCGCCTTCGCGCCCTTGACGTGCTTGCTCCCGGCGGACTGAAGACGCTGGCCAGCGCCACGCGGATTGAGGAACTGGCGGTCGAAGTTACCCCCGCCAAGGATTTTGTGGCTCATCTCATCGACGCTCATGAAATCCTCGTCGCCAACGCCATGGTCCTCCGCGAGTCCGCGGGAGAGGCCAATGACCTGGAAACCCAGGATCTCGTGATCGGTCGAATTCAGACCCATCAAAAGACTCTCTGGATGCTCCGTAGTTTTCTGAAGAACTCTTAAACTCGGCGGGGGAAGGATCACGCGGCGAATGTTCGCCTGATGCATCCCCCTCAAGGGGCGTTCCTTTGCCGCAGACGCGAAACCTGAAATTTTACAACCTTCTCTTGCGAATGAATCTCATCCGCTTATCGTGAGGACAAATGTCTGTTGTTGTTAAGTTGCCTGCGGGCGGAAAGACATGGCGTGAGGATGCCATGAGGATTGTGGAGGAGCTTTTCCCGGGAACGCCTTGCTCCTCTTGGGACTTGCTCTTGGAATTGCGTGGCGGGCTCCTGGAGGGGAAGGATTGGGATCACACGCTGGAGGTATTTCTGGCGTGTCGCGAGCGTTTGGAGGACGGACACTATCTGCCCTTTTACCGGCTGCGGCGGTTGTTGACGGCGAGCCTGCGTTTCGAAGCGGGAGGCGGACCGGGAACCCTTGTGCCGCTGCGGCAGGTGCTGGCGCGGAAACACCGTTCGCTCGATGCGATCAAGCGGGCGGTTTCCCGCGAACTGTTTGAACACGATTTGACCGCCTCGGCCGACCATCCGGTCGTCCTGCGGGTGGTTGAACGCTGACTATTTGGTCGTTCCGTCTAGCGCGTAACGGGCGGCGCCGAGCAGGGCCGCCTGGTCGTTGAGGATCACCTTCACGGGCATGGTTTGGAGGAGTCCGGAAAGCCGGCCTTTGTCATTGAAGGCATGGGTGAATCCGACGCTTTTGATTTGGGAGAGCATCTTGGCGGGGATGCCACCGCCCAGATAAACTCCCCCGGTGGCCATGGATTTGAGCGCCATGTTCCCCGCTTCCGCCCCCAGGCAGGACAGGAAAATTTCCACGGTCTGCACACACATTGGGCAGTCCCCGAGCTCGGCGTGCCGCGAAATGACCAGGCCCACGTCCCCTTCTTTCATTTCGGCGGCAACTTTCGGGAGTTCTTTGCCGCGTTCCGTGTCCCGGAGGAATTTGTAGATATTTTCGATACCCATCCCTGAGGCTACTCGCTCATAGCTCACGTGACCGTATTGTTTGATGAGGTATTCGAGCAGGGCAATTTCTAGCGTATTGCGTGGGGCGAAGTCCGCGTGTCCGCCTTCGCAGGCCCAGACGCGATGTTTTTTCCCGTCCCAAAAAAGGCCTCCCTCGCCAAGACCAGTACCCGGGGAAACCACGCAGCGATTGCCTTCCGCATCTGCCGCGCCTTTTTGAATCACGGCAAAATCGGACTCCTTCAGCTCCGCGATGCCATACGCATTGGCTTCGAGATCGTTGAGGATATTCACGTAGGTGATGGAAAATTCTGCGGCAATCTCCGCGGCATCAACGCCCCAGGTAAGGTTGGTGGGGCGGGCCCGGCCATCCTTCACCGGCCCGGGAACACCGAAGCACGCCGCCAGAATAGCCCGATTTTCATTTTCCAAAAACTCGCGCAGGATGGCATTCAGCCCGGGATAGGCCGAACTGGAGAAACGCTGGTTGCTTTCCATCGTGAGGGTGTCCGAGACCACCCGAAAGATCGCAAGATTGCTTTTGGTACCGCCGATGTCACCGGCGAGAATAATATAGGGTTTGTCAGGCATGGGGGAGGGCCCGGGAAGCAAGGCCCTTCCCGGAACACAAGGACGTCAGCGGTCCTTCAGTTGATAATGGTGCCACGCGTGACCCGTCTTCGCGATGAGGGCATCGGCGGCTTCGGGGCCCCAGGTGCCCGCGGCGTAGTTCGGGAAATCCCGGGCGGGCAGGGCCTGCCAGACGTCCAGGATCGGGTTCACAATGCGCCAGGAAGCATCCACGCTGTCGTAACGGTGAAAGAGTGTGGTATCGCCCACCATGCAATCGTAGAGCAGCGTTTCGTAGCCTGTGGCCGCCGTGTGCTCGCCGAAGTCGGCATAGCTGAAGTCGAGAGGCACGTTGGCCACGTTGATGCTGGGCCCGGGCTTCTTGGCGTGGATGTCCAACGTGATGCCTTCGTCGGGCTGCACGTGGATGACGAGCCGGTTGGGCATGACGTTATCCTGAATCTCGGAACCGAAGAGCAGGAGCGGGGCGCGGCGAAACCCGATGACGATCTGAGTCGTGTGGGCCGCCAGGCGTTTGCCGCTCCGAATATAGAAGGGGACTTCCGCCCAGCGCCAGTTTTCCACCTCGAGCTTCATCGCGACAAAGGTCTCGGTGTTGGAGTGGGGATTCACGTCGGGCTCAGTGCGGTAGCCGGGCACGTTCTTTCCACCGCTTGTCCCCGCGCCGTATTGTCCGCGTACGGTGTTGGCAATGACCTCCTCGGGCTCCATCGGCCGGATGGCTTCGAGCACCTTGACCTTTTCGTTCCGCACGCTGTCGCCGGTGATGGAACTGGGCGGTTCCATTGCGACAAGGGAGAGCACGGAAAGAATGTGATTCTGCACCATGTCGCGCATCACGCCCGAATGGTCGTAATAACCGCCGCGTAGCTCCACCCCGAGCTCTTCCGCGACGGTGATCTGGACGTATTCGATATAGCGACGGTTCCAGATGGGCTCAAAGATGCTGTTGCCGAAACGGAAGACCATGATGTTTTGCACGGTCTCTTTGCCCAGATAGTGATCAATACGATAGATCTGCGATTCCGAGATGTGCGAGGTCAGGTCCGCGTTAAGCTGACGGGCGCTGGCCAGATCATGGCCGAAGGGCTTTTCAATAATGACCCTTCTCCAGATCCCCGCTTCCTCCTTGGTCAGACCCACAGTGTCGAGTTGCTCGACCACCTTTGCAAAAAACGAGGGCGCGACCGCGAGGTAAAACAGGACGTTGCCGGGAAGGTTCCAGGTTTTCTGCGCGTCGGCAATTTTCGCCGAGAGGTGTTTGAAGGTGTCGATGCTGTTGAAATCGCCCTGGATGTAATAACTGCGGCGGGCGAAGTCGTCCCATTCCTTGTCGTCCACCGGACGCGTGGCGAATTCCTTGATGTCCTCGGTGATTTTCAGCCGGTACATCTCGTCATTGCCATCACTGACGGCCACCCCAATCACGGCAAAGTTCTGCGGGAGAAGCTTGAGAACCTTGAGGTTGTAAAGCGCGGGAAGCAGCTTGCGCTTGGTGAGATCTCCGGAGGCGCCAAAAATGACAATCGTGCAGGCGTCCCCGGGGCAGTCGTGACCGGTGAGAGGTTGTTGGGACATGGCGAATTCCTTGCTAGCGGAAACGGCGGAGGCGGCAAAACGAAATCGGCGGCGACAATGATTTTGTTGGTCCGGCCGGGGTCGGGGACATGAAGCCGTCGGGGCTTCGCAAGGTTAGAGGATCCTGACCATTTTGAGCCGACTCGACGCGCCGCTTTTGATCTCCACGGCGGATTTTGCACAGCCAAAATGCGCGGCGATCAGTTCGACCAACTCCTGGTTGGCTTTGCCGTCCACGGGCGGGGATTTCAGCCGGGCCAGCCAGATCCCATCCTCACCTTCCGTGAGGGTGTGCTCCCGCGCATTGGGTTTAACTTTGACCCGGAGGATTTTCATCGAGCCGATCCCGCCCGGCGGTCGGGCGGGGCAGGCTTCGTGAGTGGCAGACCGGCCGCTACACCTTCACCGGATCGAGTTTCCAAATCTCGCGAGCGTATTCGCTGATGGTGCGATCGCTGGAGAACTTGCCCATCCGGGCGGTGTTCAAAATCGCCATCCGGGCCCACTTGGACTGATCGCGGAAGGCGAGATCCACTTTTTTCTGGGCCTCGCTGTAGGAAGCAAAGTCCGGCAGGCAAAGGAACGGGTCGCTGTAGGTGAGGTTGTCCCGGAGCATGTTCAGGACGCCGGGAGGTTCGTCGGCGGTGAAATAATTCGAGCCCACCCAGTCGACCACGGCGCGAAGCTCTTCGTCCGCCTTGAGAAATTCCTGGGGGTTGTAACCCCGTTTCCAGAGCGCGGCGACTTCATCGACGGTCATGCCAAAGATGAAGATGTTCTCCGCGCCGACTTCCTCCATGATCTCGACGTTGGCCCCGTCCAGCGTGCCGATGGTGAGCGCGCCGTTAAGCGAAAGTTTCATGTTGCCGGTACCCGAGGCTTCCTTGCCGGCGGTGGAGATCTGTTCGGAAAGATCGGCGGCCGGGACAATGCGCTGGGCGAGGGAAACGCGGTAGTTTGGCAGGAAGACCACCTTCAGTTTATCCTCAATACGTTTGTCGGCGTTGATCATTTTTCCGACGGCATTGATCGCCTTGATGATGCATTTGGCGAGGTCGTACCCGGGCGCCGCCTTGGCGGCAAAGATGAACACCCGTGGGGTGATGTCCATCCCGGGATTTTGCAGGAGCCGACGGTACAGGGCGAGGATGTGTAGCAGGTTGAGGTGCTGGCGCTTGTATTCGTGCAGACGTTTGATCTGAACGTCGAAAAGCGCGGCCGGATTGACCTCGACGCCGCAGGTGTCCTTGATGATACGGGCTAGGTCGATCTTGTTTTGGAGCTTGATCGCCATGAAATCTTTCTGGAACTGCGGGTCGTCCGCGTAGGCTTCCAGGCCGCGGAGTTTGTCGAGGTCGCGTTCCCAGCCATGACCAATTTTCGAGGTGATGAGGTCGGAGAGGCGGGGATTGCAGGCTAGGAGCCAGCGGCGCGGAGTAATGCCGTTGGTCTTGTTGTTGAATTTACCCGGATACAGCGTGTCGAACTCAGGGAAGAGGTCGCTCTTCAGGAGTTGGGTGTGAAGGGCGGCAACGCCATTGACAGAATGACCGCCGACAACCGAGAGGTGGGCCATGCGGACCATCTGGGTCGAGCCCTCCTCAATAAGGGAAAGGATTTGTTTTTTATGCGTGTCGCCGGGCCACTTAGCCTCGACCTCGTCCATAAAACGTTTGTTGATCTCGAAAATGATCTGGAGGTGACGAGGGATGACCTTTTGAAACAGCCCGACGCTCCACTTTTCGAGCGCCTCGGGCAGAAGGGTGTGGTTGGTGTAGGCAAAAACCTTGGTCACGATGCCCCAGGCGGTGTCCCAAGTCATGCCGTACTCATCATGCAGGATGCGTTGGAGTTCGACCACGGCGATGGCGGGATGGGTGTCATTGAGCTGGATGGCGACCTTCTCCGGAAATTCGGCCCAATCCTCGTTGGTCTTGAGGAACCGACGGATGATGTCCTTGAGCGAACACGCCACAAAGAAGTACTGCTGGAGCAAACGAAGCTCCTTGCCGATCTCGGTTTTGTCATTCGGATACAGGACCTTGGAAATGGTTTCGCTGTTGTTTTTCTGCCGGACGGCCTCCTCGTAGCCGCCGCGGTTAAAGGCGTCGAAGTCGAACTCCTCGGTCGCGCGGGACTCCCAAAGGCGGAGGTAGTTTACCGTATTGGTGCCGTACCCGGGAATCGGGATGTCGTAGGGGATTCCGAGGAGTTTTTTCCAGCCGGTCCAGCGTGGAACATAGTTGCCCCGGTCGTCGAAGACGTTCTCGACGTGGCCGTAAACCTGGATCTCCATCGAGTGTTCGTAGCGGACGATTTCCCACGGCGTGCCGTACTGCATCCAGGCGTCGGGCAACTCGACCTGGTAGCCATTGCGGAACTCCTGCTTGAAGAGGCCGTATTGGTAATGAATGCCGTAGCCGACGGCCGGCAGGTCGAGGGTGGCCAGAGAGTCCAGGAAACAGGCCGCGAGGCGTCCCAAGCCACCGTTGCCCAGGGCCATATCGTATTCCTCCTTGCGCAGTTCCTCGTAATCGAGCCCGAGTTCCTCTAGGGCATGGACCATGTCGTCGAAGACCCCGGCACTATAAAGACTGTTGGAAAAAAGCCGGCCCATCAGAAACTCCAGGGAGAGGTAATAGACCCGCTTGACGTTCTCGTTGTGGTAGACCGCCTGGGTTGCCAACATGCGCTCGACGATGACCGCCTGCACCGCCTTTGAGGTGGCCAGCCACCAGTCGCGTTTTGTGGCAGTCGAGGAATCGCGGGACTGGCTGAATTTGAGCTGATTCTGGATGAGGGCTTTAAGGCCGGAGACGGACGTATCGAGGGCGGAGTGAAATTCGCTCATGGTGGTATCGTTTTTAGGAATATGGGCGCGATGGGAAGAGCAAAAATCACGCCAAGAGCAATTATGGCGCAATTTTTACCCAGAATCCCCCGGCAATCGGAGGTGCCAGGGCCTGCTTCCCGGCGGCGGCATCTTTCCGAAACCCGGCAACTTGATACACGCGGAAAAGGGCGCACCCGCGATTTTGAACAAAATCCCGTTATCATGCGTATCCTTGGCATCGTCCTTATCGTCGTCGGTCTCCTCACTCTCGCCTTGCCCTATATTACCTTCACCAGACAGGAAAAGGTTTTGGATATCGGTCCGATCGAAGCTGTTGCGGAAAAGAAGGAGCGGCTGCCGATTTCTCCCATTGTCGGCACCGTCATCCTGCTCGCTGGGGCGGGTATTACCATCGCCACGGTGATGAAGAAAAGCGCCTGAAGCAGGTTCCCCCCGCGGGTTTTTGTTTTAGCTCCCGTGAGAGTTCGCTGATCCCGACGCTGCCGAATCAAATTTGAGCCGACGATGAAATTCCACGTGTCGTGCCAGATCGAATACGAGATCCGGCCTCCGGTGAATCTGCTCTTTAATATTCGTCCTCGCGTCTCCAATTACCAACGTGTCGTCCACGAAAAACTCACCCTCTCTCCGCGGTCGGGCACGGAGTTGGTGATCACCGAGCCCGATGGCAACCGGTTCGACCGGGTGAAGGTTTCGGAAGGCAAGGAGCTGATTGTCCGTTACCAGGCAGAGGTGGAGCGGGACTTTTACCTTTTTGATCCTGACACCCTGCGCAAAGTGTCACCCGCCCATTTGCACCACGCGCAGTTGCCGTATTTGCTCCCGAGCCGGTATTGTCAATCCGACAAGCTCGGGCGGTTTGCCTGGCAGAAATTTGGCAGCATTTCCGATGCTTATGACCAAGTCCTGAAGATCACGGAGTGGATTCATGAGAACGTCGAATATGTGCCCGGTTCGACGACTTCTGCGACATCGGCTTATGACACGCCCATGGAATGCGCTGGGGTCTGCCGCGATTTTGCGCACCTCGGCATCGCTCTCTGCCGTGCCCTGACGATCCCGGCGCGATATTTTACGGGGTATGCACATCAGTTAAACCCACCGGATTTTCACGCCTGCTTCGAAGCGTTCATAGGGGGCTATTGGATTTTGTTTGATGCCACGCGCCTTGCCCCTCCCAATGGATTGGTGCGCATTGCTTCGGGACGCGATGCGGCCGACGTCTCCGTTTGCACGATTTTTGGGATCGCAAGATCCGGGAAGCAGGATATCCGCTGCGAGTGTGTCGACGCTGAGTTTCAGCCCTTGCAGGAAGAGGAGCTTCGCAGGTCGGCAATCTCCCTGGAGGCTGGACCGACGTGAACCGTCGGCGTATCATTCACACGACAACTTATCGCTACAGCGAACCGGTTTCCTTCGGGCCCCACCATCTCGTCGTCCGACCTCGCGAAGGACATGACCTCCAGGTGCTTGAACAGGATTTGCGGATTCGCCCCGCATCCCGGGTGAGTTGGCATCGGGATTTGTTTGGCAATTCCATCGCCGAGGTGATGTTCACCGAAAGCGCGAAGCTTCTGGAATTTCGCAACGATGTGACGATAGTCCGGGGGAAATTTCGCCCTGGTCCCATTCAACTCGGGGCTCTGCCGGTGCCGTTTCCCGTCGCATACTCCGCATTGGAGAATCCGGTCGCCTCGGGATACCTCACCTCTGTCTTTCCCGAAGAATCATCGGACCTTGGTCAGTGGGTGCGGGAACGATTCGCGCCTTTGAATGGAAGCGATGTGGTGTCTTTGGTCCAAGGCATGGGAATGTGGATTTACCGCAACATTCGATACCGTCGCAGGGAGGACCGTGGCGTGCAGACTCCTCTGGAAACACTCCGACTCTCCTCCGGTTCCTGCCGGGATATGGCGACACTTCTCCTCGAGGCCGCGCGTGCGGCAGGGGTGGCTGCACGGTTTGCCAGTGGATACCTCGACAGTGCCGCATCCGCCGCCGGCGTGGCGGCTACTCACGCGTGGACCGAGGTCTATTTTCCCGATCACGGATGGTATGGCTATGACCCGACATTGGGCGAAGGAACCTCCTTCAAACATATCGTGACAGGCGTAAGTTCGCACCCGCGCGGAGTGATGCCCGTCAGTGGATCCTTTTCGGGAAAGGGCGATCCCTATCTGGGGATGACGGTCACGGTGAAAATTGAAGGTGGCAACGAGGACGAAATTCCCGGGGCTTCCATACATCCGAGCGACCCGGGAATGCCGATTTCTTGATGAAAACACCTAATATTATGAAAACACTTAATCTGACACTGGCCGTACTCGGTATCCTCGCCACCTCAACGATGAGCGGGTGTGTGAGTTTTGGGGATGACGATGATGATGATCGCACGACCACCACCCGGACCACCCGCTCCTCAGGAATGATCGCACCCTCTTCCACCACAGTGGAAAGAACCACCGTGATCGACGACTGAATCTACTGCACCGTTAACGTGGCCCGCTCCGGCAATCCCGGGGCGGGCCTTTTCATTTCGACCCATGGAGAACGCAGGCTGGAAGGATCGCCAGCGCTTCGCAAACCCGGATTGAAGGTGCCGCGCCGGGCAAGGTACGGCGCGAAAGAAGCTCGTAACCCCCGTCCGGGTCCGCGACACTTGTGTCCTCCCAGACTTCGCCCGTGGGGATGCCGGCAAACGTTCCGCAAAGCCGGGGAACAATCACGACAAGCCGCTCACGGCCGAGCGTGCGGGCGAACGCGATGATGTGCTTTTGAAATTTTCCTGTGACTTTGAGCGGTTGATAGTCGGCCTCGCGGAAAAAGACGGAATTCTCCCGGCGAAAGCGGAGGAGAGTGTGAAGAAAGTGCAGTTTAATCCGACCTGAAGGCCAGTCTGCCAGCAGGCCAGTGACGTTGGCGCCGGGTAAGGACTTCAGAAGTTCTCGACGTTGTGCATAGTCCACCGGACGCCGGTTGTCCGGATCGACCAGACTCAGGTCCCAAATTTCTGTTCCTTGATAAATATCCGGCACACCTGGAGTCGTGCATTTGAGCACGGTTTGGGAAAGGGAGTTTAACATGCCTAAGAGGGAAATCCTCGACGCGTAACGGGTGAGGTCCTCGCGAAAAGGTCTGCTGAGATTCTCGTCCAGAATTTGCTGCACAAAAGATGTCGTCGCGTTCTCCCATTCCTCGACCGGCGAGGTCCAGCTGCTATTCACCTTTCCCTCCTTGAGGGCCTTGGTCATATAGGCTTGGATACGTTTGACGAACTCTTCGTCCACCGGGGAGTCGATGGGCCACGCGCCCAGAAGGGTTTGATAGAGCAGATATTCCTCATTGGGGGAGGGGGCCAATTCGGTTCCTATTGGAGTGAGGTGTTTTCGGTTAAGTTTACTCCACCGTTTGACCGCTTTGCGCCACTCGCCGGACATCTCGGAAATGGCGGCTAGCCTCATCCGCACATCCTCGCTGCGTTTGGTATCATGCGTGGTGGTCGCGAGGAGAGTGTGGGGTGACAAGGACTGCCGAGCGCTGTTCCGGGCATGGAAGGATTTGATGGGAATGCCAAACATTCCCGGATTTCCTCCCACCTCGTTAAGAGCGGAAAGTCGGTTGAAAAGGTAAAACGCGGTGTCTTCCACGCCTTTGGCCATCACCGGACCGCTGCACTGTTGAAACTTCTGCACGAAGCGAAAATGGATCTGCCTTTGCGCTTCGGTGAGGCCTCCGGGTAACCTAAGCAGCAACACGGCGCGGAGGAAATCGAAGATGGCTTTTTCCATCGCGGGGTTCCGGCGTCTCGCTGCGGAAATTGCGCGCAAAACCTGCTTTTCTTCCTCTCCCGTTTGTGGTCGGTCCCCGCTGGCGTATGTCCGATAGACGGGAAAGCAGGCCATGACCTCGCGCACGGCATTGGTCAGCATGCTGAGCGTGTAATCGCGAAACTGGCGGTGCATTTCCGAGATTTCATCAAGCATGCGTCCCAACGCCGCCATCTCGCTCCCCAGCGCGCTTTGCAGGGTTTGCCTCTTCTTCTCGTACGCCAGATCGGCGAAGCTCAGAGGGGTGTCGGTGAATTGCGCGTAAAATTTTGAGAGCCGTTTTTCCGCTGAGGCATCGGTAAAACATTGCACAACCTGGTTGGCAAATTCGTATCCCGTCGTCCCGTGAACTGGCCAGTTTGCCGGGAGCGTTTCTCCGGTCATTTCCAGAATTTTTTCCACGAGGAGATAAAGCCCCTGAGGGTTGGTGGTCCCGCACATTTCGGCGTAGCGATCTTGCAGACGCCTGAGATAGTCCTGCGGATCCCAAAGCCCGTCGATATGGTCAATCCGCAGGCCCGTTACGTCGCCTCTGGCGAGCAATTCGAAGACGAGGCGATGGGCTGCGTCGAATACTTCGGGGATTTCCACCCGGATTGCGGCGAGGGAATTAATATCAAAAAAGCGACGATAATTGATCTCCCCCGCTGCAACCTTCCAATAACCGAGCCGATAAACTTGCTGCTCCAAAAGCGTGTGCAATTCGTCGAAGCTCCGGGCCACGCCCGGCTCACCCTCCAATTCTCGGAGGGTTTGCTCAATAGCGGCGGTCGTTTCCGGATGAACTTCCGCAAGCTCTCGCAGACGACTTTTCGCGAGGGTTTTGGAACCCGCGTCCTGAAAAAGTCCCGAGACCTTTCTTAATTCGACCGCGAGCTTCCCCGGCAGTCGGGTCGCCGCCTTGTCCAGAATAAATGCATAAGATCGCAACCGCAATGGCAGGCGGGTGTGGAAGTAACACAGTTGGAAAGACCCGTTTTCCAGACGTAAGGTCAATTCTCCTTTCTCCAGCACACACCCGTAGCGTTCTCCGAGGATGGGAAGCATCACACGATCTGCGAGAGCTGCTTTTCCCGGATGCCAATCGATGTCGAAATACTGCGCGTAGGGGGAGGCGAGGCCCTCCTCGAGGACCTCCATCCACCACTGATTGAGGGATTCGCCAATGCCCATGTGATTGGGAACGAAATCAAGGATCTGCCCCATTCCGCGATCGCGCAAGGCGGAGGACAATGTGCGGAAGTCGCCTAGGTCTCCGATGGCTGGATTGATGCGGTTGTGGTTGGTGACATCATAACCATGCGTGCTTTCCGGAGGGGCCTGAAAATACGGGGAGGTGTAAATGTCACTGATTCCCAATTCATCAAGGTATTCGACGATGGCGAGGGCATCCCGGAAGGTGAAGTCCGCGTGAAACTGCAGCCGATACGTTGCGGTAGGAATGCGGGGAATGAGGTCCATGGGCTCGTCAAAACCCCTTTCGCATCTCCCAATCATCCCGCGTGCACCCCCAGAAAAACATTTACCCCCACCGCCCATCCACCCTCCACCCGTTACAATAAATGTCCCACCTGGGACATTTATTGTAACGGGTGGAGGGTTGGAATGGGGGCGGGAACGGGTTACCGGCTGGCGAGGCTGGAGACGACCGTGACGAGTTCGGCGGGCTCGACGGGTTTGGCAAGATGCATATGGAAACCCGCGCTGATTGCTCTGCGGCGGTCGTCGGAGCGGGCGAAGGCGGTGAGAGCGAGGGCCGGAATCTGCGCGCCTGATTCGGTCGCCAGGGAGCGAATTTCCCTTATCAGGTCATAGCCATCGCGGCCGGGCATCCCAATGTCGCTGACGAGAACGTCCGGGCGGCGGGTGCGGAATTGCTCCATCGCCTCGGCGGCCGAGCTCGCCGTGCGCACGCTTGCTCCGCTTTGCGCCAGAATGGAGCGGAGCAATTCCCGGGCGTCCGCATCGTCGTCCACGATGAGGACCTTGGCGCCGAGCAGGGAGGGCAGGGGTTCGTCACCGTCTGGCGGCTCGTTGGGGGGAGTGGCAGGGCCTCTGGCGACAAACCCCGGCGCGGAGGTTGTGATGGGGAGATCGACGACAAGCGTGGAGCCTTTTCCCAATCCTTCGCTCTTTGCTGAGACGGAGCCTCCGTGGAGTTCCACGAGTTGCTTCACGATGGCGAGTCCCAGCCCGAGGCCCTGGTGTCGACGGACGGTGGAGGCATCCTGTTGGCGAAAACGGTCAAAGACGTGGGGGAGAAACTCGGGAGTGATCCCCTCGCCAGTGTCCGTGACAAAGATTTCGAGGGAATTCTCGTGACGCTGGAGCCCCACGGTGACGGAGCCCGCCTGCGGCGTGAATTTGATGGCGTTGTTCAGCAGGTTCCAGATGATTTGCTGCAGCCGTATGGGATCACCCGTGAGGAGACCCGTGTTGGGATCCAGCTTGCTGACGAGCCGGATCCGTTTGGCGGTCGCGGCCGGTTCGGCCGCCGAGATGGCCGCTTCGACGATCTCCACAGGCTGAACTTGCTGCATATCGAGTCGCAGTCGTCCCGAGAGGATCCGGCTCATGTCGAGCAGGTCGTCGATCAGCTTGGCCTGCGCCCGGGCGTTGCGTTCTATGGTTTCCAGCGCTTGCGGCACGGTATCGGGAGACAGGGTGCCGCTGCGCAAAAGTTGCACCCAGCCAAGCATGGCGGTGAGGGGGGTTCGCATTTCGTGGCTGACCGTGGCGAGGAACTCGTCTTTTAGCAGAGCCGTGCGTTCGGCCTGGAGACGCGCTCGCTGTTCAAGTTTCAGCAAAGCCTCACCGTCCTTTTCCGCCTCCTTCCGCTCGTGAATGTCGATGCAGCCGCCCATGTAGCCGAGGAAGGAGCTGTCACCGCTAAAGAGCGGCATGCCGCGGGTAATGATCCACCTGTAGGTGCCGTCGTGCCGCAGGAGGCGGTAGTCGATTTCGAAGGCCGTGCGTGTTTCAAAATGCCGTTGGAAAGTTTCCCGGCACCGGGACAGATCGTCAGGATGGATAAGATCCATCCACCCTTCACCCGTCTGTTTTTCGAGAGTCTGACCCGTGAACTCCAGCCAGGGGCGGTTGAGCCAGGAGCAGAGTCCTGCGGCGTCACTCATCCAGATCATGACCGGCGCGGAATCGGCGAGTTGCCGGAAACGCGATTCGCTTTCGCGCAGATCGTGCTGACTGTGCTCGAGCTTTTCGCAGGTTTCGATTGCCCGTTGCCTGCTGCGCCGCAAGGATTCACAAACAATGCTGATCAAAATTCCATTAAGGGAAAATATTCCCAACAGGACTCCGTGCTGGATAGTGAATGCTTGAGGAGTGATGAAAAAAATAATGCCCCCGAGGACAGAAAGGGTCGTAGCGAAGAGGCCGGGACCGAGGCCCCCCATCCACGCGGAGCAAAGGATGGCAAGAGTAAAGAGGCCGAAGGGAGAACGGTCCCCCATGAGGCCAGACAGCACGGTACCGCGCACCATTCCAGTGAGTGCAACGAGGCCAAGGGCCACCAAGTAGGGAAGTAGGATTTTGGCTCGCATCCCAAATCGAACATTCAGGGGTTAAAATCGCATCGAATAGGCGCCAACGTCGGGCGAACGTTGAGAATTGACCATACCGAAGGATATCAGCGCCTCCGCACCAGGCGGAAAATTAACAGAAGAAGAACGGAGCCAAGAATTGCCACTCCGAAACTGCGGAGATCGAATCCAGTGACGCTGCCGAACCCCAGTTGAGTTCCGATCCACCCGCCCAGGGCCGCTCCGGCGATGCCAAGAATGATCGTGAGCAAGCATCCCCCTTTGTCGTCACCAGGGGTGAGGAGTTTGGCGATCGCGCCGGCCAGAAGCCCGAAGAGAATCCAGGAAAGAAAGCCCATGATTAGTGCCCCCTCCTGTTAACTTCCTCATGGGTTCGGGGGAGACAATCTCCTGTTTTGGCTGACTGGTATTCGCGGGTTTTCATGAACAAGTGATTAAGTTTCGACCGCCAGGCCGATTCCGCGTGTATCGGAATTGGGGCAGTTTAGAACGCCAAATTCTGGTTGCTTACTGGGGTTGCCTCGCGAGGGCCTGTCCGTTCTACCAAAGATCCACCAGGGGCCCTTTTTCTCCGTAAATGGGATCAAATTCCGGGAGGGGAACTTGGTCGATTTGGATTTTGGCAGATTCCATTTCCTGCGGAACGGCTCTTTTCAGGTTCGCAATTGTGCCGTTCGGGTAGGCCCCCACTGCTTGAAAGCTTGAGGTGCAATGGATGCACTGGTGGCCAGTGCCTGCCGGGATGGCGACCGCATCACCCGGGTTGAGCATAACTTCAAGGCCTCGGGTGTGCCCAAAAAGCACCGCGGCGGTACCGCGGAAAACCCCAATGACCTCGTGGGCCGTGCTATGATAGTGGGCAAAAGGGTGGATGCCGAATCGCCACGCTGGTTTCCAATGGTTCGCCGCAAAAGTCGCTTCGAAGGCAAACGCGAGGTCGTCTGCGGTCAGTACGGCCCGGTAGACCAGAAGCGGAAGGAGAAGATTATTGGGAACGTCGGCGGTTTCACTCAGATAGTAGTCTTCCACCGGATACCCCGTTTTCACTTAAGCGTGAGAGAGACGGACGCGTTTCAGGGTGCCTTGATCTTTGATGCGCACGCGGCCACTTTCGAAGAGGTCGAGCAGCGCAGCGATCGTTTCGCGCTGGCTGCGGGTGCAGGACGAGACGGTTGCCACCAACTCCCCAAGCGAGAGTTTGTTCCGGTTGATTTTGCCGTAGGGATTTTTCATGGGTTTGTCTAGGTTACGTCAGGTGAGCGAGTTCCGGATGTCATCGAATGTCTTCCGGTCGCGGGACAGGATTTTTTCCGATGAGGGGGTCGGGGATGAACCTGACTTTCGGCCCTGTTAGGGGGGCGTCTTTCCAAGAGTTTGCCGAGGCAGACGAGGGCCAGGATCGGAAGTGTCGCGATAAGAACTGCAGCGGCGAACAGGCACGCCACGACGAGAGAGAGTTGGTTGGGAAAAGAAAGCGACAAAAATGAACGCCAGCGCTGGGGAAAATCGGTCATGATCTTGCTTCGCGCCCGCGGTCAGAAGCGGTCGGGCGATTTTCTGACGTGCAGTGGATCCCGCTTCCGAAATCTGCGTTTTCAGGCAGTGAGTGGGATATTCTTCTTGTCAATACGCCCGTTGATCATCTATGTCGGTGTCACCGATGAAAAAAGTCTTCTTCTCCCTAGCCCTGATCGTTGCGGCCAATTTTGCTCATGCGGGTGGCTTTGGTGGCCCTCCGCCATTCACAAACGGTTCTCCTTTGGTCACCGGGGTCGATGGATCCTACCAGGCTACGGCACGCGGAACGAACATGGTTGGTGTGTTCCGTTTCACCTACAGTGGAGGAACTCAGACGAGCTCTCCGACTCTCCCGAGCGGCACGACTGTCGATAATCTCCTCACAGATCCTTACAATGATTACGTTTTCTTTGTCGAGGGATTGACGTATCGGGGGCTTGTTCAGGCGAATATTAACACAGGTTCGATTGCCGGCGTGTTCGACAATGGCTCGGCGAATGTTGCAGTTTGGGGTGACGCCGATGGTCTGGGTATCCTGTCGTTTGTGTCAGGTTTCTTCCAAGGTTCGATGGATCAGCAATCCCCATACGCGGCCTTCAGCGGGGACGGTGAGATTACCGTCAGTGGTCCTGAAACAAGAATTGTGGAAACTTTCCCCGACGGCCCCGACGCTCCCCCAGTCTATGTAGAAATTGAGGTTATCGCAGCCCAGTTTGCGAAAGAATTCAAGTTCAGGGGTGTCCGGGCTACGTTGAATACCGCCGGCTAGCGGGCGCGTCAGGCCTGAGTTTTTCCACCTTTTAGCTCATTAAATTTCCTGGAGAAAGTGCCAGCCCCTGTTCCCGGAACAGGGGTTTGTCATTGGTCGAATTCGTTGTCGTCGTCGCAGTTCTTGCGATTCTTTTGGCCCTAGTGGTCAAATATGGCGCGCGCACCGTTGAGAAATCGGAAGCGGTCCGCTGCGCACAGAATCTCAAATCCCTGCACGCTTCCCTCGCGGCCTACGTCCAAGACAAGGGGCATTGGCCGCAGGAGCCGAGTGGGCTTTGGGAATCGAATGACGGAAACGCCTACGAAGACTGGTGGATGAGGGAGTTGGAGCCCTACGGAGCGACAGAGAAGGTCTGGCAGTGCCCGACAATTCAGCGGAAGATTGTGAATAAAAAGAAGGATGGGCGTCCCAAGATGCATTATTCACCGACAAAGTTCGATAACAGAGCGCTCACTCCTTACAAGTGGGCAAAGCAGCCTTGGCTGGTGGAGATTGGCAACCTGCATGGGGTTGGTGCCTTGATTTGTTTCCCCGACGGAAGTGTCAAGACGATGAATGAGGTGGCGGGCGAGCGATAGGCACGCGTATTTCGGGCCGAAAGGTTTTGACGGCGCGAACGAAAACAGCCAAGCGGTGAGCCTCTTGCCTCGGGCTCGGTGATTTTGGGAATCAGGACCTCGTCTTGTTTCGCGCTGAACGGCCAAGTACCAAAATTCCTCTCTGTGTCCTTGCTGAACGCGGGGAGCAGCCGCTAGCCTGAGGGATTATCCCAATGGCCGTCCGATGAGTTTGAACAACCACTCTGTCATTCGCATCAAAGGCGCGCGACAACACAATCTCCAGAATCTGGATGTGGAGATTCCGCGCAACAGTCTCGTGGTGGTCACGGGATTGAGCGGCTCCGGCAAGTCGTCGCTGGCGTTTGACACCCTTTATGCGGAGGGGCAGCGGAAATATGTCGAGAGTCTTTCGGCGTATGCGCGGCAGTTTTTGGATCAAATGCAGAAACCCGAGGTGGATTACATCGAGGGGCTCTCTCCGGCGATTGCCATCGAGCAACGAACGTCTGGGGCCAATCCGCGCTCGATCATTGCGACCACCACGGAGATTTACGATTACCTGCGTTTGCTTTTTGCCGCCATCGGGCGGCCGCATGATCCGGCGACGGGGGAGCCTGTCGTCCGGCAGACGCCCCAGCAGATTGGAGAAGCCATTCTGGCCTGGCCGGCAGGGACGAAGGTCATGGTGCTGGCCCCGCTGGTGGAGAGTCGGGTGGGGGAATTCCGCGACGTGATCGAAAAAGCCCGGCGGGAGGGGTTTGTCCGGCTGCGGATTGATGGCGAGATTGTGGAACTGAGCTCCCCGGTTTTGCCCAAGCTCGCGAAGACCAGCAAACACACCATCGAGGCGGTGGTGGACCGGCTGACGGTGAAGGAGGAGATCCGTTCGCGGTTGTCGGATTCGGTGGAAACGGCGCTGCGTTGGGGGGAGGGGAAGCTGACGGTGATCCGGCTGGACCCGGACACAGAGCGCTGGGCCGAGCAAAAATTCTCCACCGACTACAGCAACCCGGCCACGGGGTTCACCATGCCGAAGCTCACGCCGAAACATTTTTCGTTTAATAGTCATCATGGGGCCTGTCCGGGCTGTCATGGGATCGGCACGGAGTTGTTTTTTGATCCGGAGTTGATGGTCGATGCGGCCAAAACCCTGACGCAGGGGGCGATCAGGCCCTGGCGGGTGGGGCACAAGAGGATGCGCCAATATTATGGGGCGATCCTGGAGGCTTTGGTGACCGACACGCCAGCGCCGATGGATGTGCCGTTCAAGGATCTGCCGGAAGGATTTCGGCAGGTGCTTTTTTATGGCACGGGCGACCGGGAGGTGACCTTCCAATCCTCGGCGGAGAAAAAGGTGACGCGTCCCTTTGAGGGCCTCGTTGCCCAGATGCAAAAGCTCTTTGACTCCAGCGAGAGCGAATTCACCCGGAAACGTTTGCGGGCATATCAGGGGCGGAGGGAATGCGGGCTGTGTCATGGCGCGCGCTTGCGTCCGGAGATTCTCGCTGTGACCGTGCCGACGCGGGACGGTCGTCAGCTTAGCGTGAATGGGTTTTGCGAACTTCCCATCGCGGAGGCGGGAGCGGTGGCGGCCAGTTTTCAGCTCACCTCGACGGAGGAGGGGATTGTGTATGATGTGTTGCGGGAAATCCGGCAGCGGCTGGCTTTTCTCAATGAAGTTGGTCTGGGCTACCTGCAACTGAGTCGGGAGAGTGGAACCTTGAGCGGAGGAGAGGCCCAGCGTATCCGGCTCGCCACCCAGATTGGTTCCGGACTGGCCGGGGTGTTGTATGTTCTCGACGAACCCAGCATAGGCCTGCATCAGCGGGACAACGACCGGCTAATCGGGACCTTGCGTTCCCTCCGGGATCTGGGGAATTCCGTGATCGTGGTTGAGCACGACGAGGACACCATTCGCGCGGCGGATTATATCCTGGATCTGGGACCCGGGGCCGGGCCGCGGGGTGGGCGGATCGTTGCACAGGGGACTCTGGAACAAATCTTGCAGAGCGAGGATTCCCTCACGGCGCAGTATTTAAAGAAGTCACTGAAAATTTCCGTCCCGCGTCATCGGGTGCCGCCGCGCAAGGATCGCAAGCTGGCGGGTCAGATCGGGGATGGCTGGCTGACGGTTTTCGGCGCGCGCGAGAACAATTTGAAAAATGTCACGGCGGCGTTTCCGGCCGGATGTTTCACCTGTGTCACTGGCGTTTCGGGCAGTGGAAAATCGACTCTGGTCAACGACATCCTCCGGGCGGCTCTGGCGCGTGATTTGAATGGCGCGAAAGACCGCCCCGGGGCGCACGACCGGATCGTCGGCACGGAGCAATTTGACAAGGTCGTGGTGATTGATCAGACGCCGGTTGGGCGCACACCGCGCTCGAACCCGGCTACCTACTCGGGTGCGCTTGGGCCGATCCGGGACTTGTTCAGCGATCTGCCGTCCTCGCGGGTTCGGGGATACGACGCGAGCCGGTTTTCGTTCAACGCCAAGGGTGGGCGCTGCGAGCATTGCCAGGGCGACGGATTCATCAAAATCGAGATGCATTTCCTGGCCGACGTTTATGTCGAGTGTGAGGTCTGCCGCGGCAAACGCTACAATCGGGAGACGCTGGAGATCACCTACAAAGGAAAAAACATCGCCGATGTGCTCGACATGACGGTGGATGAGGCGTCGCGGTTTTTCCGCAACATTCCGGCGCTTTCGACCAAGCTGGAAACCTTGCAGGATGTCGGTCTCGGGTATCTCCGGCTCGGGCAATCGGCCACGACGCTTTCCGGCGGCGAGGCCCAGCGTCTGAAGCTGGCTTCGGAACTGGCGCGGCGCGCCACAGGGCGCACGGTTTACCTGCTCGACGAACCGACGACGGGGTTGCATTTTGCGGACATCCACAAGTTGCTGGAAGTGCTCATCAAACTGCGCGACGCCCACAACACCCTCATCGTGATCGAACACAATCTCGAGGTGATCAAATGCGCGGATTGGGTGATTGATCTTGGGCCCGAAGGCGGAGGGGCGGGTGGCCAAATCATTGCGGAAGGCACGCCGGAACAAATCGTGGCGAACTCCGCGAGTCCCACCGGTCAATATCTCAGCCGGGTGCTGCGGCCATGAAAATCCGGGGTTTTGTTTTTCTGGCATGGGCGGCGGCCGCGACCTTGTGGGGATCTCCGTTGGACGATGCCCGTCAAGCGTTGAACGATGGCCTGCCGCAGGTCGCGATTCACAAGCTGACCCAAAACGACGGGAAATGGCCCGCCGCCGGTGACCAGGCTGCGGCGGATCTTTTGCTCGGCGAGGCGTTGATTGCAGCGGGACGCCCCGCGGAAAGCCTGGCCCCGCTCTCACGGCTTCCTGCGAACAATCTTGCGGCAAAATTCTGGATGGCGGAAGCGTATGCCGCGCTGGCTCAGCCGGAAAAAGCCTTGCCGTTGTACCAGGCTGCGGCTGGAGCGAAGGACTTGGCGGCGAAAGCTGCCATCGGGCAGTCGCGGATGTTGAAAAAACTCTGGCGGGTGGGGGATGCGCTGGCGGTTTTGCAGGCCCGCGCCAAAGCCGTGCCGGGTGAGGAGGACGTCGCCTTGGAAATTGCGGAGCAGTCGCTGGACGCCGGGGACATCGCGGGGGCGGCTGCCGCGTTGGCGGGGGTTCAGGCGCTGTCTCCGACCGCAAACTATCTGCGGGGGCGGGTGTTATTTGACCAGGGAGAGGTGAGTCAGGCGCAGGCTGTGCTGGAGACCATCACCGTCTGCCCAGCCCGATTTGTTGCCGGCCGGGACATTGCCCTGGCGGCGTGTGAAATGCATTTTCAGGAACCCGTCGAGGCCGAGAAAATCCTCGAGTCCTTCATCGAGGAAAATGCGGCATTGCCGGGACTGGCGGAGGTGTTTTCCGCCCTCGACCGGGTGTATGCCGGGCAGACCTCCGCTTCCAGCTCGGAACTGCGGCGTTGGTCCGAGGATTCCTCGGATCTTCTGCGGGCGGGGTATGGGGTGTTTTACCTGGCACGGAACGAGGCACGCACCGGAAATGCGGAGCGGAGCCGTCAGCTCTACGCAGAATTCCTTGCCAAATATCCGGGTAATCCGCTTGGGCTGGTGGCCAGGTCGGAATTGGCGGCGTCCTTTCTGGCAGAGGGTCAGGCGCGGGAGGCGCTCGCCCTTTTGGAGTCCGAGAGCGGAGGTCAGGCGGCGTTCCTCCGAGGGAAGGCGCAGGCCGCGCTCGGTCTGCCCAGGGAGGCGATGGAAAGTTTCCTGGAGGCCGCGGAGAGCGGTTCTTTGGAGCGGGAAGCGCTTCTTAATGCATCCCTCTGCGGCATGCTGGCGGGAGTGCCAGAGAGCAAAAATGAAGGGGTCACCCGTCTGCGTGCCCTAGCGGACGGCGCGACGGTGGTTTCCCGATTTGAATATTTGTCGGCGATGCACCGGGCGGCCCAGCGTGATCCGGACGCTGGAAAACGACTTGCAGAAATTGCCGGCAGCGACTCTCCCCATGCCGTGCAGGCTCGGCTGGCTTTGGCGGAATGGGACGCCCTGCGTCTCGATTATCCGGCGGCCCGGGAGCAATTGCGCCGCGTCTCGACGCAGGATTCGCCCAACCCGCTGGTGCAGGAACGCGCCGCCGCGCTGGCGGTTTTCGTCGCGGACACCGGCGAGCCGGAGTCCGAGACCGAGGTGAAGCGGCTGGCCGCGGAGTTTCTCAAAGACCACCCGGATTCGGCTTTTGTCCCGGAAATTCACCTCAAGCTCGGCGAGATGTATTTTCGGCGGGGCGACTACCTCGCGGCCCGGGGAGAGTTCGGCCAGATTGCGGAAAAATTCCCATCCTCGCCGCTCGCGGAAAAGGCCGTGTTTCTCACTGCGCGGGCCATGGAGCGCTCGATGGACTCCAAAACCATCCTGGAGGCGGTGCCCCTTTACGAATCGGTGGCCGCGACCGGCGGCCCGCTCGCCTCGCGCGCCCGGCTGGCTCAAGCCATGCTTTTCAACGCGCTGAAAAGGCCCAAGGACGCCCTGGGAGTCTTCGACAAAATCCTCGAGTCGAAACCCGAGCCCGAACTCCGCTACACCGCGCTCACCGAGGCGGGAGAAACCCACTTTTCCCAAGGCCCAGAAGATCCTGCAAATTACGAGCGCGCCATTGCCACCTGGAAACTGGTGGCCGAGGATTCCGGGGCCCCGCGGACCTGGACCAACCAAGCGTGGTTTCGCATCGGGGAGGCTTACGAAAAACTCAACCAGTCTGACGCCGCCCTCGACGCCTATTACACCGTCGTCTCCCAGGGCCCGAAGGAGGCCTCGGGGGGCGCCGAGCCGGAGTATTTTTGGTACTACAAGGCGGGTTTCGAGGCTGGGACGCTCCTGGAAGAGCGCAAACTCTGGAAGGAAGCCATCGCGGTTTACGAAAAAATTTCCACCATCGACGGTCCGCGTGCCGGCGAGGCTGCCGACCGGATCAAAAAATTGCGGCTGGCAAATTTCATTTGGGAGGATTGAATTTCCCCTCCTTTCGCTGTCTCTACTTTCATGCAAACATCCCACGTCAAACTCTTCATCCCGGGGCCCATCGAGGTTTCGGAAAAAACCTACCGAGCCCTCTGCGAGCCCATGATTGGCCACCGCAGCAACGATTTCAAAGCGCTCTATGCCGGCATCCAGCCGAAACTGCAGACGCTTTTCGGCACGACCCGCCCGGTTTTTCTTTCCACGTCCTCCGCCTGGGGGGTGATGGAAGGTGCCATCCGCAACCTCGTGGCCAAGAAGGTTCTGAACTGCATGTGCGGCGCGTTTTCGGACAAGTGGCTCGACGTGAGCAAACGCTGCGGGGTCCAGGCCGACGGACTCCAGGTCGAATGGGGTCAGCCCATTCTGCCCGCCCAGATTGAGGAAAAGCTTGCCACGGGCGAATATGACGCGCTCACCCTCATTCACAACGAAACCTCCTGCGGCGTGCGCAACCCGCTCGCGGAAATCGCAGCAGTGATGAAAAAATTCCCCGACGTGATGTTCATCGTGGACACCGTGTCGTCATTTTCCACCGAACCGATTCCCATGGACGTACTCGGCATCGATGTGCTTCTCACCGGCAGTCAGAAAGCCCTTGCCCTCCCTCCCGGCCTGGCCCTCTTTGCCGTCTCGGAACGTGCCATGGCCCGGGCGAAGACGATCGAAGGCCGCGGGTATTATTTCGATTTTGTGGAATTTGCCAAAAACCAGGCTGACGACATGACTCCCAGCACGCCGGCGATTCCGCATATTTACGCCCTGCGCTCGAAGCTCGCCGACATCTTCGAGGAAGGCGTGGAAGCCCGCCACGCGCGTCACGCCAAGCTCAACGCCCTCGTGGCCGAATGGGTGCGGGCGAAGGGATTCGAGTTCTTTGCGCCGGAAGGTTATCGCTCCGTCTCACTCACCTGCGTGAAAAATAACCGCGAGGTGGATGTCGCGGCGTGGATCAAACGCCTCCGCGAAAAATACCGCATGGTGATTGATGGCGGTTACGGCAAGTTGAAAGGCAAGACTTTCCGCATTTCCAACATGGGTGACGAAACCGAGGAGACGATGCGGGAATTGCTCGCGGCCTTGGACGACACGATGGAGGGCTAAGGAAAGAAGCGGAGAAGGGGAGAAGCGGGGAGGGGGGGCGAACTTCCATCCCCTTCCCCGCGCGAGTCCTTATTTCCAGCGCTGCAGCGACTCGTCGTGGAGATGGCGCTTGCGCAGGCGGGTGGTCACGACGCCATATTTTGGGCTGAATAAATACGCGCTCAGAAACACCACGCCCAGCACCAGGACAATGGCGGGGCCGGAAGGGATGTCCGCCCAAAAGGAAACCAGTAATCCCACCATCGCTCCGGCCGCGCCCAGACAACCGCCACCCCACGACATAGCCGGATACGAATCAGAGATCAGATAAATCGTGGCCGCCGGCAGGATCATCAGGCCCAGCGAAAGCAGCACCCCGATGGCCTGCAAGGAAGTCACCATCGTCAGCACGATCAGGAGAACCAGTAGGCCAAGGAGGAGGCCGACTTTCACCCCCTGCGTTTGCGCGACGGAGGGCTCGAAGATGGCCAGCAGAATGGGTCGGTGCAGCAAGGTGAGTGTGAGCAGCACAAGCACGCCCACCCCGTAGCTGATCCAAAGATCCGTGTCGCCAATGCCGAGGATGTTACCGAAAAGAAAATGATCCAGGCTCACTTTCACATGGGCGTATTTGATGATCCCGATGCCGATGGCCAGGGCGATAATATAGAGGGAGGCGATGGCCGTCTCATCCTTGATCCGCGAACTCCGCGCAATCAGATGCCCGCCCAGCGCGACAAAAATCGCGGCGAGCAATCCGCCGAGGAGAAGCCCCACGGGATTTAGCCCGACGACGATCGCGGCGATGGCTAGTCCGGGCAGGAGCGAATGAGACAGGGCGTCCGCCATTAGCGCCAATCGGCGCAGCACGACAAACGCCCCCAGAAACCCATTGGTAAACCCAATCACCGCACAGGCCACGAGCGCCCGCTGCATAAACTCGTACTGAAAGGGTTCGAGCAGCCAGTTCATGACGCAGCGCCTCCGGCAAACATCAAACATCTGAAATCAACCATCAAAAATTCCATCAGTGCTGGTGGCTCCCGGAAAAAATCTGCGTCGCAAAGGTGCGGGCGATGTTGGCCTCGGTGAATATTTCCGCGGTGTCTCCGCAAGCCACCAATTCCCCATTGATCAGGAGCACTTGGTCGAAAATGTCGGGCACGCTTTTCAGGTCGTGATGAGAGGCAATCACCAGCTTGCCGGCGGCGCGGAGGTGATTGAGGGCCTTGACCAGAGCCTCCTGGGCGTTGCGGTCGAGGCCGGTGAAGGGTTCGTCGAGCAAATAGATGTGCGCTTTTTGCGCCCAGGCCCGGGCCAGAAATGCCCTCTGCTGCTGGCCGCCCGAGAGTGCCTTGATTTGCCGTCCCGCGAACTCGGCGAGTTCGGAAACCCGCAGCGCGTCCTCGACGATGGCGTCATCCTGCGCCGTGAAGCGTCCCCACAGCCCGAGGTCCGGGTAGCGCCCCATCTCCACCAAGGCGCGCACTGTAATAGGAAAATCCCAGTCCACCGCCTCGCGCTGGGGCACGTAAGCGACGGCGGAATTTTCTCCCGCATGGTCTCCGGTGAGGATGCGCCCGGTTTCAATCGGCATCAGTCCCGCAATGGCCTTGAGCAACGTGGTTTTGCCAGCGCCATTCGGCCCAATCAGCCCCACCGCCGAGCCGCAACCCAGCGTCACGTTCAAGTGATGCACCGCCGGGATGCGGTTGTAGGAAACGGTGAGGTCTTCGATGACGAGATGATGATTCATGGCTTGGGCAAGACGATCACATCTGTCGTTTCCGATTCGCCCCAAAGCGTTGCGTCCGCGAGCGTTTCGCCATCTTGCGAAATTTGAAATCGTGCCGCGTGGTCCGCTCCGTCCGACCACGTGACCTTCGCGACCAATTCGCAGCCAGCCGCGGGCAAGTCCAAGGCCTGCTCGAATCGGGTGGCAGCCGCTCCGCTTTGCCAGAGCATCTGGCCCGCGGCGGACAAAACGACTTGCGCCGGGGCCGTCGAGGTGACGGTGAGGTCCACGGCCAGACGTTCCGCGGGCTTCGCCTCCGCCTTCGTTTCCACGGCATAACTATGCGGCCGGGTGAGCGACCAGACGGGAATTCCCGCCAGCGCCAGAGCGACGGCTAGAAAAAGGGCATGAAGCAACGGAGAGCCTCGCATGGTGGAAATGACTACTGACCAATGACCAATGACTATTGACCTATGACGAACTACTCCAGCGCCTTCACGATGGACTGGACATTGTGGCGGATCATCGCGTCGTAGGTGTCGGCCTCCGTCGTTCCGAGTCCGTCGGCGTACAAGGTGCCACCGAGCCGGGCGCCGGTTTCCTTGGTGATTTCCCCAAGCACCTTGGGGTTCTCGATGTTTTCAGCAAAAATGGCCTTCACGCCCTCCGCCTTGATTTCGGCGATCAGTTCGCGAATCCGTTTCGAAGAAGGCTGGTCTCCCGTGCTGACTCCTTCGACCGGGTGGATTTCAAACCCATAGTCCCTCGCAAAATAGCCGAGGGCGTCATGGGATGTCACCAGTACCCGACGATCTTTGGGCAAACGGGCGATTTCGATTTTGGCCCACTTGGCGAGTTCGTCGAGTTTCGCGAGATAGACCTTCGCGTTGGCCTCGAAGACGGCTTTGTCCGACGGATCCGCCGCGACAAACGCATCGCGAATCACTCGGGTCGCGACCTTGGCGTTGGCAATGCTGTGCCACCAATGGGGATCCGCCATCTTCCCATGCTCGCCGTTGGAATGTCCGTGATCATGCCCAGCGTGATCTTCGTCCACCATGATCGGCTTGATGGAGTCTCCCACCACAACAAACACCGGACCCCGCCCGACCGACGCGCGTAATTTGTCCAGATAGCCCTCAAAACCCAGGCCACTGCCCAGGATGACCTGCGCATCGCTGAGTTTTTTGATGTCCCCGGGCGAAGGCTGGAAATCATGGGGGTCAATTCCCGGCTTGATGATATCGGTCACTTCCACCCGGTCGCCCCCAACATTCTGCGCAATATCCGTCAGTACAGTGCTCAGCGACGCCACGGTCAGCTTGTCCCCCGCATGGGTCAGTGAAGCCCAGCCCAAGAGAAAAAAAGTAAATGCAAACCTCATGCAGGAAGATTGCGTGAAGTGTTTTCGAAATGCAATCCTTTTGCAGAAAGAGATTCGGCGAAGAGTGACGACCGCAGGCGTGCCTCTTCGGTTTTTTGATTCAAAGACCATTCGGTTTCCGATAGTCTCAAGGGATGGATCCTCGTGTCGTCAAACCCAACACTCCTCCCCGTGTCATTGTGGCTGCCGTCCTGATTGCGCTCTTTGTCCTGGGTTTCATTTTATTCGCTGTTTTCCAGAGCGGTCGCAGCATCACCGACGCGCGGATGCGGGGGATTGTCGTGGCCAAAGAATTTACTCCTCAGCCTGAGCGCCAAATCATTCTGGGCCGGGAGGGCAGCGTCAGCGCGCGCAACCAGGAAGGGGAATATCTTCTCAAAGTTGAGGTCACCCAGACCGACGGCAGCAAGGAAATCTACGATGTCTGGATTCAGAAAAAGGAACAATATGATGGGATCAAGATTGGTGATTCCTTCGACGTTGGACCTTATTTGGTGAGGTAAAAAAATTTGAACGCACCGCACCCGGCGCTGTCTTAGGTGTAAATACATTGTCAATTCATCCCATCCTTTATTCATGAGTGTCCTTACCCAACAAGCCAATGAGCAAGTCCAGGAAGCCCGCCAATGGGTTGACCCCCTGATTTCGGAAGTCAGCAAAGTCGTCGTCGGTCAAAAGAAACTCGTCCACCGACTGATCACCGGACTGCTTTGCAATGGCCACGTTCTCCTGGAAGGCGTGCCCGGGCTGGCGAAGACGCTGACCGTGCGTACTTTGGCGTCCTGCATTCGCACGGGGTTTCAGCGGCTGCAGTTCACTCCGGACCTTCTGCCTGCCGACTTGATCGGCACCCTGATTTACAACCCTCGTGATGGCGAATTTGCCACCAAGCTGGGCCCCATTTTTTCCAATCTTATTCTGGCGGACGAAATCAATCGCGCTCCCGCCAAGGTCCAGAGTGCCTTGCTCGAAGCGATGCAGGAGCGGCAGGTGACCATTAGTGATACGACCTATCCGCTGCCCGATCCGTTCCTGGTTCTGGCCACGCAAAACCCGATTGAGCAGGAGGGAACCTATCAGCTTCCCGAAGCGCAACTCGACCGTTTCATGCTCAAGGTGCATGTCGGTTATCCCACGCGGGAGGAAGAGCGCGGCATCCTCGATGCCATGGCAACCTCTGCCCCGCGGTTGGAGGTGCAGGCCGTGGTTGCACCGGAGGACATTATTCACTCCCGCAGTGTGGTGAATTCCATCTATGTGGATGACCGTGTGAAGGATTATATTGTCAATATCGTCTGGGCGACCCGCGACCCCGCCGCTTACAAACTTAAGCTCGACGGACTCATTCGCTACGGTGCCTCGCCCCGTGCCACGATCTTCCTCACGCTCGCCGCCAAGGCCCAGGCCTTCATGGCGGGCCGGGGATATGTCACGCCGCAGGATGTCAAATCCATCGGGCTCGACGTGCTTCGCCACCGCATCGGCGTGACTTATGAGGCCGAGGCCGAATCCGTCACCAGCGAATCCATCGTGGAGAAGATTTTCGCCGGACTTCCCGTTCCTTAATTGCTAATAGGCTCGGCGGCTTGTCTTCCTTTCGCCGTCAACGGCGCGTTGGGACAACGCGCCCTGCCATTTGAAAACTAAGTCATGACAAGAGATCCTCAAGAGATCCTTAAAAAGATCCGCCGTCTCGAATTGCGCACGCGGCGTCTGGTGAACTCCTCGTTTGCCGGGCAGTACCACAGCGTGTTCAAGGGCCGGGGGATGAATTTTGAGGAGGTCCGGGAATACAATCCGGGCGACGAGATCCGGTCCATCGACTGGAACGTGACGGCGCGGATGAACACGCCGTATGTGAAAAAGTATACGGAGGAACGGGAGTTGACCGTGATGCTGCTGGTGGATGTGAGCGCTTCGGGGACCTATGGCAGTGTCGAACTGAGCAAGCGCGAACTCGCTGCCGAAGTCGCCGCCATTCTCGCTTTCAGCGCCATCAATAATAACGACAAGGTGGGTTTGCTGTTGTTCTCCGACGAGGTGGAGCTTTTCATTCCGCCCAAAAAGGGCCGACTGCACACCCTCCGGCTCATCCGCGAGATGCTTTATTTTGAGCCGAAAGGGAAAGGGACCAATCTGGGTGTCGCCCTGGAGTATCTCAATAAGGTGTTGGGTCGTCGCTCCGTGGTATTTATCATTTCGGATTTTATCGCGCCCGACTATACGACGCCCTTCACCGTGGCCAGTCGCCGTCACGACATCGTGGCAATGCCGGTGATTGATCCGGGTGAGGAAGTGCTGCCCGACGTGGGACTGATCACCTTCGAGGATGCGGAAACCGGCGAACAAATCGAAATCAACACCTCGCGTCAGTCGGTCCGTGACGACTTTGCCGAGGCGGAAGAAATTCGCCGCAAGGATCTCGAAAAGTTGTTTGGCTCCCGGGGCGTGGATGTCGTGCCTCTGGCGACGGACAAAGATTACCTGGTCGCGCTGCGTTCGTTTTTTGCGCGCCGGGAGAGGAGGATGGCAGCATGATGCCGACCCAGCCACCCCCCGCGGCAACGCCCGCGCCGATCCACGATATCGCCGGCCCGGTCTGGTTTTTTCCTTATCCGATGTGGATGGTGGTTGCTGCCGTCGCAGCGCTGCTCGTTTTCATCGGCCTGATCATCTGGCTGGTCCGCCGGGCCCGCCGGGCGCGGGCGCTCACGCCAACAGAGCGGGCACTGGCGGCTCTCACCGATCTGCGGCGCGAGGGCGGGGAGGCGGATCCTTATGCATTCGGCGTCAAGGTTTCTGATGCACTGCGCACGTATATTCGCGATCAACACGGGCTAGATGCCGTCACCCGCACGTCGCTGGAATTTCTGGCCGCTCTGCGGGAGAACGCGGCCTTCACCGATAACGAGAAAGCCGCGCTGGCGGAGTTTTTGGAATCCGCGGACCTCCTGAAATACGCCCGGCAATCCGCCGGTGCCGAAGAAATTCAAACGCTGCTGTCCATCGCCGAGCGCCTGGTGCGCGGGGAACAGGCGGCCACCCTTCCTGTCAAATGACCGAGTTTTTGCCATCGGGATTCAGCTTTGCCAACCCCTGGGTCTTGCTGCTGTTGCTTGTTCTGCCTGTTCTGGCCATCCTGAAAGGCCGCTTCGGAGGGACCGCAGGCATCACGTTTTCCACGACCGCTGCGCTGGCGAAGTTCGGTCAGCGCCGCCGCTCCCGGGCGGGCGCCTTGCTGGGATTACTGGCTCATCTGGCGATTGCCGCGCTTGTCATCGGACTGGCCCGCCCCCAACTGGGCCGCACCCTCACGAGGGTGCAGGCGAGCGGAGTTGATATCATGCTGGTGCTGGATGTTTCGCGGTCGATGCTGGCGGAGGATTTCACCATTGGCAGCCAGCGGGCGAATCGTCTGGAGGCGGTCAAGCAGGTGACGGAGGAATTCATTCGTCAGCGGCCCAATGACCGTATTGGCATCATGGCTTTTGCCGGCCGCCCTTATTTGGTCAGCCCGCTGACACTTGACCATGAGTGGCTGATCCGGAACCTGGAGCGCCTGCAGATCGGCATGGTGGAGGACGGCACGGCCATTGGTTCGGCCCTGGCGGCGGCGGCGAATCGTTTCAAGGATAAGACGACCAAAACCAAACTGATCGTGCTGCTGAGCGACGGTGACAACAACGCCGGACGAGTGACGCCCATCACAGCCGCCGAGGCGGCCAAGGCTCTCGGGATCAGGGTGTATACCATCGGCGCTGGCACAAATGGCCGTGCGGTGCCCTTTCCGTTTCAGGACCCGTTCGGCCGGACCGTTTATCAGAACATCCAAATGGAATTCAACGAGGGCACCCTCAAGGAAATCGCCTCGCTGACCAAGGGGCAGTATTTTTACGCCGGAGACACGGATGCCTTGGAAAAGACTTTCGGCGAAATTGACCAGATGGAAAAAACCAAAGTCGAGGTGGAAAAGACCGCCGACTACCGGGATTTGTTCCAGTGGTTTCTCGCCGCAGGCTTCGGCTTGCTTAGCCTCGAAACTCTCCTTTCTCAAACTGTATGGAAACGTCTTCCCTGACCTTTGCCAACCCCGCGTGGTTTTACGCGCTGCTGGTCCTGCCCGTGGTGGCGGGGCTCTACGCCTGGGCGTGGCGTCGGAGCGATGTGCTGATCGCCAAAGTTGTGGCGGTTCGTCTGCGCTCCCAGCTCGCTGGTGCGGTGAGTCGTGGACGAAGGATGTTCAAGGCCATTCTGCTGCTGGTGGTTCTTGCCCTCGTTGTTCTGGCGCTGGCCCGTCCGCAAATGGGCTTTGTCGAGCGCGAAGTGAAACAACGCGGCCGTGATATTATCATTGCGGTGGACACCTCGCGCAGCATGCTTGCGACGGACGTGACTCCGACCCGCCTAGCCCGGGCCAAATTGGTCGCGCAGGATTTGCTGAAACTGGTGCAGGGGGACCGGGTGGGGCTCATCGCCTTCGCGGGCTCAGCTTTTTTGCAGGCTCCCCTGACGCTGGATCAGGGGGCCGTCCTGACTTCTCTCGACGAACTCGACACGACGGTGATTCCCAAGGGTGGCACGAATATCGCGGCAGCCATCCGGGATGCCCAGGAGGCGTTCGGCAAGGGCGAGGGGCAAACCCGGGCCTTGGTGATTCTGACCGACGGGGAGGAACTTGATGCCGACGGGATCGCCGCGGCTAAAAAGGCGGCCGCTGAAGGTATGCGGATTTTCACGGTGGGAATTGGCTCGGGTGAGGGTTCGCTCATCCCTCTGAAGGGCAGCGACGGAAGTGCGGACTTTGTGCGCGATTCCGCCGGAAAGCCCGTGCAGAGCCGCCTCGATGAAACTCGGTTGAAGGAAATCTCCGAAGCGGGCGGGGGATTTTATGAGCCGCTGAGTCCGGACGTCGCGCGTTCGATCTTCGAGCGCGGGATTTTGCCCATGGAAATGAAGGAGACCGGGGAGATGACCTCCCGTCAGCCCATCGAGCGGTTCCAATGGCCTCTCGGACTGGCCACCGCTTTGCTCGCGTTGTGGATGATCGTCGGGGACCGCCGGAGAAACAGGCCCGCGCCGCTCCGCAAGGTTGCGGCCACCGCCGCCGTGATGGTGCTTTCCCTGTCCGCCTCCCACGCCGCCACGGGCTACGAAGCCTACCAGTCGGGCGACTACCAGAAGGCGATGACGGACTTTCAGACGCGCCTGCAGACCTCGCCGGAATCCACGAAGCTTCAATTCGACGCCGGAGCGGCTTCTTACAAGTTGGGAGATTTTGGCAAAGCGGTGGATCATTTTACCAAAGCGTTGCTGGCCGACGATCAGAAGCTGCGGGAGGACGCGTCTTACAACCTGGGGAATTCGCTCGTGCGCCGGGGCGAGTCCGCCGAAGGGATGGAGGAGAAGAAGGCCGATTGGAAAAACGCCATCCAGCACTACACCGAGGCGCTGAACATTCAGCCGAAAAACAAACGTGCCGAGGAGAATCGCGAGATCGTGAAAAAAATGCTCGAGGACCTGGAGAAACAGGAGGAGCAGAAGAAGCAGGACGAACAAAAGAAAGACGACAAGCAGGAACAGGACCAAAAGGACGACCAGCAGCAGGATCAGAAAGACCAGAAGGACCAAAAGGATCCGGAGAATAAGGATCAGGAAAAGGGCGATCAGAAACAGGATAAGAAGGATCAGCAGCAAAGCGAAAACGATCAGAAGCCCGACGATCAAAAGGACAAAGAGCAGAAGGGGCAGGAGGATCAGAAAAAAGAGGAGGAAAAAAAGAAGGACGAGGAAAAGAAAGAAAACCAGTCCCCACAGGATCAGGGCAAGGACGAGGAAAAGAAGGATGAGCCGAAAGACTCCGGTAAGGAGGGTGAAAAACAGGACCAGCAGATGGCCGACAATAAACCCAACGAGGCCGGCAAGGATGAAATGCAGCCCGCCCCCCAGCCGACCCCCGGAGAGAAGAAGGAAGGTGATTTGAAAGCCAACCAGGAACCCCAGCCTGCGTCCCAGGGCGGCGAGCAAGAGGCGGAAGCCGAGGCGGCAGAGAAAGAGGGTGAAATGAGCCCTGCCCAAGCCCGCAGCTTGCTGAATTCCCTGCGCGGCGAGGAAGAACGTGTTCGCTTAATGCAGAGACAGGAAAACGAAGATACTTTGAAGGATTGGTAATGAATTCACTCATCAAATATGCAGGAGCGGCCATGGTGTTTGTTGCGTGCGCGACAGCGTCGCTGCGGGCCCAGCAGGTGCAGGCCGCTTTGGCTCAGGACACCGTCGGCGTCGGCCAGCCGGTGCAACTTAATATCTCCATCACTGGAGGCAGTGGCGTCCAACTTCCCGAGCGCATCAATGTGGAGGGTCTGGATATCCGGCGCGCGGGACAATCCGAGCAAACCCAGGTGACCATGGCCAATGGTCAGCTCAATGCGGTGACTTCGGCCGTGTACACGTATTTGATTATCCCGATCAAGGCGGGAACCTTCACCATTCCTGCCATGTCGATTCGGGTAGGTGGGAAGGAGTTAAAAACCCAGGACCTGACCCTCACGGTGAGCGGAACTCCCGGTGGACGTTTGGGCAATGTCCCCGTGCGCCCCGCCATACCCGTGCCCCAAAGCCAGCAGCGTCAGGCCCCAGGACAGCCCCAGGTGACCGCGCCCAGCCGTCCGCAAACTCTCACCGAGGATCAGCTTGCCTTCGGGGATCTCGTCATTCCGCGGAAGACGGTTTATGTCGGAGAAGTCGTTCCCGTGGAAGTTCGCTTCTTTTTCGGCGTGCCCGGAAAGACGCTTCAGGAAAAACCGAATTTTTCCGGCGATGGATTTACCGTCTCGTCGTTTGGCGAGCCCGTCCGCCGCGAGCAGGAGATCAATGGTCGGGTTTACCAGGTGTTGGTTTATCAAACGGCCATTACTCCGGTGAAAGCGGGGACGCTGGAAATTCCTCCAGCCGAGCTCCCGGCCCGCCTTCAAGTGGCCACCAGTCGTCGCGCCGATGACATGTTTGGCGGTCTTTTTGGTTCGATGGGCGATTTTCGGGATGTGCCGGTGAAAACCGAGGCTGCCACGCTCGAAGTCAAGGCCCTGCCTAAGGAGGGCCGGCCTCCCGAGTTTGCCGGGGCGATCGGCCAGTTTTCCATTGAGGCCTCCGCCAGTCCCAAAAAAGCCGCGGCGGGTGACACCATTTCCCTCAACGTCACCGTGGCCGGACGCGGAAATTTCGATGCGATGGGGCCTCCGGTGCTGACGGAGTCCGAGGGGTGGCGGACCTATCCTCCAGGGGAAAAATTCACTCCAAGCCCGAGCGATCCCATCGGGTTTAACGGCGAGAAGGCCTATGAATATATGATCCTCGCCCGCGAGGACCGCACGGCTACTCCGGTGGCGGAGTTCAGTTATTTCGATCCTTCCCTGGAAAAATACGTCACCCTGAAGACTGCTCCCATTGCAGTGGATGCCAAAGGGGGAGCCGCTCCGCCCGCCACGCCTCCGGCCATTGCCGTGGCTGCGTCGGCCACACCATCGGCGACTCCCTCAGCGGAGCCGACCGCCGAGCCCGAGCAAAGTGTGCTGGTTCGAAATTTTTCCCCCGCCACGTTCCGACCATTCGTGGAAGATCCGATTTTTCTAATGGTGAACGGAGCGCTCGCCGTCAGTTGGGTCCTCCTCCTGCTCTTCGGAGTCGGTCGGGTGATTTCGGGATCGAAATCAGCCCGTGAAGCCGCAACCCGCAAAGAGGCGAGAAAGCTTCTGCACAAGATGCAATCCGCGGCCTGTCCTCCCGAAGAATTCTATCAACTCGCCGCGGATTTCGTGGCGGCCCGTCTCGCTTCGCACAGCCGCGATGCCCTGGAGGCCGCTCCGTTGGGTTCCGAGACCAAAGCCGCGGTGGCGGCCATTCTCGATACCCATGACGAGATGAAGTATTCCACCGCCGGGACTTTTCAATTGCCTGTGGAAGACCGCCGCCGGGTGGTGGCCCAGCTCAAATCCTTCGATGATGAACTCCGCTAAGATGATGACTTTTCCAGAAATTCAGAACGGGCTTCCCTTGCCTGCGAAGAAGGGCATGTCTTTTCCCGCCGTGAGGAGCCTCATGCTCATGCCGTTGGTGGCCTTCGCCCTGATTGCCTCTACGTGGCTCTCGTTCGGCGACGCCTTGTCGGATGCCGATGCCGCTTTTGTCGCGGGTGACTATCCCGCGGCGATGCGTGCTTATGAATCTGCGCTTTCGGCGCAAGGGCCGAGCGCGGGGTTGTATTACAATCTGGCGATGACCCAATTGCGCCAGAACCAGCCCGCCGAGGCTGCCCTGAGTCTTCGCCGCGCTATCATGCTGGACCCGCGCCGCAGCGACGCCCGTGTGGCCCTGTCCGATCTCGAACGCTCGCAAGGCATCGCCCCCGAACCCTCAGCCTGGACGGCGCGTTGGAGACAGATTTTGGCGGAAAAAGTTTCCCTGACCGCTCTGACCATTATCGGCAGCGTGCTGGCCTGGGTGGGAGCGTTCTGGCTGCTTTGGGTCGTTTTTCGGAAGGGGCGAAAATTTTGGCCTGTGACGATCGCCCTCGTCCTACTTTGCGTCGGCAAGGCCATCTTTATCGCGGCTTATCTGGCGGATCCCCGGGTTTCCGAGCGGGATGCTGCCGTGGTCCTGGCAGGCAGCGGTGTTTCGCTTCTGGCGGCACCCGCCGACCAATCCGCGGTTGTGCTGAAGGTTCCTGCGGGGGCCAATCTCTATGTTCATCGTCGCAGCGGGGACTGGTCGTATTGCGAAACTCCCACGGGTGAGAAAGGATGGACATCCACCAAGTCCATCGAGTGCGTAGTGCCTACGGCATGAAGTTCCCTATTCTCCTCCTTCTGGCAACGATCTCGTTTTGCCCGGCGGAGGAGACCTGGCGCACCCGGGTGCAACCGGAGCAAGCTGGGACTTTTCCGGCGGTCCGTCCGTTTCGGGGGGAGTTTCGTTTTGGATGGTCCAACCTTCTGGAGGCCGCCCGCGCCCGGGCGAAACTCAGCTATGAAGGAAACACCGCCGTCATCGAAGTCGAAGGGGGCACGCGGGGACTGGCCCGCACGCTCTGGAGGATGGACGCTCGGCACCGGGCCGTTTCCCGCCTTCCCAACTACCTTCCGGTGACATTTTCCCAGACCGAAACCTACGCGAAAAAGAAGGTCGTGAGCGAGGCGGTGACCAAGCCGGACGGCCTGTGGTACATTCGGCGCGTCGAAACCGACCCCCAAAACAAACCCCGCTGGAAACGGGTGAAAGTCGAACCCGTGCGGGACATCGTCTCCGGCATGCTTTTCATGCGCACTCTTCCGCTCAGGGACAAGGACCGGGTCGGCCTGCTGGCTTTTCCCGGGGACTCGCCCTTTTTGTGCGAAGTCGAAGTGGAAAAACGCGAAACGCTCAAAGTTGGGGGCAAGACTTTGCGGGCAATTAAAATGAATTTTCAACTCCAGCGCGTGGATACGAAACAGGACAATGTGCTCGTTGCGCATGAAAAGTTCCGCACGGGCACAGTGTGGGTTTCGGACGATGAAAATCGCGTTCCGCTGCGCGCCGAGGTGGAAATTTTTGTCGGGTATGTCTTTGGCGAACTGACCGCGATCAGTTATCAAAACTGAGTTCGTGGCGGGGCTTTGCATCCGGGGTGAAAATTCGCACTCGATTTGAACCGCCGCGCGTCCCATACTCTGCCCATGACATTTTCCACTCGGATGACCCGGAGCCAACTTTTTGTGGTAGCTGGGCTGATTTTTGCGGTCGCGATTTTCCGGATTCTCCGTGCGACCTGGTTGCCCGAACTGCCGAATTTTTCCCCGGTAATGGCGCTGGCGTTTTGCGGAGGCCTCTTTTTGCCCGGGGTTTTCGCCTGGCTGCTGCCGATGGCGGCGATTTTGGTTTCGGATATGGGATTGGCCCTCGCCCATGGCTATCCGGTGTTTGGTTCCTGGCAGATTGTCAGCCTGCTTTGCCTGGCGGTCGCGGTGGGAGCCGGACGCTGGCTGGCCCGGCGGGAGACGTTCGGTTTGGGTGCTTTCGTGGGTCTGCTGCTCGCCAGTAGCGTGGGATTTTATCTCGTCGCCAATGCCGGAGCATGGTTGGTCGAGCCAATCTATCCCCGGACGGTTGCCGGTTTTATCCAGGCGCAAACGACCGGTCTGCCGGGCTTCCCTCCGTCGTGGATGTTTTTGCGGAATGCCTGGATTTCCGACCTGCTATTCGGAGGGATGATCCTGGGAGTCCGCTCTCTGGCGCGCCGCTCAGACGTCGAGTTCGCGCAGCCGCTCAATGTCGAGGTGGGAAATCACCCGCGTCCGACCGCTGGCGTCCAAAAGGCGTAAATCGCCCACCGGATCCAGTCCGGCAAAATTGCCCCGCAGCGCCTCCCGGCCGCGCAGTTCCAATTCGATGGGACGCTGGTCGGTCCAGTCGGCGTTGAGTTTTTTGATGACCGATGGGAGCCCTCCTTCCTTCATCGCCGCGTGCGCCTCGGCAAAAGCATCGAGCAGGAGGATGCACAGATCGTCGAGTTCCGGCGGGGAGGGGAGTTGGTCGGCCAGGCGGGTTGCGACCAATGAGGAATCGGTCTGCCAGGGCGCATTGGTGACATTGACGCCGATCCCAATAATAAGTCGCTCGGGATCGGGTTGTTCAATGAGGAGGCCGGCCAGCTTGCGCGGACCAACCAAAAGATCGTTCGGCCAACGCAAGCGGGCAGCCCGCACGCCAAGATCGCGGATCGCGCCCAAGGCATGCCAGCCCGCCGCCAACGAGAACCCGGTCCAGCGCGCTGGACCGCCCTCCGCGGGCAGCACGGCGGAAAGCCAGAGACCCCCGGGATCGGAAACAAATCTGCGCCCGAAACGTCCGCGTCCTCCCGTCTGACGATCCGCCCGCACCGCGTGCCAGCCGGGCAATTGACGTGCCAGATCATTCGTTGACCCCGCTGTCTCATAGACGCTGAGCCTCCAGCCCGCGTTTCCGACGCAGGCAATGTATTCACGAGGTTGATTGGTCACCTCCCGGATTTCGCCTGCGAACCCGTGGAAAGTCGCGCACAAAATTTTCTGATGAGGCAAGGCAATGAAGACCGGCCAATTCGCTCAAGAACTCCGTCTGAGTTAAACAGGTTTCGCTTCACCGGAAACATCCGATGCCTTAGGGTAGCCGGCTCGTCCTGGCCGGCTGGGTTTCAGGTCCCATAGGGTAAGCCCCCGCAACTCCTTCGGCTGTCCGGGTAAAACAAAACTGGCGAGATAACCAGCGATCACGCAACTCAGGGTGATTAATGCGCCTAGACCGGCATAATGAATGGGTACCTCGGTGGTTTGCAGAAAATAGGCCACCGCAAAGGAAACGACCACACCAAAAAAAGCTCCGGCCTGATTGGTCCGCCGCGTCAGCATTCCCAAGATAAAGACCCCACCGAATCCTCCGCCGACCAAAGCCATCAGCCGCTGGAACGTTTCCCACAAGGTCGGAAGAGGCGCGACCAATAGCCAAAGCGCGATCCCGGTTCCGACCAATCCCGTAAGCAAGGTCGTCACTTGCATGACCCTCAGAATTTCCCGTGCCGTGGCCTTGGGACGGATCAAACGGTAAAAGTCCTCTGCCACCAGCACGGAGCAACTGTTCACGCTCGAGGAGATCGTGGACATGGAGGCCGCAAACAGGGTCGCCAACAACAAACCCGCGAGCACCGGGGGAGCCTTGCTCACTAAAAAAATCGGAACCATCTGATCATTTTTCATCACCGGGCTCAGCAGTTCGGGATTTGTTTTGAAAAAAGCAAAGAGCAGAATACCCACCGCCCCGGAAACCAGAGCCACCAACACCGCGCAGGCACCCGTCATAAAGGCAAACTTTCGGACATCGCTTAAGGGGGTGGCCAACACCCGCTGAGCCGTGGCCTGGTCGCTGGCAAACGCCAGTAATCCGAGGAGAAAACCCAGGACAGTGAACCAAATCATGGCCAGGGTGGGATCAAACTTCGTGATGGCTAGAGTGAACTTTTCCATCTCCTGACCCATCTCCCAAACCGTTGACCAACCGCCAGGAATATTGAGCCACGCCAGACCTCCAATGCAAAGAAAGCCCGCCAGCATGAGGATTCCCTGAAACACATCGGTCCACACCACCGCCTCAAATCCTCCGGCCGCTGAGTAAAGCGTCGTCAAGATTCCCATCGCCAGGACCGAGTAGAACGGATTAATCCCCGTCATCGAGGAGATGGCCAGCGCAGGTAACATTACCACCACACCGATGCGGCCTATCACCTGAACCAGGATTCCATTAAAACTCCCAAATAACCGCAGTCCCCGCCCAAATCGCCTCTCCAGATATTCATAGACCGAAGTCAGCTCAAGCCGCCGTAGCATTGGCATGGTGAGGTAGGCGGAAATAAACACCCCGGGGATAATGAATAATGCCGGAAAAGTATGGACCAGACTGGTGCAGGCGATCAACGCGGGAATCGCCATGAAGCTAATGGTGCTTACTCCGGTCGCCGTGCTGGAAATGGCGGCGGCCCACCATTTGACTTTGCGTCCCCCCAGCGCGTAGCCCTCGGCGTCTTGTTCCCGCCGACTGAACCAAAACCCGATGAGCGCCGTCACGCCAAAGTAGATGGCAATGACCGTCCAGTCCGGCCAGCCGAGCTGCCGGATCGCTTGCGGAAAGTGCAAGGTGACAGCATCCTCAATGGATCCATCCGCGCCCCATCCGCCGGCCCGGAGGAGATGTTCCGGCGACATTGGAATGGCGGCGCCCCCGGCCATTGGCTCGGGCAAAACGCCCGCCCGTACCCAGGTGTCCGTTGGCGCATGAAAACTCAACACCTGATCACTAAGTCTTTGCGGGAAACTTCCCGCCAGCCAATCTTCCAGACTCCCTCCCGCCAGATTCCCGCCAAGTATCAATAAATGTGCCTGGCCACTTTTCACCACCGCCGCTTCTGCCAGTCCCTCGGGTAGATCGGCCCGGCGTCGCCAGCCCGCTTCTTGCTGGCCATCCCGCGCCGTGCGGGCGAATGCCCAAGTGCCCCGCTGGGGAAGCAAGTGCCCGTCCCGCAGCAGATATCCACCTGTCACAACAATCTCGTTGTAGGTTTCCATCGCCAGCGGCGCGACCAGGGGTCCACCCGGCAGGTCATCGAGCCGCCGCCATGCTGCGGGCCGACCCAATTCCAATTCGTAGACCGCTGCTGAAGCTCCGGGTTTGCCATCGGCCTTTGTGCTGACGAGCCCACCCATCACGGTGAGATAATATCGCAATCCACTGCGATGCACCGCAAGCCCGGGCGCCAAAAGGGGCTCGGGTAGGTCAGGCAGCGGCTCCTCGCTCCAGGTTCGCCCATTCCAAGCGACCTCCCGCACCTGTCGAGACAGTGTCAGCCCGCCGGGCCCCTCCTTGCCGCCCCCCACCAAGTAAAGTTTCCCGGCGTGAACGGCCGCACCAGCCCAGGCCACGGGCTCCTGCAAATTCCCGTCCCGCAACTCCCATCGTCCCCCTGAACTTTTCTCAAACAAACGCACTCGGTCTGCGAGAGGACGTTCTCCGGATGTCCTGCCGCCAATGCGGAAAAACCGATTGTCGCCTGCCGCTTCGATCTGCCGAGTAGAAAGTTCTGCCCCTTCAGGTTTCGGCTCTTCGAAAAAGACCGCTCTTTTCACATTCGCCATTCCCTGCACGCCCCTGCCTGCGCTGCCGGCAGCGGCTTCTGTCTGATTTTCGGCCATCATTACGCTCCGCCCTCCGATCAGGGCTACGAGACACAACGCAGCCCGCCCGCTTGATAGGCGTACGCGACGAAGACACTTTATGCGGCGGGGGTCTTTCATTGGGGGTGGCAGTGAAACTATGCGATTCCTAGCGGGTAGCAATAGGAAACAAAAAAGCGCAAAACGATACAAGAACGCGCTTTTTGTTGCTGCGGGTAGGACGGAGAACGGAGAAAAAAGGGCGGAAAAACAGTGCAGGGCAAGAGAAGGGGAGATGATCACGCCGTTGGGCTGTTCCCGATCTTCACCCGCCGTATTCTGCATCCTTTTTTTGAAGTTGCTTTGCTTTGGCAGACGGCAAAACTCCCGCGATGCTCGAATACCTCAAGGTGATGCGGCCGGACCACTGGCTGAAGAATATTTTTATCGTCTTCGGCCACCTGGTGGCGCTGGCGCTCCTGGCCTATCCGATTTACGGCGACCCCGTTTTGGCCGTGAATTGGCACACTCTTGTGATGGCGGTTCTCTCGTTGATCCCGGCCTGCTTCATCGCCTCGGCCAATTACATCATCAACGAGATCCTGGACGCCCCGTTCGATCGGATGCATCCGACGAAAAAAGATCGTCCGGTGCCGTCGGGCAAGGTGAGCATTCCGATCCTCTGGGGACTGATGGTTCTTCTTTGTGTTCTGGGTTTTGGGATGTCGTTGGCGATTTTCAATCTGGGATACACCATCGCGCTGGCGCTCCTGCTGCTCAGCGGGTTTGTTTATAATGTTGAACCCATCCGCCTCAAGGATCGGGCTTTTCTCGACGTGATCGCGGAATCGTTCAACAACCCGATCCGGCTCTGGCTGGGGTGGTATGCGCTGGCTCCCGCGACATCCTTTCCTCCGCTTTCCATCGTGATGGCGTGGTGGTTTTTTGGCGCCCTCCTCATGGCGGGTAAACGGTACGCGGAATTCCGCTTCATTGGCGACTCCGAGCGCAGCGGGCAGTACCGCCGCTCGTTTAAGGTCTACACGGAAAAATCCCTCATCCTCTCGATGGTCACCCATGCGAATTTCTTCTGCTTCTGCATGGGCATTGCCATCGCGGTGTATCGGCCGAATCTCGTTTTTGTCTTTCCGCTCGTTGTCATTGCCATCGGGGTCTACCTGAACCTCGCGATGAGCGAGGCTGAAGCGCGACTCGAGCCTGAACACCTGCTGCGTAGTCCGCTGGTCATCGCCTGCACGGTGGCGGTGGTTGGCCTCTCGGGAGTGCTGGCCTGGACGAAGACGGACCTGACAAAATCGGTCCATTTTTTTGAATTGATCAGTGGAAAATAAGCCCACGGTTCGAGGGCTGCAGGCCGTCATTCGCCGGATGGCGTTTTTGGTGCCAGGGCTGACGACGGTGAGGGCGGTGGGGTTTGATGAGGCGGTGCTGCGGGAAGCGTTGGCGAAGGAATGTCTCCAACTCGCGGGTCCGGGGGCGGATGCGGAGATTGTGTGGAAACCCGGGCAACGCAGCGAGTCGCTTTCGAATGCCCGCGCCGTGGCCGTGATCGCCGATTCTGTGGCCGCCCGACCGCTGCCTCATCCTGCGTCGGAACGTCCTGCGCAAACCTACATTCCGCTTCGCGATTGGGTGGGGGGATGGTTCACGGCGGGGTCTTTTGCCGCCAAAACTCTTGGCCCCTTGCTGGTTTCGCCGGCGGTGGGCGACCGGCCGACGCGCGTGGCCGTGGCGGGCAGCCGCGAGTGGATCTTCACACGAGATCCGGTGGCGCTCCCGACAAAGGAACGCTGGGCGGTGGTAAAAATGGCCCTCGTCTCCGGGTTCGGGTGTGGGTTTTTCCCCCTGATGCCCGCCACCCTGGCTTGTGCGGTGATGGTGCCCGTGGCGCTGGCTGTTTATCTGCTGGCGGGCTGGGCGGTGTTTTTCGCGGTTGCCGCCGCCACTTTCGGCCTCTCGACGGCGGCAAGCATCGCTTTGGAAAAATGGGCCGGCCGCCAGTTGCTCGCGGAGGATCCCCGTGAGTTCGTGCTCGATGAGTTCGCCGGCATGGCCGTCACGTGGATGTTCCTGCCGCCTGGCGCGCCGTGGTGGGCGATTGTCATCGGGTTTTTCCTCTTTCGGGTTTTCGACATTTTCAAATGGGGCGTTGACTGGGTGGAAAAGCTGCCCATCTCCGGCAAGATTGTCTGGGACGACGTGCTGGCAGGACTTTACGCCGGAGTCGTGCTCTGGGGTATCTGCCGGTTTCTTTAGGCGGGATTCCGGCTCTTTGCTTTACAAACCGACTCTTGGTTGTTAGCCCGGATTCCTGTCCTGTTTCTTTTTAGGGGCAGGCCAATCACTACCAAAAAGAACCATGATTATCGTCACTGCCTCGTCTTCGGAGTTTTTTCATTTCCTCCAGGGGATGATCCTCTCGATTCGCGAGAAACCCGAGGTTCGCACCGTGGAATTGGGGTGTTACGATCTCGGGCTCACGGAGACCCAGCGTGCCTGGCTCGGGCATCAGGGGGTGACCCTGGCCACGCCGGATTGGGAGTTCGGTCTGGATGGCAACTCCGGCATTCCTGAGCCGTTTCGGGCGATTCTCGCGCGGCCGCTCATGCCGAAGTATTTTCCCGGTCACGACATCTACATGCACATGGACGCCGACGCGTGGGTGCAGGACTGGGGCGCGGTCGAGTTGTATCGGAAGGGGGCGAGTTATGGAATCATGGCGGTGACGCCGGAGATCGACCGTTCGTTCATTTCCAACTACGGCACGAGCCGATCGTATCACGCGTTTATCATCAAGGTTTACACCGACCTGTGCGGGCCTGAGGCGGCGGCGAAATACCAGGAATATCCGATCCTGAACACCGGCGTGTTTGCTATCCCGGCGGGTTCCCCAATTTGGGCTCGTTGGAGCGCGCGGATCGCGGAGAGCCTTTCGCATGGGCGAAATTTTCACGTCGAACAGGCGTCGCTGAATTACGAACTTTTCGAAAATTTTGACGCCTATGTCGCCGACGGTCTGCAGTTTCTTCCCTCGCGCTGCAACTGGGTCTGCCACCAGGCGCTGCCCAAACTCGATTCGTCCACCGGACTGCTGGTGGAGCCCTTTCTGCCGAACGCGCCGCTGGGGATCTTGCACCGGGCGAGTGATGACTTTAAGCAGAAAAAAACCGGTCGGGTCGCAACGCTCGACGGGCGGTTTGTGGAGATGAATTTGAAATATCGGGAGGGCAATTACGAAACAGACCTCGATACTCATGAGCCGGACAAGTTGAACCGCTGGCAGGACGCCGGCTTCGAGTGGACGGAGCAGAAACTCTGAGGCATCCGGGAATGGACGTTGCCGCCACTCCCTTTTCCAGCCGTTCTGCGGCGGGTTGGATGGTTCTCTTTCCCCTGTCCCTGTTCATCTTTATTGACGCCATGGGCTTTGCCATGGTGGCGCCTATTCTTGCGGCGCACCCGGTGTCTTCCTCGCCAGCCCTTCAGGCCATTGTCTACGGCGTGGCGATGGGGATTTTTCCCCTGGCCACCTTTTTTGCCGCCCCCGTGCTTGGTTCCCTTTCCGACCGGATCGGTCGCCGCCCCATGATGATTTTCTGCGGCCTGGGCCTTTCTTCCACCTTCGTCGTCATTGCCGTCGGCCTGCTGATGAACAGCGCGACTCTGGTCATTCTCGGGCGGCTGGTGGGTGGATTCATGGGGGCCACCCAGGCCATCGCCCTGGCGGCCATGGCGGACGCGGGTGACCCGGCGGGCAAGGACGCCCGGATCAATATCGGCTTGCTGGCATCGTCATTGGGGTTCGTCCTCGGCCCGGTGCTAGCGGGTGCCCTGGCTGGCGGGAAAATTCTCCCGCAACTTGCCGAGGCGGAACCGTTGCTGGCCGTCTTCGTTCTCACGGTGGCGACGTTGGTCTGGATCCGGTTCACCGTGCCGGCGGGAGGAGGAACGGGAGCGGCGGCGGCTGGGCTGGATTTCGCCCGCAGCCTGCGCGACCTTATGGCGACCTTCCGGTCCCCGGTGCTCAAGCGGCTGGCCCGGATTTTTTTGCTTCAGCAGATCGCCTGGGGCGCGTTCTTTTTTTTCATCGCGCCATTTCTGATTCATCGTCTGGCGTTTGACTCCGCGCGGGCGAGTTATTACGTGGCGTTGCTCGGAGTGGGATTTTGCCTGAGTTTCGCCTTTGTCATGCCGCTATTGCGGAAGCGTTTTTCCGCACGGGTTATTGGGGTCGGGGGCATGGCGGTGACCGCGGCCTGTATTGCGGTCTCGGTGCTGGCACCGTTCGCCGCGGCGCAGTGGGCGGTGGCCATTCCCGTGGCGATTGCCACGGCGGCGGGTTATGGCGCGCTGATCATGCTTTTCACCGATGAGGCTCGCGGCAACGAGGGCGAGATTCTTGGCGTCACCGCCTCGATCAACGCGCTGGCCTTCGGCGTCACTTCGCTGGCTGGCGGGGTGATTTCCACCGCTTCGCCGGCCGGTCCGCTGGCCGCCGCCGCGGTCCTGATGGGGGTGGCCACGATCCTGCTTTTCTGCAAACCCAAATCCAAAACCACCACATGAAAACCGTCCTGCTGGCCGGGGGCTTCGGCACCCGGCTCTCCGAATATACTGACGACATTCCGAAACCCATGGTCAAAGTGGGCGGACTTCCCATGCTCTGGCATATCATGAGCATTTATTCCCACTTCGGGCACAACGACTTCCTCCTCGCCCTCGGCTACAAGGCGGAATATGTGAAGTCGTTTTTCCTGAACTACGAGACGCTCTACTCCGACTTTGTCCTGGATATGGGCAGCGGCAAAACCCGGGCCATCGAACGTCCTGCCGTGAACTGGAAGCTGGCGTTGATTGACACCGGTTTGCCGACCATGACCGGCGGCCGAATCCGTCGCATGGCACCATGGATCGACGGTGAAACTTTCATGGCCACCTATGGCGACGGAGTTTCGGATATTGACATCGATGCCTTGATCAAATTCCACAAGAGCCATGGCAAGCTCGTCACCATGACGCTGGCCCGGCCGGCGGCCCGATTCGGCGCGGTGGATTTTGACGCGGACGGACGCGTGCGGTCCTTCAAGGAAAAACCTTTGGAGAGTGCCGGTTATGTGAACGCCGGATTTTTTGTGATGGAGCCCGAGTTCCTCGAATACATTGATTCCGACACCACCGTGCTGGAAAAAGAACCTCTCGAGCGCGCGGTGGCGGAGGGAGAGTTGATGGGTTTTGTCCACAATGGTTTCTGGCGGCCGATGGACACCAAAAAGGACGTGGAGGATCTGAATCGCATGTGGGTGGAGGACAAAGCGCCTTGGAAAATGTGGTCGCTGGAAAGCAGCAGTGCCCGTAAAGGAAGGGGAAGTCTCGATGTTTGATCAAATTTACAAGGGCAAGCGTTTGCTGATAACCGGGCACACGGGGTTTAAAGGATCCTGGCTTAGCGAATGGCTGATCGGCCTGGGTGCGGAGGTCAGCGGGTTTGCCCTGGCCCCAGCCTACGAAAACAGCCACTTCGAGTTGCTCGGGCTCAAGGACCGGATGCGGCACTTTGAGGGCGATTTGCGGGATGATGAAGCCATCGGGCGGGTGATGGATGAGGTGAAACCGGAGATCGTGTTTCACCTCGCGGCCCAGGCGCTCGTTCGCGAGGCTTACGCCAATCCCAAAGCCACCTTTGACACGAACATGGGTGGGGCGGTCAACCTGCTAGAAGCCATCCGCAAGTCGTCCAGCGTGCGCACCTTGGTCTTCATCACCTCCGACAAATGTTACCGCAACGTGGATTGGGAGTGGGGGTATCGCGAGACGGACATCCTGGGCGGGCGTGACCCCTACAGCGCTTCCAAGGGTGGCGCAGAAATCGTCTTCGACGCCTACTGGAATTCCTTTCTCAAAGGAAAAATCCGCGCTGCATCGACGCGCGCGGGTAATGTGATCGGTGGCGGCGATTGGGCCAAGGACCGCCTCATCCCGGATTGCGTCCGCTTCCTCCGCGCCAACGAAACCATTGTGATCCGCAGTCCGGATGCCACTCGGCCGTGGCAGCATGTGCTCGAGCCTCTCGGCGGTTACCTCCTGCTCGGCTGCCGACTGGAAGGCACGGACGGCGACGCCTTTTGCACGAGTTGGAATCTTGGCCCCGGACACAGCGCCAATCGTACCGTCGAGGAAGTGGTGCGCAAGGTCATCGCCCTCTGGGGGGGCGGCGAGCTTTCCGTCCAGAAGGACCCCAACGCACCTCATGAGGACCACTGGCTGCAGCTCAACACCGACCGGGCCAGTCATTACCTCAAATGGGAACCTGTCTGGACCTACCCGGAATCGATTGGCGAAACGGTTCGCTGGTATCGCGCCTGGCACGATGGAGCAGATATGGCCAGTGTGACGCGGGAACAGATCGCTGCCTACCAGAAGGCCTGGCAGGACCTCGGGCGGCCATGATCGACGGGGTCACGCTGCGGCCACTGCGGCAGTTTCCCGACGACCGCGGCGCGGTCCTGCACATGCTGCGGTCGAGCGACGCGCACTTTGAAAAATTCGGGGAGGTGTATTTTTCCACGGTCCGCCGAGGAGCGATCAAAGCCTGGCATCGCCACACCCGCAAGACCGTCAACCTCGTCGTCCCCATCGGGATGCTCCGTTTTGTTCTGTGGTCGGAAGGTGGAGAGGCTCGGGAGTTGCTTCTGGGCCGCGAAAACTACCAGCTTCTGACCATTCGACCGGGCATCTGGTACGGCTTCCAAGGCCTCGCCGAGGGCGAGTCTCTCGTCGCCAACTGCGCCACGGAACCCTTCGATCCCGACGAGGGCGAAAACCTGCCCGTCGAGACGGACCGGATTCCTTTTGTGTGGCCGGCCGTACCCTGATCGTACCATGACGGTCAGGCTTGGGCAACCAGGGGGACGAGGAAATTCCGATACATTTCGGAAATCCGCTCGGGGTATTCCTGAAAAAGCGCGTGCCCGGCTTCCGGGAGAATCTGCAATTCACTGCGGCTGAGTTTTTCCGCCGCAAGGTGGGCGCCGGAAACATCCTTGAAGCGGTCTTCCTCCCCCCAGACGATCAGGGTGGGGCAGGTGATCTGATCGAGGTACTTGTCCAGCAGGAGATCGTCTTTTTTCACGATGTCATAGACGGCGATGTGCGCGTCGTAACAGGCAATTTCGTCGCGTCCAATTTCGTCGAGCCGATCTTGCAAAACCCTTGGTTTCACCCGGAAGAGGAAGTCGATTTTCTGGTGAAACTCCTCCAGGGTTTTCGGCACGGAAATATTCACGCCGGCGGCCGCCAGTTTTTCCACCTCACTGACCTTCGGGCAGGTGATGGACGGAGGTCCGAGGAAGGCCAGTGACAAGGCTTTTTGCGGAAATTTTGCCGCGTAGATTCCGGCCAGGGAAGCGCCCATGGAATTCCCCGCGATGTGGAAGTGTTCCCGCTCGAGACGGACAAAGAACGCATCCAACAGCTCGATCACTTTGTCGAAGCGGTAGGAGGAAACCGGGTAGCCCGTGCTTCGGCCGAACCCCGGAAGGTCCGGGATGATCACCTCGTAGAAAGGGGCCAGGTAGGCGGCAAATTCGTAACAATGTTCCTTTTTGCCAAACAAGCCGTGCAGTAAGACGACGGTCGGACCGTGACCGATTCGGGCGTAATGGATATCTCCGTCGCCGACCGGACACTTTTCTTCGACAAACCTTTCCACCGGTTGACCCTCGGTCAGGTCAATCGAGCGGACATCGCAGTTGTCGCTGATATACGCGGCAATTTTTCGCGGCGTTTTCAGGTCGGAAATCGTGTCGAGAGTGCAGGCCACCGGGAACGCGCGGGCAATTTTTGAACTCAACAACGTTGCGGCGAGGGAGAAGCCGCCCAGATCAAAAAAGCTCTCCTCGGCGCTGGCCTGATCGAGGTTGAGAATGTCCGAAAACAACTGGCAGATCTTCGCCTCGACGGGATTGGCCGGGGCGACAAACTCCCGGCCGTCGGTGCCGGTCCGCCGGTTGTGCTGTTTCACCCTCTGGAGGATCTTGGGCGGTGTATTCAAGTCCGAGGCGATTTCCAGCAGCGCGGAGCGAACCTTCCCGGTGTCCGGCTCAACCTTGCTTTTCTTTTCTTCTTTCGGGCTTTTTTCTGCCGGGTTTTCAGCGTTGTCGCTGGGCGCGGCGTCCGCCTTGAACTCAAGCGCGGCCGCCTGGTCGGACGACAGGAGGTATCGCGTGGTCCCTTCCTTCTCGGTTTTGCGATCAACGGGGAGAGACTCCAGAAAGTTGGCGATCGGTTTGTTCCGCGGGGAGGGGATGAACTCGATTTGAACCCATTTCGCACCGTGTTCCCTGGCGCATTCCCCCATGTCCTGGACCATGCGAAACTCCACCCCGCGGCTCATTGCGCGACAGCTCATTAGGAAGGCATGAATGATCAGGGTGTCTTCGACGTAGGCACCCGTCACGAGACCCACGATTCCGTAGTCTCCGAAACGATCACTGACCGTCGTGTGCCGGCAGAACCCTGACTCATCTTTCACGAGTGCTACGAGATCCGCCTCCGTGTACCTCTGGGCGGTGCTATTGAACTGATTCGTACGCTGGGACAGTTGCGCCAGTCGCGCAATCATGGTTTCGGCCGGATTCTCGATCTCGATCTTTAAATCCAGCGAAGCGATGTACTCCTGCAAGGAGCTGGCCTGGGAATGCTGCTGCTCCCGCTTGGCGTTCTCCTTGTAAAACGCATTGCGTTCCTTGTCCTCGGCCGTCACCCGCGCGCGGTCGAAGACCCACAGATGCCGGATAAACTGCGGGATGCTGGTGATGTCCGCCGGGAGGCAGATACTGAAGACCTCCGGGCAATGGAGTTCAATCTCGTTGCACTCGGCGGCTGAGTCGTCAAGGAAGACAAAGCTGTCCAAACCCAGATTTAACTCCTTTCCGAGCGATCGGAGGTTGGCGTGTTTGGGTTCCCAGTTGACGCGGTGGGTCGCCACGTCGTCCCAGGAAAGAACCATCCCGTCATTCTGGCTGAAGACCTCTTCGACCGTGCTCAGTTCATTTTTGCTGCACAGACAAAGAACCATTCCCTCGTCCTTCTTGGCCGCAAAAAAGCTCTGCAAGAAACGGGCGGGTTCGTCCACCGTGACGTGATGGCCGACCTCGCCGGCGATGCCCCGCCACAGGGTTTCGTCGCAATCGGTGGCGATCACTTTGAAGGGTTTCGAGGTGATCGCGAAAATCTTGCGCGCCAGCATGGCGCCGAGCGCGGCAAAATATTCCTCCGTGTAGGGGATGTGGCCGGCTTTGTCGGTTTGCGGATCGTAGTAATCCTCCACCGGATAAAGCGCGTCGATCTCTCCGGACTTAATGAAAAAGACATTTTTGACGTCGCGGAGTTTCGCGCTGAAAAGATTCTCGAATTCCTCATGCAGCCGAAGGTCCGCCGGGCAGTTGCGCACGGCAGGAGACGGTGCCGCGACGGCCACCAGAAACGGCACCGGATGCGGAATACTGGCCAGGCCCTGCAGAAGGTCGTTGGCGTTTTTCTCCAACACCTCGCGCGCCTCGGAGAACGCGAGGTGGCCTTTTTGATAATGAAGCCAGTCTTCGAACCTCAGGAGGAGGATGTTGACACCATCCCGGTTGGTGCGAAGCAGGCTGCCAGGGTTAAGCAGTTCCTGAAAAATCTGATTATAGGCCGCGAATGCGATCTCCGCATCATACCCGATTTTTTCGAGGAGGTATTTCAGGGACGGCTCGATGACTTCGACCGTGAACGAGGACGAGATTGCGACGGCTTTCTTCATGTTGCAAGACGGACGACTCCGGTTGCGCAGCTCTACCCCGCCGCCTGGCGCGTTTCAATGCAAAACGCCGCCGGGGTTTCATGGTTTTTCCTCGCAAAAATTCGCGATCGCGGCACTCTTGCCAGCCCATGTCTGTCTTAATTGTTGGCTCTATCGCGCTGGATGACATCAAAACCCCCATCGAGGAGCACCAAAACCTTCTGGGAGGATCCGCCTCCTATGGTGCCGTTGCGGCGAGTTTTTTCAGTCCGGTCAATCTTGTAGGAATTGTCGGAACCGACTTCCCCAAGGAACATATGGAGTTGTTTCAATCCAAACAAATCGACCTTTCGGGACTACAAGTCGTGGAAGGGCAAACGTTTCGCTGGTCGGGCGAATACATGTGGGATCTGAACACCCGGGAAACGCGGTCCATTGCCCTAAACGTTTTCGAGCATTTCAGCCCCGTGCTGCCGGAAAATTACAAGGACACTCCGATTGTCCTGCTCGCGAATATCGCGCCCGAACTTCAGCATCATGTGCTCGATCAGGTGAGGCTGCCGCGGTTTGTCATCGCAGACACGATGGATCTCTGGATCAACATCGCCAAGGACCGTCTGGTCGAGCTTCTCGCCCGCGTGCACATGCTCATTTTGAATGACGGTGAAGCCCGCCAATTGACGGGTGAAACAAGCCTGATTCGGGCGGGGAATATGCTTCGGGGGATGGGCCCTGAATATGTCGCCGTCAAGAAAGGTGAGCACGGTTGCCTGCTTTTTGGACCGGACGGTCAGTTTTTCAGTTGTCCAGCCTACCCTTTGGAAGACATTCATGATCCGACCGGGGCCGGTGACACATTTGCAGGTGGCCTCGCCGGGTACCTTGCCAAAGCCGACGGGGGTGAAGTGACCTTTGATGCGCTGCGCAAAGCCGTCGTCTATGGCAGCGCGCTTGCCAGTTACAACGTGGAAGCTTTCAGCCTGGAGCGTTTGAAAACCGTCACCCTCCCTTTGATCGAGGAACGTTACGAGACGTTCCGCCGCATGAGCCGCATCGCCTAGGGGTACCCGCTTAATTTGTCTGCGGGGTCGCGGCTGGGTTTGTTCCCGGAGTCGCCTCAGGCGTCGCCGTGGGTGTGACTGTAGGGATGGGAGGTGCCGTGGGGCTCGGTGTCATCCCGGGCGTTGGCCCAGCGTTGATCTCAGGGTTTGTGGCGTTCCGACCGGGGGTGGGCATTCCGGAAGGGATCCCGGGAGCGGCGGGGCGGATCCCATCGGGACTGGCATCGGTGGAACCGGGTCGCCCCGAATTTCCTCCGGATGCCGTGGAGCCCCCGGCGCTGCCGGATTGGGGATTTATCGTTCCCTGCTGGTTGGAAGTCCCTTGCTGATTCGAGGAGTTCTGTTGGTTGGAAGTGCCTTGCTGATTCGAGGTGTTCTGTTGGTTGGAGGTGCCTTGCTGGGTGGTGGTGTTTTGTTGGCCACCTGATCCCGAGGATGCTCCGGAGCCTCCGGGAGCCCCACTGCCAGCACCGGCAGCGGAGTTTCCGCTTTGTTGAGCAAATACAATGGCCGGAAGGAGGAACGCCGAGGCGACGAGGGAGTGAGAAAGGGTTCTTTTCATACCCTCACATCGAAACAAGTGCTCTGTCCGGCCCTCAGGATGGGCTCTCGTCCTCGTATCAGGCGACCCCGAGCTGCATGATCACCGTTCAAAGGTTCCGGCAGATGGTTTCAAGTTTTGCGAAGTCTACCGGCTTGAGGAGCCAGGCGTCGAATCCCGCAGCCTCAGCCCGATCCTGGAGGTCCGAGGCATCCCATCCTGTAACGGCGACAAGGTGGGTTTTGGCTCCCCAAGGTTGGGCCCGGATCACCCCGCATGTGTCGTATCCGTCCAATTTCGGCATGCTGATATCGAGCAACAAAAGGTCGGGTTGAAAGCTCGTGGCCTTGCGCAAGCCTTCAATGCCGTCAAAGGCGACCTCTGTGTCGTAGCCGAAGGTTCGCAGCATCAGTTCCAAGCCACGGGCCGCGTCTTCGTTGTCGTCGACCACCAAGGCTTTCCGGCGGGGGAGGGATGTTTCTGTCATAGGGTTGGTCTCGGGGACTCCACTTTTACGGATTTCGCCGGGACAGCGGATGGGTGGAAAATTCACCCATCCGATTCTCCGGTTGGTTCCGATATCTCCGTGAAACTTCGAAAGGATATCATGCTACATTACACCATCGTTTTTCTTGTCGTTGCGATCATCGCCGGACTTCTCGGCTTTGTGGGCATCGCGGGTCTGGCCGCCGAAATTGCCAAGGTTCTGTTTTTTGTCTTTCTCGTGCTGTTCATCGTTTCGCTCATCAAGGGGCGCCGTCCTTCGGCCTAGACCGAAACAAAAAAGCCCGTTCCGCCAGCGCCGGACCTAGGTCCGGCGCCGGGAGATCCGCACGCTGATGAAAATCTTTCACTGCACCTCGTGTGATGCCCTCGTCTATTTCGAGAATTCGCAATGCGTAAGTTGCCAGAGCGTTCTGGCTTACCTGCCTGACCTGGGAGTAATGGGTGCTCTCCGGGCCGGATCGGATGGCAACTGGACGGAGGCCAGGAACGGCCGGTCTTTTCGGCTCTGTGCCAACTACAGAACTGAAAATGTCTGCAATTGGGCACTGCCCACCGAGGAACCTGCCGAGTATTGCCTCTCCTGCCGGTTGAATCGAACTATTCCCGACCTTTCCCTTCCCGCCAACCGTGAGGCTTGGGCGCGGGTGGAGTTAGCCAAACGCCGCATGGTTTACGGCCTGCTGGCGATGGGGCTTCCCGTCGTGCCGAAAACCATCGACCTCGAGCGTGGCGTGACTTTTGAGTTTCTGAGCGACGACCCACTTTCGGGGACCTCGGTCCTGACCGGCCACGATGAGGGTGTGATTGTGCTGAATGTCGTCGAGGCGGACGATGCCGAGCGGGAAAAACGCCGCCATGATCTGGGAGAGCCCTATCGGACCCTGGTCGGCCACTTTCGCCACGAGATTGGTCACTACTACTGGGACCGGCTCATCAGGGACAGCCCCCGCCTTCCCGCCTTTCGGAATCTTTTTGGTGACGAGACATTTGGCTACGAGGAGGCGTTGAAAATCCATTACGCCCAAGGCGCGCCTCCCGATTGGCAGACGCGGTTTATCAGTTCCTATGCCAGCATGCATCCCTGGGAGGATTGGGCGGAAACCTGGGCGCATTACATGCACATGACCGATACGCTGGAAACCGCTGCCGCCTGTGGCCTTTCTCTCGTCCCAAACCGGCCGGACGAACCGAGCCTTCAAGCGTCCGAGGACCATCCGACTTTTGGGGCCATGATCGCGAACTGGTTTCCGCTCACCCACGTTCTTAACAATCTCAATCGTGGACTGGGCCTGGCGGACGGCTACCCGTTTGTCCTGTCGGCTCCGGCGATCGAAAAGCTGGGCTTCGTCCACGACACAATCCTCGAATCGCGCAGTTAGTGGGTTCTCATGCGAGGCGCGCAACAATTTTGCGCTTGCCCGTTCCCCAAAGAAAAATAGGTTCCCTGCATGAGTCAAACCAACCCAATCGCCTACGATTCGAAGGTCGAGGGGAATGTCATTTTCACCCGGGTCGATGCCGCGATTAACTGGATGCGCGGCAATTCCCTTTGGCCGATGCCGATGGGCCTGGCCTGTTGCGCCATCGAGCTTATGGCGGCTTCGTCGTCGCGTTACGATATTTCGCGGTTCGGCGCGGAGGTCATGCGGTTTTCCCCGCGCCAGAGTGATGTCATGATCGTCGCCGGCACGGTCACCTACAAAATGGCCTACGCGGTGAAGCGGATCTGGGACCAGATGCCTGAGCCCAAATGGTGCATCGCCATGGGGGCATGCGCTTCCAGTGGGGGCATGTATCGCAGCTACGCCGTGTTGCAGGGCATCGATAATTTGATTCCGGTGGACGTGTATATTTCCGGATGCCCGCCGCGTCCGGAAGCTTTGTTGGACGGTTTGATGAGATTGCAGCACAAGATCATGGGCGAGCATGCCGTGGAGGATCAGAAACGCGCTTTGGCCGAGACCCTATGACCGCCAACGATATTGTCAGCCGGCTGAGGGAAAAGTTTGCCAACGACATTCTGGCGGAAAATGATTTCCGCGGGGAAAAGTCGCTTTCGCTCAAGATGGAAAGCCTGGTGGATGTCTGCCGGTGCTGCCGCGACGAGCTGGGGTTCGACTACCTCGTGGACATTACGAGTCTGGATCATTTTGGCGAATACCCGCGCTACGAAATGGTTTATGAACTGTATTCGATGGCGAGCGGGGTGCATCTGCGCCTGAAGGCCTTGGTGGCCGATGAGGCCCGCCCGTCCGTTCCGTCGGTGTCCTCGCTTTGGCCCACCGCCGACTGGCACGAGCGCGAGGCCTATGACATGATGGGAATCACCTTCGAGGGACATCCGGATCTGCGCCGCATTTTGATGTGGGACGGTTATCCCTTCTATCCCCTGCGCAAAGATTTTCCGTTGCAGGGCAAGCCCAGCGACGTTCCGGACGTGGCCTTCACCCAGCCGGCCCCGCTGGCGGGCGGGCCGTTTGTCACCATTCCGACCGACGGCACCACCCAGGTGCGCGAGCCGCGCGCCCGTCGCGCCGGGGACGAGCCGCTTCACGATAAATTCATCGCCGAACCTTGATCGCCGACGACCAGGGTCTCTCGCAGCTCATCGAGCGCCTGGCCCCGTTTCCGCAAATCGCCGTCGATACGGAGGCGGACAGCCTGCATAGCTACTTTGAAAAATTGTGCCTCGTGCAGATCAGCACGCCCGAGGAGGACTTTCTTGTGGACCCGCTGGCTGGCATTTCGTTGGTGCCGCTCTACGAGGCCCTCGCCGGCAAGCGGGTGGTTTTTCACGGCGCGGACTACGATCTGAGATTGTTGCACCGGGGAGGGGACTTTTCCGCCAAAGATCTCTTCGACACCATGATCGCCTCGCGCCTGTGCGGGTATCTGGAGCTTGGTCTGGCGGCGTTAGTGGCGAAATATTTCGACGTCAAACTTTCCAAAGCCTCGCAGAAAGCTAACTGGGGCATGCGTCCGCTCTCCAAGCAGATGGTGGAATACGCCATGTGCGACACGAAATACCTCATCCCGCTCGCCGCCATCATTGAAGCGGACTTGCATCGTCTGGGACGCTGGGATTGGTTCGCGGAATCCCGCGACCGCATGCTGGCCTCCGCGCGGGAACCGCGGGAACGCGACGAAACCAAGGCCTGGAGGATCCCGGGTAGTGCTGCGCTCAGTCCCCGGGCGCAGTCCGTGCTGCGTGTTCTATGGTATTGGCGCGATGGGGAGGCCCGCGCCTGGGACCGTCCGCCGTTTCATGTCATGAGCAACGACGATCTCGTCCGCATCTCCGAGAAAACTGTACGGGGTGAGGCGTATTCGACGCCGCGAATGAGTGGACGCCGCCGCAAAAGTTTCGAGGTGGTGTTGGCCCTCGCCCTGCACATTCCGGAGAACGAATGGCCCGTCCAACCAAAAATCCGCCGCAAACGTCCCACGCGGGAGGAGACTGAGCGATTTGACCAGTTAAAATCCGTTCGCGACAAGGCCGCGGCTGAACTCGGGCTGGATCCCTCGATCATTGCCCCGCGCAATGCCTTGGAGGCGGCCTCGCTCGATCTTTCGACGCCCGCCTTGATGAACTGGCAAAAGGGCCTGCTCGGCCTGCCGATTGCGCCCAAAGCCGTCGATGCCCACTGATCTGATCTCTCTGGCCCTGGCCGAGGATATTGGCGGCGGGGATGTGACCACGGAATTTTTCACTGATCCGAGCCGCCGGGCTGACGCCTCCATCGTGGCCCGGCAGCCGTGTATACTGGCGGGGGGGGCGGTGGCCGCGGAAGTTTTTCGCCGGGTGGATCCAGAATTGGACATTACCCTTCACCACACCGACGGGGCGGAGTTGGAGCGGGGTGGGGTGGCGATGACGGTCTCCGGGAAAGCCGCTTCCCTGCTCACGGCGGAACGGACTGCGCTCAATTTTCTGCAACGCCTCTCGGGCGTGGCGACGTCCACGCGTTTGTACGTTTCCGCCGTGGCGGGAACGGGCGCCCGGATCCTCGACACACGCAAAACGACTCCCGGCTGGCGCTTGCTGGAAAAAGCCGCCGTGGTCGCGGGCGGCGGGGTAAACCATCGCATTGGCCTCTACGACATGGTGATGGTCAAAGACAACCATCTCGCCGCCGGAACAAGCCTGTCCGGTTTGCAGGACGCGATCCTTCGCACCCGTGCGGCCCGGCCGGGCCTTCGCATCGAACTCGAGGCCGACACCCTCGAGCAGGTGCGGGATTTTCTGACCCTCACCGGTGTGGACGTCATCCTGCTCGACAACATGCCGCCCGCCGTCCTTCGCGAGGCGGTAGCCATGCGCAAGCCGGGGGTGGTTTTTGAGGCGAGTGGCGGCGTCACGCTGGAAACCATCCGCGCCATCGCCGAAACTGGCGTGGATTTTATCTCGGTGGGAGCCCTTACCCATTCCGCCGTCGCGGTGGACCTTGCCATGGATCTCACGGAGGCCCATTAGGCTGCTGCTTTGCAAGCTGTGGATTTGTGGTAATCTGGCCCATGCTCAAAACGATCTTCGCCATCCTTTTGCTCACCGCTGTGGGTGGAGTCTCCGCCGAGGAGGAGCCTGGCAAGCTGCAGATTGACCCTGAATCACCCTACGACAATGTGCAGGTGCTGGCTCGCGCCATGCAACTCATCCGGCAGGACTACGTTAACGAAAAAAAGGTTTCCTACCGCGATCTGACCTACAGTGCGCTCCGGGGCATGCTTTCCACTCTCGACCCGCACAGCCAGTTTATGGAGCCGACGGATTTTGAGGACATGCAGGAAGACACTCGCAGTGAGTTTGGCGGCCTCGGCGTGGTCGTGACCATGGAGGATGGGGTGCTCACCGTCGTGAATCCGATGGAGGATACTCCAGGTTCGGAGGCGGGGATCAAACCCGGTGACCGCATTCTCCGCATCAATGGCCATTCCACGGAAAATCTCACCATTGCGCAGGCGGTCGAGAAACTCCGCGGAGACATCGGGGAAAAAGTCACGCTGACCATCCAGCGTCCCTCCAGCAAGGAGATCAAGGACTACACTCTCACGCGCGTCACCATCAAGGTGAAGAGCGTGAAGGACGCCCAGATCTTGCCCGACGCCAATGGTATGAAAATCGGGTACGCCCGGATCACGCAATTTAATGAGCCCACTGCTGGAGAACTGGCCAAAACGCTCGACCGGTTGGAAAAGGAGGGCATGCAGGCCCTCGTCCTCGACCTGCGGTATAACCCGGGTGGCCTGTTGAGCAGCGCCGTGGATGTAGCGGGGTTGTTTTTGCCGCACGGCACCAAAGTGGTCTCCACGGAAGGACGTTCGCCCGGACGGGAGTATCGCACGCGATCAAACTACGGAAAGCCCCGCACCTACCCGGTGGTGGTGTTGGTGAATTTTGCCAGTGCCAGCGGTTCGGAGGTCGTCGCCGGGGCGCTGAAAGATCTCAATCGCGCTGTGATCGTGGGGGAAACCACTTTCGGCAAAGGCTCCGTGCAAAGCGTGATTTCTTTGCCGGATGGTTCGGCTCTCCGCCTTACGACGCAGAAGTATTACACGCCGAGCCGTCAGGTCATTCACGAGGTCGGAGTTTCTCCGAACATTCGCGCCACTCTGAATCAACAACAGGAATTTGCTCTCTTGGAAGCGCGGCGGAGCAACGAAGGGCGTCTCACGACCGAGGCCGAGGATCCGCAACTTTCCCGGGCGCTCGATCTCTTGCGCGGAACTTTGATTTTTTCGGAGCGGCGGCAGCCTCCCAAGGCCCAGCCTGCCGGCCGGGGGTCTTGATCGTTCTGGCCATCGAGACGTCGTGCGACGAGACGGCGGTGGCGATCCTGCGGGGATTCGACGAGGTCCTTGCCCACCGCGTTGCTTCGCAGGCCGACCTGCATGCCCGCTATGGGGGAGTCGTGCCCGAGGTGGCCTCGCGCAACCACCTTGTCTTGCTGCCGGCCCTGGTGGAAGCCTGTCTGGAAGAAGCGGACATCCGCCTGGATGAAGTCGATGCCTTCGCCGCCACGACGGGCCCCGGCCTCGCTGCGGCGCTGCTGGTCGGGGCTTCGGCCGCCAAGGGACTCGCCCTGGGCTCCGGCAAAAGTTTTCTCGCGGTCAATCATTTGGAGGGTCATCTGCTTTCGCCGTTTTTTGGGGAGGCGGAGATTCCCCCGCATCTCGCCCTGATCGTCAGCGGGGGCCACACGCTACTCTTCGATGTTTCCGGGTATGGTCGCTACCGGCTGCTTGGTCGCACGGTGGACGATGCCGCGGGGGAGGCCTTTGACAAAGTGGCGAAACTCCTGGGCCTGCCTTATCCCGGCGGGGCCGAAATCGATCGTCTGGCCCGCAGCGGGAACCCCGCACGCTTCGCCTTTCCGCGCAGCATGATCGATTCGGGAGATGCGAATTTCAGCTTTAGTGGACTCAAGACTTCCGTGCGCTATTTTCTGGAAAAAGGGTTCTCCCCTGCGGACCTTCCTGATATCTGCGCCAGTTTTCAAGAGGCGGTGGTGGATGTGCTGGTGGCCAAACTGGCTGGCGCGGCCGCGGGCAGTGGCCGGAAAAAGGTGTCGGTCAGCGGCGGCGTGAGCGCCAATGCGCGTTTGGTGGAAAAACTTGCCGCCCGCTGCGCGGCGGACGGACGGGAGTTGCTTTTTGCCCCTCCTTCTCTTCGGACCGATAATGCCTTGATGATTGCCTATGCCGCGGCCCACCGCGGGTCGGAGGCCTCTCCGATCGAGACCGACATCCGGCCCAATTTTGACCCCACGGCACTCGCCTCTGCCGAAGGTTGATATTGGCGCGGACTGTGGGATACTCGCCTCCTATGAAAACGCTCCTCCGTCTTGTTCTCGGCCTTGTCGTTCTGGGTGTGCACGCCGCCTCTGCGGCGGATTGGATGACCAACTACGACGACGCCCTGGCCCTTGCGGCAAAGCAGGACCGCATGGTGTTGCTCGATTTTACGGGGTCCGATTGGTGCCCTCCCTGCATGAAACTGCATGAGGATATTTTTGAAAAACCCGAGTTCGCGGCCTTCGCCAAGGAAAAACTCGTTCCCGTGATGCTGGACTTTCCCCGTTCCAAAAAACTGGATCCGGCGGTTAAGCAACAGAACGAGGACCTGGCGAAAAAGTATGGGGTGAGCGGTTTCCCGACCCTGATTTTGCTGACGCCCCAAGGCAAGGAGATTGAGCGCAAGGTCGGCTACTTCCCCGGCGGTCCGGCGGCATTTGCCCAATGGGTTGGCGCGGCAGGCAAATAAATCCCTGAATTCCGGTGGAGGCGACCGGCCTCCGCCCCACCAGCCTGCTTAAGAACCGTGGCGGAAAATCCCCATCCCACCTCTCCGTGCAAGGTTTTGGTCGTCGAGGACGACCGACCCACGCGCCTGCTCCTGGAGCGTCTTATTCGTGGCCGGGGACATGAAGTGGTGGGCTGCGAGTCTGCGGAAATGGCGCTCGAAAAACTGCAGGAGGAATTTTTCCCCCTGATCACACTGGATATTCAACTGCCGGGCATGAGTGGCCTGGAAATGGCGCGACAGCTGCGCTCTCACCCGAGGGGGAGCCACTACTACATCCTGGTCGGAACGGGGAACAACCGCCCGGAGGATTTGCGCGAAATCCTCGAGGCCGGGGCCGATGATTATATTGGCAAACCGTATAATCCGGGATTGCTCGACGTCCGGCTGTCCGTCGCAGAAGCGGGTGTGAAGGAGATCGCGAGGCGGAAGCAACTTGAGGAGGAACTCCTCTTTCTCGCCCGTCACGATCCGCTCACCCGCCTTTACAACCGCAGTCAACTGGATTCCGCACTGGAGTCCGCCATTGAACGCGCGGTGGCGGGAAGCCCGGGGACTGTGCTCTACCTTGATCTGGATAACTTCAAGATCATCAATGACACGCTCGGGCACGACACCGGCGACAAGCTGCTTATTCAAGTAGCCTCCACCCTCAAGAGCCTGGCCGGGGCCGGGAATTTTCTGGTGCGTTTCGGGGGCGATGAATTTGTCCTCATCCTCCCTGGCTGTGAACTTTCTGAAGGGGTTCGCCTCGCGGAATCCATCATCGAACGGGTTGAGGAGATTGTGTTCATCTCCGAGGGGCGAAAATTCGGGGTGGGAGCCTCCATTGGTGCCGCCACCGTTGGTGCGGGCATGTTGCCGGCGGACATCATGAGTGCGGCGGACTCTGCTTGTTACGCCGCCAAGGCCCGCGGCCGAAACCGTGTGGAGATTTACCGCCCGGAAACCAGCGAGATGGCCCAACTGATCGCCGACACTGACTGGTCGAAACGCATTCGAGACGCCATGCGGGACGGTTCGCTTCAGCTATGGTTTCAGCCGATTGTTTCGATCTCCCAACCCGAGATCATCTACCAGGAAGTCCTCCTGCGGTATGTCGATCCGCGGTATGACCAGGTGGTTCATCCTGCGATGTTTCTTTCGGCCATGCGGCGCTTTGGGCAGTCGATCCGGCTGGATCGTTTTGTCATCGCCAAGTCCTTTGAGGCCCTCGCCGCCAATCCGGGACTGGCACTTTCCATCAATATATCCGGAGCTCTGTTTGGCGACGAGGCCTATTGCGAGTTCGTCGAGAGCATGTTGGAAAACTCCGGAATCGACCCGAAACGCGTCCTCTTCGAGATCACCGAAAACGACCTCATCCCGAACTTGCAGACAGCCTCCGGCGCGATGAAGCGCCTGCAGCAGGTCGGGTGTCGATTTGGACTGGATGATTTTGGTTCGGGGTTTTCGTCGCTGACCTATCTGAAGTCCCTGCCGATTGATTTTCTGAAAATTGAAGGTGCCTTCACGCGGGATCTCGCAAACCAGGAGTTCAATCAGGCAGCGCTGCGGGCAATCTGTATTATTGCGGATGTCCTGAAGGTGAAGACTGTGGCGGAGTTTGTGGAAACGCAGAGCGAGTTTGACCTGCTGAGGGAGATTGGCATTTCCTACGCCCAGGGCCACTACGTCGCCATTGCCCGGCAGACGCCTTATGAGATTTCGGAGATTGGCATTTATGCCGGAACTTCGGAAAGCATTATAGTCTGAAGAACCTTTGGAAGATCCCTTCCGACGGGCAGGCCGTTATTTTTGCCGGGAATAAATCATTTTGTCCGCAACGTCGGCCCAGAGGCGGTTGATGCCATCCACGCCCTCCTTAGTGTGGTGTACTCCATCCTTCGCCAAAGCGGTCGTGTGGTTGGTCCGCGTGTAGGTCCAGTAGTCTGCAAAAGGCATTTGTGTCCGGGGATCGCACGCGTAGGGAGTGGATTCGCGGCAGAACACATCCACTCCCCCTAGATTGACCGCCAGTGAATTGACGAAAATGTTGTATTTCGAGGGTTCCAGCGTCGAGAGGTCGAGGTATTGAGTCGAATATTCAATGCGCACCGGAACGATGAACAGACCATTGGAATCACAAAGAGACCGGGCCTTCTCTAATTGATCGATCAATCTGGCACCTGAACTCAAGCTGCCTCGGACTCCCACATCATTGTAGCCGGGTTCCCAGCAGACGATTGTTCCCGTGGGTGTGCTGGTCCCGTTCTCCGGGGATAGCTCCGGAAGAGCCTTATCGAGCATCGGAAGGGTGTCCTTCATCATTTGTCCGCCCCTCGCGAGGTGCACGACGATGGGGTAGCGATCAGGGTGCTGCTGGCGGACCTGGTCCGAAAACCAGACGCGGCGATCCTTGTCGCCGCCGCCGGGCATGTCACCCACCACGAGGCTGTCGCCAGTGAAAATCCAATAGTCGTTGCGAAATCCCCGGGGAGCCGAACGAAAGACATCCAGCCGACATAGAATGAGATCACTCGGCATGAGTCGCGTGTCGGTGGGCTCTGGCACTTCCTCAGAATCCCCATTGGAGCTGTGCAAGGCGATCCATTTAGGCTGGCGGTTTGGGATGACAATGATGCCGTCAAGAAGAGCGTTCGTCCCGCTGGCCACTTCCATCCAGCTGCCGTCCTCACCGTCGGTGGAATCTAAGCTCTCAAAGATTGTGTATTTTTTCAGAGTTCGGACATTTTTATCATTCGACCATTCCTGCGGCCCGCAATCCGTGCGGAAATGGATGATGAGGTATTCGGCATCTTTCAGCGAGATAGCTGGGTTGATTTTGATTCTTGCCTGAAAGTCTTTGCGGAGACGGCAGCCGGTTGCGTCCGACCCGTCCACCAAATTGTCCAGGCTTCCGGAGAGGGGTTTTGCGTCGCATACGATGGGCTGATTTAGAGTGACGCACATGTTTTTTGCAATTTTAACCGGGAAGGAGGTTTCCTGGGCCGGCTTGATCGTGAAAGCCTGTGCGACATCGGACTGGGCTCCTTCGCTATTCTCATTGACGGCGGCCACTTTGTAAAAATACGGCTTATCCTCACTTAGCTTCGTGTGGACCGCGGTCCGATCCGTCACGGTGGCAAAATTGGTGAAGTTTCCATCCTTTTCGGGACTGGTGTACACATTGTAGGACGTGGCGTCATTCTTCGGGGCGCGATACCAAGCCAGAGTAATGCTGTCGGGAGAGTTTGCCACCATGGCCACCCCGAGCGGGGCGTCGGGTGTGGCCGCTGGTGCTGCGGAGATGGCAGCCAATGACAAAAATAGAACGGGAAACATGGGAGAGAATCTCATAACGGTCGAGCTCTCCCTAACTGAGAGCGGGGAGGACTGTCAAAGTGCGTGAGTGGTCAACGGTTAATCTCCGTAAAAGGAGGCGGTTCGTTGACTTTCCGCGGTGGCAACCTTATTGCAAGGCGTGCTGGCGGCAGAGCGGCGGCACTCCCCATTTTCTCGTCTATTTTATGCCCAGATTTCCTTTTTTTATTTTTGGTTTCCTCGTGGCTTGTGTGGGGATCACCCGGGCGGCCGAGGACAAACCGACTCCGGAAGACGCCGGACCGTTATTCGCGCCGACGCCGCCAGTGAAACTTTCGGCCCAGGATTTTCCCGATCCAAAAAGCCTGAATGATGATGCCGCCACCGAGTTGAAGGGACTGTGTTCTCTGGCGGAGTTCCAGGCGCTTCCCGCGGCCAACCGCCATGTCTATTCCTTTGAGGCCTGGCCGGGAACGGAGGACAAACTCGGAAAAAAATCCTACACTTTCAATTTTCATCTGGGGAACACGGGGCAGAAAGTTGCGTTTTTGCCGACGGGCGGCGGGCCGAACTCAGTGGCCAGCTTCACCCGCGTGAAGGATGCGGCGACCGGAACCTATAACCTCCAGGGCCTCGGTAACCTGGATTGGAGCGGTAAGATGCAACACACGTTCAAGTTTGATAAACCGGTGGCTGCCTTCGGGGTGGTCTTGAAATCTCCGGACGACGTGGCTCTGCGGAAATTTTATTGGGCCGCCGCCAAGGAGCTGAATGGTTATCCATTTTCCTACACGCTGGCGGATGGGACGATTGTGAACCTGGGGGAGCGGGACGTGCAGGGAGCGCTGATCAAAGGCGGCACACAGGCATTTCTTGGGGTGATCGACCGCTCCGGTCGTGGCATTGTTTCCGTGACCTATACGCTGGGCGGTCTGGCTGGGAACAAGGCGCAAGTGATCGCGGTTTCCGCCCTGGCCTTTGCCACCGTGCCCAAGCCCCCAGTGGCACCTGTCGTCAATCTCATCGGTAGTTGTGATTTCGAATCGCCGGATAGCATCATTCCTACGCCGCTTCCTGCTCTGGCCGGACTGGCCACGCTCGAGGATTTTCGGTCTATCGTCGCAAACAAGCGGTCGGTCTATCGCTTCGACACTTGGCCGAAGAGCGCCAAAGATCTCGGCTCGGCCACCGGTCAGTTTGCTTTCGCGCTGCCCGGCAAGGACAGCCAAAAGGTGACAATCACTGCGGTCAATTCTGCCAACAAAGCCCGGCTCGTCCAGGCGAGTCTCAAAACCGAAGACGGACTCGCTTATCCCGTTCTTGGAGGGCTGGGGAATATTGGCAAAGGAGCCTGGGCCGAACAGACCTTCACGTTTGAAAAGCCGGTGCGCGCGTTCGGAATCACCTATCGTTCCGAGCAGGACGGGGAATTGTCTTTCGCCGGGGAAAATGGTTCCCCGGTGTCGTATACGCTTTCTGATGGAACGGTGGTGAATCTGGGTGGTTCGGGTTCCCCTGCCGGGGTCCTCTCCAAGTCCGGAAAAACTTTTGTGGGTGTGATCGACAAGACCGACAAGGGGATTGTTTCTGCCACGGTGCGGGTGTCCGGCACGGCTGCGCCGGGTCAGCCGCTCTACATTGAAGATCTTGCTTTTGCCGTGGGCGGGCCGCCGCCGGGAAACTGGAAACTCGTTTTGGAGGATAACTTCGATGGGACGGTCCTGAACCCGGAAATCTGGACGCCGGGTTATACGTTTAAGGACGTCATCAATAATGAACTCCAAGGCTACGTGCCGGAAAACATCAGCGTGGCCAACGGGGTATGTACCATCAAGATCGAGCAACGGGAGTGTTTTAACACCGACCGCGAGGGTAACAAGGGGCCGGCGCAGAAATTTGCTTCAGGCGCGTTCACCAGCTTCGACAAGTTTGCCCCCACCTACGGGTATTTTGAAGCCCGGGTAAAGATGCCTCACGCTCGGGGAGCGGGGGCCTGGCCGGCTTTCTGGATGCTGCCGGACCGTGGCAGGGACTACCCCAAGGATAAACGCAGCAACTATCGGACGAAAGACTATGGCATGGGACTCGAGATCGACATCTTTGAATTTATGCCCCGCTGGAAACGCCCTGACGGGCTCTTCCCCGTTCACATGGGCTGCATCTGGAGTTATGGCAAAGTGACGGAAGCGGATCCCGCGCCGCATGGCTACGGGGCTTACGCGCTGGAGAACGATGGCTGGGGTCCCAAGGAATTGAACTTTCCCAATCTGGACACAGAATTTCACACCTACGGTCTCTACTGGTCACCGGAACGCCTGATTTTTTACATCGATGGCAAGCCGGTTTTCCGGGTCAGGGATCCGAAACATGTGCCGGATGTGCCGCACTATTTCCTGTTTAATATCGCCCTCCACGAAAATGGCTGGGGCAAGAGTCCGGACAAAACGAATCCATCCATGGCAGATATCATCGCGGATATGCCTAATAGCATGGAGATCGACTACTTCCGCGCGTATGCGGGTACTCTGGACGAGGCGATTCCCGCTTCGCCCACGGATGATCCATCCGTCATTCGTAAGTATTCGCCTCCGCCAAAAGACGAGCCGATCCCGGCGCCCGCGGCTCCTGCCGCGGCGCCGTCTTCGACTCCCTCGGAGAATGCGCCGGCCGCTCCGGTCAATTCCACAATCGACAGCCCGGCGAATTGAGGAAAAAGCGTGATGAAAGGCCCCCTTGATTTTCATGAAATTTCCCCTCATCCCCATTCTCATGTCGCTCTTGCTATTGCCTTGCCGCGGAGAAACCCCAGGCGCCCCGGCGGTCTTCCGCAATCTTGAAGCCGGCAAGCCCCAGACCGTCATCGTTTACGGCACAAGTCTGACGCATGGCGGTGCGTGGACGGGCGCGACGAAACGGTGGTTCGACCAGACCTATCCGGATAAGGTGAAGTTTTTTAATAGCGGTAGCCCCGGTCAGAATTCGGACTGGGGGGTGGCAAATCTGAAAACCAAGGTCCTTGACCATCGGCCGGACTTGGTCATCCTGGAGTTTTCCTATAACGACGCGCACGATAAATTCAACATGCCCGTCGAGCAGGGAGCCGCGAATCTGCGGAAGATGATCGAAATGATCCGGTCCCAAGACCCGGACGCGGCCGTCGTGCTTCAGACCATGAATATCGGGTGGGACGCGCCGAACGGGAACGGGAGCCTGTCGCATCGCCCGGATCTCGAACAGTACAACGATAATTATCGCAAGCTGGCCGGCGAAATGAGTCTACCCCTGCTGGACCATTATGTCGCTTGGAAAAGACAGAAGGAAAGCGACGCCAAAACCTATCAGTGTTATGTTCCCGACGGCACCCACCCCTCGGCCGAGGGCAGTCTGGCGGTGACTTGGCCAGCTGTGAAAGCGTGGTTGGAAGCGGAGCGTGAAGTCGCGCAGGCCTCCAAAAACTAAGGGCGTATTGTGAGCACGGATCGCTGGATCGAACTCGATCTCTTTTTCTTCCGGGAGAAACCCTTTCAAGAGCAGGCTGCGGATTTGATTGCCCGCCTCGCTCCACTGTATCGTGACGTGGCTGGCGATTATGGTATCGTTCTGTGCTGCGCCTGGCTTTGTGATCTTGTGACCGAGTGGAACGGCGATCCTTGGCAAAAATTGCCCTTTCGCAGCGCGACCATGAGTTCCTGGTCAGCCTGCAGCTACACGGATCTCAAGGAGTTGATTGAGGTTTTGAAGAGCGAGGCAGCAAAAGCGTGCCTGCCTCGCTTGAAGGTCGGGGTCATGATGGTGGCCTGGGGCAAGTTCGACTGGGGGGAGGGCGGAGGGTATGATCTCAAAAGCGGCTGGTATGACCGGCACCCGGAGATCTATTTCGAGGACTTCTGGAAGAACATCAACTACCGGAAACGACTGGAGGCGGACGATTATTGTTATGCCTCCCGTCCTGATGGCATCGCGGAGGGCACGTCGTTCACCACGTTTTTCTCCGGCCAGTGGGCCTTGCTTTCCCGCTTCCTAGAGGTGGATGCCGTGCATTTTCGCGACGGTTTTCTCGGTCCGGCGATCTATGAAATGATCGGTCCCTTTGGAAAAAAGGGCCCGGCTGATCCGGCGCTGGCCGCGGACTGGAGTCGCGAGCTTGTGGGGTTCTTCCAAGCCGCAAAAGCGGCAAACCCTTCCTGTCTCGTCATGTTGTATTCCTCCGCGCGCAGCGCCGTAGGAGAATACAGGGTCGGGTGTTTTGATCTGGAGGCGGTCGTCGCTTCCGGTGGGATTGATGTGTGGATTGACCAGACCTGGGCCGGCGCGTGGCAGGATTGGTGGAATCATGAGTTTCGCGGCTGGACCTTCCAGCTGGCTAATCTCATCACGCATCACGCGATGGTGGTGTCTGGCAACCGCAAGCGGACGACGCCCTGCAAACATTATCATCTCATCGAAACGTGGGACGCCTGGGAACCGTGGGACACCTTGCACCAGACACCGATGAAACTGCGCTGGGGTATGTGGGCCTTTTCCCATGCGTCTGTCGCGACGGGGGATGGACTCAGTCGCACGACGGGTTCCTATATTTCCTGGGCGCATGACTGGCGGGGGAATTTGCTCAGTCCCGACGACGTCGGGTTTCTGCAAAGACACCTCAATGCCGCCATCGAAAACGCGGACGAACTGGAGGAGGTCTATGGGCCTGCGCTGGCTTTAAACTCTCCGGAAATGGCCGCGCAGCAGGCCTCTCATCCCGAGAACATTGTCGGAGATCTCATTGATGACGAATGCGCCATGCTGATGAAATGGGGGGTTCCCTGTCTGTCGGGCGTGGGGCTGGATGTTCCGCCGGTCGCGCGGGAGGGGTACGTTTTGCAAAACCCCGCCCGGCTTTCCCCGGAATGGCGCGACCATTTGCTAAGTTCCGAAACGTCTTATGCCGCCGGCCCGGGGAACAAAATCGATGATCTTTTGCTCAAGGACATCGGCGTGGACGATGGGGAAATCGAATATGGCTTCGGTAAACATCATCTGCATCAGCCCGTCAGCACGGCAGACCAAATCGGCAAGGTCGCCTCGGTGTCCATGGCGCCGACCCGCAAGTTCACGGCGGGGATGGCCACTGTGCTTGTGGAAACTGAGAAAACCGTTCTGGTGGCCAAAAACGGAGCGGCTCCGCATTTCCTCTGGCAACCGCCTTATCCGTTCATTCAAACGACGTCCTGTTTCAGTCAGGCGCAGTACGGTTCCCTGGCTCCATTTATCGCCCTTTCCCGGGCGTGGCATCGGTCCCAGCAAGGCCATGCCTCCGCCTGGGTCTCGGATTTTGCCTGCCACCTTCCTGTTGCCTTTCACCTCTGGCGGAGTGGAGGGGCGGTTTTTGTACTTTTGGGAAACTTGGAAACCGGGATTGTCGGGGGCTCCCGGTCGCCGCGCGAGATCACCTTCACTCTCAACAAAACGGTGCTGAAACTCCCCGTGAGCCCTCTACATTTGGAGAATCTCGATGACGGAACAGCCGTCGCGAGTGTTTCGGATGCAGATGGCGACTGCGTCTTCCAGGTCGCCCTCGCGCCTCAGGCATCAGCCATCTATCGGTTGTGTGGCATAGCGTCGGAGACGGTAGATTGTTAACCTTTGTTTCGCGTCATTTCGCGTTTTTAGCGGGCCTGATGTCCTCTTCCGCTTCGGAAACCCAACGGGCGAAAGTTTCGAGCTGGGAATAGTCGTTCTCCCAAGTCGTGTACATCACGCCGATTAATCCCGGAACTTTTTGGGCCGCGCTTAGCCAGGGTTTGATGGCGGCCGGATCGCTGTCATAAAAGCCCGCCAGAATTTGCGGATGCCCCCGGCCGGAGAAAAAGGCCGGGCTTCTCTCCGGTTGGCCGGAGTTCCAATTCACGATCACGACCGAGGGTTTCAGTCCCTCGCAGGAACCGTGCAGGTCGCCGTTGACCAAATAATAGTCTTTCACCGCGTTGTGGTGGGGGTCGAACATATCGCTCCAGACGTAGATGCGCGCCCCCGGCGCGGTCTTGGCCAGGATGTCCTGACACGTCCGGACATTGTCCGCGACGAGTTCTCCCGGGGTGAGCCCGCGCCTCTGGCACGCCGCGTCCCAACCGAGGACGCGCCACTCGTCGTGGAGCATCATATAGGCGTCCGAATCCCAGAGTTCGTGCAGCGTTTGGGCCTGCTTTCGCAAGATGTCGATCGTTTCCGGTTCACTGGGGCAAATGCACATCTGGCCATTGTGAATACTATGCGGGTGGTAGAAAGAGACCCTTAGTCGTGTGCCATCGGGAAGTTTGGTGCGGAGGGGAGGGGGCTCGTGCCAGGCGTCGTATTTCCCGGTGGAAGGCGGGTTCCCCATGCGCAGATCCGTGACCGGCTCGAAATCGATTCCCTCCTTAAGCGGGCTGGCGTCTTCGTTTGTCACCGTTAGCGGGCAGCCATCCCGCCGTAAAACATTGCGGAGCCCCTCTTCGTGAATCTGCGCGTCCTTCCACCAAACGGTTCCTCGCGCCGGGCCCCAGGTTCCCAAATACACACCCACCTCGTCGTGATCGAGGGAATTGAAGGTGATGTTATGCGACGTCCAATCCTGTGTGGATTTGACGTCGATGGTGGTAAAACTCAGGGGCTTCTGTCCGTTCCCCAGAACCTTGATGTCCGGCTTGCCGGTGAAATTCAAAGTCTTGGTCCGCACCGAAACCGTATATTGCCGAAACTTGGCAACCGGGACGGGAGCGTGAAACCTTGCGCTGCCGCCGGGCTCGGTAGCTTTGAGTGTGTCATCCTCGGAAACCAGGGTTCCATCGGCAAATTTCCACTCCCTAAGGTTCTCCCTCTTGGTGCCGGGAAGGGAAACGGGCGGATCGGCCACAATCCTTGCTTCGCCGCCGTATACGACAAAAAGCGCCTCCTTCACGGGCAGCCCCTCGGCCAGATGGGGGTTGTGAACGAGATGCTCGTTGGAATATCCCATCCCAAACAGGGCAGGAACAATTGTGATTCCATGCTTTGCCGCTGCCCGTTGGACCTCTGCGCAGTTTTCCCGATAGCTGACCGGCACCTCTTCCAGCTTGCTGAATTTTGAATCGGTCAGGAGCACGTGTGTAAAACCCGTTGCGGCACCCCTCGCAAAAAGCGCCTCTGCTTTCACCACGTTTTGCGGGTTTTGCAGATTGGTGCTCAGATAAATCCAGCGCTCCAGCGGGGCGGCCGTGGCCTCTCCGCCGCCTGCGCAGAGGCCTGCGGTGAGGACAAGGGTTTGCACGGCTTTTTGGAGGTTGGTGAGAAACCGGGGTATCATGAGAGAAAATTGTGGTTTTGCGGCGCGAAACACGTGATCACCCTGGGCGTTTCGGGCGTCTTTGTTGAAGACGGAAAGCAAGTTAACTGTTAACTGACAAAGCCGGAAATTGGATTTGCAACTCCACAAGGCTCCAACATAATTTGCCCCTCATGACGAAGACATCCCTCCTCCCTAAGTCCCTCCTTTGCGCTCTGGCTGTTGCCGGTGCCGCGACTTCGAGCCAAGCCACCCTCCTCGTTCAAGAAAGCTTTAACTACGGAGGTTCGACGATAGCGAACATCAACGGCACGACGGAAACTGGCACCGGGTTACAAGGAAATTGGACGGTGACGAATGCGTTGCCCGGGGGTGGGCTGGCTTCGAGTGCTTATCAGACGACCGGCCTGAGTTTCGGTTCAAGTTTTGCAGCAGGCACAGGTGGCGCGCTGTTGCAAACAACCAGGTACAGCGGATCGAATGCGCAGTCGAGCGCAACGGTTCAATTGGACATCACCACGACTACGGGGGACATCTGGGGAAGTTATCTGGTGAATTATACCACGCTCAGCAACGGTGCCAGTGGTGCCGCAATCCAGGGAATTGGCACGTCGTCAACGGGAGCGACAGTAAATCTGGGTAACCGGGTGAACACCAACGCGACGGCTGGCAATACGACAACTTCGGTTTTCTATGACTCGACGCTTACGACGTCGGCTGCGAGCACGCTCATCTCCACGAGCACAACCTACATGGTTCTCTCCAAATTCACAAATGTGGGAACTACTCTCTCCGGTGGATCGCCTGGAGTTGCGACGACATGGTATTTTACACAGACGGGATATGAGAGTTGGCTGACCATTGGGGGAGGTCTCGAGGCGAACTTGAGCACGTATGCGGTTAAGTCCGGCTCTGACACGGTGACCTCGGGGCAGATCAACTTCGATTCGAACGGTTTTCTCACCTTGAAATCTGATGCGCCCGATATCAACAATTTCCAGGTTGTTGCGGTATTCGATGAAATTCGCTATGGCACCACGATCTATGATGTTGGAGTCATCCCCGAGCCATCCGCCACCGCACTGCTCTTCGGTGCGGGTGTGAGTGTGCTTCTCTTCCGCCGCAAGCGCGGGATCTGAGATTTCAGGTTGAAAATCAGTCCGCCTTTGAACGTCTCTCCTGTGCGCAGCGATGCGGGCCGGAGAGATTTTCGTTCCTTCGCCCTATGAAAACGTCCTCCCGCCTATTGCTAATGGTTCTTTTGTTTCTCACCTTGGCTCCGTGTTTTTCGCGGGCCCAGGCTGATGGACCGACGCCGTATCCCGATCCGGAAGACACGAATGCGTGGCCGGGAGTGGGGCCCATTCGGGTTTTTCCGTACATGACGGACAATCGAAAGAGTTTTTGGACCCGGCGAGCGCAGGCTCATAATTCCGTCGTTTTTGTCGGTGATTCCTTGATGGAAGGCTATAATGTCAAGGAGGCGTTTCCCGATGTGCAGGTTGCCAACCGTGCCATTGGCGGCGATGTGACGCGGGGCGTCTTGTTCCGGCTCAAGGAGGATGTGATCGACATCAATCCCCAAGCCGTTGTGCTTTGCATCGGCAGCAACGACTTGAGCAGCCATGCGAATACCGCGGGAGTGGCGGGAAACATCGAGGAGATTATCCGCCAGTTGCGGGAGTCGAATGAAAAATTGCCTATTGCCCTGCTCCTGGTGCCGCCGCGCGACGTGGACGATGCGCCTTTGAAGCCAGGAGCCCTGGCGGATCTGAACGAAAAAATCCGGAGATTGGGCGACGGACGGGAAAATATCGAGGTGGTCGATATCTTTACTTCCATGGCGGACGATATGGGGATGCCTTTGCCGGAACTTTTTGACTCCCGAAAAATTCATCCGACTCCGGCTGGCTATGCCAAATGGACGGAGTTGATAACGCCGGCTTTGGCGAAGCTCGGGGTCAAATAAAAACACGACGAGCGGCACGGATCTCGAGAAGCCGTCGCGACGCGGGTGGGGACCATATGCGTAGCGCTGGGAGATCCGTGTCGCCGTTTTGAGTCATGAATATCTGGACCCAAATCTATGACCCACTGCAAAACCCCGCGTTCTCGACGGCGGCCGCGGCGGTGCCCGCGGTTGCCCTTCTTTCCTGCATCGGGATTTTCCGTCTTCGGGTGCACCTCTCGGCCTTCATTGGATTGGTAATCGCCCTGTTAATTGCGACTTTGATTTATCGCATGCCGGTTGATGCCGCGCTGGCGAGCGGTTTTTACGGTGCGGGTTTCGGTCTTTTTCCCATTGGCTGGATTATCCTGAATATTGTTTTCCTCTATCAGCTTACGGTCAAACGCGGGCACTTTGAGATTCTGCGAGGCAGTCTGGTTTCCATCGCGCCGGATCCAAGGATCCAGGTGATTCTGATCGCATATGCGGGGTCGGACGCCTCTTCAAACGTCCTGTTTGGCAGCCTGCAAAAAATCACCGCTCAGCAAATCGGCATTGATCCCGCGCTGATGTGCGCCGCCAATACCTCCGGCGGGGTGATGGGCAAAATGGTGGCGGCGCAGAGTATCGTGGTGGTAAGCACGGCCACAAATTGGTACGGCCACGAAGGCGACATCCTGCGCCGGGTTTTTCTGCACAGCATTGCGCTGGTTTTTCTCATGGGCGGGCTGGTGTATCTCCAGGCCTACGTTTTTCCCTTCACTTGGCTGGTGGACTCCCTGCGATGACTATAAATATTCGTAAAACTGCCCTCTGTTCGTTTTTTCTCGCACCGGCCCTCCTTCTTACTGCGCAGGCCGCCTGGGCCGGGGAGGTGGAGGAAGTCAAACTGCTGACGGTGGGAAACAGTTTTGCGGACAACAGCACGCGGTACCTGGCGGATTTCGCGAAAGATGCCGGAAAAAAACTGCGACTTTATCAAGCTAATCTCGGTGCGCATTCCCTGCAGATGCACGTCGGATACATGAGGGCTTACGAGGCGAATCGCGACGATCCCAAGGGGTCTCCCTACACGGGAATCGCCGATCCCGCGACGGGAGCCAAACCGAAACTCAGCCTGTGCCAAGCACTCGAGTTGGAAGAATGGGACTACGTATCCATTCAGCAAGTCAGCACACTGAGTTATCAGGCCAATTCCTATGAGCCTTATGCCGGCGAGCTGATTGCCTATATTCGAAAGCACGCGCCTAAGGCAAAGATTCTTGGCCTGGAAACCTGGGCCCATCGGGAGGATAGCTGGATGTTTCAAAAACTCACCACCCAGGAGCGCATGCACCAAGGCATTCAGAAGGCCTATGCCGAGCTCTCCGCCCGCCATGGTATCGCGATTCTCCCCGTGGGCGATGCGTTTCAAGCGGCTCGGGCGACACCCGAATGGAAGTTCCAATTTCCCGATCCCAACTTTGACAGGGCCACTGCCAAACCCGATCAGCTTCCCGCGCAACCGGGTAGCCTGAATGTCGGTTGGAAGTGGGAGAAGGACTTCGAGACGAAGGAGATGAAGCTCGTCAACGATCCGGCCCACTGCAATGCAGCCGGGCAATATCTGGCGACGGCCGTGCTGTTCGATGCCTTGTTTGGGGGCGTCGAGAAAATCACTTTCTGCCCGCCCAAAATGACTCCCGAACAGGCGGCTTCTCTGCGCAAGATTGCCCACGAAACCGTGGCGGCCAGCCCGATGGGGACCGCGGGAGGACGCTAGGCTGCGCGTAGTTCCAGAAGAGAACGAAACCCGAACGCTTTCCGTAACGGAATGTGTGGTGCGGGTTATCGGACTCCCAACTTCTGGAAGGCCGGGACGGCCAGTTCGGCCCATTTGTTATATCCAGCGGGACTCAAATGGGTTTTGTCCGGCGCAAAATAGATTTCATTGATTCCGCCGTCAGGACCGGAAAACTTTGTGTAGAGATCGAGGAGCACGAGATTCTCTTTTCCTTCGGCCAGCTTGGTCACGCGGGCATTCAGATCCGCGGCGGCCCCGGGTTTGTATGGGGCTTTCGGATTGGCGGAAGGCGGACGCAGGCAAAGAACGATCGGAACCTTGGGATTGGACTGCCGGGCCTCTTCAATCATGGCGGCGATATTCGCCTCCGTGGCCGCGGGATCGCCATGCGCACTCAAGTCATTCCCGCCGACCAGAAGCATGATGGCGCGCGGCTTAAGATCGATCACATCCTCTTTGAATCGAAACCGGAGGCCCCGGCTGGTGTCCCCACCAACTCCCCGGTTGGCGATCCTCATGCCGGGAAATTTCTCCGCCAGAATCTCCGGTTTCCACCCGGCGGTGAGCGAGTCGCCCACAAAAACGACCGCCCCTTGGTCGCGGTTCCTTTGTTTCCAAAAGGCGGCGCGATTGCTCACCATCCACTCGAAACATCGGATCGGTCCCTGGCCGGGCCAGGCGGTTTCATCTTTCGAGTCCGGGTAAGGAGTGGGTCCATCGGCCCGGGCTTCCGGGAACAGAGTGAAGCCGGTTGCGAAGAGGGTTAATAAGGTAGCGGAGAAACGGAATTTTCTCATAGGAAGACTCATGGCTTCAGGTTACGGCAGGCCGCCGCACATGCAAAACAATAGGCGGATTTACGCAGCGGATTCTTGCATAAGTGTTAAACACTGATATTTTCCCCGAACCTTGTCTTCGATCCGGGAAATTGCCGAACACACCGGCCTGAGCACTGCCACCGTTTCGCTGGCTCTGCGGGATGTGGGACGCATTTCGTTGGCCACGCGTCTGCGGGTGAAAGCCGCGGCGGAAGAACTGGGTTACCAAGCCCAACCGTTGCTTTCCAAGGCGCTCTCGCTCATCCGGCAACCGAAAACGGAACGCTACCGGGAGACCCTTGCTTTTCTCACGGAGTTTTCGCTGGATGACCCCAATCTTGATCCGTATCCGCTTTATCAAAAGCTGCTTCACACCGGTGCATTCGAGCGCGCCCGGAGCCTGGGGTTCAAGTTGGAATCTTTCACGCTCTCGGGGAAACCCTCCGAACACCGGCGTCTGGGACGCGTGCTGCATGCCCGCGGTGTTCGCGGGCTGATCGTCATTCCGCGGTTGTCGTCCGACCAGCCCCGCCTTTCCTTTACCTGGGAGCATTTTGTCGCCGTCGAAATTGGCCGGACACTTTGGTATCCGCGCAATCTGCACCACGTCGAGACCGCCGAATACAACAAGATTATTGAAGCGCTGCACTTGCTGAAAAAAGCCGGTTACCGCCGTATCGGTATGGCCGTGGAACCGGCGCAGAACAAACACCAGCGGGGCACGTTTTACGCGGCCTATTTGCTTGGGCAATTAAAGCAACCGGTCCGGCGGCGCATTCCCATTCCTTTTGCGGCCAGGGACTGGAACGAAAAGACTTTTCGCGCGTGGATGAAAAGCCACCGGCCGGATGTTCTGATCGTGCACGATCATTCTACCATCATTCCCTGGCTGAAAAATCTGAACCTTCGCGTACCGGAGGATGTTTCCCTGTTTAGCGTGAATGTGCAGGACGACTATCTTTCGGGTCTCCGCCGCGACTATCATGGGATGGGGGGGCAGGCCGTGGAAATGGTTTCCCTCATGCTGGAGAGCGACCAGCTTGGTCTCAGAGAAAATCCCCGCTGCTGGCAGGTCGAGGAGTTCTGGCAGACGGGGAAAACCCTTAGCCGGTCCATCGCACCATATATTTCCAACAAGGGGTTCCTTTTGACCCAGCCGCCTCGCTGATCAGCCCTCTTTGCTTCCTGGTGGCACTTCCAGGGCATGGGCCTTACGCTGAGAGAGATCGGGTGGCCTTCCTGAGGGATGGTACGGGGCACATCCAGGTAGACCGGGAGCACCGGAATGGATTTCCCATTGGAATCCGTGTTGACGACGTATCAGTCGCATCTCTTTTCCATCAAGGGCCTCCCTCCAAACTGGCTACAGGGACAATCCCCGATCAGGATGGTGAGGTCAATTGTTCGTCTTTTCTGCAATCAAAAGAGGCCGCTGCCAACGCCCATAAAAATGGGAGAAAGTCCAACCGGAGGGCACTGCGATGAAAACAAGAGCGAGGGATTCAGGATCGTACGAATTAGGGAGATGGAAATGGCCCACCTGCGATCAGGGTCGCGACGGCGTCGCTCGAGACCTCGCTGGGGAACGCGTTTTTGGTGAATTGGAAATTCTTGCTGTTTGGCGTAACCTGACGGCAGGCCGATGGGTCTTTTAGTTGTCTGAAATCCGGGCGCGGCCCCAGGAACCGCGGTCGCTGGAGTTTTGCGAGGAACCGTTCCAGGCGAGCTGCTGTTTGCGGAAATCCCCGTCGTCGCTGTTGTCGATCATGAGATCAAAAAGCATCTCCGTGCCGGGTTTGGGCTCGATGCCCAACACTTTCCACGGGATGGCCGCTTGCAAAGCATATCCGTCTCCGGAGACATCCTTTACCGCCAGAATTTGGCATTTCGCGGCGTCCGCCGCGTGATCCACGATGTAAATCTGCGGCGGATCCGAAGCGCCAAGAAGAATCTGCCGGTCGCTGAAAATCATGTTGCCGCCCTGATCCAGCGCCCCAGCGCCAACGAACAGTTCCACGCCGTCGGCTGACCAAAGGTAGGGCGGGGTCTTTTTGTTTTTCAGCGGGGTCTTATCCTTGATCTGGATGTTCAGGTAGAGGTTGGACTCGTCCCAGCACAGGCGAAAATCCCCGCGCAGATCAGGATTGGGCGGTCCCAAAACCAGTCGGTTGGACTCGATGGGTTCCGCGGGACGGCCCGGCCAGTTGCTGGTGGTGCCGGCGAGTTTCATGCCAGGCAGCGCTTTGGGAATCTGCACAGTCTTGCGGCTGTTGCGTTGGCTTTTGCCGTCGAAGCGGGGGTCGTCAAAGGCAAAGGCTTTTTCCCTGCCCAGCATCACATCGTAAATCCGGTTGTGTGAGAGTTGGGCGGCTTCGACGAGTTCGGGATACGGCCGGTCCGTCACGTCCACCAGTCCAGTATTGTTTCCCTCGCCGTGGAACCCTTCGAAGAACCGCCCGGTTAGCGCCTGATCGGTGTAGATGAACCATTGCGTGCCGACCACGAAGGGTAGGGTGGCGGCCTGCTCGACGTAGTTGCGGAACGCCAGGCCACGCTCCTTTTCGTCACGAAGCTCGACCATTGCGCCGAGACCGTGGCTGGTGGTGGCATAATACCATTCGCTGAAAATTATTGGCCGGCCGCCACTCCACTCGTGAACCTTTTTGAGAAAAGCCTCCTCAATGGTGTACCCGTAATAATTGATGCTGATTACATCGAGGTATTTGCCGCCGATTTCCACGGCGTCTCTGTTGTTGGCCGTGCCCGGGGTCCAACGGCTGCCGATGAGCAGGTGGTTGGGGTCGGCTTTTTTGAAGACGCGCCGCACCATGGAATAATAGGTGTCCAAGTATAGCCGATAAAACGCCTGCATATCGGCATTGGCCGCGTCCGTGCGGATAGACAAAGGGGCTTCCTTGAGAGCTGCGAAATCCGGAAAAGGTGTTGCGGAATTCCACGCGGCGTTGAATTTTTCGATGCTCCCGTACTTTTCCTCCAGCATTTGTACCAACCTTCCCTTGGCCGCGACCTGGCTGGCTTTGTAGGCGGGGATCAACTTGGGCAGAATTTCGAAATGTTGCTCGTTTCCGAGAAAATATCCGATGAGGAGCGCGTCGTCCGATTTCGCCGTCACGCCCTTGGCGAATCTTTTTTCCAGGGACTCCTCTGTTCCTGCATAAAAAGGATCCAAAACTTCGGCCGCGCCGATTTTGTCCGGCAAAACCTGGACGCCGTCGCCCTTACCCAGAGGCAGGAAGCTGACATAGGGAAAATTCAATTTGCGCATCGTGTCGGTGTATTTGGAGAAGGCGCCTGCGCTATTAAACCCCCACGACCGCAATCGCTGCACGACCTGGCCGGTCCATTCCTCAAACGAATAGGGTTTGCCGAATTTTCGGATCAGGTTGGTCACGTAAAACGACATGATCCCGGAGCCGGGCTGACTGTCGCGCCAGGCCCCAAGGTAGTCGCCGGTGGTCGGAGGCAGCCATTCAAAGACGTGTTCACGCCCTTTCACGGTGGTGTCGTCATCTGTTCTGGCAATGCCGCAGACGCCCATCTGAAAGAAAAGATTGCCCTCCGGCGAGACGAGAACCTGGCGGTCTCCGACTTTCTCCAAGTGAAAGAAGCCGGTTGTTTCCAGGCCAAATTGTTTCCCGCTGCCGGCCAAGCCTCCGAACGCATCCCGTTTGGGATCGGACTGGGCGTTTGCCATCTCCGCAAGCTGACGGGCTCCATCCGCCTTGAGCTCTTCCTCGGATTGGACTTTGCCAGGATAATCTTTCCGAGAGTTTTGGCCGAACCGGTCGGCGAGGAAGGAGGGTGCACCCTTCGCCGTTTCCGTGATGACAGATTCAGGTCGGGCGAAGGCGCACGACGCGGTGGCGAGGAGGACGAATACGGACCGATCGAAAGCGGGGTTCATAAAGGGAGCAACAAGGAACTCGGGTGACACGATTTTCACGAATGGTCACGAAAGGAGATGGGGTCTCTCAGAGATTCGTGAAAATACGTGCAGTTCGTGTCTAAACTCAACGCGGCTTGCGTTCCCATACCCGGACGTAATCGACCACAAAATCCCAGTTCTTTTCGTCGGCCTTCATTTGGGAGATATTGACCCCAGGCATTTTCATACCCAGCTGGTTGGTGATCAAAACGTGGGCCGCCGGACCGTTCCATTCATAATAGACCTGCTTGATCGGCTTCCCGTCGAAGAGCCAGATGGGCTCGTTCTTGCGCCAGTCGAGAGCATAGACATGGAAGTTCTCCCCGCAGTCCACGCCGGTGTCGAATCCCTTGTCGGGATAGTCCTTCACGAATTTCGGCGACTCCCAGATTTTGCGCGGATTGCCGAATTTGGCGGGTTGGTTGTTCGTCTGGATGTTGCATTCCATGATCCGACTCTTCGGACGCCCGTTCCAGTTAAAGAATTCGAAGATATCGATTTCCGGAGGCCAGGGCAGTTCGGAAAAGGTTCCATCGGGGTATTGCACGCCGCCGTTGAGCCAAAAGGCGGGCCAGGTGCCTACCCCGCGCGGGACTTTGGCCCGCATTTCGATGTACATTCCCTCCTTGATCGGCATCTTGCCGCGCAGCATCCCGGATTCGATTCCGCGGTCCCGTAGACCGCCGCCGGCAGGGATGCGGCCCTTCAGGGTCAGAGTGTTGGGGCCAAACATATGCAGGGATTTGGGATCCCCGTCCGGATAGTCGCGATGATGCGACCAGTATGTTGAAAGTTTGTCGAGTTTCCCCTGTTCGTAAATATAGCGGTAGTAAAACTCCTCATCCAATTCGGCCCGGTTGCGCACGGTGGCGTCGGGACGCCGGTTGCCAAAGGTCCAGTTTTTCACGAGCACGAAGTCCGCCTTCGCCTTGCCGGGTTCTTTCAGGAAGGGCTGCACCCGGGCGTTGGGGCGGTCCGAGAGGGGGGGCGGCGTGGGGGTCGGAGAGATGGGCGTCGGGGCTGCCGCCAACACCGGAACTGACATGGGCTGCACCGGGGCTTCCGTCGCCTGGGCGCGAAGGATTGTTGGAGAAAGCAGCAGCGCGATGGTCAAAAGTCCGCTGAAGGTGCAGAGGGAGTTCGTGGTGGCCGCGTTTGACGTTTTGACGTGTTTTGTCATATGGGAAATGGCAAAGTTGCTAATACCGTGGGGCTCTTTTCCGACGACCCAGGAACCGCCTGATGTTTGGAAGGGCGGCAAGTCACGAAATGCGGGTCCATCCGTTTCAAGGCCGGAAAGATCGAACGCTCCCGTTGATACGATCAACTTGAACGGTGAAAAAGTTGGCACCTTGGGCGAGTGGTTTGCCATCCTGCAGCGTCACGGTGACGAAGTTTTTTCCTGCGCTCAGATCGGTCAGTCCGCTGGGCGTGAATTGGAAGGGTATGTACCGGTAGTTGTTGCCATAGACTCCCGCATTTGGGTCCGTGTTGGTGGGGACACGCTCTGCATGAGGGGAACCACTCACACCCGCGTCTGCCAATAAAGCGGATTCGGTTGGATCGCCCGACATGATCACCGGGCTTGGAAAATAGTCCGGTTTAGACGCGGCCACGTAAGTGCCGTTTTCGTTGAGGACAAAAATCTGGAGAGCCCGATACACGGAAGGCGCGTCGGAAACGGCGGCGTTGTGCGGGGGGAGTTTGTAGAGCCGGACTTCCACCGGGACATTGCGGGTTTGGGAGATTTGGCGGGCAAGGCTAAACTGATCAATCAAGGTCCTGCCGGCCGAGCGCAGATTGGACGACCGCAATGTGCTGCTGAAAGCCGGGACCATCAGGCCGGCCAGCAAAGCGATGATTCCGATCACCACCAAAAGCTCGATGAGGGTGAAACCGCGGCGATGACATTGCCTGCTTTTCATGGAGCGAATTGTTTCGAGGCGATGACCCGGGTTTTGTAGAAGGAGCTGATCGGAGTCGTGACGGATGGGTTCGAATAGTCGGGCATTGCGGAGTTATTGGGATCCGCATAGCGCTCTATGGTCTGGGATCCGCGGTATTCGCCTGTCACTTGGTCTTTTCCTTCAACCCATACATCGGGTGAACCGCCGGGCACTTTTTTCAAAGTCTGAACTTTGGCATGAATGGTGAAGGTATTCGATTTCGTAGTCAGGCGAGGATAGAGTGTTGCGTAAATTCGTTCTTTGCTATTGTCGCCGGTCAGACGCCTCCCGTTGGTAGAGGAAGAGTCCCTCCAATATGTCGTCATATTGGCATAGGTGGCATTGGGGTTTCCCGGGTCGACCGGCACAATGTAAAGGTCGCAAATTTCACTGGCAGACCGAAAGATGTCCTTGCTGTCGAAACGCTGAGTGAACCCTTTTAGGGTTTCCTCAGCATTGACATCCAGACGGATATTGGACTGCGACGGAAGAGGAGCTACGCTGTAATCGTTGTATTTGTAAACACCGGCCTGAGAGTCCTTGATCGAAATCACTTTTTCGGATTTCAGCAAAGCCCTAATTCCCGTGTCTCTATTGATGTAAGTGAAGGGGACAATCTGATGGTTCATGTTGATGCGCCCGGCAGTGGAAAGCGGCTCACTGATGGCGTAGGGCTCGACGACAGGCATGTGAAAAAGATCAAGCATCAAATGATCCGCCGGCGAGGCTGCTCCTGGATGACCGGGCTCTGGGCGGAAAAGCAGTGTCTGCCAGGGTTTGTTCGCCTTTACTCCTGTTGAGAGCGAACCGAAGGTTACAGCCGATGGAACCTGGCGATTGGGAGTGAAAAGACCAGAGTTCATTGCCCCCGAGGCTTGGGATTTAAATTTCCAAGAGTAAGGTTCAACCGTGGAGCTTCCCATATCTCCTTCGTCCGGTTTGTTGATGAAAGGACCGTCACGCACATCAAAGGGAGCATTGTCCCAATCTCCCGGAATATCGCCCACGGCAAATTCTGTGGTTTTTCCCGCAGCCACGCCGTCGAAAGGAATGTCCGAGGCCGCACTAAAATTGCCGTTGCTGACTCCAAAGTGGCTTTGACCAACGTCACCTGCCTTGACCAGGTTTTGCTGTGTGAAGGTGTCACCATTTGAGGGATAGCCTTGATAACTCGCGCCTTGAACCAGCCTTCCCAGCGAAGCCCCGTAGTAGGGCTGTCCCCGGCCCGTAAAAAAATTGTGAGCCCCCTTCACCCGTTCAGTAGCCGGATTCACCTCAAACAGCAATTCCGGGGGCATTGTTTGGGCGGCAACCAGTCTGGTGTCTCCCGCAACGACTCGGACACTCCTAATGGTGTCCTGTGGGACGATCCATCCGTTCGCATTTTCCGTCTCCAAGCCGGCTTTGATGCGTCCGCCGTGCGACCCAAAGGGAGTATCAGGGTTGGTTATGGGCGGCGCGGGCTGGACTATGGGGTCAGGAATAGTCCCGTTGTTGTAGGATTTTGTGCTGCTTCCGAAGGATCGGAAATTGAAAAGTTTTCGCGCACTGTCAATGAAGTTTGCACTGGGATTGTTGTTGTAAACTTGGTCCGGAGCCAGCTGTGGGACAGGGGAACTTGCGGTGTCAAAATTCAAAACGATGGTTTGCAAGAGTGCCCCGCTGGCACCCGGTGCCCAGATTTTAACCGTCGCTTTTCCTCCGAATGAAAATGTTCCTTTGGGAACATTGAACGATGCGCTGATGACACTCCCCGCCTGGACGGCTTGGTTGATTCCCAATTGATCGCCTAATCCTGTGCCGTCCACGGGTTGGGCATTCTGGGAATATTTTGTTTCGGCCGGAAAAGACATGCCGACTCCATTTAGCCTAAGATCGCTCAGATCAACGCTCCATTGAAAATTCTGCCGAAACCAAGTCGAGCCCACGGAGGGGCAAAAGAATTGCGGGATGAACATCGCTTGGATTTTCATTTGTCCAGGCGGAATTGCTGGGGTGACAATTGTTGCCGCTGCGGTCGAACCGGAATAGATGGGCAGAGGTTTTCCCGAGACTATATCCACCTGACTTGTCGCCGAGGGATAGGGAGGTATCGATGCGTGCGTCGTGGGATCCCGTGGAACAAGGGGATCATCGCCATCGATTTGACCGATGAAAAGAACAGAGGCTCCTTGAACGGTCGGAAAGCGTCCGAATCCCCGAGTTGACGATGCGGCATCCTCAATTGGGACGACCTGGCCCCGCCCTGTTGTTCCAAACCAATTGGCCGAGCCGACGGTATATGTTGTGGCCCCGTCGGACATGTCAAAAAGATTGGTCGCGCCCCGGATGTAATCGAAGATCTGGGTAAAGATCTGTGGTTTGTCGAGGGGATATTTGGCGGCGAAATTGCCGCCGAATCCGGGAATATTTTGTTCTCCTAATGAGTTTAGATAGTTCAGAAGCGTTCGATTTCGGCCCAGTCCGGTTGGTGCAACGGCCGGAAGGTCTACTGTCGGACTGTTAGGATCTTTTCGGGTGAAATAGTAGGGATCGGAATCTGAACCCAGGGTTGTACAAAATTTGATGAGTTCATCATACGCCGTGACGGCCGGAGTTCCTGTTACTCTGTCGAGCGTGATGGGCCAGATGCTCACACGCGGTTTGTTGAAAAGATTGACGTCAGGAGCACGGCTGCTCGTTGTCAGAAAGAAACGGGCCCGTTCCAGACTGTTTCCGTCAAGAACGGGGAGATTTCCCAACTCGGTATTGTTGGAATCCCGGTCCGGCTTGAAAAGCAACTCGTCCACGCTGGCGTAGAGACGATTTCCGTCCAGGGCGACCGAGGGAGGGTTTGGAGGGGTGAACATGGCCGTCTGAATGGTTCCTGCGTTTGACCCACCTGTGCCGATTCGGGGGGCGAGACCGTAAAGTTTTTGCGCCCATTGAAAAGTCGTCCACTGCGGAGAACTCAAGGTGAAGTTTACTTCGCCGCCCAGCAAATTGATGGTGGGGGCAGATGTTCCAGGGGTCCAGTTTGATGGCGGTTTGATCACCGTGCTCAACGAGGTCATGGCGGGATGACCTGGATAACGCTGATATTCTCCATTTACCGGTTGATTGACTTTAAAAGCGTCCTCCTGTTTCGCTTTGCTCCTCGGTGTATCCCAATAGACGCCTTCCGAGGCCGTATTAATGTTGATTTTGGTTGTTTCATCATCTGTCCAGAAAGCGACGCGTCCAACGATGGGATTGGTGGAGGTAGGTTTGTTTGCCCCCGAGAATGTTGCGCTGTTCCCGGTTCCGCCGCTGGGACTTAGAATTTGCCCGTTTTCGAGCACGTAAAGCCACTTTACAGGCATGGGAACGGGATTGGTTGTGCCGGATTCCACCGGGGCGGTGGAGCTGATATTGAAGCCCTCGATATCCCACTTGCCGTCTCCATTGGAATCGTAGGTTTTTCCGGAAATGGAAATGGCTCCGGTAGAGTCGGAGATATTCGAGGCAAGACTATTCCCATCCACGATGGGATATTGGAAGGTGCCCGAGACTTTGACCGGCTTGTTCAGATCCGTGTAGATCGCAGAATCGTTATACCAAGTTGGGCTAATGGCTTCGGACGGAGATGAAGGGTCAAAAGCACCCGAGCCCTGCATGATATCCCATGAATAAAGTTTGAAATATCCGGCCTTGTTGCCGCTGGTGTCGTAAGTGCGAATCATGCCTGGCTGGGAGGCCCAGGCGAGAGGCTGGCCGGGTGTGGACGGATCCGGCCCCGTGTAGCCCTTGGTCGCCTCGACAATCTGGTCTGTCGCGAGGTTAAAGGCGGATTGGGACAGGAGTTTTGCGGTGACGCCGTCCGCGTATTGTTTCGAGGACTTGAGTTCCGTTCCAATGCTGGCCAGAAAAGCCAGGGCGAGGGCCGCGAGAAACACGAGGCTGGCCAGAACGATGAGCAGGGCTGCTCCACGGGTGTGGGGGACCGTGGGTTTTGAGGGGAGACATTTCATGGGGAGGAACTCCATTTGGCGCCCCGAAGGGCGACTTCGGAACGGAAGACGCGATAGGCGGCCCGTTTTTGGACAAGGGCATCCGTGAGCTTTTTCAGATCGGTCTCCAAAAGGCTGGCATCCTTAAACAGGTTGGAGAGCCCGCCGGCGACTCCGAGGTCGGGCGTGGTATTGTCTTGGCAGAGCCGCTGGGCGGAAACTTCGTCAATGGCCACCATGACCACCTCCACCACGGGTGGAAGCTGGTAGTCGGTCACTCCCGCCGCGGTGACTTTTCGAGTGTCGTACTCGAAGTCGTCCGCCAGTTCGGAGACCTTCCCTTTGCTGATCGCATCCTCCGAATCGGCCCTTGACAGTTTAGGGAGCACGACGAAGGCCACGATGTTTTCGGTGAGAATGCTGATGGGGGGCGGGTCGGTGGCAAGGGGAGTTTTGAACCAGGCCTTTTCGTCGGTAGCCGCAGGGTCGTATACCTTAAGGTTTTGTGATGGCTGCAGATATTGCATGAGACGAAAGCGGTATCGGTCAGCGGGCTTGTTGGGCAAGGTCCCGAGAAATCCGGGAACGGAGTTATCCTTGTCGTAGGCGACATAAAATCCACACCCCGTCAGGAGGGTGTCCATCCCGCCGTAATTGACGGTATCGTCCGTGTACCCCAGAAGCGCCTGAAAAAACAGGGCGTGGCCCACCTGATTCGGCACGAGAGATTTGCCGGAGAGAAAGTGGAGGTCCGAATAACGGCCATAGCGGGTCGGGGTGAAGGTGGTGCTCCCGGCGGCAAGCGCGGCGGCGCGCGAAGTGGCTCCGTCAAAGTAATCGTAATAGGTGTTGAGCGTCGCCTGGCTAATCTTTCTGCTCAGGGTATCGAAGGCGGTTCGCGCGCCCTGGAAGGCCTCGATCTTGGCGGTCGATTTGCCCCAGCTTTGCGAGATCATCTGAGTAATGCTAAAGATGATTCCCAGAATGAGCGCTAAAATGACGGTCGCTACGAGGAGCTCGACAATCGAAAATGCCTGCCTGTGGCGCAGGGAAAGAAACCTGCGGCGGGGGGAGGGAGCGGAATCTGCCGCCATCTCCATGCGGGCTCCAAACTTCATGAAAACGGTTATCCCTTGGGAATGACCAGGGAATATTTTTTCGGATTTGCGGGATGCGCCACGTTGGAGATTTCGATGATGGCGCATTTACTGCCCGCAGCAGTGACGCTGGCATCCGCCGGCGCGGAAACGTCGCACAAGGCCACCTTGGCCGTGTAAAGGGCCGCCGGATCGCTGGCGCTCGAGAGAAGATCACCTTCATCGCTGTAGTAGCTAAGATTAGTCGAAGCATACTTGTTGGTGACCAGACTATACTCGGTGAGCAAAATTTCGTTGCTCAAGGCCTGCACGATCTGCGCCTCCGCGGTGAAGGAGATGGCATTGCGAAATACTCCCAGGCCCATCGGAACCAATCCCAAAATAGGAACCATGGCAAAAGCGACGATACCCATCGCTATGGTGGTTTCCACCAGCGTGAATGCTCGGCGTGGTTTGGTTGGCGGGAGAGGGGAGATCATTTTTTGGGAGCGTGAATATACAATGTGGTTACAATGTATGTTTGTCAACGGGATTAGCATAGGACATTTTGCCAATTGAAGTTGCGTAGCCCGTCTGAGGAACTGCTGAAGAAGGAGAGGAAGGAGGCCGCTGGGGGATGCTCATGGCGATGGGTTTCTTTTAGTGTCAGGAATCTCGTCTGTCAAAGAGGCAACAAGGTTAACGGTTAATCGGCTTCGCCTACGCGAGAGCCCCTTTCGGTGCGGGGGAAAAATTGGAAGAAATTGAGTCCGGCGTTACTCTGGCTAGGATTGCTTGCTAGCGGAGTTTTCAGAAAGAACGGTGCTTTTTGTTTTTTCCCAAAACGAGGAAAGCTGGCAGGTTTTCACGGCGGACTCCTTGAGGGATGACTGGTCTGGAGTCTTATAGGAAATCCGTCGGAGAAAGTGATCTCAAGGCCAGGGAATTCAGCCGGTCCGGTCGTGGAATTCCGGGGTGATCACGCCTTCCCACCGGTCGAGGTCTCTGGCCAGGAAGTGGGGGAGGTTTTGCAAGGCCTGCTCTCCGCATGATGGGATACCGTCCCGGGTCGCGCCGGCAATGTGTGGAGACAGCAATGTTTCGGGAATCGATAGCGAGAGCGAATCTCCCGGCAGGGGTTCAACACGGAAAACATCCAGACCAACACGAATTCCGCCCTCGGACGCAAGTCGGCCAAGCGCGTTTCGTCCACCACCTCGCTGTGGCCCACATTGACAAAGACAGCCTCCCCGGGAAGCCGCCTCAGAAGGGCTCCACTCCGGTGGCGGAATTTTCTAGGAAGGAACGCCATTGCGGTATGCCGCGCAGGGTGCCAAGGCCACCGGAATATTTGTCGCCGTAGTCGAAGCTGAATCCCAAGGCGAACCAGATCCCCCGGTAGCCGGCGATTCGTTCGCTCTGCCGCACGAGCGGCTTTTCGTTCCAGTTCAGAATGTCCTTCGGGGAGAATGTGCTTTTCACTTCTACGGGTATCGCGTTGAGGCTTCTTATAATGGCCTCGAGGAAAAATATAAATCCGGCTTTTCTTAAGGTCCGGGTGGCTTGAGGGAGGGACACGGCCTCCGAAGCCTTTTTCAACTCATGACCGCCAGGACGTGCACGGTGGTTTTTCCAGCAAGAAGCTCGTTGGGGATTGTTCCCGAATCGAGACGGACGCCATCCACCTCCAGATACTGGGTTCCCTTCTGCGCTTTTCCGGGATTGACCACCTCGATGTACATCCGGCAACCGCGATAGGTGCGTTCCATCGTGAACGCCTCCCAGCCGGGAACACACGGATCGATCTGAACTCCCCTGAGCGTGGGACGGATGCCGAGCAGAAATTGTGTCGCGGCGATGTCCATCCAGGCGGCGGCTCCGGTGATGTGGACAACATTGGACCATCCGTGCTTGGGATTTTCGATACCGACGATGTTGCTCGCCCACGCGTAGGGTTCGCTTTTGTAGCGTTCGATGCCGACTTTCTGCAGGGCATTGTGCGGCACGAGTTGGTTGTAATATTTCCACGCCCGCTCCGCGTTGCCCAGCATCGTCTCGGCGATGATGGCCCAGGTGTTGGCATGGCAGAAGATGGCGCCATTCTCGCCGTTGCCGGGATTGTAGGCGGAGAAGGGGTCTTTCACATCCGGCCATGTCTGGAAGCCGGGATAAAGTTTCATCAGCCCGACATCCGTCTGGAGATATTTAAACACGGCCTCCATTGCGGAGCGGTTTTGCGTGTCGGATCCGACGCCGCTCATCACGGCCCAGCTTTGGGAGTTGATCCAGATCTTGCCGAAGGCGGACTGTTCTCCGCCCACCGGCTCACCGTTGTCCTCGAAACACCGATACCACCATTTGCCATTCCAGGCATGGGACAAAATGCTGGCGACCTGCTGGTGGCGGAGTTCGGTCAGCCAGGGAATGTCCGCCGTTTTTCCCGCCTCGCCGGCGATCTCGATAAGATATTTCAGGGCGACGACCAATTGCTGCGCGGCGAAAACGGACTCGCCCTTACCGCCCTCGGAAAATTTTCCGATGATGTCGTTCCAGTCGCCCTTGAGAATAAGCGGCAGGCCGTGAATACCGAGATTGTCGGCGGTGTATCGAATGCCGGCCAGCATGTGCTCCCACACCGTGGCCTGTTCGACGGGTTCCTGAGGGTCGAATGAAAAATAAGGCGCGGTTTTTTCGAGAAACTTATAGTTTCCCGTCTCCGCGAGATAAGTGTGGGCAAGAAAGGGCAGCCACAGGTGGTGGTCGCTGTTGACGTCCAGGTCGGGCTGCCGGCGGGGCCGCGAGGGTTCGTTGGGCCGCGCGTTGCCGGCTCTCTCTTGCAGGGTGAGCAAATGCAGGAAAATTTCCTCCGCGACCGATGCGTCGCGATAGGTCATGGCCATCATGTCCTGGCAACTGTCCCGAAAGCCGATCCGGCGAAACCCGGACGCCAGGGTGTTCACGGCCCGTTCGTAGCGGGAAACGTGGATGCAATTGACCGGGCTCCAGATGTTGATCTGCCGCCGGGCATTTTCATCCGGGATGTCACACGTGAATTTCCCGAGGAGGTCGCGCCACCACGCCCTCAGCTTCGTGCGTTGCGTCTCCAGCGTCCGCGGATTCCTTAGGGCGTCGATGGTTTTCCCGATCCTGGCCAGCGTGGCGTCATAGTCCGTTAGGATGCCAACCTCGGCGCCAAGCAGGAAGGAAACCGCAGTGGTTACACCCGCCTTGCAAAAGACCGACGCATGCAAAGCTGCGCAGGGTTCACCAGACTGAATCTCTTCATTTCCACAAAAGCCGTTTTCCACAGCTACCGGGTTCCGCTCGTCCCGATAGTTTCCCACAAAAGCATCACGGTCTCCACTGTAGCTCGTGATGACGTGCGATGAGGCAAAATAGACGACGGGAATGTTCGCCACTTCTTCCGGGCTTTGAAAATGAAAGAGATAAAGAAGCGCGCCTGTTCGTGGGTCGAACCACGTTTTGAGCATGTGACGCCAGTAATATCCGAACGTCATTTCATCCAGCCAGTTGTATTGGGAGAGTTCCGCATAAGCGAAGACATCAACCTCCTCGTCCCCGCCGGAGAGGTTGGTCAGGGCGAGGTCCCAGACCAGAGCATTGTGATCGGGTGGGATGAACAGCCGCAGCTTCGCCTCATAGGCTCCTTCTCGGGCGTAAAATTCGGTGAGTCCCGGTTCGTGAGTGGCGGACCACGCGTCCAGCGTCCGCTCGGTCGGACGAAACCCCGGCGACCAAACCGTACCATCCTTGTGCCGGATATAGAGGTAAAATCCCGGCGAATCCATCGGCAGGTTGTTCATCCGGTACCGGGTCAGACGGCATTTGGAAGAATGTTTCCACCAGAGAAACCCCCCGGCCGCCTGCGAGACGAAGGCGTGCAATTTTCCGTTGGAAAGGTAGTTGATCCACGGCGACGGCAGATCTGGGCGATGGATCGTGATCGCGGGCCTGAGGTCATCAAAAACGTAATCCTCCCTGGCGGCGGATGGCCCGCTGGACCCCTGCGCCGCTCCCGACCAATCGGTCGGCCTTCGAGGCTCCTCCGGGTCACGTCCGATTTTAAGAAGGAGAAGACTGGTTCGGGATTCAGGGGCCATGGAAAAAAACGGAGCGGGTGTGGTTAACACCTAGCTGTTAAATTTTCTCAGGCAAAAAATTCATGCGTTAACAGTTAACTTTCGTCCAGACAGGAAAGCTATTCTTGGGAAAGAAAAGGAAAATAACCAAAGCCGAGAATGACGCGAGAGACAATCCGCTGATCGAAGCGTTGCTGGAAAAATATGGGAGAAGCCGGGAGGCGATTCCTGGGGAGAACGGCCAATTGGCTGATCTACGCCGTTGTGCCTTCGATCCCCCCGCGCGCCTGGGCAAATCCTTCACAGCTGGAGGTAGGCTCTCGTCACCATGTGGCGCGTCACCAAAAACAATGCCATCACGGAAGGCCTCTATAGAAAGATGAAACTCATTCAACGCCGTGCCTACGGCTTCAAAAACTTTTTCAACTACCGCTTGCGCGTCATTGCTCAGTGCGGCTAACCAAAAACCCAACAAATGACCTCATCCCCATTGTTCGGTGGAGAGCCTCATCCTCCCTCAACCGCCAATGCCGCAGGCATTGGCTCCTGAGGTAGGATTCGAACCTACGACCAATCGGTTAACAGCCGACCGCTCTACCACTGAGCTACTCAGGATTCGTGGAAAGGGGGTAAAAGAAAGCGGGAATCCGGTGCGGTGTCAAGGGGCGTGAGGGGTGAATTTGCATTGGACATCGCGGGCGGCCGGAGTTGAATGGCGGGAGTGTCTGTCTCTGCCCTGCATCCTGCCTCCTCTCCGTCCCTGGAGGATCGCGCGTGTTTTATCGCGGGTTCCGCAAAATCCGGCACCACTCTTCTCGTTTCTCTCTTTGATGGTCACGGCGAGCTTCTGGCCTTCCCGGAGGAGACGGCGTATTTTCCCACGGTTCGTCGCAAATATCTCAAGGCGGGCCGCGAGGCACAGATGCGGTATCTGATGGACCAGGCGGAGTCGCGTCTGCTTTTTGCCGCAGAATCCCAAAAAGGTAACCGCGACTACGGAAACTTTCCCCGCGAACGCTTTCGCAAGGATTTTGAAGCGGCCGTGAGAGATCCGGGCAACGCGGAGCGCGATCTCCTCGCCATCATGGTCGAATGTTACGCGCGCGTTCGGCAAATTCCCCTCGAAAGCGTGACCCGCTGGATCGAGAAAACCCCGGCGAATCGGTATTGCCTGCCCGATATCAGGACACGTTTTCCCAAGGCCCGCGTGCTCCTGACCCTGCGGGATCCGCGGGCCGTGCTGGCGGCGTATCTGCTGCGCAAGCGGCGCAAGGGCCAGCAGTTTTCGGTTTATGACTGCGTGAGCCACTGGCGTCAATCCGCGGAAGTCGCTCTTGCCGCGTCGCAAAATGCGGACTGGCTGAGGGTGGTGAAATTTGAAAACCTGGTGCGTCAGCCGGAGGTGGAAATGCGCGGGATCTGCGAGTTTCTTGGCGTGGCATTTGTGCCCTCGGTTCTCATCCCCACGAAGGCCGGCGAGCACTGGCGGGGAAACTCCGCTGTGAAAGAAAAATTTTCCGCGGTGGACACCGCGCCCGCCGATCGCTGGAAAACCTCGCTGCGGCCGGAAGAAATTGGTTGGGTGGAACTGCACTGCCGGGACTGGATGGCTGCCCTGGGATATGAGCCGGTGGGGACCTCCGGGAGTTTCAGGGACTGGGTGAGGAAGTTTCCCGAGGAATCGTGGAGCGACTTCCTGAAAGGGCGTCGGCACTCGCTGCGTGACCGCCTGGGCGGACGCTGGAAATTGGCCGGTGAGCGGACCGTTTGAACGCCAATCTGCGCACCATGCGGATTCTCGTTTCCCCCGATAAATTCAAGGGCTCGCTTTCGGCGGGCGCAGCCGCCCATGCGATCCGAACGGGATTGAAGCGCGTCTTCCCGGAAGCGACCTATGATCTCGCGCCCATTGCCGACGGAGGCGAAGGCACAGCGGAGATTTTTTGCGAAGTGCTGGGCGGGACCCGGGTGTCGGCGTCATCCCACGATCCTTTGGGGAGGCCCATCGAGGCGTCTTATGTCTGGTTCCCCGAAAAAAAACTGGCGCTTATTGAGATGAGTGAGGCGTCGGGTCTTTGGAGGCTGACGCAGGAAGAACTCGATCCTTTTCGCGCCTCGACATGGGGCACTGGCGAATTAATGGCCGACGCCATGGCGCGCGGGGCCACGACTCTCTACGTTGCTCTGGGGGGTAGCGCCACGAACGACGCCGGTCTCGGCATGGCCGGGGCGCTCGGGTGGAAATTTTTGGACTCCGGGGATAATGAACTTTCGGCTCTGCCGGTAAATTTTTCTGCGATTCGTCGTCTCGCGGCGCCGGCCGGATGGCCCGCCTGCAAAATCATCGCGCTCTGCGACGTGCAGAATCCTCTGCTGGGTCCCCAGGGTGCCACTCAGATGTTCGGCCCGCAAAAAGGGGCGGCTCCCGCCGTGGTTTCAGCGCTGGAGGACGCCCTCAGCCATGTGGCGGACCTGTGCCGGGATCAGCTGGGAAGAGACTTCCGCGCGGTGCCTGGAACCGGTGCCACCGGGGGCCTTGCGTTTGGTTTGATGACGTTTTGCGGGGGTGGCCTTCAGCCTGGGTTCAAAACCGTGGCTGACGTGCTGGATTTGAAAACCCGCGTGGCACGGGCCGATCTGGTCGTGACCGGCGAAGGCCGCTTGGATGCACAAACGGCGCACGGTAAGGGGCCGGCCGAGATCGCCCGGCTCGCCCGTTCCCACCGGGTCCCGGTCATTGCGCTGGCTGGTAAAGTTGAGGGCAGTCTGGCCGAGTTCGACGCCTGCCTCTCCATCGCGGACGGACCTTTGACGCTTGATGAATGCCGCCTCCACGCGGCAGAGTTGCTGGAGGCGGCGGCGGAACGTGCTGCGCGCCTGCTGAAAATTTCCCTATGAGTAAAAAAATCGCATTATTGTTCGCCGGTCAGGGCGCCCAAGCCGTTGGCATGGGCAAGGACCTCGCCGCGGAATCGCCCGTCGCCGCCCAACTTTACCGCCAGGCCGATGAGATCCTCGGCTATTCGCTCTCCCAAATATCCTTCGATGGCCCCGCCGAGGAACTCACCAAGACGGCCGTCTGCCAGCCTGCTCTCTATGTGCATGGACTGGCCTGTCTCGCTGCGCTCCAAGCCAAGCATCCCGCATTCGAGTTCCACGCTGCGGCCGGACTTTCTCTGGGCGAATTCACTGCGCATGCCGCGGCGGGAACGTTTGATTTTGAAACCGGCCTGCGTCTTGTCGCCAAGCGGGCTAATGCCATGCAAAAAGCCTGCGACGAAACCGAAGGCGGCATGGCGGCCATCATCGGCGGGGAAGAAAATCGCATCCGCGACCTAGCCGCGGCCGCCGAGGTGGACGTGGCCAATCTCAACAGCCCCGGCCAGATCGTGCTCTCCGGGGGTGCCTCCAAAATCGCGCTCGCCGTTTCCTTAGCCCGGGAGTACGGCGCGCGCAAGGCCGTCGAACTTCAAGTCGCGGGAGCCTTTCACTCACGCCTGATGGAAAGCGCGTACCTCACGCTTCAGGAGGCGCTTGAAGCCACCCCGATGGCGGAACCTCGCGTGCCGGTGGTGTGTAACGTGGACGCCCAATCCGTCAGCGCGCCCGAAGTCATCCGCCGCTCCCTCGCTGATCAAGTGACCGGGAGCGTCCGCTGGACGGAAAGCGTCGAATATTTGATCGATCATTTGCATTGCACCGACTTCCTCGAACTTGGGCCGGGCGGGGTGCTGGCGGGCCTCGTCGGACGCATCCGGAAGGGAACGCCAGTGGTCACAATCTCGAACGCGGCTAGCCTGCAGGACGCAGGATCAGCCCTAGGTTAAATCATAGCCACTTTTTGATCTGTTCCGCAAAGCGGTTGTAGATAAACCCGAGCGCGAGCAGGACCAAGGCCAAGCCGATGATTCCGAGGATGCCGGCGAATTGTCCCATCTTCCAGACATCCACAAAAAACACGTGGCCGACCGCTACGGCGAGAATGAGCAGTCCCATCAGCCGGTAAACCCGCTCGCGCAGGAGAAATCCTGTTCCGAGCGCGGCAAAGGCCAGGAGCGCCCAGACGATGGTGGGGGCAATGCCGCTTGGGCTCTCCCAGGCCCAGCGCGAAGATTCATACCAAAGACCCAGCAAAGCGGCCACGGCCAGCGCGCCCTGAACCTCGGTCGGAAACAACCCGGTTCCCGCGAGCAGTTTTTTGCCCGCTTGATGGAGCCCCAGCAATAACACCAAAGCCAGAAAATCGCTGCCAGAACCCGAGCTTTGGCTGGCGACGGTTATCACATAACAAACAATTCCCACACCTGTCAGCACCGCGGCGTGGATCAGGTATTCGTGATTTTTTCGCAGTGCCGCCGGAATGAAAACCAGGAGGCCTGCCAGGGTGAAAATAAGGAAGCGCGTCGAGTCCGGAAGATAGGCCAACAACCACGCCACCGAGAGAAGCAGGAGGATGGCGCGGTAACCCAAAAGCAGCGGCCTGAGTGTTGGTCGCCCGCGCTCGGGAACACCCCAACCCGCTGCCGCCTGCACCGCCACCACAGCGATCGTCCCGAGCGTGAGCTGCCACGGGGCATCCCCCCAAATCAGCGCGCGGAAACACCAGCCGACCGCTCCGAACGTGAAGAGTTGGCTCAGCACCGCAAGAAACCAGGCCCGCGTGACGAGCCCGTAGATCAAGACACCCAGCCCTGCCAGAGCCAGTGGCAACATTTCGGAGTCTCCGGTTAAATCCGGTGAGAGCCAAAGAGCCAGCACGCCGCAGGAAATCAGCGCATCCACGCCCTGCAACACCTGTCCGACGGAAGGTGCAAACAGCGTCTGCCGTTGCCACCAATGCATGAGCAGGAGTGCCACCGCCATCACTGGCAGCGCGTTGCTCCAGCCCAGGCCCTCATTCATCATCGCTGGAAGGAGCGCCAGTGCCGCCGCGGCCAGAAAGGTCTGCACGCCCACGGCAATCTCCGGCAAACGATGGAGGCGCAGCGCCACCGTGCCCACGACGGCCACGCCGAGCAGAACCCAGATGAGGGTGTTCCCGTCGAAACGATTTTCCAGGGTCACTCCGAGGAGAATCAATCCGGCCCACCCGTACCCGGCTGCGCCCCAGGTCCATTGCAGTTTAACCAGTGCGCCACGCAGATGCTTCAACAGAGCAGCGTTCCCCACCAGCAGCGCCGAAACAAACGCCCCGACCAACCAGGCCCGATCCCGCAGCCCTCCAAAATCCTCCAGCACGAGGCAAAACGCTCCGAAGGACGTGAGGCCGGACGCAATCCGGAAAAGCTGCTGATGCCGGAACTGACTGAGGAACAACAGCGCCGTGCTCTCCACGCCCAGCACGATCGCCAGTTGATAGCCGGAGAAACGCGCAATCAGTCCAACGGTGAAAATGATCAGCCCCTGCGCCAGATATGCCCCGTCGAACCCAAAATCGTCGCGGCGCATCCTGCGGGCGATCGCGGAAAGAATCAGCAGGACCGTCCCAAAAAGTAGCGCAAAGATCCAAAACTGCTCGGGATAGCGGGCGTGAAATGCGGGAGCGATGAGGGCGAAAAACGCGGCATTGTTTGCGGTGAGAAATGCCTCGCGATGGGCTTTTTGAAAGGCCCCCCCGCGGTGCAAAAATACCGCCACGGTAAAGATCACCCAATAGGCGGCCAGAAACCCGTGCGTGAACCAAAAATCTCTACCCGCTGCGTCCCCGGCCTGCCAGCGCCAGTAGGCGAAGCTGACATACGAACCCACCAGTCCCAACCACGACACCCCGAACCACCGGTGGCGTGCCAGGAGAAACACGGCGACGCCCGTCAGCACGATATTCGAAAACAGGGTGAAATTCGCCGCGGAGTTAATCGCCGAGGAATAGTAGGCGAGCAGAACTGCGGTGAAAGCGACAGTTTCGGATTTCCGTCGCTGGGCGAACCAGACCAACCCGCCCGCCAGCAGCAACAAGGCCGCGCCGCCGAGAAGCGGATTCTCGATGACGCGAAGCGGAGCGACGAAATGCGCGGCGTAAGTCGTATAATAAAGCGTCGCCGCGCCGCCGGCCATTAGCACCCGCGCATAATTGCGCATGGGCACCCTGCGCCGTTCCAGCCAGATCCCGAGCCAGGTCAACGCCCCGCCCGCCAGATAAAGCAGGGCCAGTTTTCCCGGAGCACCCAGCTTGGTGATAAAGTTTTGATAGGCCAGGTTCCCCAAGAGCACCAACCCGGTGAGCAAAACGAGAATGCCGATGCGCACCAGCCAGTATTGGCCGACCCGCATCTCCAGATTTTCCTCCGGCTTGGCCGGAATTGGCGGAGGAACCGCGGGCTCTTGGACCGAGGGAAAAGATGGCTCTGCGCCTCCAGCCTCCACCTGCGGCATTGCGGAAAGATCAACCGGCAGCGGTGGCGGACGCATTCCCACGGGTCTGGCTGGCGCAACCTCTGCTGGCGTATCTACGGGAGACGGCGTGGCGGGGAGGGGAGGGGCATCCGTGTCCATCCGCGCGCGCAGGCCCATGATCTGTTGATCGAGGCCCTCCAATCGACGACGCAGATCGGCCTGCACCATCTCTAGAGTGCGCAGGTCGGATTCCCATTCGTTTCTCATCCGCTCGAGACTCTCCGTTTTTGGGCAAATCCCAAATCGAAAATCTTTCCTTCAACATCGAATTTCTCAATGAGGGGATCCCGTTGGAGTTCACGCTTCAGCGTGCGCCGCTCCTGCGGGAAGGCCTATCGGAGGCGCACGCTGAAGCGTGAACTCCAACAGACCTGCCGCCCCCAGATACTCCTCTTGAACGAAATCCGATTTTCCGCGAGGTTCCGTCATGGTTTCCGTCGCCACCGACATCGTCGAAGAGATCCTCGGCCTCAAAAAGAAGCGCAATGCCGTTATCCTCGCGCACAACTACCAATCCGGTCCCATCCAGGATTTGGCGGATTTTGTCGGCGATTCCCTTGGGCTCAGCTACAAGGCCGCCGAAACGGAGGCCGATGTCATCGCGTTTTGTGGCGTCCACTTCATGGGCGAAACGGCCAAGATCGTGAACCCCGCAAAAACGGTCATCATTCCCGACATGGACGCCGGTTGCTCGCTCTCCGATTCCTGCCCGCCCGAAAAGCTCGCCGCCTTTCTCGCCGCGCACCCGGGAAAAAATTATTACGTCGTCGCCTACATCAATTGCAGTGCCGGCGTGAAGGCCCTGGCGGATGTCATTTGCACCAGCGGCAACGCGATGAAGATTGTCAATTCCGCTCCGCCCGACCGGGAAATTCTTTTTGTTCCCGACCAAAACCTCGGGGCCTGGGTGATGGAAAAGACCGGTCGAAAGATGGATCTCTGGCAGGGCAATTGTTACGTCCACGTCGAATTCACCCGCGCCAGCATCACGAAAATCCGGGAGGAATATCCTGGAGCATTGGTGGTGGCTCATCCGGAATGCACCTACGCCGTCCGCCTCCTGTCCGACGAAGTCTGTTCCACGGAAAAGATGGTCACGTTCTGCAAGGACAGCCCGGCCGGGGCCTTTATCATCGTCACCGAGAGCGGCATGTTGCATCGGTTGAAAAAAGAAGTGCCGGGCAAAACTTTCATTCCCGGCCCCACCGACCTCTGCGCCTGCGCCGACTGCCGGTACATGAAAATGAACACTCTGGAAAAGTTGCGCGACTGCCTCGATTTCCTCGAACCGCAGATCCTGATTCCCGAGGACATCCGGGTGAAAGCTGAGCGCTCCGTGCGCCGGATGCTGGAATTGAGCCGCTGAGATCGTAGACCGGAGTCTTGAACGCCAAGGTCGCCCCGGCCAGCCGGACTCCTCGGAAGATTGCTTCTCTGGCGGCTCCTTGGTTTGTCTATCTGCTCAAGTGCTCGAACGGTTGCCTTTATACCGGTATTGCCACCGACGTGCAAAAGCGACTGGCGGTTCATAATGCGGGCAAAGGTTCTGCCTACGTTCGTGCGCACCGCCCGGCCACACTGGTCGCGTTTACCCGCTGCGCCGACCGGTCGGCGGCCTCCGTTTTGGAATATGCCGTAAAGTCTCTGGCCAGATCGCAAAAACTGATCTTGGCCAAATCCTGGAAGGCCGCGCATCGGAACGTCCGAAAACCGAAGTCGGCGCCATCCCGTCGGAGCGGGGGCCCGAAGGATTGAATCTTCTTGCCTCTGATTTCCCTCACGGCCTATATCTTGGCGTCTTGGTCAGCGGCCGATGGCAGTGTGAGGGGGTATAGCTCAGTTGGTAGAGCGTCTCGTTCGCAATGAATGTCCCGCCCCGGGAATGTGGACAAAAACTGTGAACCATCGGCTGTCCATAAAAAGGGTTGTGTCCAAAAATATCCGACACGCCCGCCCTTGACGGCCCGCCTTGGGGCTGTCATTTTGAAATCTCTTTCAAGGGGTTATAGCTCAGTTGGTAGAGCGTCCCGTTCGCAATGGGAAGGTCTGGGGTTCGAATCCCCATAGCTCCACTTTCACCCCCCAAGTCGAGGCGACTGGCAAACGACCGAAACCACGGAGCAGAGCGGAGCGGTCCCGAGGTCGGCAGTAAACAGGGTGCCTGGGGTTTTCTGTCGAGCCGGGAGAAAGCGAGAGCGGAGCGGAGGGGTTGCGGTTGGGTGACTGTCGCCAGCCGGCGCCGGGGGATCACGGGAAAACACGGTGTTTGATTTTGGAGGCGGAGAGAGGGACGAACGGGAGACGGAAAAATTGAACACGGTGTTTCCGGCAGAGGCTTCATTACGCGCAGCGGAGAGCGTGACCGGGTGCGAGGATACGCACGTCGACACCGAAGGTGCGCGGCTGAAAGCCGTCGATTAGGATTCGTCCGGCAGGACCGAGCGTCCATTGGCGCGAAGCAAGGCCCGCGAGAATGGGCAACCTCGCAGCTCGTCGCAGCGGGCCGGGGGCTTCTTCCTTGACAATTCCCCGTGCCGGTCAAGCATCCCGGCTGTGTACAGGTTGAAATTGTTCGTTTTGGCGGTGTTGATGGCTTTCGGGAACTCAACCCTGGAGGCGCTGGACCTGAACGGCGATGGTGTATCAGACGTTTACCTCCATATCTACCCACCCCAAACAGGTCAGACATTTTTGCTCTCTGAGGACACGGACGGAGACAGTTATACCAACGAAAAAGAGGCCGCTTTCGGAACGGATTGGAGAGACAGCAACTCCAAACCCACGGCATCTGTTGTCGAGAATGGGCCGGATCTGGATGTTTCCTTTTTTGGGGTCTCGGGGGTTTCCTACCAAGTCCTAAATTCGCCGGACCTAGAAATGCAGTGGTCGCCAGTATCTCCGATCCTTGTGGGCGCGGGACAAACCATCACCGTCCCAGTGGTCATGGGCGGACTCACCAAAAACTTTTGGAGGTTGGCGACGGGGAGTGACCTTGACGAGGACGGCGACTACCTGACTGCGTACGAGGAAGGTTTGCTCAATGCCTTGGACAACAACCATGACAGCGATGGTGACGGCAACTCTGACACGCAAGAGTTCCAACAAGGCACTGCGGCAGATGACCCGATGTCCTTCTATCTCCCGACCATTGTAAAGACAGCAGGGGACAACCAAGCCGGGGCACCGTCCTCCATTGCCGGGGTTCCATTGACAGTCGAAGTCACGGACTCCGGAGGCACACCACTTTTTTACGTCCCTATCACCTACTCAACAACCGGCGGCGGTTTCTTGATCACAGATCGCGATACCCCAAACCCCACAGAGGAGGTGACAGTCTATTCCGACGAACTCGGACAAGCCGGCTTGTGGTTCAAGTTCCCTCCAACGGAGCCGATTTCGACCCAAGTCACTGCCAAAGTCCGGGCCGGGACTCAGTTCAATAGCGTTTCATTCGCCACGGCCAGCGTTGCGCCTCCTAGCAACGACATGTTCGCGTTGGCTAGGAATCTAAATGGGGAAACCCTTCCCTACCAGCAAACAACCGCAGGTTCCACCCTGGAAGCCTCGGAGCCCGTCCACGCTGATACCTTGGAAGGAGCTTCTGTATGGTTCACATGGACGGCACCTTCCACCGAGCGCGTAGCTTTTCGAACGGACGGAAGCGACTTCGACACGGTCTTAGCTGTCTACACGGGACCGACCGTAGATAACCTCACAGAGGTCGCATCTAACGATGACCAAACCGAGATTGATCCCTTGCCATTTGCGAGCAAGGTTGTTTTCCAAGCCGAACAAGGAACCACTTACCGGATAGCGGTTGCTGGGTTCCGAGGGGCAACGGGAAACCTCACTATCACCACGGAAGGAAGTACCGGGCCTGCGAATGATTTCTTTGCCGATGCGCAAGTCCTGCTTTCAAACTCGGGGACCGTTACTGTTTCGGCCCTGGGAGCTTCAGTGGAAGCGAACGAACCTCCGCTGAATGGCGAGGTTCATCGCGGGACTCTTTGGTATAAGTTCCCATCCACAGAGAGAGGGCCTCTCGATATTTCAGCATCGCAACCGTCAGCCGACACTGTCGTTGCCGTGTTCACCGGCTCTTCTGTTGCATCCCTGACCCCCGTGGCCGCATCAACCCGCGCCGCTTCTGAGGGCGGCTCTCTCCGCCTCGTAACAGCCGATGACACGGACTACTGGATAGCAGTTGCCAGCCTTTCCCCGAACGGCGGAGACATTTCCCTCAGCTGGGGGTTTGAGAAGCTGAATGACAACTTCGCAGAGGCCCTCGTAATCACTGGCACCAGTGGGACTATTTCGGGAACCAACGAGGGGGCGACAACCGAACAAGACGAACCCTACCATTGGTGGTACCCTTACGCCTCGATATGGTACACTTGGGTGGCGCCTTCGACCGGGGTGTTCACATTCGATACAATTGGCAGCTCGGTAAACACCGTATTGGCGGTCTATGTCGGGACGGAGCTTAACCAACTCCAAATGCAAAACGCGGACGATAATAGCGGCCCGGACGGAGCTGCGGTTCTTCAATTCTGGGCAGAACAAGGGACGGAGTATAAAATCGCAATCGACACCTACGAACCCGACCAAGGCGCAACGGTCTTAAATTGGGCACCGGGTGAGTGGTTCTTTTCTCAACAGTCTACGGCTCAATCGTCGGCTCCGATTTTAACGCCAGAACAACGCACCTTAGAGGGTGCCCAACAGGACGGAGTGTTGTTTCCGAATAGCGGGAGTTTTTCGGCTCTCAGTGAGACCTGTCCTGACCCAGAAGAACCGAACAAAGGCGAGGTAGTCCACTACAACTCCAGTGGCGAAAAAGTTACAAGTAGGACTGTCTATCTGAGTTTACCAAAACCAAAACCGTCCGACCCTACCCCCCAAACATGCCCCCAAGATATCGCGATTCAACACAAAATCGTCACGACCAATACCCCTAGAACACGCGACTTGCCTGGGATGCTGAAGATTACCTTGAAGTCCGGGGATGCCTCTGTTGTCGAGATCAAACGCAACGGCGCCACCTACACGCTAGACACTCAGATTCCGGTTTTGGAGACGGGACACTCTGGTTGCGGCGTCCACGATTGGCATTACGGCTACGAAAACTTTGAGTTCATCGGAAAGACTAAAGGTGAGGCAGTTTTCGAGGTAGAGTGTGACCCGGATCCAGACGACGGCGGAGATGGCTCGGCAACGACAAAACTCACTCTCACGGTCAAGGTGTTTGAGTTGAGCTTTGAGGCTGATCCACTATCACAAATCCCCGTCGCGGCGGGGAGTGAGTGGACTGGCGCTGACGGTTATTCGCTACAGGCCAATTCATCCAAACAGAAAATCACGGCGAAAACCGACCCAGCGGACGTTGCCGACTTAATCGAACTCGAAGTCAAGGAATTCAAAGACCAACCGAACCCCGATTATCAACCGGCAGACCCTGGTTCGGTAGAAAAAACAAGCTCGGGTGTTTTTGAGTATACAGCCTTCAAGGAATCGAAGGATGCGAAGGCCCCCAGAGACAAAAAAGTAGTGGTCGTCGCAAAGATCGACGAATCGGAGTTGTGCGTAAAGCACGAGGTGACCGTGAAGCCGGTATTCAATTGGCTAACTACTCTGCACCAGCATGGTCCGGGAGAACAGAGTCACGGTCCTGAAGTCTCAGACTTCGAAACGGCGTGGCGTTTCGCCCGGTGGAAGTACGGGATTTCGACAGCTAACCTTTCTTCGATAACCTACACCCAAAACGGTCCAGGTGACGCGCAAGTCTTGTATCAATCGGGGACCGTTGGCGCAAGGCCTTGCATAATCTACCAATCTGCTTTCGGGACTGAGAATTACTGCGCATCAGTCCTAGGGCACGAAAATGTCCATGGTGGGCAGTCTGTTGGTTATTGGATCCTCTCTGGGGCTTCGAAACTCTCCGGGGCTTTCAACAAAAAAATCGAATACCCCGCCTATAAGTGGCAGGTAGACAACGCTGCCCGGTGCGGCCTTTCTCCGGGGGAGGAAGGTCAGGTAACCAACAACATGAACCTCACTAAACAAGGGAAGGACCCATTTTGAAAAAAATCATCATTCTCCCGGTAGCCGTTGCCGTCGTCGCGGGTCTTGCTTTTCTGGCCACCCGCCAAACGTCGGTGGAAAAACCCTCCGGCCCCGATGTCGTCCACTTTGGGAAAATCTCTGCAAATTTCAAGGATGCCGAGAGTTCACTTTCGAAGTTATTGAAAGGCTCACCAAGGGACCAAATCCAGGCGCTTTCAGCCCTCCAAGGGCGTCCCTCGCTTGCCTTAGGTTCACCAATCCTCGCGCAAATCACACTCCTAGCGGTGAAGGACGAGGATTATTCCAAGTTGGAAAAGCTTGTAGGGGAAATTCGCGCAAGTGATTTTGCGGAGCCGAAAATGAGCAGCGAGCTTTCAGCATTGAGTGACCGAGCAGAGGCTAGACGGATGGCTCTGGCGATCTCAGTCGCAAATAGCGTCCCAGAGGCGGTGGCAACCATGAAAAAGCTCAGCAAGAGTGAAAGCGGATCTGAGCGTTTCGTCGCATCTACAGCCCAGAAATGGTACGACCTCTACGGCACCACAGATTCACCAAAGCTCCCTCCACAACTGTATATTACGCGAATGATGCCCTTCGATCAGTTTGTCTCAACAGTCCAGCGGGATTTGAATTCCGGGGATCCTAAAAAAAGCGCCGAGGGCGTGCAGCAAGTCGTTCGGAACATAAATATGCGTCCTCCAACTGGGGAAGCCCGGGAGGTCCTCGTTTCATTGCTAGATATGTTCCTCAAGAATTCGAGTGAGAATTCCGAGTCCGAGACAACCAGCATGAAATATGAGGTGATCCGGACGACATCCATCGCCGGAGGGGAGGTCGCGAAACAGCTCCTCATTCGGGAAAGCAAGAGGACCAATTCCCCCATTGCCGACGATGCTGCCTCGGGATTGGAATTCTTGGAGGCGCAGGAGGAGAAGCGGCCGCCAGCTCAACCATAAGCTGGCGACCCTGTAGGCGCTACCTATGTGGTTGCCAGCGCATCGCGGGAGAGGATGCAACCGCGCTCCGCCATAAATCCCAGGCGTTCCCGATCCGTCGTGAGCTTGGCAAAAGCCTCTGCGTCAGCCTGCTCCAAAGCCTCGCAAAACCGCGTGTGCGCTGCCTCTGCGGCGACAAGACGGTAATGCGCCTCCAACGCCTCCTCTGCCCCGTCCAAGACCGTGAGCGGGTCCCACAGCTCGACACCGATATGCCCCTCGCCAATCGAGACGGACATGAAATCCCGGGAAAATTGCCCGGTCAAAGTCTCATCGTCGAAGTGGCAAATGATCTCGCCTTTCCGCTCCCCCCAGGGGTGGAAGTGGATCTCTCCACCCTCAATGACGCGGATAACTCCGCCGTCTTCCCCGTTCCGTGTGCTGCCTATTTCGCGCATTTGGGGGGCGGGCTGGGCTGCGGGCTCTAGCCAAGCGTCCAGCTCCTTTTGGAGCTTAGTCCGCTCCTCCGCCTCGGAGGCGTGGTACCCTTTTCTGTCGACGATATAGAGGCGACACCATCTGAGGAGTCGTTCGGCTTCTTGCATTTTTTGGTCGTGTGTTTTCATGGTTTATTTTTGGTTGAGTCTCAAATCTGCGGCCATCAGGCGGCAAAATTCTGTGATGGTTTTCCCGTCATTGGCGGGCTTCTTCTGTTCTGTTTTTTTCATGTTCTTTTTCTGTTTTTTCCCGGACGGAATTGCCCGGGGAAATTGTGTTATTCAGGCCCGCTGGCTTGGGCGAGTCGAAGACCCCAAAAGCCTCGGACGCAGTCCTTTTTTCCTTCTTTGAATTTCCTGGCTCGGAGGGCCTTATACAAACGATTCTGTGTCCACGGCTTTTCGTTGCTTGCCTTACACCACCGGGTGTGAGCATCCAAAACGGAGTCACGGGAGACCCAAAATTCCTTCCCTTTCCCCAACTCGCAGTGATCTGCGAGGAAGTCGCCCAACTCATCTTCTTCCAAATTGTAGTCCGCGACGTGTTGTTTGACGGTCTCTTGCACTTTAATTTTCATCCCTTGATTCTTCCAGCGGCGGAGCCCTGCAAGAGCCCAATTGAGGAACCCAGAGCGCTCCTGATCCGATTTCCAGAACTCGTCCCGGATGGTTCTCTCTTGGTTGTCCTCTGTCGTCTGACCCTTCGCAGAAATGAGCAAAACACGCTCCCAAAAGGCCGCGTCGCGGGACCTGATACGTGGGGTGTTATTTCCGTAAATCGTATGGTGCGCGGTCGCCTCGGAGTAAGAGAATTGCTCGTAATGACCTCTCCCAGGGCTGTAATCGCCGCCCGTGAGGAGCTTTAGGCGGGCCTCATCAATCCAGGTATTTTCATCGGCCTCCGGCGCAAAAACGAAGCGACACCCCTGCATGGCGGCAAGTTCCAAAGTCGGAGGTTTGCCATGTTTATCCACGGTATATAGCTGCATGGTCGCCGCCATCGAGTAGCTGCCTAAGACTTTCCCCCAACCCTTAATGAGTGTGGTTTTTCCGGTGCCGTTTTCCCCCAAAAGAAAGAGGGCCTTGCGGTCGTGTAACTCGCCGACCAAAGTCGACCCAAGAAACTCTTGCAAAGTATCGTGCTGGCCGGAGTCGTAGCGGTGCTCTCCCACGAGGGCCGGGAGGTGCCGGGAAACGGCCGCAGGATCGTAATCCACATCCGCCCTTCGCGAGATAAGGTCCTCCCGCGAGTAGGGGCGGAATTCCTCCGTCCTGAGATCCAAAACCCCGTTCCGGCACCCCAAAAGCCATCCGTTGGAGTCCATTTTTTCTGAGTCCACGGCCACCATGCGGGCGGGGCGGGAGTCCAACCAAACCACAACTTCGCCAAGCTGGGCGATTTTGAGGATTGATTCCATGGATCTGGCCTTGGCCATGGCGCAAAGATGCGTCATCCAGGCTTTTCGCTCGCCTTCTGCGAACCGCTCGTACGCATGAGCTACGAGGGTCGAGATGGTGCGAATGAGGAGCCGCCCAACGGCCTGCGGCGACTCCACCCAACCACCGCCCGTGGGGTCGAATACCATCCATTTACCGCCCCGCTTGGCGCTGACATACCGCAAATAATCTCCGAAGTGCGCAAGGAATCGGGTGGCGGCCCCAACCTCTGTGAGGTCGCAATTCCAGAAAATTCTTTGACAAGCCGGCTGTAGGCTTTCGACCCGAGCCAGCTCCGAGGGGAGGATTTCCTCGGGCTTTTTTTCGAGCGCCCAAGCGACAAGAATCGCCTCATTTTGGGTCGCGGGTTCTTCGATTTCCGTCGCGGTTGGCGGCGGCAAATGGTCGTCGAGGGTATCGTCCTGTCCGTCGTCATCTTCGTCCTCCTCCCGGAGCCCTTGGGGCGTGGGGTCGGGTACTTCTGTTTCTTCAAATTCTGCAAAGTCTGTTTCCATATTTTTCTTCTAAAATTGTTAGGCTGCGGAGGCGGCGAGAGGGTCGAGATAGAGGAGCCGCTGGAAGCGCCTCCTTTGGATAATTTCCCCGTCGCGAATATCCCAACGCTCAACCCCTGGGAGTCTCGCGGGCTGGCTGGCATTGAGCATTTTTGCGTCCCCCCCAAGGCCGCCGAAGGTGCCTTTTGGTTTTTCGGGCCGCTCATCTCGAGGGAGGAGGGACCACTTGCATCCGCATAAAAAAGCCGTCGCCATGGAGAGACGGGCGACGGTCAACCGCCCGCTCAAATGGATCCAGGCGTGTAGGCTCTTGCCTGCCGCGTCCACTACCGCAGCGAGGCGGAGTCCCATGACATCGCGCAACCATAGGATGATTCCCGCCTGCATAGCCTTGTCGGCGGAATCGCATTCGAAAACGAAAAACTGGCGTTGGATAAATTCGTCTTTTCTTGCGAAAATTCCTTGGGGGAACACACCCATGCTGACGAATGCTCCCCAGCTCATAGGGGCTCCCCGGCGGCCCCGGTGACTCCCGAGACGGTGGCCCCAAAGGGATGGCGGTTGGAAATGATCTACCGCCTTTCGCCCCGATGAAAAAGGCATGCCTATCCAGAGGTTGGGGGTATCCATGCTGGTGTCGTGCAGGGCCAAAAACCGCTCGGTCTGCTCCCGGGGATCGAGGGGGATCGCGCAAGGGCTGGAGGCAATGAGATCCGCCACGCTGGCGGGTTTGATCCGCGCTCTCTGCGCGAGGCCACGCCGTGCGAGAGCGAGGGCGTCGTAGTCCCCTACTGGCTTAGGCTGGGGAAACGGACAAACCCAGGGCTTGGCCTTGCGCGGCGCTTTCCCGCCCTCCGTGGCGCGTCGCAGCTCGCCCCATAGTTGATCCACCAGGGGGCGGCACGACTCATGCCTGCACCACACCCGGAGGGATTTGCCACGGATCCAGACGCGGAATTCCGAGTCATCATTTTCCGTCGAATGCACAGGCTGGCCGTCAACCTCCCGAAACGGGCATGGGCCGGTGTAATCCGCATCCTCTCCTTGAGGATTCGGAGCCTCTGTCAGGCCGGGAACCAACCTCGCCACGGCCTCCCTGCGGAGCCGCAGGAGCTTTTCCGTGGCCTCGCCCTCGACTCGGAGATGGTCGCTCATAGCTCAAATCCTCCCAGTAGATTTGTGTTTTTCGGCCTGCGGCCCCGGGCGGGAGGCGTAAAGGCGAGCAGCTCCTCCACCGCGAGATAAGTCTGACAGCCAAGTTCGAGTTTTCGCAAATTTCCCCTTATCACCCAACCCCAAACGGTGGGGGTTGGGAGTTCGAGAATTTCGGCGGCCTGGGCGACAGTGAGCACGGGGCCTGCGGCCGGGTGGGTCAAGAGGAGAGGGATACTCTCCCGTAGTTTTTCTTTTTTCATAGCGTTTCCTTTTTTTGGGAAACGCGAGCGGCTTTCAGGATCTTCGCCCCGTGTCATTGCCCGGGGTCGGGGCCGCGTCCAAAGTTCGCGTCTTTTTGTTTCTTAGAGGATTAGAGGATCCCCCCAGCGCGGAGGAGATCCGCTGCGTCTTTTATTTCTTTGAGTTTTGCATCGCCGCCGGCCCAAAAAGCCTGGTGGATAATTTCGTTTAGGTCGCTCCCTTTTCGGATTTCGAACTGCACGTCCTCCCAGCCGTAGACGACTTGGGGATTTGGGTCGTACTTACCGTAAGGCATCAAACAAAGTCGCAAAGCCTCGAGCTTTGCGGCGTAAGGGATGTTCTCCGGTTCGGAGTTGGGGTTTTGGAGGCGGTTTGCGGCCTCTCCTAGCACTTCCGTTAGCGGCCTCATGGGGGCGCTGGTTTCGTGCAAGTCTTCTGTTTCTTCGAGTTCTGTTTCCATTTTTTTGGTACTTTCAAGCGTCCTCTAATTAAGTTTCCCCGCGTCTGCCGGACGCAATTCTTCCGCGAGGTGGTTGGGTTTGGATCTCGCGGTGGCGTCTCTGCCTTGTGTTCTCGCCCTCTTGCGCCCCGAGTGGGGCGGGAGGTGAACCCGCTTTCGACTCCTGTCGCTCCCTAGAGAGCCGTTTTGTCGATACCCAAAACCTATGACATCTGCGTAATCAATGCAATGTTTTTTTATTAGCTTTTGGGGGTTAAGTTTCTTTACCTTACCCCTCCGAGCCGCTTGTTTCCTTACTCTCCGTGTTTCGAGATACCCGAAAATAAATCGAAAAAAAGTTATGCGCACCTATTTTCTCCCTGCCAGAATCCCCCAAGCCCTTTTAGTCTTGTCGATTACTTTTCTAAACCCAAAAAATAGTTAACAAACTGCCCTTTTTCGTGTCGGAAATTTTCCCAGATCGCCAAAATGGAGCCGGGGACAGCTTTTATCTGTCCCCAAAAATCCGGGACAGCTTTTTGTAACCCCCTGATAATAAGCGCCTTGCAAGGATTGGGGACAGATTTTAGTGATTCCCCTAGAAAGTAGCGTACGTACGCGTGTGTGTGCGTGTGAGGGGAGGTTGTACAAAAGCCGGAAAAACCTGCCCCGGGACAGCTTTTTCTGTCCCCGAACCCCTTCGCCCCTGGAGCCCAAGGACACTGCACCACCCCGCCGCAGGCAGGGTGTGCAGGTAATATGTCCGGGCTCCTACTACATCTAGTTGACGCCCGCACAGGGCCATGAAATCAACCCGCCTTTTGAGCAAATCGGAAAGTAAGCACGAGGACCTCACCAGCAAAAAACACGCTGAAGATAAAAAGAAGAACGAGAGCTTCAGGGATCGGGAATGGGTCAGCTCCTCCGAACCCACCCCCCGGGACTCCGTCCCAGGCCTGGAAGGGCCTTGGCGAGGTGAGGCCAGCGGGCTTAGTTATTTCTGGCTTTTGGGGGACCTCCAACGCTGCGATCCAAAAGACATCTACCGCGAGAGGGAGAGGCTCCGAAAACAACACACCCATTATCGCGTTGCTATGCAGCGCAAAACCAAAAAGGGAATCGTCCGGGAGGCAGAAGTCCGAAGGAAACTCCGCTCCCCCGTCCGCACGCTGAATGTGACCTTCGCCCCGTGGACTTTGAGGGCGCTACGCCTCGCCCCCAAGTGGGAGCAGGACGAAACATTGGGGAAAGCTTTCCGAGCCGCTACAGAGGCTCTGGACGCCAAAGGGCTGCGGCCTTTTGGGTGCGACGTGCATTTAGACACCCCGCAGGCCCACGGCTCAATTCACATGCTCTGTTTGGATCCCCAGACGGAGCGCATGGTCCTCATGCCGTCCCAAAGCACCTGGACCTTGGCGAGCGAGAGGCTCCGCCGAGCTGGCATCGAGCACACAGATGAGCAGAAACGAAAATGGCTGGATGATAATCTCGCGAGGAACGGAGAGACCGCAGACCTCGCGGCCTTTCGTGCGGCCGATGCGGTCTTAGACGCTTGGGCAAAGGACACAGGAAGATCCGAGGAAGTCGCTAAATATTTGAAAGAATACGCCCCCTGGAGGGAGGGCCGGCAGGTGAAAAAGGAAAGCAAGCATTTGATCTGGCGATTGCAACACCTGGAGCGCCAAGCACGGCGCCTGGGTATCCTGCGGGGGACCTTGGTCGTCCCCGCCTTGATCTCTCTGGCGGGCCTGCAAACGCGAAACAAGGTCGAAAAGGAAAAACAGCTCGAACGAGAGCTGCGAAACCTATGCTCAATAGACAGGCTTAACTAACAATTATTTATCACAATAAATTTACGGAGACAAACTAAGTGCGAGACATTAAATCCAAAACCATGAACGAAACAGAACGCCTTATTTTTCAAGTAGGCCACCTCCGTAGGTTGGTAATTTTGCTGATGGCGGTAGTCATCCGTCTGGCATTCAGCAAGAGCAAAGAGGCTCAAGAGCTTCTGATCGAGAGGCTGGCCGCCTCTGCCGCCCCCCTCACGGCGATTGATGGCGAGAGCATCTCGCGGGAGATCCCCGAGCTGGCACACGTCCCTAGGCAAATTAAGGAGCGTCGTCGAATCCAGAAAGAATTTGAAGAAGAGCAGCGTTGGTTTCGTGAAATTTTCGAGAAAATTGTTATTGGCGCGAGAAAGCCGGGGAAGGTTTTACCTGTTTCGCCTTCCCCGGCTACGCCCGCCAAAAAAGAAGAGGAACAACCTCCCCTCTAAGTCATGGAATGGAGTCGGTATAAGGCGTCCCTGCGGCCCGTCCCTAAAAAAGGCGAGAGCGAAAGCTACGCACGGCCTGAAACGCTGGCCAGTGTCTCGGAAATCAAGCAAGGAACTTTCCTTCATTTACCTAAAACCTCCCGGACCTGGGAAGTCGTGGCACTCGAATTTCTCGGCAAAGAAAAAACACCGCAGTTGGAGGATCGCGTCGTATGAGTTATCGCGAGTACCAGTCGAAAAGGGATAGGGAATACGAGTTGGCCTGGGCTCGCTTGACACCTTCGCAAAGGGCAGAGATGACCAAGGCAGGCATTCACGGGCCGCTGGTGCATCATGATAAGACTTCGAGGAAACAAGACGACGAACCCCCCCACGACCCGCTAGACCATACTCCCACGCTCTTTCTCGCCCCCCAAGAATCCCGCCGAGACGAATTTCTCCAACGCCTCCGCGACAAGGTTCCCATGGCCTCCCTCCAAGTTCTGAAAGCCTGCGCAGAACTATTTGAGGAGGAGGTTGAAAAACCCGCCCAAAAGCTCCGCCAAGCCGAGGCCGCGAATATCGTCACGAGGGTTCTCTTGGTCCTGACAGGCGCAAAGAAAGGCGCAGAGAAAACCGAAATCCCCGCCCTCACGAAAGTCGCGTTTTATCTCATGACGATTATTGGAATTCTCGACGCCAAATCCCAAGCCGCCGCCGCCGCAAAGCTGGGAATGATCCGACAAACATTCAACAAGGCGGTTAACGAGATGCGGGATTCCCCTCACCTCAACGGCCTCGAGATTTTCATCTTTGGGGGAACGAAAGAGGCCCGGACAGCCGCGAAAATCCGCGCAACAGAAGATCACAAGAACAAACGACTATGCAACCAGAACCAACCGCCACAGACATCATTCCTCGCTCAACTCCGCTCCCGGATGGCAGCGTAACAACCATCACAGAAGGGGACATCCTTATCGCCTACGAGGCTCTCATGGCCTCTGTAGAGGGCTGCTTGCGAAAAGCGCAAGAGGCGCATTTTAATATGTATCGCCTCGGCAAACTCCTATCCCAAAAACAAGAAGAGTTCGTCGAAAAAGGCCAGAGAGAGCAAGGTGTTGGGTTCAAAGCGTGGCTCAAAGAAAAATGTCCAGTCGTCTCAAAAACGACAGCCTACGAGTGCATTTTCATCTACAGGGAAATCCAAAAGTTGTTAGTCCTTCGTGAAGGACTAACGGATTCCGCCCCAGAAACCACCACGTTCCTCGCCGCCTACGAGTCCCTGAGTCTCCCAGAAACTACCTCGTTCCTTGCAATCTACAATTTCTTCAAAAAGGCGGAAGCGGAGCAAAAGCAAACGCAAGAGAAGCCGGTCCTACAGGAACCCACCCCCGAAGATCTCGCCCTCAAGGAGAAAAAGGAGGACGAAAAAGCTACGCAAAAGCTCAAAAACGTCCTCCACCGCTTTTGGGCGACTGTGATTTCCCGCCCTGTCGACAGGTGGAAACAAGGCGAGCAGCGGGAATACGTCACAGACCTCCGCCTGCGGGCAAAGTTGGTTAAAGATGCCGGTATCAAAGCCGATGGTTTCAAGGTCCGCAAAGACGGAGTCATCGAAATTGATATCCAAATCGAAGAAGAAAAAATCTCATGAAAAACCTCGATAAAAACGCCGTAGAAACCGCGCTCAAGTCCCTGACCGACACGCTGGTTTCCTTCACCGCACAGAACAACATCACCCGCGTGGATCTCAGAATCACCGGTAAAGCCTCGCACCTCTCCGGGACCATCCGGGCAGGCCGGGGCGGTCACGAGATCCAGGCGACCTACGAGACCCAAGCGGTGCCCGCAGGAGCCCTAACAGAGGCACTGGAGGAAAAACCCAAGGCCACCCGCAAACGCAAAGTTGCAACCACAGAAGCACCGACAGAATGAACGAAACACCCCACATCGCGTTGATGGACACGCTGGAAGAGCCAAAGCGTTTCCGTCCCGACAACACCCCAAACCTCTCGCGTCACAAGGCCCGGATGGGAGCGCCTGGAAAGAAGCCAACGCAAGGCACAAAAGGTGCTTTCGGGAAGGCAAAGAACCTCCCCAAGGACTACGTCTTGAAGGCGGCCCTTTCCCGCCTCGGACGGAAGGCTTGGATCCAGCTCAACGTACAAGGGTTTCTCTCCGAACCAACACGCGAGGAACTGAACGCCATTGCGCCGGGGCTGGCCGATACGGTCCTTGAGAAGCTTACCATGAGGAAGCGGCTGCTTGCCGCACAGAAGGCCGCCACGGTGAAGGAGACAGCATGAAAGCGAGCGAACTAATCAAAGCACTAGAGACAGCAATCCAAGAACACGGGGACCTTCCGGCCGTTATACAAGACTACGAGTATGGCGATCACAACCACGTTGAAGGAGTGAAACCGGAAGGATTCCTAGTCGCATCATACAGCAAAGACAGAACAGGAGAGAACGAACCCGTCCTAGAGATATCTATTGGGTGAGGATGGGTTTCCCCACCCCCGGGCTCCTCTGGCGTCTGTGGATGAAATGAAAATCGGGTGACCAATTTCCCCAAGGCCCCACCCCCCGGGGGGTAAGGAATCTTTTCCCCATACCCGGTGAGGATGGGTTTCCCCACCCCGGGGGTTCTCACGTGCTTGCAACAAAAACCGATTCAGGGTGACCCACGTTTGATGATACTGAGTTCAAATTCAACATCACCCACCGAGGCGGTAATACTCGCGTCCAAGGCAGCGATTGCCGCGTCTTCGAGGTCTAAGACCCTGGGCGTCGTCTTAGCGTAGGAATGACCTTTGTCGTCTCGACCCCAATCCAACTTCACGGGAGCCCCATCGACCTTCATGGTCTGAGAGAGGACTACAACCTTAGAGTGGCCTGTAAAAATTGGAGAGGAACTGAAATCATCGTGGCGGTTGTTGGGCATAGTCGGCCAGATTGATTGCCTCTGCCAAAGAAAACAAGCCCTTTGACTCCCTGCCTTGGGTATGCCAAAGGCCAAAGCGCACACCCTCGCCGCCATCGCGAAAGTTTCGGGGATCTCACGGAAAACCGTCCAGGAAGTATTCTCCCAACCCGGGGCACCGTCCCGGACAGGCGCACTAGAAGACCTTGTCGCCTACTTGCGGAAGGCCGCGTCTGGGGCCGTCGAATTGCCGGGGGATCTCGCAGAGCAATCCATCCTCATCAAGTTTGAGACCTCGAAACACAGGCGGGACGAAAAGCGCGAGGCCGCCGAAAAGCTACGCCTCTGGAACCTAGAAAAAAAAGGACAGCTCGTTGAAAGGTCCGAAGTTCGCGCACACGGGGCCGCCCTCGGTATCCTCCTTTCCTCGACGATTTCGGGTTGGGTGAAAGACCTCCCCACCATCCTCAACGGCAAAGGCGAACGGGAGATGACCTTGATCCTGAAAGACAAAGGCGACGCCCTCATTGCGCAAATCCGCGACGCCATCACGAAGGCTGGAAAGGTGAAGGGGGCGAGCAAGGATGAATGACCTCCTCGAAGGGATACTCCAAGAGCTGAAGCAACCCGACCGCCGGCCGATTTCCGAATGGGCTGCGGACGGGAACGTTATCCTCCCGCACTCGAAGCGGTGCCGCGAGTTTCGCTTGGATACCGCGCCATGGTTGCTAGAGCCGTTGGACTCCATCCCGTTCAACGAATTTTCCTCGATCTGCAAATGCACCCAAGGCGGAGGGACTACCGTCTATGAGGTTTATCTCGCCTGGCTGATTGCAAACGCTCCGGTGGACGCCTCGCTCGCCTGCCAGACCGACCCGGACGCGGAACGGATGTTGGAAGAGAAGATCCTCCCGACCCTGAAGGCGAGCCCCGCGACAGTGGCGGCCCTCGCCGCTGCGGGACGGAACGACATCACAAAAAACAAAATCAAGTTGGGGAACATGGTATTCCGAGTGCATGGCGTCGGACTCAACTCCCTTCAATCCGCCTCCCTCGAAGTTTTCATCGGAGACGAATGCTGGCGCTTCGATCTGGGAACTATCCTCGAAATCATCGAACGAACTTCGACCCGCGAGGCCACGCGGCAAATCGTCATGGTCTCCCAGGCCGGGGAAGAGGAGGTCGATAAAAACGGCCGCGCCATGTGGGACGAATGGGGAGAACACTGGCACAAAGGCACCCAAGAAATTTACAAAGTCCGCTGCCCTCACTGCCCTACTTATTTCGAGATAGAGACCTCGCACGTGACGGCAGACGAAGTCGCCCGTGACCCCAAAACAAAAGTCTGGGACTGGACGAAAGTCCGCGCCACAGCCAAGCTTACAACGCCTTGCTGCAACCGCGTGATCCGAAACACGGAAGCCAACCGTCGCGCCCTCTCCGCCTCGGGAAAGTATTTCGCGACGAACCCCAACCCAACCCCCCGCCACCGGTCCTTCCGGTTCTCGGCCTGGGTCGTTTACTGGCAAGACTGGGGCGGCCTCTTGGAGATGTTCCTGCGTGCGCAAGACGCCTTGCAAAGGGGGAATATCGAGCCTCTCAAAATCTGGACCCAGAAAAAGGAAGCCCGGTGGTGGGAATTGAGGATGAGAGAGGCTCCGGTGATTTCAAACCGGGAGCCATCGGGATACACCCAGGCGACCTACTGGCCTTTCGACAAGCCATACCCCAAGAACTCAAAAGACACGGTATGGGGGAAGCAACTGGAAAAAGAGAAAGTCCCGCGCTGGTCCGCACTGGATCCAGAAACCCAAAAGGTCGTCTCTATTGAGACTGGCCGCCTCATGACGATAGACCGGCAGACGGACTGCCTGAAGGTCGTCATCCGCGTTTACTCCCCGCTCGGATCTCGCCTGCTACTTTTCCGCACGGTGTATTCGTGGGCACAAGCGAGGGAGCTGCAACTTGCCTACCGCGTGCCAAATTCTTTTGTGGGAGCGGACTCCGGCGACCAACCCCAAGACGTCTATGAGCAATGCCACAAATACGGGTGGTTTGCACTGAGAGGTTCATCCTCGAACAGGTGGAAACACCCCGCAAAAAGGAAACACGATATACCTCTCACAAAGCCGTATTCCCCTCCCCAAAAAGGCGACATCGCGAGATCGCGAGACGGCGCCTTCGCGTGGTACCACGATTGGTCGAACTTGGTCTTCAAAGACATCCTCTCTTACAAAGTGGCGAGGGATAAATCGTGGGAGATCCCAGACGACGCGGAAGAGGAATACCAAAAATCACTGCACTCCGAGGCGAAAGATTCGAAGACAGGGATATACAAAAAAGTTGGTGAACGCCCCAACCACGCATGGGACGGCGAGAACATGCAGCTCGTGCTGGCCTGTCTAACGGGAACCATCGCAGACATCGCAATGGACTTGGAAAGCACAGAAGACGAGGAAGTCGACGCGTAGGCGAAAGATTGACGGGACGGCCATCAGCATGGCCAACGCAACCGGCGCGAGAGTTCGCGCAGTCCTCACTTACTACCGCGTCAAATACACGACGCGGGCCGCACAGATAACCGCCCTGAAGGCGGATTACCTGGCTGCATTTGAAACCACCGAGGCCCAAGGCGGGAAGACTCTGACCAACTTTGCGGCGGACGGACAGACCATGGGTTGGGCGGTTGGGCTGAACCGTGACGAACGCCTCGACGCCATGGCGCAGGCGCTGGAGATCCTCGAAAACAACGCCTCCGGGTGGGGACAAGGGAGGATCCAGTAATGCCTGAGATCAATCCAGTCCTGTTGTATGGTCCAGATGGGTTTCCGGTCTCGACAAAGAAGTTTTTGAACGCCACCCAAAACGGCCCCAACGTCGAGCCGTGGCCTACGCTGTTTGAAGACATCAACAAATCCGTCCCGGTCTATGACAGGCACTTCCTTGTTTCGGCGTCGCGCAAACTTTACGCCAACGTGGGTTTCGTGCGCGAGGCCTGCGACGCACGGGCGATCTGCTCTGTAGGCAACGCCTGGCTTCCCAAATACCAAGGCTCCGACCCAAAAGGAAAAGCGGCCGAAAAATGGTTACGGGACGAATGGCTTTCCAACTGCGAAATTCGCGGGGCGGAGTATGACTGGCAAACCGCCCTCTACCTCGAATCCACGAACATGGATCATAGCGGGGACATCGGCGTCTTGCTCACCTACAAAGGCGACAAGGATTACCCGTGGCCTTGCTTCCAACTTGTGCCTGCGCACCGGGTGCGGTTTCGCTCTGGTCTCTCCACGGGCGTAGTGACTGGCGACGAATGCGAAGGAGCTGCGGCTTACAAAGGCCGTGCGCACGAGGACGGGGTAATCTTCGGAGACTACGGAGACCCCGTGGCCTACGCCTTGTTGGGCGAGACAGCCGCGCAAGACAAGGTGGTTTCCACCTGGAATTTCATCCTCCTCAAAGAGCCTATGTTCGTCGGGCAGGCTCGAAGTTTCCCCATTTTCTTCCATGCCATCCGGGAGGCCCGGACGCATATGAAGGCATCCGAGTACGAAGAGTTTGCCTCGCTGGTGGCGTCCTCTATCGCCCTCACGGAAGACAACGAGACTGGCGGGCCGGAGACACCTAAGATTTCCACAGCGGACCCCAACGACGTAAATGCGACGCCCACGGTAAACCCTTCGGGGATCACCGCACAAAGCCTTTACGGCGGTCTGATCCGGTATTTCCGGGCGAACTCCGGAGCGAACCTAAAGGCATTCACCAGCTCCCGTCCCGGGCCAGCCTGGGAGAGTTTCCAAAACCGCCTGGCTCAAATTGCGTGTGCGCCGGTGTGGCCTGTTGAGCTAATTTTGAGCATGGCGGGAATCCCCGGCCCCGGCGTGAGATCCATCCAAGGCCGCGCAAGACGCCTTGTGAAAGATCGCCAAAGTCTCCTGCGGAAGGTGGCAATCCGAAAAGTCACCTTCGCCGTTGCCATCGCCATGAAGACGGGGCGAATCGAACGGTTCTCCGACTGGATGAATTGGGGTTTCGTCATGCCCCCACTGCTAACCATCGACGACGGCAGGGACGCTGCGGCCCGCCTGAACGATTACTTCGCGGGTATCACAAACCTGACCGAAATCCTTGCGGAAGAGGGCGGAGAGCTGGAACCGCACCTCTACGAACGCGCCCGCGAAATCGGCCGGCGAGAGCAAATCCGCGTGGAAGTCGAAAAAGAAATGGGCGTGCCAATTCCGAAAGAGGAAATGGCCCGGCCCCCGGCTGGATCGGCTCCGGTCGAACCCGCCAAGGAGGAAGAGCCCCCCAAAAAGAAAGATGACAAGGAGACTACAGACGATGAATGACATGCTGATCATGCCGCAATACGCGGCTCAAATGGCCGCGCAAGTGGCGGAAATGAAACCCTACGTACTCGAAGGGAAGCAACTCACGTGGGCCGATCTTTTCAGAATGCGACGCCCTACCGCGATTGATGAAAACGGCATCGCCAACGTCCACCTTTACGGCCTTATGGGGGCGAAATGGGACGGGATTTACAAACTCCTCGGGATCGTCACGGACTACGACGACCTCGCGCAAGAGTTGAACGCGCTGGCCACGGATAAGCGTGTCATCGGCATTTTCCTCGACAACGAATCTGGTGGCGGCAAAGCCCTGGGAGCCCCTGAAATGGCGGACGTGGTTACGGCCGTCGCCGGGATCAAACCAATCCTCTCTTACACGGACACCTACTCCGCCTCCGCCTGCTATTACCTCGGCTGCGGAGCCTCGGCGTTCTACGCCTCACGTTCTGCAATCGTGGGATCAATCGGAACCCGGGTGGACTGGCTCACTTGGGCCGGTTACTTGGAAAAACTCGGCATCAAACCCGTCGAGCTGACCTCGACAGGATCAACTCTCAAGGGCGTAGGATCTCCGCACCGCGAACCCACGGCGGAAGAACTCGCCTTTATCCAGGCGAACATGGACGCCACGAATGCGGCTTTCATTTCGCATGTGAAGGCGGCCCGCCCTGGCATTGACGAGGAAGTTTTCAAAGCCGGTTTCTACTCGGGAGAAAAAGCAATCGAGTTGGGCTTGATCGACGCCCTGGCAACACGACAGGAAGCCTACGAAGACCTCCTCGCGCTGGCAAAGAGTTGACGCACAAAAGACCTGTATGACTCCAATTCAGTCTCTACTCCAAAAACTCGGCATCCTCACTGAAAAGGTAGAGGCCATCGAGAAAACCCAGAATCTCACCCCAAAACAGGGAGACAAAAAAGATGAAAATACAACCGACAAAGACGGCGACGGGGAAGGTGCTGGAGACGGCAACGGAACCGAAGGAAACGGAGACGACAAAGACAAAGACGGAGAAGAGCAAGCCCTCGGCGAAGCGCTCCAAGCCATCGAAGGACTGACCCAAAAGGTTACCTCGCTGGAGACCGGTTTCGCCACCTACAAGGCGGACCTGGACAAGTCTTTCAACGCCCGGGTGGACGCTGCTGCGCAAGAGAAGCTCGCCTCCGGGGCGGGAACTCCCCTTCAAACCGGCCCCGCGACAAAAGAAGATCGCGGTTCCCTCTCCACCAAAGGCCTCAAAGGTCGCGCCCTTACCGTTGCCTCCCTCGAATCTGAAAAGGCCGCTGCAACCAAGAAGTAATCAACCCCCCAAATTGACACCCCGAAGAAAGTAAAATTATGGCAATCCTAACTGGAACAATGCGAGACGTGGCGGCCCTGCAAGGCCGTGACAAAGTGGTTGGCGTCCTTGATGAGGTGCTTGGGAGCTTTCCTGAGCTGAACTCCATCCCGGGCCGCACGATCAACGGAACGACCTTCAAAGTCACCATGCGTCGGAACAACCCCAAGGGTGGTTTCCGTCGCGCCAATGGCGGTGTCACCGTGGGAGCCGCTGGCTATTACGAGAAATTCGTCCAATGCTTCATTTACGAAAACCCCATCATCGCAGACGCGAGCGTGGCGGAAGCGAATGAAGACGGACGTGAAGATTATCTCGCCGCACGTTCCGAGGAACATGCCGCTGGCGCTTTCGAAGGCCTCGGCGAACAAGTCTACTACGGCGAGGACAGCGAAGACGAACTCGGGTTCCCCGGCCTCAAAGCCCTCTGCGAAGATGAGAACCGCGTGAACGCGACAGGCGCAAACGACGCGACGGCCTCCACCGCTTACCTCGTGCGAATCGGCACGGACGGTGTCCAGTTCCTCTTCGGAAATGGTCGCGGTCTGGATATCCCCGAGTTCCGCGAACAGGCAATGCCTGATCCTTCGGACGCCACGAAGATCATCCCCCGCGCTCTCGTGAGCCCCATGGGCCTTTGGATCGGCCTCCAAGCCATCCACCCCAAATGCATCGTTAAGGTCAACAACCTCAACACCGCAGCGGGCAAAGGCATGACCGACGCCCTCGGACAGGCCGCCCTGGAACTCATGCCCGCCGGGTTCCGCAACGACAAAGCCCGCCTCCGCTGGCTTATGAACGGCCGCACAGTCGGACAGGTGCAAACCTCCCGCACTGCGGTGTCCCAAGTGGCCTACAAAAACGGTGCCGTGGCTGACCGCCCCACCGAAATCCACGGGATCCAAATCATCGAAACCGACTCCATCAAAATTGGGGCCGCTGAATACGAAGTGTTCGCGTAATCGAAACCTCAAACGAAAGAGAAAGACCCAAAATTATGATCGGAGCACGAAACATCGAAGACGAAAACTTCTACGTCGAAAAGGCGGTGGCCGCTGCGGCTGCCACTGCCTACACGGATTCCCTGGACCTTGTCGGAGAAAAGTTCTTCGCAGAGAACATCGAATTCATCGTCGGACACGAGGCACTTCCTGACTTGGTGGACGATAAAACCCTCACCTTGTCCCTCGAACAGAGTGACGACAACGTCACTTTCGAGGCACACGCGGACGTGGCGGCCCTTGTCACCACGGGCGTGGACACTCCCGGTGCGGACGCGGCCCACAGCCGTTTCCGGCTCCCCTCGGGGACCAAACGATACATCCGAGCAAAGGGTGTGACGCTGGCCGCTGCGGGCGACAACACCGCCGCGAAGTTCTACCTCAAAGCGAAATTCTAAGAGGTGGCCGGAGAGCTGAAATCACAGATTTCGCTGACGTATCAGAAGGACGGGGTAAAGAAAGTAATTACCCCGGCCGACTCTCTGGTGGCGGTTGATATCGCAGACCCTATTGCGATTGATAACATCCAAGTCATCGGGACGGCTGGAGAAAATCTCTTGGTTGGCGACGTGGTAAATATCGCATTTATTTACGTCAAAAATTTGGACCAAACCAACTACGTCGAGGTTTACACCTCAGGAGCTTATGCGGGATACAAAAACCGCCTCCTCCCGGGCGAAGACATGTTAGTACGCAGGCCGAAATTCCCCGCAGACGCACTTGTCCCTTTCGGCGCACAGGCAAATACAGCCAACTGCAAAGTTCGGGTAGTCATAGGTAGTCTCTAACAAATTCTGGTCGAGTGCATGGGCCGGGACTCTCTGAAAATGGGAGTCCCGGTTTTTGCGTTTTGACCTCGCCCCCTTACCATGACACCTCGCGAAGAAGCCGCACAGGCCTTGCAAGAATGCGCCTCCCCAGACGTCGCCGGGGAATCCCTCTGGATCGGAGAGGCTGAGTACTTTGGCTTTTTTGGTCCCCCTCAAATTGGCCTCGAGTACATCCCAGGCAAAACCCTCCTGAAGGTCGAATTCACCGCCCTGATCCCAAAGGCGCAAATGCAAACCCAACCCGACCAAAACCTACCGTGCCAGGCCAAAGGGAAAAACCTCCGCATTGCCAAACTGGACGACGCCCACATTTCGTGGCGGTTGCATTTGACTAACGCCAAGGCGTAACCATGAACGCCATTGAATACGCTGTAGAGGAGGCTGTGATTGCCCTCCTCAAATTTCACGAAACCCTTGCAGACAAGGAAATAACCCGCCACGACGACAACGCGGAAGACGAGGAGTTTGCGGGGATCATGGTTTCTGCGGAAGTTGAGAGTGCGGTCACCAGAAGCTCTACAAACGCCCTGGGGCGCCGAGTTGATGACCTAGAGGTTTCGATAGATCTCCGAGGGCTTATCTTCGACGTGGACCATGCCACCGTTTCCGGCCTCTGGCGGGCCATCAACGACGCGCTCCTGAAACCGGAAGCCGGAGCTGCGGCCTTGCCTGAGTTTGCGCCAGAAACTACGTCCTTCCGAACCTTAGCGATTATGGGCGAGGTCACCTCGAAAAGAGAGGATCAGGAAGAGCGTAGAACACACGTTCGGATCTTCAAAATCCGCGCTGGGCTGGGCGTGAGTTGACGCCTGAAAGGTCAGTATGACAGTCTTAGTTAATCTCGACGGTTTCGATATGGGTCTCAGCGCAGACGAGACCGGCCTCAACATGGAGTCTTTCGAGCAAAAGACAGCCAAGAAAGAAATCGAAGTACCTAACCGCGTCGGAAATACGCGTGGCGTCGCCCTCTACGATATCCATTTGGAAGTCACCTGGAGCGGCGAAACCGTCGCTGACCCCACAGACGAAATCGGCGACATCATCACGCTCCTCAACCTCGTTGCCCTCGGTGGCGTGGAAAGTGGCGCTGTCATCCTTTACGAGCTGACTCTCACCCTGGGGCGTGAAGCTATGCGGAAACTCTCCGGCATGGCTAAGCAATTCCCCGGCATCCCCGCCGTGTAAAGCGGGGGGTAAAACCCCCGCCTCCCTTTTTATCCCAATATCATGCAAACCAAAAACCTAGTCAGAAAACAAAAGGAAGTCGCATACACTTCCTCGACGAACCAAGCCGCTGCGCTCCTCGCCCTCGGCTGCAAATTCTCCACCCTCCCCCCCAAAGAGCCGGGTGGAAAGCCTCGGGCACAAGTCGTCCGGGTTTACACCGAAAAGAGACCCCCAGGAACCACCGGGGAAGTCACTTATTTTTTCGAAGGGAAGTCCTCCGAATACCCCCAGACAGACACCCGGGCAATTATCGGGGAATGGCACCTCGCCCGGGAAGGCCGCCACAAGTTGGAAGGTCGTGGGGACGCTGCGGAGGAATTCGAGAAGACCTTCAAGGCCCTTGCAGAGGCCATCCAGAAGCAAAACTTCAATGGAGCAAATAAGCTCCTGAGGGATCTCACCCTTTGGCTCCCGCTGGCCATTGCCGTTGCCATGCGAAACGCCCTGGAGACCCGGGACAGCCTCATGAAGGAATGGGTTTACGATCTGGAGAAACTCTCCGCCGTCGTCCTCGAAAAAGACGCAGACGGCCACCCCCTCAGTCTTCGAGGGCAGAACCTTTCCCCCGCCAAGGCCGCCCTTCTGGATAACCGCTAAAACAAAATCATCACCATGAAAAACGACGAAGCATATCTCGCCCCGGAAGGGGAAGAACTCCCCAAGAATGAAGCCGCGCTCCGCCAAGGCGTTGCAGGCTTCGAATTCCAAGGCAAAGCGTTGGAGCCCTACTGCGCTGGCCGTAGGATGGCCGCTGACGCCATGGGGCTGAAGTTTGGCAAGTTCTCACCAACGGAGGCGGCTAAAATGGACGCCCTGGCAAAGTTGATGGAGGAAAATCCGGACAACGAGGAAATTGACTTCACGCCTTTTCTTTATCCTGGAGTTGTCCTCGACGTGGCAATGGTCGTGTGCCTCTGCTCCAAGCCTCGCAGTTTCGCCATGAAGGCCATGCGCAAGCCTGACTGGGGCATGGAAGAAGTTGCCACGTGGGCGGACAAAGCGGGCCTGATCTGGCCTTCTGAGGCATTCACGGAGGGCTACAAACTCTTCATGCAGCTCATCGCAAATGTGAACGCCGGGAGCGGCAAATTCAAAGCCCAACCCAACCCGGACGGCAAGGCCCCCAAGAAGGTTGACCGCCCAAAAAACTAATCCAGCCGTCGCCAACGCTGGAACTCTTCGCGGCTGCGGCGGCTGTCATCCCATCACTGACCCGCGAAGAGATGCTGTGGGAGATCCCTTACTGGGAACTCCTTCAACTCGAAGTGATTTACGCCCGTAGAAACCGCGTGGATTGCATCCAGGCGACCCCCCAACATAAACGAAAATCATCCCTCTGGGAGAAACTCCAAGCCCTACGAAAAACAAATGGCTGATTCTGGTCTAGTCCTAGATACCGCCTCGTTTTCGCGTTCGATTTCGTCTTATATCACGCTGTCGCAGCGGGACGCGGCGAACGAGCTGAATCGCCGTATGCGGCAGGTTATAAGCATTGCCATCCGGTTCACAAAAGAGGCGGACAAAGGCAAAATCCGGTCCTACATGAAAGGCACCGGCCGGGACGGCATGCCGGGGGCGTTGATGTATCGCCTTGTGCCTGGAAAGGGCCTCACGAGGGCGGAGAGAGCGAAGAAAGCCCGTGGGCTCTTGGGGCGGGCACTTTCCTCTGTTGCCTATATCAAACGAGGCTACGCAAAAGGCTTGGGGGCTTTTGGTGGCAAGCAAGCAAAGCTCAAATCTGGAAAATCGGCGGAGAAAGGCTGGGGCAAAAAGGCGTCCTACCGGCGTCTTGTGGCGGAGTTCGCAAACATGTCCTTCGGGGCGGACGAAATCTCTGGGCCGGTCCTACAGGCTGCAATCGACGAGGTAACGGACGACATGCTCGATTACATCTTCGATAAGCTGTCGAAGAACTGGGCACGTTGACTGACCACGCAAAACGATGGCTAAAACAAAAGAGCTTAGGGGAAAACTGACCCTCGACATTTCGAGCTTCCGCAACTCCCTGCGGAGTGCGATGTCTATCGTCGCGGCAAACGCCACGGCGGCCCGGAGCGTTTTCCGCGGGGCGTTTGTGATTCCCGCCTCGGTCATCTCTGCACCATTCCGCACGGCTTTTGCTGGCGTCACAGGGATGGCCCGGACAGCCGCGTCCCAGGTCAAAGGGATCATGGGAGCCGTGGGCATCGCCGGTCTGATCGGGGGAGCCATCGGAGGGGCGGTATCGCTTGGGGGGAGTATAGGAGCTGCGGCAAACTTTGAGACCGCCGGCCTACAATTCGAGACACTACTAGGATCTGCGCAGGCCGCCCAAAAGCGTCTCGCCGAGTTAGCAAAATTTGGGGCAGAAACCCCGTTTGACCTTCCGGAGGTACTGGCATCCTCGAAGGTCCTTCAAGTCTTCACAAAAGGCGTACTAGCCTCGGGAAAAGGCCTCACGCTGGTTGGCGATATTGCGGCTGGCACAAACCAACCCTTCCAGGACGTAGCCTTCTGGGTTGGCCGCATGTATGACGCCTTGAGTAGTGGCCGCCCCGCTGGAGAGGCATTCTTCCGCCTACAAGAGATGGGGGCAATCTCCGGGGATCTACGCTCCAAGCTGGAGAAAATGGCCGAGGGAGGCGCAACCGACAAAATGCAAGGGAAACTCAAATCCCTGGCAGAAACGGCCGCGTCTGGCGGGAAAGACATCCAAGAACTGGAAGATAAACTTACCTACCTCCAACAGAGCTTGGACGGGGCCTCTGTGAAGCAACAGAGCGGCATTGAACGGCAAGTTGCTCAACTCCAAGACAAGATCGCCTCGAAGAGAGGGGACTTCACGCGGACAACAGAGGAAATCAACAAACTGCAAACCAGTATGCAGGGGGCAGGCGGAAATGCTGGCAGAATTTGGGAAGAATTCACCAAAGGCACCTCGCAATTCTCCGGCGGAATGAAGAAGCTTTCGGGCTCTTTTTCGGGCCTGATGTCAAACTTCCGAGACACCTTCGGAGCCATCCAGCGGGCGTTTGGGTTCCCGATTATCGACGCCCTGAAGCCTGTCATTGCGTGGGCAATCGCGAACCTTTCCACGCTAGAAGGGCACGCCCGAAACCTCGGGACCCAGATTGGTGCGTTCATCACGGGCGTTTTTGAGTCGGCCAAGGAAGGGAACCTTGCGCAGTTTTTGTTCGGGGAGGAATGGGGAGCAAAGCTCAACGCGGCGATTGAAGGAGTAAAGGAATTTTTCACCCTGCTGCAAAGCGGGGAAGGCATCCAAAAGCTTTTCGAAGGAGCCAAAGAAGCCATGAAAACGGCTGGAGATTATTTCATCGGCGGGATCAAGACCGGCTTGGACATCCTCGGGACAACCCTTGCTACGCTGTTTTCTGGCGACACCTGGAGCGGTTTTGCAAACACCCTTGTGGGAGCTGCGCAAATCTTTGGAGGAGCCCTCTTGGAGGCTTTTCAGGATCCTGTCATCTACTTTCAAACAGCCATCGAGCACGCTGTAAACCAAGCTGTCGTAGCGATCTCTAAAATCTACGATTACATGAGCGCCGCCCCTCGGGCAGTGGCTTCCGTGGCAACCCTCGGCCTTGCGAATATCCCCAAGCCCAGCGAGGTCATAAAGGGACAACTCCCAGGCATGTTCGAAAACGCTGAAAAGAGTTTCGATGACATCCTCACGGAACGAAAAGCGGCCGGCGGAACGTTCCTTGGTTACAACCCTCAAGAGCTGCGGAACATAGGTACAAGTACCTTAGGCCGGGGCGGAGAAACCCTCGCGGCTGTAGGCTCAAATCTCTCACAAGAGGTCATGAAAAATGTCCAGGAATACGCCCCAGCGACTTACTTTCGGGAAATGCCACGCGTCGAGAAACGCTGGACGGCGGAGGAAATGTCAGCAGACCTGGACTCCCGGGCGCAGGCAACCGACGACAAGGCGCTTATGGATCAACTGCAGTCCTTGAAAATCATGGAGGGCGAAATGTTGAACCAGTCGGAACAAATCAGTCTGATCCTCAAAGCCGTCGAACTCGGGCTGACAACCTCCTCATAACATGGCAATCGACATAGACACTATCGTGAGGCAGGGAGATCTGGCCTGGGGGGAACTCCCGGGGCGCAAGGGCTCTTGGTACGACGCGGACGGCCTCAAAAATATCGAGACATCCTACTCATGCAGGGAGGATGAAATCGAAATTTCCATCCCCGCCATTGGCGACGAACACCCCGACGACCCCACGCTGTTTGTGGTGGACGTCATCCCCGTCTATGGCCCCGGGGGGCAGACGGAAACCAGGATCATCTACAAAGGCGGGGCGGCAAATGAGGATGGAATCATCCTGCGGCCCGGTGTGGCGGTCCCGATTCGTGCGGGCAATTCCACCACCAAAACGCTGACCGTAAAAGGGATCCAGAAATGGAAGAGCCCGCCCCCTATGATTTCGATCACAGGCGAGGTAGAAACTTCCTTCAACATCCGTTTTAGGGGCGATTCCGTGTCCTACAAATATGGTAGAACTGGCTTCTCGTTCGTTCGTGCCTGGGAGGCTCTTGCGGAGACGGATTTGCCCCTGGAAGTCGTTATCATCTCGAAAAGCCCTTCCGAGTCCGTCGACAGCATCCTGCGGACAAATGCGAAGATCGTTACCCAGAAAAAAGAGAACCCAAGTTCCCTTGGGACTTTCATTTATATCCACATCGCCCCGGACGGGACGGAGTACGTTTCGAGTGGCATCGGAGACCCCGAGGACTACGCCGGCTGGATCATCCGAGACGAGGTCATCAGGTACGGGATTGATGATGGTTTCACTTTGGAAACTATCGAAATGCAGCGGATTTCCTCGCTGCAAACGGACGAACTTTGCCCCGGGCTCTATCGGATCTCGGAGACTTGGGAAATTGAAGGCGTCCCTGATGACGGAATCGTTGAGGAGGAAGAATGAAATTTGACCTGAAAGAACTGGTTCGCCTCCCGGCTTTCCTCTCGCCTGTCATGGCGAAATTCAACCAAGTCGTGCGGGCCGTCCGCTGGCTTCTGGCTGTCCAAGATTCAGAGTTCATTTTCATACGTAGGGACTCTACGGGCTGGGCCGTAGAGTTGAAAATGGACAAGGTCGCCACGGCTGTAGGTGTGCCCGGGGCTGTCGAAGAGGCGTCCTCCGGGGGGACATCATTGCCTGCCGAAATCCAACCTCGCCTGATTCGTTTCTGTAACACAGTGGATGGACAAAAATATTACATGTGGGTCCTCGGTTGGGAACCAACTCTTGCCTCTCTGGGCGAACCAGACGCCCAGGTGTGGCCTCCATCCGTATGAATGACCTAGATCAATATTGCGGGGACTGCGAAGATACAGGGACTTGCCTAGAGAAGATACCTACAGGCGCCGACGCGGTCGTTTTAGGGGAATGGGCAAGCACGAATAACCGCTGCTATTTCGCAATCAACGGGGCGGCCCAAATCCCGAACACGGCAGGCTCTGCTTTAATGTATTGTCGTTTGAGTATCTATAGCAGGGACACCCCGGGGATCGGAGGGACACCCGTCGCGGCTCCTGTAGATCTGACATTTTCGGTGTTCCCTTCGACATACCCTTACGCTCCGCCATTTGGTCCACCTTTTGGTTGGCCAGCGGAAGGTTACGAATGCCCGGACACGTGGGAGTACCCAAAGATGACAACAACTCTCCTCGCTGGAGAAACAGACCTCGTGACCTGGATGGCTGTCCCTTGGGTCCGGGCGTCGGACTTACCATTTTTGCCTTTTCCGAAAGAGGCTACCTACGCCCCACAAGGGCGTTGGGCTCTGGAGGTTTACAAAGACCCCACCGCAGCGAGTGGCCACTTTACGTGTTTATGCGATTTCTGGCTGGATACTTTCTGACTTGGGCTCAACTGGAGAAGTTCTCGGAGACCCAAAGGCAGGCATTCTCCAAAGTAGGAGAGCAAGTCCCCGGCGGGCTCAAAGTCACCCCCAAAGATTACCACCGAATCAAAGGCCGGAACCCGCTGGTTTCCGCCACCCAGGCCGCCGTGAACTGGGCCGCCTCGGGATTTGCCGTTGTTTCGCCGGAAGAGGCCGCCAAGCGCCTTGCAACGTGTGAGAGGTGCGAACACTGGGGCGCGGGCGTCCTTGGCGTCATGCGCTGCGGCCTCTGCAAATGCACGCGGCTAAAGCACCAGCTCGCAACAGAGCGGTGTCCGGCTGGTAAGTGGTAGATTTGACGCAGGGGCTTCACCGTGGATTTCCTTTTCTCAAAATCAACGCGCAGCCTCCTCATGCGGACAGGGTCTTTTGACCGTGTCCAGGCTCAAAACCACAAGTCCCGAGACAAGATCCCGGTTCGGATTTTCGTCTGCGAAACAAACGTCGTGGTTGTCCCCACGGCAGGCGATACCGTGATTATCAAAATCAATCTCCCCGGGGAGACGGAGTCTCTGGCACTCCTCACGACTACAACCATCACCACGGCGGGAGGGCTCTCATATTTCTCGGGAACGTTGAACCTCAACACCCCCGAAATCGTCGCGATCATGGAGGCTTTTCAAGAGGCTCCGATCTCCATTGAGTTTGAGCTGAGAGGTCCCGGAAATCCGCCGGCCTACTGCTATTCGAGCGTTGAGCCTGTCAAAGGCACCCTCTATCGTGCCAACATTACAGGCAACGAGGGCGTCCCCACAGAGGCGGAACCGCCTTACCCTGCGGCCTCCACGCTGGCTCTCAAAAGCGATATTGAGGATTTGCAGGATCAAATCGACGCCCTCGAAACTGTCACCCAAGAGGAGCTGGACGCGGCCCTTGCCTTGAAGGCGGACCTCGTGGGTGGCCTCGTTCCCGCTGTCCAGCTCCCCTCTTACGTTGATGACGTTCTCGAATTTGCCTCGGAACTTTTCTTCCCCGAGGTGGGGGAAACTCAGAAGATTTATGTCTCACTGGACACCAACAAAGTTTACCGCTGGGGCGGCTCAATTTACATCGAATTGGTGGCCTCTCCGGGCTCTACAGACGCAGTCCCCGAAGGGGCGGTAAACCTCTATTTCACGGAAACCCGCGTGTTAGAGGCAATGCTGTTTCACACCTTCGCGATCAACCCCCATAACACCGACCCCGAATCTATAGGGCTGGGAAATGTCGATAACACCTCGGATCTCAACAAAGCCATTTCGACGGCTACACAGGCTGCGCTGGACACCAAAGTGACCGGCCCGCTCCCGTGTGAGCTGGTAATTGCTTGCTCTGACGAAACCACCCCACTCGAAGCCGGGGCCGGGAAGGTAACCTTCCGCATGCCCTACGCCATGACCTTGACGGCTGTCCGGGCCTCGCTGACCACGGCCCAAGCGTCGGGCAGCATCCTGACCGTGGACATCAACGAGGCTGGCGTTTCCGTCCTCTCGACAAAGCTCACCGTGGACAACACCGAAAAGACCTCCACGACGGCCGCAGCTCCCGCTGTCATCAGCGACGCGGCATTGGCAGACGACGCGGAAATCACGATTGACCTGGATCAAATCGGGAACGGAACGGCCACAGGTCTGAAGGTTACTTTGAAAGGTACCCGGGTATGATGATCATCAATCCTTATGCTTTCGGGGGACCGCCCGTGAATGAGTTTTTCGAAGACGATACCGTGACCAAAGGCGCTTGGATGGCCAGCGACATGGGGGGTGCTGGTTACAACTTCCCCTTGGGAACAAATCGCGAGGGCATCAAATCCATGCCCGCTTGGATTACCGGATTTTCCATTTCTGGGGGGGTATCTTTTGGTGGCGGTGGGAGTTATTCTAGCCTCTACGAAATCGACAACCCGCTTGGGGGGTACACGGATTATGTCGTTTACAATGCGAACGGAGGACAGCGGACGGTCTCATTTACAGTCGATCCCGGGAGGCAGGCAATTTTTTCAATCTGCATTCCCAACGCGACTTCTACGCGATCTATCAACCTCAAACTGAAAGACGGAGCGACAAATGCTGACCTCACGGCAGAGCGTTCTTATGTCCAAAACACGGGCGGTGTGGGGACCGGAGCGGGCATCTGGAGTCGCTGGAAAGTGAAAGGTTTTGTGAAAGTAAATATACGCCACGCAGGGGACAATTCGTACTGGGCAGGCATGCTCTTTGATTGATCACCGCAAGGGCGGCGGCCCTTGGTGGTAGATGTGTTGGACTACCACCTTCTGACCGCCCGTGCAGGCCCAAATTAGGCAGGCAAACCACCCCACGAGAGTCCACCCGGCCAAAAGGTTCACGAGGAAAATTCCGGTGTAATTTGGGGAGTCCTTGAACCCCGCGATCATCGCAGGACAAAAATAGATGAACGCCGGAACGATAGACCAAATCACCCCCAAAACCACCGCCCCAAAAACTCCCAAGATGACATCAAAAGGCGACGGGGTTTCCCACGTCCTGGTTGCGGTATCGCTGAGGGCGAAGAGTGCGAAAAGCACACCGAAAAACAACGACGCCCCTACCGCAGGGCCAAAAGATTTGATCAGTTTTTCCACGCAATGGAGTATGACGGGGGCTTCCCCAGGGGCAATCCTTTTTGACGCTGGCTCTGAAAGCAATGGATCCTCTCATACGCGATCAAATCAAAGAGCTGCAAGACTCGGACAACCCCCAAGACCGCGCACAGGCCACGATTCTCGAAGTCCTCGTGCAGGTTCGCGAGCAAACCACAAAGACGAATGGGCGGGTAAACGCCCTGGAATCGAAGATGCTGGCCATCGGAACTGGGTGCCCCGGAAAATGCGTCGAGCTGGAAACCCGCCTTGCGGCCTTAGAAACTCCCGCCAAGAAGATCTCCCTCCTTTGGGGGGTCGCCGGTTCGGCCCTCTCCGGGGCTGTAATCGTGCTGGGTCTCGTGTTTACTTTCCTCGCAACACCTATGGCTGACAGGATGCTAACGAGCAAGGAAGATGCCGTCGCCGTTGCCGTCGAAAAAGCGGTTGAGGATAAACTGAAATCCCTGCAAGGGCCGACCCCGGCTCCCTCGAAGAGAAATTGACACCCGGAGGATGGTTATGAAATTCACCGCACTCCTCCTCGCCCTTGTCATCACTCTCTTTTTCCCCGCCTGCGCTTCGGGGCCTGACCGGACTCCCGAAAAACAAGAGACCCGTGCGGCCGTAGCGGTCGCCGGAAAAGTCGTGGGGACTCCCATTGTTTTCACGGCTGGCGTCATCACGTGGCCCGTGGGGCTGGTCGGGGCCGTGGCCGCTGTCGGGCAAGGCGAACCCGAGTACATCGCTGCGGGCCTCGGGTGGCCTTTCCTCTGGACTTACCTTTATTGGGTAGATCCTTTTTCTTACTGACTCAACTCCCGCAATTGCGGTGGGGCGATCCGAAAGGGTCGCCCCTTTTTCGTTAGATCCCGGGCGGCAGAGCTGACAGCCGGCCGGTTTGAGTCCGCTCAATCGGAGACTCTTTTTTGAGCTGAGAAACGAGCTTCCGGCGGCCTTCAAATTTGAGCCCTGCAAGTTTCGTATCCCTCTCAACCATAGAGGAGTGCTGCCAAATATACCGCACCCGCTCGTCCCCAAAAGGCGGAGAGAAACGATCATCGTCCTCGAACTTTCGAGACATCTCCTCGGCCTGGAGCTTCCCAAGTTTCCCGCTCTTTGCGGCCTTCACAGTTTTTGCGATCTCTTTCGCGATCTCCTCGGCCTGCGCGATCTTCTGCGCGAGAGGCATTTCGTCGCCCTGCTCTTGGATGCTCTGGACTATCCCGTCCAGGAATGAGTTGAGAGCCGTCGTCCCGTAAAATTCCGCGTCTTCTTTCGATAAAGTCATCCTCGCCCTCCTACCGGGCGAATTGACGCTGGGCAAGGAGTGATATGAAAATCACTGCAACACTCGCAATCGCCGCCACGCTGGCACTCTCCGCGTGCGCCTCGAAAACAAAACCTCCCGGGGTGGATATGGCCGCCATCTCCAAGCCCCTGAATGAGCAAGGGGAGACCCTGGAAGCCCTCCGCTCCGAACTCCAAGCCTTGAAAGGAGCCCGATAATGAAAAATTTCCTGATCGGTCTTTTGGTAATCGTCATCATCTTGGTCGTGGGTTGCCCTGCACAGGCGCAAACCAAACGCCCCGCGTCGCTGGACACGGCAATCTCGCTCGTGGACAAGGCGGATTCCCAGCGGAATGAAGCTCTCGCCAAAGTCGCCAAGGCGGAGACGCAAGTTGAGAACCTTAAATCCTGGGGCGTCGGCCAGTGGCAACGCGCTGAGGACGAAAAGGCGTCGAAAGAAAAATACCGTGGATCTCGGATCAGTTGGGCAATTTCCGGTGGCCTTGTTGGGGCGTTGGTTTTTGGTCTCCTGGGGCTGGCAATCGGCTCTGGTGTTCTGTCCTACCTTGTCCCTGACAAAAAGGCGTCTGTAGCCATCCCTGCGGCCCCGTCTGCGGCTCCTGCGGTCCCTATGGCTGAGATTCCCCCCCCGGCGCCTACTCCCGAGGAAATCGAAGAGGCAAAGGCCGTCCTCGCCCGCGTCGCGAAGAAACCCGCCAAAGCACGGAAATGAACAAAACCACGCTGCAAAAAGTAGGGGCGGGAATTTGGTCCTTTCTCTGTCTTCTCGGTCGGGCCGTCTTGGTTGTCTTGAAATGGTGCGCTGACCGCAGGGAAATCACGATCTGGCCCCCTGTCGTCGTGGGAATTCTACTCGTTTTCGGGTTCGGAATTTTCGTGGTGACCGGCTACAAACTCCTCAACGACGTTGGGAGCCTTGGCACGGCAATCATTACCCTCCTGAAAATCGGGGGCGTCGTGGCCCTGGTCGGGGCCTGCAAAACCAAAGGCTATTTGCTCTCAGACATTCGAGATGAAAATGACCCGGCGACGCCTTGGCAAAAGGTGGTTGGGTCGGACTTCGCTTTTGTGTTCGCAGTCTGCTTTTTGTCATGGGCCGTGCTCTCGCTATAATCGCGCTGGCGGGGCTCCTCTGGTGTCTCGCCGGTTGTGACCGTCCCGAGGTGCGGAAGGCTCTCCCTGTCATGCAGGAGAGGGTAGTTTCTGTCTTCCAGGGTGAGCCGATTTTCGCGGTCCCTGGAGGACCTGAGTTTTCTGAGAAGGGCTGGCAGCTCGTCTTGGAGTTTGAGGTTGGGGGCGGAAAAGCCTACTACGAAAAAGGTCTGAAACGGATCAACTGGCCGGGGTATCAATCCGGCCCCACGGGCGGGATCGGGTATGATTTCGGGCACACCAGCGCGTTTCAAATCCGCAAAGACTGGAGCCCTTACCTGGACTCAAAAACGGTTGAACGGTTGGCCGCTGCGAGCGCAAAGACTGGTCAAGCTGGCAAGGCATTTACGGCCGGCCTGCGAGATATCGAAATCCCCTGGGAGGCCGCACAGGCGGTTTACAGGCAGTCCACGATTCCCCGCTTCTGGCAGCTCACGAATCGCACGTGGCCGGGGAGTTCGGAGCTACAGGCGGACGGACAATGGCCGATCCTATCGCTGATTTTCAACCGGGGATCCTCTCTGACCGGCGAGAGACGACGGGAAATGAAGGCGATAAAGCCGCTGGTGCCGCGCCAAGACTACGACGGCATGGCCACCCAAGTTTACAGTATGAAACGCCTCTGGCGGGGCACAGACATCGAAAGAGGTATGGTGAGGCGTAGGGACGCGGAAGCCGCTCTGTTGCTTTCCTGCGAGCGTGGAAAGCCGCTCTCCCAGGTCATCCGATACCGTCCGAGAGAAAAACGCTGGAATCTCTATCCCGTCCTGACCGCCCAAGCCAACGAAACGACAGGCAGGTACGACCTCACGGCAGAGCTGCGAGGGAGCATAACTTTTTGACGGACTCCACCCTCTGCGGGGTAGAGGAGTCTGGTCGTCCTCGTCAGTCTCATAAGCTGGAGATCGTGGGTTCAAATCCCACCCCTCGCAACCATTTCAGAGGAGACTGGCTACGTATTTTCCTCGGGACAACTCTCCCCGGGCGGAGTCCAGTTTCTCCCACTTTTCCGGCGGCATGGAAATGCTCGCCGTGACCACCGTCCGGCCCTTCCCAGAGCCGAGCTTTCGCCCAGCTCCCTTCCTCGCCCCTCCACGAGGGTCTTTTTTGATAACCTTTTTCATTTGAGGGAAGGTGAGGTTTTTCGCTCGTAGGCTGCAAGCTCAAGCTCAACCAGCGCGGCCGATTTCTGGGCAAAATCCGCCCTCAACCGGACGTAGTCCTCGGGACGGAACCAGCTCAATTTCTGGGTCTCAATCTTGCGGATTGAAGAAAGTTCGGAGATGAGTTTTTTTCTAGTCGTTTTCATTAGTCCACCTGGATGTAATCGCGCCACGTGCAGTCGTCTGACGAAAATGCTTTAGCCATTTCCTCGCGGTCCTTTTCGTAGGTAACACCTTCGTTTTCGGGCACTTGGATAAGCTCCTCGCGACAAGCGAGGATGGTGAGGTCGTAACCAATCTCTTTGCCTTTTATGATGGCCCAGCCGCCCGTGGGGCAAATCCCGAAGGCGGAAGCGCCTTGGGCCTTGAGGTATTCCGCAACCGTGGTTCCGGTGATGGTTTGTTTTTTCTGTCTGCCGATTTTGATGGTGAATTTGTTCTTCATGACAATTCAGAACATAAGCCTCCTTTGATATTTGTCCACAACATTTATCAAAAAGATTTAAGCCCGATCACGCGTGATCGCTCTCCCCCGGCCACGCGTGGCCGTTGACTCCCTACCCGAAAATGTGCGACTCACCAAAAAACGCAAAGCGGGGAGGATCGAATTTTACTGCCCGCAGTTTCGCTCCCCGCTGGCCGTCCTGACCTTGGTCCCGGGAGGCTGGGTCCTGAGTCAGTTGGGCGAAATCAAAGCTTGCCTACCGCACTGGCAAGAATCTGACGCCATCGCCGAGGCAACCCGGCGAATCCTCGCCCCGTAGCTAGTGTCTGGTGAGACACCGGCTGTTAAATTTCGTTTGTCCTTCACGAAGGACGAACGGATTGACGCTGGCCGTGGGGTATGCACAAACGCCCACGTAAACCCCGCAAAATCCCCTGCACGATCTCGGGGCTCCTTGCCTTCCTCGAAGAGTTCGAAGTGGATACCATCGAAGCCGCAACCCTGATTCACCACCACACCAGCAAGAGCTGGGACGCCCTCAAACGCGGAATGGCGGGAATCGTCTTTGACCGCCGCAAACGCTCCCAGGAACGCTGGCAAGCCGGTTACGCCACAGAGCTGGAGGAGATTTTCTCATGATCATCGGAGCCGATAACGGCGTTTCCGGGGCGCTGGTGGCCATCAGCGGGTTTGATGGTTCAATCATTTCGCAACTCCCCATGCCTACCCAAAAGATACCCTCGGGGCGGGAGATTGATATTTTGGCGGTCTGGAAATGGATCAATAACTTAGACTCGCGAGACAAGATTTCCGTCGTGATAGAAGAGCCGGTCGGATCCAAATCCGCCACCGCCTCGCGGTCTATGGCAGCATCCTTTGCGGCCCTACGGACTGTCTGCGTCCTTAAAGCCTTGCAGTGGCACCGCATCACCCCGCAGCAATGGCAAAAAGTCCTCTTACCCCGCTGCAAAGCCGGAGACACGAAACCCCGAGCCTTGGCCTTAGCCAAACAGCTCTGGCCGGATGAAACCTTTTTAGCAAATAAGAGGTGCAGAGTCCCACATGACGGCCTAATAGACGCCGCCTTGATCGCGGAATACGCCCGGAGGGCACGGCTATGAGCCCTCGGGAAATAGAGAGGTTGGAGAGGAAAGAAAAATGCACGCTCCTGGAATTCTCGGACGCCTGCACACGCTGGCTTAGAGGGCGTGGAATCTCCACCCCTATTGGCCGCTCCTTCCTCGTCGGAGAGGAACGAATCTCCCCCAAGAAAATGCCTAACGAAATCATTGACGAAAACTTAGGTTTCAAATCCTCCCGGGTCCGGGAGATGGCTTAGAGCGCGTCCAGCTCCCCGCCCTTAATCGAAGGGTGCATATAATTGCTCTCAATGGTCCTGACTTGATCCCCTGACCACATACTAATTTGGGTGGCGGAGAATTTCCCGGAATTGGCAAGCTCTGAGATAAACGAGTGCCGCATGGTGTGCATGCTTAACCTCCGCGTCCCCATGATGACCTTGTGTGCCTTCCTGAAGGCCGCAACATGCTCCTCGAAAGGTCTGCGTGGGTCCCATCTGTAAGTTTTAGAGTCCCTGTTGGGGTGCAGCATGTAAAGGTCTTGGGGAGTCCACTTATATTCCCCCAGGAAGGCACGAAATTCCTTATGAAGAGGAATGCTCCTCGCCAACTTGCTCTTAGTCTTCCAAACCCTCTTCCTCTTTTTCGTCTGAACCTCCTCAAACGCGGGGATCTGGATCACGCCCCGACCCAAGTCGAGCCAACCGGGGCGGAAATTGATGATCTCGTTTTTTCTCATCCCCGCGAAAAATCCCGCGAAGAACACAAACTTCAAATCCCCCTGCTCCTCGGAGACGGCTGCAATGATCTGACGGGCTTCATCGAAGGAAAAATGATCAGTCCTCCTGGCAACCGGCCGGCGTTTCGAAAACTCCACCCGGGCAGGTTCCTCTGCGAGATAGTCTCGCGCAAAGAGCCATTTCGCAAACGCGTGGAACCGCATTGAGAGGGTTCGGGCAGTGGCCTCGCTGCGGTCTTGATAAAGGTCGTAGAGAGCCTGCGAGCTGGAAGGCGTCACATCTTGTGTGGAAACCGCCCCAAGCCGCTGGATGGTCGCCTTGATGGCGTAGAGGGTGCTACTCGCGGTTGATCGCGTGAAGTTCGAAGCGGCCTCCTCGCTCTTGACGTAGTCTTGTGCAAGCTTGAAAAGTGGATTGGCTGCGTAGCTCTCAGATGGCCGCCCCCGCCTCGGACCGGCCTTGCGGATGGCCTCCCTTTTATCGGTGGTGTCCATGGAGACTCGGATTTTTTGACCCTTCGTGCGGTAATAGAGCCACCAGACTTCGCCCCGTTTGTAGAGGCCTCTGGCCGGGTCCCCGACCTGTAGTTTTTTCGGCATGATTTGGATGAATTTGGGTGCCTAGGAAAGGCACGAATTTGAGCCCGCAGTGTGGACAAAAACTGTGGACAAAAGCCAGTAGAAAAAAAGTCCTCCTAGGAAAAATATCTGCAAACCACCCCCGCAAATGCCTGTATCCAAAGGCCACAGAAGCCTGTATTTGTCAGCTCAGGAAGGCCGTTCTTGGGGTCTTGGACTATTCGTTCGCAATGAGAAGGTCTGGGGTTCGAATCCCCATACCTCCACTGCCGCGAAGCGGCCATAAAAAACTCCGGGGATGAGAACGGAGTTCGACGGCCCCGCGCGAAGCGCCTCTGGAGAGCAAAGCCAAAATCGCAGATCCGCCCTGCGGGATAATCCCCATACCTCCACTGCCGCGAAGCGGCCATAAAAAACTCCGGGGATGAGAACGGAGTTCGACTGCCCCGCGCGAAGCGCCTCTGGAGAGCAAAGCCAAAATCGCAGATCCCGCCCTGCGGGATAATCCCCATACCTCCACTGCCGCGAAGCGGCCAGAAATCTGGCAGCAAAAAGGCGGGGGACGTCGTAAACGTGCCCCGCCTATGCGTGACTTAGAGCTGAAGGGACCAGCCTAAATTAACATTCGATCACAGTCGGCACTTAGACGTGGCGACGGCGGCGGAAGGCCATCACCGTGGTGAGACCAGCGGTGAGCAGAACCATGGTGGTCGGCTCGGGGACCGCGACGACCAGCTGGAGGCTTCCGTTCTGGAAGTAGGCCTTGTTGCCCGATCCACCAACGTTATTGACGGCAAAGGCCTCGCCGAAGTTCGTGATGTTGCTGAAGTCTCCGGCGTTGGCGATCAGGGTGTAGGTGCCCACTCCGACCGTCGTCCAGTCGATGTCACTGCCATCCGCATTGACCAAGCTGGCCACGCCGAAGGAGTTGGCGAGGGTCACTGTCCCGGTGACATCAAGAGTCGAAGTCAGGGTGAAGACGAACTGTGCGCTTGAATCTAGGGTCAAATCGCCAGTCAAGGTCCCGTCTCCGCCAATGCGATTCCCTGCCGCAATGGTCAAGGCGCTACCGAGACCCGAGGCGTCAAGGTTCGTTCCCGCTCCGATTTGGATGTTATTGCTCGCGAGGGTCGCACCTGTACCCAGCACCAGTGTGCCAGCCGTAAGGGTTGTGCCTCCCGTGTAAGTCTGTGCCGCCGTCAGGGTCATCGTGCCAGAGCCGACCTTGATCAGGTTGCCCCCTGTGCCGTTGATAACACCGCCGAACGAGGTGGACTGATTGTTACCCCCCGTGGTGAGCGTGTTGGCTCCGAGATTGATCGCACCATCTGTTGCGGCGGAGGCAATGGAACCGACGGCTTCGTTCGTGCTGTTGAAGACCAGGGTAGAACCCGCTCCCGCGAAGGTCACTGCCGAACTGTCACCGATGGCGTTACCACTGGCGCTAAGGATATTGAGAACTGCACCGGTGCCGACGGACGTGGCGCCCGAGTACGTATTGCTGCCGGTCAGGCGAATGAAGCCGGGATTGCCGGACTCCGTAAGGCTAAGCCCCCCCACACCGGAGATGTTTCCGTTCAGGATCATGTGTTTATCCGTGAAGAAGAGCCCGTTGTGCACATTGAGATCACCTTCCAACAGGATGTTTCCATTCAGATTGTAGGTATGGTCACTGCCTCCCCGGATCGTGCGGAATCCACCGGAGCGAACGATAATGTCATTGCTCAAAGTCTTGCCACCTGCTGTGGGAGTCGATGCCGCGAGCAGGAAGCCCGCTCCTGAGGAATTGCCGGTTTCGCCGAGAATGATATCGCCCGTGCCAAGGCTGAACTGGCCTAGTGCTGTGTCGCCGAAAAGTTGCGCCGTCCCTTTGGTGATGACCAGATTGCCCGTCCAGGCACTATTATCGCCGCCCAGCGCGACACGGCCAAGCCCGAAGTCGGTCGAGGGTGTGCTGCTCGTAACGTTGTTGTAGGTGTCCACAATCAAGTCACCCGCGCCAGTCATGTTGCGAGTAATGAGGATCTGGTTGGCGAGTGTTGTTCCGGAGGAGATGTTTTGAACGGTCAAATTGCCGTTCAAAATCATCGTCCCAGTGCTGACGGTCAATGACTGAGTCGTGGCTGTGGTATTGTTGTAGGCCAGAGTGCTCGAAGCCGTCACCGTCATGTTGGGCGTCAATGTTTTGTTGAGTGCGGATGTCGTTCTCATTTCCAAAGCGCCGCCGGATAGAGTGATACTGGACGCCGTGTTAAGATCTGCGCCGGCCGCGCTGGTCGAGCCCATGATTAAACGGCCTTGGCTAACGCCCACCGTTCCCGTGAAGGAGTTCGCATTTGCTGACGCTATCCGAACCGTACCGGTGCCTGTCTTCGTGAAGCCGAAGCCAGCGCCCGTGATTTGTCGATTGATGAGGAGCTCCCCGGAGCCATTATGAATAATGTCGAGGTTGCTGCCCAACGTTAAAGCCCCGCCGGCGGTTCCGACGCCGTTCCAGCCCAGAGTGATGTTTCCGGTAGCATTTGCATCAACGGAGATCGACGCATTCCCGCTGTCGGCCTGCATGGTAAGTGCGGCGGCCGCTCCACCGTTGAACGTCCGGAAGTTCGTTAGAAATGCGCCATCCATATCCGCGCCGTAAGTGATCGACCTCACAGTGCGCGCGGCACCAAGATCATTGTCCGGGCGGGTCAAAGAATTAAAGAGAAGGTCCGCCGTGTTGTTGAACGTTGGGACAGCGTTGGGATTCCAGTTGTCCAGGTTGCCCCAGCTGTTCGAGGCGGCGGCACCGCCATCCCAAGTGAACGTAGCAGCCTGCAGAGGAGTCGATAATCCGAGTGCCGCGACGGCGATGGCCGCAACGTGAACCCGGTGGAGGAGTGAGGTGGGTGTGGTTTTCATGTGGAGGAGAGGGTGGGGATCTTCGATGGGGTGGGGATGAACAGTGGTGTTTGGGGTTACTTTCTGGAACGTCCGGTTTTGGGAGATGGACTCAGATATATTGGGACTTTCTTCAACCGGGGAGTCGTTGTCAATCACTTTTGTTTGAAATTTGTCTGGAATATCTCCCGGAAGTGAAGAATCTTAATACGTCTGCGCGTCCCCCGCCGTTTCCCGTGAAGCAAATCCTCGCCAGCCTCCTTTTCATGACAGCAACCCAACAAGCCGCCCATCCGGACGAATCACCGTACCGGGTGGACGATGTTGACCCGCTGACCATTCAGGCCAGCGAGCGGAACTGGATGGCCCACACCCGGTTCGGCATGTTCGTCCATTTTGGGCTTTATTCGATCCCTGCGGGCGTCTGGCAGGGCGAGGAAATGGGGAGGAACCACTACGCCGAGTGGATCCGCACCCAGTGGCGCTGGCCGCAGCCGGATGGCGGGATTCCCCAGAAGGACTACAACAGCCTCCTGACGAAATTTAACCCATCCCAGTTCGATGCCGACGAATGGATCCGCCTCGCGTCCGAGGCTGGCATGCGGTATTTTGTCATCACCACCAAACACCACGATGGTTTCGCTCTGTGGGACTCGGCGGTCTCGGAGTATGACGTCGCCGCGACACCCTTCGGGGTAGGAGGTCGCGATCCGCTCGGCGAACTCGCCAGCGCTTGTCGGAAGTATGGGGTTAAGCTGGGTTTTTACTACTCCCATTGGCAGGACTGGGAGCATCCGGGCGGGGCCCTGCCTCCGTGGCCTGAGATCGAGGGTGACCCGCCGCTCAAACAGCCGACGGACAGAAACTTTGGCGAATACTGGGAAGGAAAATGCCTGCCCCAGGTTGCGGAGTTGATCGAACGCTACCAGCCGGATATGTTCTGGTTCGACTCCTGGGGCCAGGGTGCCAAAAATCAAGTCACCGCCGCGCGCAGGGATCAATTGATCCGTCTGATTCGGGATCGAGCGCCGAATTGCATGATCAATGGCCGCATCGCCGCCCATGATCCCACCGGTGCGGATTTTATTTCCATGGGCGACAACCAGTTTCCCGATGCGGGCAACGCGCCCAAAGTTCCCTGGGAAACGCCGGGAACGATGAATCACGCCTGGGGCTACCATCGTCTCGATTTCCGGTGGCGGCCCTTTGACCACCTGCTGAATGCCCTGATCACCAACGCGCATCACGGTGGTGCCATCACGCTCAACGTCGGGCCGTTGCCGGATGGATCCTTCCAGCAGGCCGCCAAACGCCGGCTGAAGGAATTTGCCGCGTGGATGGCGATCAATGAATCGGCCCTGCAACCGACGAGACGCAGCCCGTTTGCGGAGGGTGACTTGCCGGATAACCTCCGCTCCACGCAGGGCACGGATCCCGCCAAACCGCACTTCAACCTTTTGGTGCTCTCCCGGCTGCCTGCCGGTGATCTCACGATCCCCCAGCCCTTGAAGCTGGACAAGCCCCGCACCGAATTCCGGGCGCAGGTGCTGGAGACGCAGGAATTGCTTGCCGTGCGACAGGACCCCGCGGGAAACCTTGTCATCCGGATCCCCGGAGAGCTGGCCGGGATCGATCATCCCGTCATCCGTGTTGGCCCCGCCTCATCGATTCCCGCCCGCTACGAGGACGGAACTTTGGTGGAACCGATCAAACCCGGAACCATGCAGAAATCGTCAGCCCCCTTATGAACCCGGCACCCCATTCCCGCCCTCTCCCCCCATTCTTCTCCAGACAAATCGTGGTGAGGATCCGTCTCTCGCTGGCGGCTTTGCTGTTTGCGCTTGTGGCCTCGGCCTCTCTCCGCGCGGCCACCATCGCGGCGGGCAACGTCACGACCGCTCTCGGGCCGACGTTTTTCATCGACGATGCGACGAATGGGGGCGGCGATGTGGACTATTTTGCCAATGGTTCTTATGGAAATATTCGAACCTTTGGCGGCTTGCTGACCCGCAATCAGGGGCCGACCCGCGTGACCCTGACCGGCCTGGGTTTCGCGGCCCATACGTCCGCCACGGCCAATAACGCCACCTCGGTGAACGTCACGATTATTTATCTGGGAGCGGACGAGACCCGGAATCTTACCGGCGGAGATGACGTGGTGATCGGCACCGCGACCGGGACCTACAGCTTCACGGTGGGCGGGGAATATGTCTTTGCCTTCGATACGGCCTTGTCGGCAGATCTGAACATCACCGGCACCCGATTCCAAATCGTGATCAACCCGAATGGCACGATGAAGCTCAAAACGGGCTCCATTACCTACGAAAACCCTCCCGCCACCGGTGCCAAGCTCAGCGTGGCCGGGGTCGTTGCCCCGCTGATCGTGCCGCAGCGTGTCAACCTGGCAAAGTATCAGACGGTGACGGCATCCTCCGTGGTCGGCAACCGCCTCGCTTCCTACGCGACGGATGGAGACGCCGGAAACGACAGCCATTGGCAGAGCCAAAACTGGGCCTTCAACAATGCCCGGATTGATTTTCCGTTTCCGGTCGAAGTCGGCAGTGCGCAGGTTTTCATGGGGATAAACGACACGTTGCCCCTGGCCAAATTCGGAATTCAATACCTGGTGGGGAGCACGTGGACCACCATTCCTGCGACGGATGTCTCGGGGAATACGAATGTGGAGCGTAACCTTGTTTTTTCCAGTCCCGTGACCGCGACCGCATTCCGCATCATTGTCACCGACCCAACCATTCGTCTTCGCGAGTTTGCGCTCTATCCGCCGAATGGACCGGCCGGCTATCCTCTGGGAACGGACATCAAAGTCAATCTGGCCCTCCAGCGGCCAGCCGTGGCCAGCTCTCACACCACGGGCAGTTTTCCGATCAATGCCGTGGACGGCCGAACCCACGCAGGCTCCTCCTGGCAAACCATCACCGCAGGCTTGAACACGCTGGATATTGACACGGTCGCCTCCACGAAAATCGGCAGCGTCCATTTGTATTCTTCTCCTTTGGCGGATTTCACGCTCAAGTATTGGGACGGCACGGCCTGGCTCGCTATTCCCGGAGGCGTTGTGACCGGCAATACCGATCTCGATCGCGTCATCACCTTTACCTCGCCCGTCACCACCTCCCTCGTTCGGCTGGAATTTACCAAGTCCGACGTGACACCGACCGTCATCCGGGAACTGCAGATCTTCCCGGCCAATACGAATAACGTTGGCTATGCGCTCGGGACCAACATTAATCCCTCGGGGAAATACGCCGATTACGAGGACTTTAACGACGCATTTTATCAGATCACCAATTCGGCGGCTGGTCTTGACCTTGCCATCGCCACCGGCGGCCAGCCTGCCTTGAACCAGGCCGGAACGACAACGACCCAGACCCAGTATCAGGTTTTGCTTAATCTGGCCGACGGCACCTATCGGTTGCGCAACCGGGACACGGGCAAGTGCCTGTCCGGTGCCCAACTGGCAAAAACGGCTGGATCGGCCCTCACCGACGAGCCCTACGTTGCCCTTCCCCACCAGGACTGGATTCTCCAACCGGTTGGCGGGGGCCACTACCAGATCATCAATGCCTGGAGTGGACTGGCCATTGACACCCAGGGTGGAGCGACAGCCCAGGGTTCCGCCTTGGTGCAAAACACGGTCAGCAGCGCGACGACGCAACGGTGGATCTTCAACTACGACACCTGGGCTCCCAAGAAAGGCGTCGGTGGCGCCAATTTTGCCGCCGGCTTAGACGCCGCGTGGATGTATAATTGGGGACCAACGACCTCGGTGACCCTGCCCACCGACACGGTTTATAATCCCATGCAGTGGGGCAGTTTCAACTGGACCTATAACACGGGCTCCGGACCGATCTGGCAGCATTATCCCGCGTGGCGCAAGCGCGGCGATGGCTTTCTTCTGATGGGCTTCAACGAGCCGGATCGGACCGACCAGTCCAACGTCACGCTGGAGGAAAGCGTCGCCCTTTGGCCTCGGCTGATGGCGCTCGACCAGCCCTTGCTCAGTCCGTCCCCGGGCACCCTCAACCCGCCCGTCGGCGTGCCCAGCTGGCACGAATTATTCTACGATGAGGCCGCCCGGCTCGGATACCGGGTCGAATACAACGCCATCCACACCTATCCCGGCCCGAGCAGTGGCTCTTCGGACTATTTAGTCAACTTGGTGCAAACTGAGTATAACGACTTCGGATTGCCGATCTGGCTTACGGAATTTTCCTTCGTGGATTGGGGTGGTGACCAATCCTGGAGTGAAGAGGATAATTATCAATGTCTCGCGGAATTTCTCTGGCGCGCCGAAAATCTGGCTGCCTTGCGGAAATACGCCCTGTTTGTTTTCACCGCCGATGCCGAGAATCCTCAGCCCGCCAATTCCTGGTCCAGCGTGACTCCTGCCCCGCGATCGAATAGTTACGATACCGGAGGCAATCTCACGGCCTTCGGAAAACTATACGCTGCCTGGGATAGCGATACCACGGTCCGACCCGACAAAACCTATCTCATTCATCACCGGGGCCTTCGCAAACGCATGGCCAATGCCGCCACCGGGAACGCCAACCCGGGCGGACGAACGATCCGGACCGATGGCTCTCTGGTTCATTGGACATTGGTCTCCACGGGTGTGTCCAACCGGTATTATCTCGCCTCTTCGATCGATGGACGGCGTCTTAGTCATACCACCGGAACCGGGGTTACACCCACCCTCGCAGCCGCCGGCACAACGGGGGTCAATGTGGAGTGGGCACTCACCCACAAGGAACACGGTTGGTATTACATCGGACACCCCAGCTCAAACAGCCGTCTGCGCCTGGTGAGTTTTAATACGAGCAACAACGTCGCCGCCTACCAGATGGTCGCGACGAGTACCACCGACGATAGTGTGCAATGGAGATTTATCGTGCCTCTGCCGGCCAATTCGGCTCCTGCTCTGGCAACCATTCCGGATCAGGTGGTGAATGAATTAAGCCTGCTCAGTTTCACCGCGAGCGGCACGGATGCCAGCCTGCCCGCAGGACCCATCACCTACAGCATCGTGAATCCGCTTTTCAATACCTCCATTAACGCCACAACGGGCGTGTTCAGTTGGACGCCGAGTGAGACGCAGGGAAATGGCACGACGTATTCCTTTACGATCCGCGCCAGCGACGGACAACTCGCCACCGATCGAACGGTGAATATTACGGTAAATGAAGTCAACCAGGCTCCGGTGCTCGCCGCGATTCCGTCTCAAATGGTCAATGAAGGCAGCACACTGACCTTCACCGCTTCCGCGACGGATGCCGATCTCCCAGCCAATGCCCTGTCCTACAGCCTCGTCGGTGCCCCAGCCGGAGCCTCCATCGTCTCCAGCACGGGCGCATTTACCTGGACCCCCACGGAGGCACAGGGGCCGGGGACCTTCAATTTTACCGTCAGGGTGAGTGACGGATCCCTAACCCATGACCGGCCGGTTTCGGTGGCCGTTGATGAAGTCAATACCGCCCCTGTTCTCGCCGCCATTGCAGCCCAGACGATCAATGCGGGCACCCTCCTTACATTTGCGGCCAGCGCCTTGGATGTCGATCTTCCGGGGAACACCCTGACGTTCAGTCTTCTCAACGCGCCTGGCGGAGCCGCCATCAACTCCGCCACCGGGGACTTTACCTGGATACCCTCGGGAGCCCAGGCTGGCAGCTTTAACTTCACTCTCCAAGTGAGCGATGGGAATCTCACCGATTCACGATCCGTCCTGGTTACGGTGGCGAGTCCGATTCCGAGCAATGAAGTCGATGGAGATGGCGATGGGATGTCCGATCTTTTGGAGTACGCTTTCGGCACCACTCCCGCAGCCCCAAACGCCAGTCCGTTTCGTATTCTCAGCGCAAATCCCGACAATACCGTCACCCTCGAATTCCCCTGGAACTGGCAGGCCTCGGGACTTGGCTGGCAAATCCGTCACGGAAACAATCTTGCCAACATCGCCACGTGGGCGGTCGTCTCTCCTGGCTCCACCACCACGGTGCGTGACGGCAATGTCGACCGCATCACGATCAGACCGGTCTCGACCGACCCCAATCGAGGATTTTACATACTTGAAGTGATTCAAAACTAACGGTTGGCGGGCCTGGCTTGGGAACGTCACCGGACCACGATCAATCCGCCGCGACACAAGCCTTCCTCCAGGGACAATTCTTTCACGCCACCCTTATGAAACACCACATCGCTGCACTGGCTCTTTTTGTTCTGGCGGTCCTTTCCGGGGATGTTTTTGGGGCAAATCCGGGTCCGCCGAATCTGGTTGTCATCGTTGCGGATGACCTTGGATATGCAGATGCCGGTTTCAATGGGAACTCCGACATCCCGACGCCCAACATTGACCGCATTGCGAAGGGTGGTGTGGTCTTCTCCGACGCCTATGTTCCATTCACCGTCTGCGCACCAAGTCGGGCCGGACTCATCACCGGAAGGTATCCTCAACGGTTTGGGTTTGAACGCAACCCGGCATGGAGGCCCACCGACGCCTCCATCGGGTTGCCCCGGGAGGAGAAGACCATCGCCGAGATCCTGCGACCCGCTGGTTACACCTCCGGGGTGATCGGAAAATGGCACCTCGGAGCCCATGACACGCTTCATCCGCTCTCCCGCGGCTTTGATGAATTTTACGGCCACCTCGGCGGTGGGCACCGCTATTTTCCGGACGATCTTACGATCCAGCACACGCTGGAGGCAAAAGATGAACCGCAGAGCTACAAGACGTGGATTTCCCGTGGCCGTGTGCCAGTCCGAACCGAGCGATACCTGACAGACGAGTTCTCGAGGGAGGCCGTTGAGTTTGTCAACCGGCATAAGGACGGCCCATTCTTCCTCTACTTGGCCTACAACGCTCCACATGCTCCGCTGCAGGCTCCACGGGAAGAAATCGAAAAGTTTCAGCACGTGCCCGATGAGAAGCGACGGATCTATTCCGCCATGGTGAACGTGATGGACCGCGGCATCGGAGAGCTGCTGAATGAACTCGATAAACTCGGCCTTTCGGACAACACGCTTATCTTTTTCCTCTCCGACAACGGAGGGGCGGTCGGTTCGAACGGTTCGAAAAACACTCCGCTCCGGGGCGGCAAGAGTGATCCGTTCGAAGGCGGATTCCGCGTTCCCATGGCCGCAAGGTGGCCCGGGGTGATTCCCGCCGGGATCACGTTTTCCAAGCCGGTCACAGCCCTCGACATCCTGGCAACCATCGCTGCGGCCAATCATCTCAAGGAAGACCCGCAGCGTCCTCTGGATGGGGTTAATCTGGTGCCCCATTTGCTCGGTCAAGAAAACCGCGTTCCACACGAGCGGATCTACCTGCGAATGTTCGACGCGAAAAGCTATGCCATGCGGGAAGGGGACTTCAAAATTGTCAAACCTAAGCAGGCCAAAGATACCAACGCAGCGCTCCTTTTCTTCAACCTCGCCAATGATCAATCGGAAAAGAACAACATCGCGGATCTGGAACCGGCGCGTCTCAAGAGTCTGCAGCAGAGCTACGAAAAATGGAATGCACAGCTCATCGAACCCATATTTCCAGGTCTCAATATGAAAGAATGGCAGAATGCGAAACCCTGACTTACCGCCACGGTCGGCGGCCCTCATTCCCCGAATTGCCGGCGAATGGCAGCTTCTCTACAAACCCGAGAAGACCGGGTGTTATGTCAATGACCACAGTCTTATCCGCGGGTTGGACGGAAAGTGGCACCTCTTCGGCATCACGAAGCCAACCCCGGAAATCAACCCTAATGAAGAGCGTTATTTTACTTATGGAAGTGGCAGTGAGCTTCTCTCTCCCGGCGGATTAAAGGAAGTGCAAATCGTTTGCAATGATGGCGTGCGCGCTTGGGCGCCCTCGGTGGTCACCGATGGCCGACGCTACTACATGCACTATGGACCTTCCCCGATGCGCATGGCGACTTCCGACGAGCTTAAACACTGGATCGGCCACACTCCGGTGCTCCACAACGCGCCCCTGGAATCGTGCCACCGCGACAGTATGGTTCTGCAGTTGGCGGACGGAAATTGGTTGATGTATGTCACGGGTGTTGAAAACCGCTATGGTGTCATCTCGGTTTTCCAGTCCAGCGACCTGGTAAATTGGACATTTCTTCGCTACGCCCTCCGTACGTGTGGAAACGCTCCGTTAAATCCCCCATGGGGAGCCACCGAGTCTCCCTATGTCGTTTGTCTTCACGGCTGGTTTTACCTATTCATGACCTACACCGACTGCGGCAAGGAAACTTACCACAACACGCTGGTCTTTCGTTCCAAGGACCCCACCGACTTTGGCGAATATACCGGCGATAACCATGCCGAAGTGGTCGTCACCACCCTGCACGCCCACGCTCCGGAAATTGTCTGTGACGACGGAAAGTGGTTCATCACGACCTGCGGGTGGAGGAACTTCGGCATCCCCATCGAGGGCGCCGTCGCGATTGCGGAGCTGGAGTGGGTTGCAGGGTGAGGGTTCCCTTGGACGTCCCTGCCCGCAGAATGTTGAAGCCCCGGTTTCAGTCAGACGCCGGCGCGGGGGAGTTTCAGTCGGAAAATGTGGTCTCTAACAGACGCAAGAAGTCCACCGATTCTCTGTCGGCCAGGGAATACATGATGTCCGCCAGCCCCCGGCTGGTCGAGGTGATCTCGGGATAAGGGGTGTCGGTCACATCGACAAAACCAATCTGGTAGTTTTCGCCGGGTTTGCCGACGGTCGGACGCGCCGCGGCCGACTGGTCGGTGTAGGCGAACCAATGGGTGCCGACGATGTTGGGCTGAAGTACGGCGTCGATAACATAGGCCGCGTAGGCACGGCTGCGTTGAAGTTGGTCGCCCACGGAAGTCAGTCCCACGCCGGGCACACCGCGGTCGGGCGCGCCGAAGTGGAATTCCGCGATGAGACAGGGTTTGTCGAAAGCTTTGGGAAGCAAGGTGACGGCCAAGGGCATGTATCGGTTGACACTTAAAACATCCACATATCGGGTCGCTTCCTCGTAGATCCCGGGGCTCGCCTTGTGCATCCGCGATCCGAGGTAGAGGTGATTCGGCAAAACCTTGCGCATCATGTCGTGGCAGACCTTGTAATAGCGGTTCGCGGTGAGTCGTTCGAGCGACTTGCGGTCCTCCTTGAAGGCTTCCGACTCAACCGGAAAGGCATCCAGGGTTTCCCATGAGCCATACTTGGTGGACCACGCCGCGTTGAGTTTTTCGATGGTGACATACTTTTCCTGCAAGAAGGCAAATACCGCTTTTCGAGCAGGCATATCAGGTTTTCCGGCCAAGGCCTTTTGGACAAAATCCTCATACCATCCCAACTCATTGTCGATGAAGACTCCGATACACCAGGGGTCCGATCCCGATGGTCCGAGTAGCTTTTGAAGTCCATCCTCGACGCGTTTTTCAAATTCCGCGGAGAACGGATCCGGCAGGTTTTTGCCGAGCGGATTGATCCCGCGCCAGACATGAAGGATCGGAGTGTATGGCGTTTTGGGGTTCGTATACAAATTCTTGTCCGACCATGCGCCGACCGTATTCATGCCCCATCGGCGCAGACGGGTATGAATGCGGTGATAGGCGTTGTCCTTCCAGTCCGGGCCATAGGTCCGGTTTAGATTGGCGATCATGAAGTGAATATTGTTGTCGATGTGTGCTTCTCCGATATCCGTCCCTGACGGTATCCAGGCAAAAAGGGCCTCGCGATCTGGAGCGGGCGTTCGTTGATCAAAGCCGACGGAGTTGGCCCCATGGGAAAAGAAGAGGCGGCCGTCTGGATCAACAAACCACCAGCGCCCTTTGTATTTCTCCACGCGGAAGAAGCCCGTCGCCTCTAATTGTGGCCCGTCCTTCCACCCGCCATATTGATTAAAGCTGGCCGGACCGGCATCGTCCTGAGCTTCGCGGACTTCTTGGTGGGTGCGCGCTTCCAAAGCTTCTTCGGAATGAAGTTTCCCGGGCCAATCCAGTTGCCGCACCTGACCATACTTGTCCAGGTAGGGGAGTTCGAGAAGACGGGCGTTCGCCTTGGCACCATATGGCTGGGCGAGGCTGAGTTGAATGTCTGAGAGGTTGAGCGTGCTGGACGCAGAATGAATCACCAGCCGGCAGGCCACGACGTTCTCGGGCTGGAACGGCATCCAATGTCCCCGGAATCCATTGGGTCGGCTGCCCTGCAGATGAAAGATTTCCGGGGAGTCGTCCGCGTTTGCGGCTCTTTGGAAGGGAAATCCCAGGGTTGCCCTTTCGCCCGGCATGATGAATGCCATGCTGGAAGAGCTGTTTTTCCAATCGACCGCACCCTCATTGTCGAGACGTCCCCGGATCCAAACCAACCCATCTCCGTTATTTGTCACATCCACACGAAAATAGGAGAATCCCGACAGATCCCAATGGCCTTCCTCCGGTCGCAGAATGATGGTGCAGGCCTTATCTTTGATTTCGCCGGAAAGGTGAAGAGTACCCGCATTGGCAATTGAGTGCTCGATGGACGGGGGCGAGGTTACCGCAAGGTTCTCGAGGACGACACGGGGCTCCAGCAACTCCTCAATCGGTGTCACTGGCCCTGCGCCTTGCAGGAGCGCCGGGAGGAAGCCGACGATTATTAATGGGAGACTTTTAGTGTTTATAGACATCCTCAGTGAGTGTGACCTGCAGAATGGTCACATAAGGGGTTTGATCATAATCCACCTGCTGGATGGTAATGGTGTTGTCGTCGTTCTTTTTCCAGGGAAGTTCTTTGCCGGAATAGAGGTCGGTGACCCTGGCAACCTTCCTGGCCCCGATGGATTGAGTCGTGAAGGTCCCGGTGGCTTTGTCCCGGTACTCCGCATAGATGTGGCAGAAAATGTTGTTCCCCGCGTAAGTGAACCCATACTCGCCGTGCAGAGGCTGCCAGGGCCCGCCACGCGTTTTGTAGATGGCCGGGCCGACTTTTTCGAGCCATTGGCCTGTTTGCTGAAGGACATCCTGCTGATTCTTCGGAATGACACCCTCGCGGTCCGGCGCGACGTTGAGCAACAGATTGATGTTTCTCACCACGCAGTCAGAGAGAAAAACGGCCACCTCTTCAAAGGTGTGGACTTTTGCATTGGGCACGTAGCCCCATCCGCCTTTCTGCACGGACATGCATTTCTCCATGTGCTGCTCCGTGCGGATGTTGCCGGTAGTTGCCGCCGAGCCTTCCTCGCCGTGCACATCGCCCACCCAACCGAAGCGTTCATTGACGATCATCTTCGGCTGGTGTTTGCGGACCAGCCCCATGACTCCGAGCGCCTTGCCGGAAGCTTTTTCTCTCTCCAGAAATGCTTCGCCGACCTGCCATTCGCCTTTTGGATCCTGGTGTTGCCCGGTGTCCCAGAAACGGTCTTCCAGTTCGCGATCCACACTCTGTCCGAGATAGCCACCGTCCCAGAACATGTATTCGATGGGACCGTAGTTCGCGAGGAGCACGGACAGTTGCTCGTATACCTCCTCCTTCATCAGCCGGGCATTTTCCGGGTGCCAGTCCTCGGCGGTGTATCTCCAGACATTAGGCTTAAGGTTTTTTCCGGTCACGTTGTAGTAACCGGGGTATCGCCAACTCATGGGGGAATAGTAGAGGCCGACATGCAGTCCGGACTTCCTGATGGCGTCCGTGTATTCCTTGATCAGATCCCGGTTGAGTTGTTTGACGCTGGTCCAACTGTTGGGATGCTTGCTGTCGAAGAGGGCATAGCCGTCATGGTGCCTGGTGGTCAGGACCGCGTATTTCATGCCCGTGCGCTTGGCCAGCTCCGCCCATTCGGCGGGATTGAAGCGGGAGGCGGTGAATCCGTTTTCCGGGTCTTCGGCGCGAGCCCGATATTCTTCAGGCGTGTAGGGTTTTGTGTGCATGACCCACTCGGCGCCCTTGTCGATTGCGGAATAGACGCCCCAATGGATGAACATCCCGAACTTGGCGTCGAGATACCATTCCATGTCCCTGGCGGGCAGGGTCTTCACCCCGCCTTCGGATTTTTGCCCAGGCACTACCTGCTCAATAAACTCCCGCACTGTCGGCTCCGGTGCTTCGCCCTGATACTCGAGTTCCAAGGAATCGACGTATCCTTTTCCCGGCCCGGCGCGATGCCAAAGGGTGATCAAAACGGAATCGCAAGTATGCGCCGAGGTGAAGTCCAGCGATACCTTCGTATATTCTGTCAGGGCGCTCGCAACGGATAGTGTCGGTCCTCCGTAGTCTTGGGCGACGAGTTCGACCTGCTCGGCCCCCGACTCGGTCTTGACCCATGCGGACAAGCGGTAGCGGCTGTCGGGACGAATCTTGACTTCTTGGACGCATCTCGCGCTTTCCGGCCCCAAAGCCACGGCATGTTGACCGGCCTGCGCGTTGGGGGAAATTTCAGCACGGCGGAGTCTCCAATCTTTCCATCCGGTCAAGTTCCCCGTTTCAAAATCCGGGTTGACGATCTTGGCCACGAAAGTTGCCTCGGCGGCGCCCGATGGGGCAAGCTGAGGATCATTCTTTGCGAAAAGTTGAGAAGACATAGCGGTGATGAAAAAAGTGAGGATGAGCAGCCGCGTTGGGGAGGAGCGATTTCGGCAGGAGTTGCGAGACTTATGGAGTGGTGTGGTCATCCTTGCGTTTGATGGAATTTTCGGGAAATGGCCGGCGCCCCATTCAGTTCAGTTCTTCGAGCTTCGGCCCCGCTTCCTTGTCATTCTTCTTCTCCAGCGGCGGCAGGGGGCGGAGGATCTCGGCGCGCACGGCTTCTTCCGCCTCCCGATATTTTGGATGTTGATAGACCCGGATGTAATCGCACAGCGCCGCGTTCGGCAGCTTCGATTCGTCCACCCATCGGTCTCCCTTGAGCGTGCTGGCAATGACGCTGAACCAGACACTCATGGCATCGTGGGGAAATCCTGCGGAACTCAGCTCTTTGGTCAGTCTCCCGTCGAAATAGAACCGGATGGTTTCCGGGGTAAATTCACACGACCACACATGAAAGTCTGCGGACGTGTCTGGGGCATCTTCGACGACCCAGCGTCCCGCGTTCCAGGATTGGCGATTCTTTTTTTGGTGGTAGCGGGACTGGTTGATAATGCCGAAACTAAAGAAATGCGGGTCGCCGCCATCCTGTTCGCAGAAGTCCAGCTCGAGCAGGGCCGAAGGCCCGGGCGGCTGGCCAGGAAAGGAATGTCGCATGGCCCAGAACGCCGTGTGCCAACCTTCGGCGGGAGGCGTCTTGAAGCGGGCCTCGTAATAGCCGTAAACAAAAGTCTCCCGACTGATGACACCGCCGCCGGTGTAGTCCTTGCCGCGGACGGACTCCTTGCGCAGGTTGATGGCCAGAAGGCCGTCGCTCACCGAAATGTTTTCCTGCTGCTGCGTGCTAAGCATTTTGCTTTCAAGTCGGAAGCCCCATTTTTGGGTGTCAATTTTCTCGCCATTGAAATCGTCCTCGAAAACCAGTTCGTAGCCAGCTGGAGGCAGGGGAGTCACTTCGGTGGCGAGTGGAACCGGAATGTGGATCTTGCTGGTGAATTTCGGCCGTTTGGCTCCTCGGTCGGGCGACGGGGAAGCGGATGGACTGGCGGCAAACGCCTGGAGGGCACAAAAAGCGAGAAGAGACAAGACGACGGAGAGGGGTTTCATGAGTATTCAGTGGTTTGCAGACGTGGGGCGGAGTGGCTCTGGGGGATGATTTTTTAAAGAGGGTGATGAACGCCAGAAATGGTCTGTCCGTTCGCAGGCTGATTCATGCCGGACGTGGCCTTAACGGGGATAATTTTTCCATCGGCGTCAAAGGTTAGTTCATCCACACAAACTGAGCGGCGGTAGCCATTGCCTCCGGACACCTCCGCGGTGTGGTAAAAGACATACCACTTGCCCCGGAACTCGCCGACCATGCCGTGGTGCGTGCTGCAGGCGACGGGATGCATGACCCTGCCCTGATAGGTGAAGGGGCCGGTGGGCGAGTCGCCGATGGCATAGACGAGCGTGGTGTCTTTGGCCCAGCCGTTGGAATAGACAAAGTAGTAGCGGCCATCCCGTTTGAACATTGAAGGACCCTCGCCGTAGCCTGCGGGCAACTGCGGGTCTTTTTCGGGCGGAGCTTGGGGCACGGGCTCGCCCGAAGAGGTGAGGATGACCAATTTCTGCAATGGCCCCGCCAGCTTGGTCAGCGAAGGATCAAGCTTCACCGCCATCGGCTGGCGACACCCAAAGTAGAGCCAGGTCGTGCCGTCGTCATCGACGAGGATCGCCGGGTCGATCGGCTCGACGCCTGCCTCGGGCATGGTGGCGTTCTCAATCAAGGGGGCGCCGATGGCGTCCGAGAAAGGGCCGTCGGGCTTGTCCGAAACCGCGACGCCGATCTTGCTTCGGTCGGTGGGCATGAAGAGATAATACTTGCCGTTGGCGGCGATGGCATCGGGAGCCCAGGCCTGCTTTTCGGCCCAGGCAAAGTTCTTCAACTTGAAGACCGCACCGTGGTCTTTCCACGTGACCATGTCGTCGGTGGAGAAAAGCCACCAGTCCACCATGTCGTAGGAGGTGGCGTTATCCCGGTCGTGCGAGGTGTAGACGTAGAGACGACCGTCAAAAACGCGGGCCGATGGATCGGCGGTGAACATGTGACGGACAAACGGGTTCGATGCTTTCATGGTGGTGGTTAAGAGGGATAGGCAGATCAATAAGAGCAGAACAAAGCGCGCGGAAGAGTTTGAGAGTGGAGGCGTGAGGAGTGCCATTTGAACGAGCAGGGGATTTTTGGACACAAAGATGACAAAGCCAAAAGTAGGGGATTTCAGGGGGATTCGTTGGGTAGCAGACGCGGGGCGGAGTGGCGTTGGGTGCGGATTTGTTTCAAAAGGACGCTGAGTTCGGCCACGCGCTCGGGGTACTCGGCGGCGAGGTCGTCATCTGCGGGTAGCTTGCCATTGTCCGGTTTCAGGAAGTCAGCGAAGGCAGAGTTAGTCACAAGCAGGGGGGCAGTCACAGTCTACGGAAGCGGGCTTTTACTCGCCGTAGATTTTCACAGTCTGGAGGTGGAGGGCGTCGGGATGTTCCAGGCGACGTTCGATCTTCACATAGCGTGCGTCCTTTCCGGGAATGTGTGCGCCAGCAACAAACCGGGACACCGGAATTTCCCAAGTGTCCGAGGTGTCGGCTGAAGTCCAAATTTCTTCCCACGTTTGACCGTCGCCTGAGAGTGAGACCACAACGTCGGTATTGCGCGCGGGATAACCCTCGCGGTTCTGAATAAGGATTCCGCGGATGGAACTTGCCTTGCCAAGGTCAATGACGGCATGGGGATTCTTTTCGAAATCCGTGTGAAAAGCGAACTGGTCTTTGGTCAGGCTCCCCTTGAACAATTCGGGGCGCCTGCTCTCGTTATCCCAATGGGAGACAGAGCTCAGTTTAAGCGTGGCTTGATCGGAAATCACGCTGCCATATTCGGGGGCTTCGAAGAGGGATTTCCACTTCTTGGAAAAGATGATTTCCGTGACGGGCGTGTCCAGGGTTAGCTCAACGACGGTGCAAAGGGGGTCAATGCTTCCGGCAGGAACCGTGATTTCCAATTGGTCGCCGGTTTGTTGAAAGGGAATTTCCGGGCCACCGTGGATCGTGGCTTTTCGGACGCCGGGCTTCAGACCCTCGAGGCGCAATGTGTTACCCTGGGGTATGCTCTTGATGTGCAAATAGACGGACGTGGCGCGACGGACGCTGCCGCCCCACTTGGCGGGTGTCCATGGACCGCCCCGCGTGCCGGTGATGGCTTCCTGATTCTTTTTCACCCAAGCGCCAACGGTTTGGAGCGAGGCGATTTGGTGGGGGGCAAATGCCCCGCTCCATTGCGGTCCCCAGCTCAGAAGCATGTTGCCATCACCGCAGAAGCTCGCGACCAGCATGTCCACAAGCTGCTTGGGTGATTTGGTTGGGGTGTCACTGTAAGACCATGTCTCGCCCAGGCACATGCAGCTCTCCCAGGGGCGGTGGCTCTGAAACGTGCCGATCTTTTGTTCCGGCGTGTCGAAATCACCCGGCAGGCTGGCGCGGTTGTTGATCATTATGCCGGGTTGCATCTTGCGAATATTGCGGGTCAGGGCTTCAGCATCCCACATTTCGGGAATAAACATGTCGCCCCAAGTCAGGGCATCGAACCAGAAGATATCGACCTTTCCGTAGCTGGTGCAAAGTTCCCGGACGGCTTCATTCTGATATTTGACATAGCGCTGATGCGTCTCTCCCCGCCAATTGGTCGGCTCGTAGTCGGGGTGAATCCAGTCCCGTTGGGAGTAATAGATCCCAAACTTCATTCCGGCCTCGTGACAGGCATCGGCCACTTCCTTCAGAAAGTCGCGACCGAACGGTGTATTTGTGACCTTGAAGTCTGAAAGTTTGGTATCCCACATGTGGAAGCCATCATGGTGCTTGGCAATCACCACGATGTATTTCATGCCGGCGTCCTTAGCATGTTCGACGAGTTGATTCGCATCGAAATCCGGCAGGGAAAAATCATCCTTCCATGCCATCCACTCCGACGCCGGGTAAGGTCCAGAACCTTTATCCGGGGCCTTGCGGACTTGGCAGACGCCCCAACTCAACTCGGCGTTTTTGTACGTCGAGAGCCCGAAGTGAACAAACATCCCGTATTTGGCATCGCGGAACCATTGCAGTTCCTCGGGTGTTGCGAAGTTGCTTTTGTTCCAGGTTTTCTGAGAAAAGACTTCGAAGGCATGCGCCGGGATTCTTGGGCGGGTGTCATTCTCTAAAACAGACCACATGGCTTGGAGGGTGGGGTTAAGGGTGAGGCAAAGCGCCGTAGCGTAGGGGGAGAGTCGAGTGGCTTTCATGAAGCAATTTGTTTTGCAGTTCGCTCATGAAGGTCCACTTCACGTCCCCGTAGCTCCATCTTTTGCCTTTGTGGTCGGGAGTGACGTTGCCCTCCCACTTGCCGTTGGCGTTCCTGGCCACGGCCAGGGCGGTCCAGGAGCAGTCGCCTTTCTCGGAGTTGAAGGTCTCGCCGTCGTCGTCATAGAGCCTCATTTGGCCGGGCGCCTCGCCATAGTGACGAACTTCGAGGGCGACCGTCTCTCCGGCGGAGGGCGCCCTCAAGCGGGGTTCGATCATTGGGATAAGGGCACCGTCTTTGACGAAGACCGGAATGGTGGCGAGCGAGGGCGTCACCTCGATGGTCTCATTGGCCCCCACCAAATTGCCGGTGTGAAAGTCATACCATTTGCCAGCGGGGAGAAGAACTTTGCGGGTCTTGACGCCGGGCGGGATGGGAGCGACGAGAAGGGAGTCGCCAAACATATATTGATCCTTTACCTCGCGGGCGGCGGGGGCGACTTCGTAGGGGTTGGCCGTGGCGTCGAGTTTGCCAGCTTTGATCGTGGGGGTTTCGGCGGTGACGCCCGCGAAGAGTTGCATCGGGCGGATGGGCGGAGTGCCCTCGTAGCGATATTGGGCGAAGGTGTGGTAGAGATACGGCAGCAGGCGCCCGCGCAGCACGATGGCATCACGAATGTGATCCTTCACTTCCGCAAGGGACCAGAGTTTCTGTTCCGAGGCCCAGCCGTTGTAAAGCGCGAGCGGGGAAAAGCAGACGGCCTGGGTGCGTCGGAGCATGTCCTCGCCATTTTTGCTGCCTCGCACTTCGGGCGACCACAGCACCCCGGCGAAACCGCTGTTCACCAGGGCGGTGATGTAGCCGCTGAACTCATAGTTGTCGTTGTAAATGACAAAGGGATAGGGCGATGCTCCCGCATTGGTGCCGCGGATTTGTCCCATGGTGCGGCGGTTCGCCTGATGAAAGATATCGAAGACGGTCTTCTGCAGGAGGAGTCCGTAGGTCTCCCGGAGTTGCTCGCCGTCACGGCCCGACGGGAAGAGGGCGGCATCGGGCCAGAGGTATTTGTCAAAGCCGTCCACCTCATCGATTTTGAAGCCGCCAATTGCGGCGGGGTTGAGGTCAACCACGGTGCATTTGAGATGGTCGGCGAATATCTTTTGCGCCTCGGGCATGGTGTAGTCAGGCACAATTCCATTCCAGACCAGGTGCGTGCCAGCGTAGGGCAGCATCTTTTGGTAGAGGCGAGCGGAAGGCGGACCGATGTAGGGGTTGAACCAAAGGTTTGCGCGCACGCCTGCCGCGGCGAGTTGATCGAGGAACCCTTTCGGATCAGGGAAACGGGTCTTGTCCCACTCAAAGGAGCACGGGTAGGCGTGGTCCATCCAGCCGGGTTCAAGGCCGATCATATCGAGCGGGATGCCTTGTTTTTTAAACTCCGCAATGTCGGCCAGGACCTGTTCGGCGGTGTAGTTGGTGCGAACACGATTCATAAAACCAAGGCCCCATTTCGGGGGGAGGGCACCGCCGCCGGAGTAGAGGTTGTAGCGGCGCACGGCGTCGAGCGGGCTCGGGCCGGCGAAGACGTAAACGTCCATACCCGGGGCGTTGGCTAGCACCTCGATGGAATCCGAACGGGGCTGAGCCTCCCACTGGGCGTTGACGAGTGAGGCACCTGGCGTGGAGGGCATGATTTTGTTGGTCGTGCGGTCAATGACGTCCGGCTTTTCTTTCGCGGCAAGGCGCACGCCGTGGCCGACGCTGACCTTGAGGTAGCGGGCGCTATCAAAGAGTACGGCAAAGCCCCTGGTTGAGACATAAAGAGGAACGGGGGCGTGCGTGCGGCCGGTGATACCGCGTAGACCGTCCCAGTGGTCCACATGGAGTTCAAACACCCCGCCGTTGCGGCGCATGGAGGAAAAGTCCACACCGAGTCCGTAGATGTCTTCGTCATTCCCGAGAGGAAATCGAACGGTGGTTCTGGAATGAAATGTGCGTCCGTCGATCTTCGCGGGATCGAGCGGAAAGGACGTTCTGGCCATCCGGTCCAGTGCCTCGCGGAAGGGCGTGCCACCCGCGGCGCTGAGCAGGGTGAATGAGTCGGCCTGACCGATGGTCGTCTTCCAAACGCCTGGAGCAACCTCAGCCCAGACAGGGGTGACTGGCTCGGGGATGGCCGCGTCCATTTTCACTGCGAACAAAGTGGCAAGCAGGGCGGCGACGATCGTGGGTCGTTTCATACAGCAGCCGTCCGATAAGAGAAATCTAGGGCTGCGCCGCGTCGGAGGGGGTTGAGGAAGTTCGTGCAACTGGGTCTGGCACCTTGAACGGCACAACGGTGGCAGAGGCCCCTCCCTTCTTGTCGTGGGCATAAACCATTACCAAATATTCTCCCGGTGTTGCCGGGGCATGGATCACAACGTGTTCGGCGGAGGCCTGAGCCAGCGGACCAGCGACGGTGGTGGTCTTTTTGGCTTTGGCTTCAAGAATCCATGATACGAACTCGACGGGGTCCCCGTCCGCATCATCCGCGGCAAACTGCACGTTCATCGCCTCTCCAGGCTCGGCCAGTTTTGAACCAAAGCCTCCTTCAAACTGCAACTTGGACAGTGCCGGTGCGCGGTTTCCCTTCATCGGCTGACCTGTGAAATGCTCAATCATCACATCGGCCTGTGGCGTTATCAGTTTGTGATGGAACGACCTACGGTCCATCGGACCTTCGGGATTGGCATCAAGCAGCAGGCTAAAGTAGGTCGGCCGGTCGTCCACCGCGTAGTGGCCCCAGACAAAAATGGTCGATCCCAAGCAGAGTGGCGACTCGTCGATCGCGACATAACAATCCTTCAGGTCGCTCACCTTTTTGGTGACGGGCTCATCCAACGGCACACCCCACTCCGTTTTACCAAAATTCCAAGGTCCGTTGGTATTGAACTCGGACATATAGAACGGCATGCCCCAGTGCGTTTCCGCATTCCTAATACCCCCCCGCACCGCGCCACGGCTGTAGCATTGCACCCCCAGTACGTCGATGTCCGGCGCAAATTTCTTGATCTTTTGGATATGCTCCGGCTTGGCATTGACCATCGTCAGGCTGGTTACGTGATGGGGAAAGCGCTTGTGGATTTCCTGCGACATCCGGTTGACCACACGCAGATAGGGCTCGTCGAGATGGACTTCGTTACCCAGCCCCCACATGAGGATGGCCGGGTGGTCGCCGATTCCCTCGATCTTTTTGACAATTTTCGCCACCATTTGATCGCCTTTGGTTTCGTAGTCGAAACTCCAGATTCCGCCTTCCTTGCTCTTGTTCTCCCCGTGGTGGGGCATCCATTCGCTGACGATCATTTTCATGCCGAGCCGGTGAGCGTGATCGAGTTTTGCCCGCATGACTGGGGGCTCCTCGATGGTATACCCGCGCACGGTATTGACCCCAAGTTGAGACAGGCGATCCATATCGAGATCGCCGCACACGCCCTTGATCTGAAAGGTTTCAAACCGCTCGAGCCGCTTGCGCTCAATATCGGAGATTCCCTCGGGAAGGACAAACCCCATGGCGTGAGTCAAGCCCGTCAGAAGGAGCGTGATGAGCAGCGCGATTCTGGTTGGTGAGTTCATAAGATGCTCATGATGGGTCAATTCAAGGGGTGACAGGCACTGTTGGGTGTCCTTCGGGAGTCACCTTGAATGCGACCGTGCTGGCGGAGGCCCCGCCATTCTTGTCCGTGGCATACACCATCAGCAGATATTCGCCCGGGGAGGTCGGGGCATTGATGACGGCGTGTTCGGGTGATGCCTGACGGAACGGTCCCGCCACGGTGGTGGTTCTGCGGGCTTTGGCATCAAGAATCCACGAAATGAACTCGACCGTGTCTCCATTCGCATCGTGCGCGGCAAACTTCACTGGCATGGCCTCACCGGGTGTGGCCAATCGCGAGCTGGCACCTCCTTCGAACTCCAGCTTGGACAACACCGGGGCCCGATTGCCCTTGAGTGGCTGCCCGGTGAAATGCTCCGTCATCAGATCTGCCTGCGGAGTCTTCATTAAGTTTTTGAAATCATTGTCCTTGGAGCCGTTCGGATCGGGATCGAGTAAGAAACTGAAGTACGTCGGACGATAGGCGGTGGCATGTCCCCAGACGAAAACGGTTGATCCCAGGCAAAGAGACGACTCATCAATGGCGGCATAACAATCCTTCAAATCGTTCAGCTTCCTGGTCACCGGTTCGTCCAGTTCAACGCCCCACTCCGTTTTGCCAAAGTTCCAAGGTCCGTTGGTATTAAACTCGGACAGATAGAATGGCTTGCCCCAATGCGTTTCGGCATTCTTAATTCCGCCCCGCACGGCCCCGCGGCTGTAGCATTGCACTCCCAGCACGTCGATGTCCGGTGCGAATTCCTTGATCTTTTGGATATGTTCGGGCTTGGCATTAACCATCGTCAGACTGGTGATATGATGAGGGAAACGCTTGTGAATCTCCTGCGACATGCGGTTGACCACGCGCAGATAGGGTTCTTCAAGATGGACCTCATTCCCCAGTCCCCACATGAGGATGGCCGGGTGGTCGCCGATTCCTTCGATCTTTTCGATGAGCTTCTCCACCATTTGATCGCCTTTGACATGGTAGTCAAAGTTCCAGACGACTCCTTCCTTGTTTTTGTTATCCCCATGGTGGGGCATCCATTCGCTGACAATCATTTTCATGCCGAGGCGATTGGCGTGATCGAGCTTCTTGAGCATCTCCCTTGGTTCGTCGATGGTGTACCCACGCACGCTGTTGACGCCGAGTGTCGCCAGGCGGTCGAGGTCGCGGTCGCCGCACACACCCTTGATTTGAAATGTTTCGAAACGCTCGAACCGCTTGCGGTCGGTTTCGGACATACCCTCGGGCAGGACGAACGACTGGCCAAAGGTCGAGGCGGTCAGCAGCAAGGTGAAAAGAAGGGTGAGTCGGGGGAACTGATTCATAGGATGTTCAATGAGAGGATAATGCTTGCCAGGATGCGAATGATCTCAGCCGGACGGTTCATCGAGAAATCACGCTCGGCGATGCCCCGGTGGGAGTTGAAAGCCTCGCAACGTTCCCGAGCGAAGAAGAGAGGCCGAGATGCACGAACAGCCCAAAGACTAGGGACTCGAACCGTTGCAGGCGTGCCGGGATAACGGGAGCAGACATGAGGAAAACGGGAAAGAATTCTGCTTAGGGGTTGGGAGAACCAGCGGCTTTGGTCATCTCAAAAGGAGCTGCCGGGAGGCGTTGCTTGTTAGCGAGGTTGGCACCGCGGGGATTCCTCGCCCACGCGTAGCGGACCGCTTGGGGGGAGGTCACCGAGGGGCTGCTCACCTCGACCGTATCCTTGCCCTTGAGTTCCGCCTCCGCCGCATGAAAAACCCCATCGGTGCCAGCCAGGGTGAACCCTTCCAAGGGGGCTCCATTGAATGGCCATAAGCCGCCTCCAATGGACGCAAAGCGAATTTTGACGGTATCCTCAAATGTGGCGTCGACCGGTTCTGGTCCGCCGCGCAGCGAAACCTTCTTATAAACGTCGGCCAGAGCCCAGCGGGCGAGGCGTTGTCCGACCGTTTCCTTGTCAAAGGGATGAATATCGTTCGCCTCTCCGACGTCAATCGCCACAGCCAGTCCGGCATGCGGGTCCTGGAGAACAAATTGCCGCTGGCTCTCGCGGAGCCGCGCCCAGGGGTCATCCGAGATTCCCTCCACCGGTTGGGTGTGGCTTGCCAATTGCACGACTCCGAAGGCGAGGGACGGATTGTTCCACCAGATCCGCCAATCGTTCACCATGACAGCCAGGCGCTCGTCATATTTCTCGGGAACCCATTCGGTGTCGTTTTCTCCCTGATACCAAATCACACCGCGAATGGCGAAGGGAGCCACTGTCGCCAGCATGCCATTCGCCAGATTGCCGGGTCGCTGCGAACCGTCCGGATCAAAAGGCGGGGGCTTGGGGGCGTCGCGAAAAGTCCAGTGATCCACTTTGGCATCCAGTGGCTTGCCTTTCGCCCGATTCCACTCCACGCATTTGGCCTGGTAGGCGGCGAATTTCTCCGGGAATTTCTTCATGCCGGCCTCCCACTCCGCCACACGCTGGACCAGGAGCGGATGTTGATCCATGACCGTGTTGCGGGTCCAGGCAATCGCCGGAGTGGCCCCCCAAGAAGCGGCAATGAGTCCGACCGGAACGCCGAGGGTCGATTGAAGAACGGAACCGAAGTGAAATCCTGCGGCGCTAAATGCTGAGATGGATTTCGGGTCCGACGTGGTCCACGTGGCATTGGCGGAAAACCGAGGTGTGGTGGAAGCCGTGCGATCCACCAGATAGAGTCTCAAGAGCGGCTTGCTTCCGCCGAGTGAGGTGAGGTCGGCGTTGAGGCTTTCGGCCACCGTCAACTGCATATTCGACTGTCCGGAGCACAGCCAAACTTCGCCCACAAGCACATCATTAAAGACCACTTCCTTTTGCCCGCTGCGCACTTGCAGAGTCGAAGGCATGGCGTTGGCGGCCTCCGGTGCCAGGGTCGCCATCCATTTGCCCTCAGTGTCCACAACCGCATCGACCGACTGTTTTCCAAACGTGATCGTGACCGTGGTTCCCGGCTCGGCGCGCCCCCAGACTGGCAGGGGCTGGCCCTGCTGGAATACCATGTGATCGGAAAAAATCGTCGGCAGTTCGAGAGCCCGCAGGCTGGCAATGGAAGTGATGAGGAGAAACGCCGCCAGGGTCCGGAGTCGGGAGGTGGTCATCGCGGGGATGGTGAAGACTCCCCGCCGCCAATGCGGCGCACAGGTGTGCCGAGACGGTAGTCGTACATTTTCGCGGAGACCTCACGAACCGCGGCCGTCAAAGTCGGGAGGGGACGGTCCACAAGGGTCACCAGTCCGATGCCAAAGTTTTCGCCGTCCGACCGGCCCGTGACCGTTTGACTCGTCCAGGCGAACCAATGGGCGCCGACAAAATTTGGCTGACGCAAAGCATCGGAGATGTACGCTTCGTAAAGATCCGCTTGATTGCGGGCGTTTGCCGCCCAGGTGAGTCCCACGCCCCAGACGCCGTGATCGGGAGTGCCAAAGTGGAACTCGCTGATGAGCCACGGGCGGTCTTGATCTGTTTTCATGCGGAATTCTTCCAGGCTGTGCTGGTAGATGTTGGCACTGAGGACATCGCAGTGCCGGGATGCTGCGGCCGTAATGAAGGGGTTAAACTGGTGGAAACGGCAGCCGAGATAGAGATGGCCGGGAAAGTATTTTTTCATGGCCTTCCGACAGACCGTGAAATACCGGTCCGCGAAAATTGCGAGGAAGTCATCGAGATCGGTCGCGAAGGTTTTCTCTCCGAGTGGTCCTGGTGAGGGCCGGATGTCGGCCACGTCCTTGAAGCTGGTGTTCCAGGCCTCGTTAAGCCCCTCGAGGTTGCCGTGGCGGTTTTGCAAAAATGCGACCAGGGCGACGCGGGCAGGGGTGTCGGCGGAGCAGCGGAGAATTTCACTCACCAGTTCGTGCCCGCCCGGCCAATCCAGCTCGTTGTCCACAAAGACGCCCAACAGCCAGGGAGTTCCCGCATGCTTGGCTGCCAATTCCGGCATGATGCGATCGAGCGAGTTTTGGAAAGCCTCGGAGAAGGGATCGGCAATTTTTTTGATCCTGCCCAATGGCTGCATATCCGTGTGGACAATGAGCGTGTAGGGAACCCGTCCTGTCTCCGCCATTTCCGAAATTGACCAAGCCCCCACGGTATTGAGACCCCAATCAAACATCCGCGCGAGGGTGAGATCGACTTGCCGGGCGCGCCAGTTCTGCTCGCCAGATTTGACCTTGAGATTGTCCCAGTAGTGGCTGACCGATGGCGCGCTGCGGTGCTCTTGGGGAAAAATTTCCTCCCGGCCCGTGACCTTGGTCTCTGTGGCTGAACCCACGCAGTTGACACCCAGCGACCAGAAAAGATTTCCATCCGGGTCCACGAACCACCACTTGCCGTCAAGCTTCTCTACCCGGAAGAATCCCGTGGCTCGTAGATCCGGGCCTCCCGTCATTCCTCCATAGCGGCTTCGCCCTTCTCTGGGCGTTGTGACTGTGGACACCAGGTCTGCGTCGATGGCCGCGTCCGCGCGGAGTTCCCCGGCGTCGTGTACCTTGCCGGGCCAGTCCCCGATGCGCAGTTGTCCGAAAAGGTCCAGCAGGGGCATTTCCAGGGTGGCGAGGGCGGCAGGATCGGTGCGGAAGTCTCCCGCGCCCCGGGGAGAGCCAATTGCAATGATTTGGCCGGGGGCGGCATCGCTCCAATCGATTTGTATCCGGATCTGCAGGATCGCCGAAGGATCGATGGCCCGCCAGTGCCGCTGGTGGCCCCAGGGAAACGCGTAGAGATTGCCGAGACGCTTCACGTACGGGTGGTCGGCAGGCAGGGCGTGGCGCGCCATCAGGGCCGTCATTTCGAGGGATTCTCCCGGGCGGACAAAAAAGCGCCCGCTTGTGCTGCGCAGCCACTGGACCTTCCGATCACTGAGCGCATGAACATGAACATCGAGTTCGGATACCGTGCCATTCTGGATTGGGATCGCGATGTCGCGGAATTTCGAGAGATCCAGCGCGCCGCCCTCGTAGTCAAAAATCACCACGGCCCGGCCCGTCGCCTTCTCCAGACGGAGGCGGAACGACGTTTCCGCCTCTCCCGTCACTTTCATACTCCCCATCCCCGGAGCCGCCAACCCGGCGCAAGCGCTGCAAATGAGGAGGAAAATGGCGGTAAAGAATCGCTCAGACATGCAAGGGGGCCAAGGGTGGGGGAGGTTTTCAGTGCGAGCGGGTTTTTGCCGGCTGGGTCCGGTCGTTACAGGAAAAAATTGCCGATTGACAACTTGATCACAGTATCAGACAAATATCAAACACAGTTTGCGGTGTTTTTCATTTTGCCGGGAAATTCGCCGCTACAGGAGCCGCACCCCCCCGAAAACCCTCCCCGAGAATCCGCAAATCTTCCTCCCCATGTCTGGAGTCCGACACCAGGGCCTCGCGAGTCTTCCTTTTGGCGCTCTCCTTTTCTGCCTCACATCCCTTCCTTTGCGTGCTGAAATGTCAAATCCGGAAGCCTCTCCCCCCCTAAAGCGCCCCAATTTCCTGATCGTGTTCGCCGACGACTTGGGGTTTGGAGACTTGGGGTGCTATGGGGCGGAAGGCATTCCCACGCCGAATCTCGACCGTATGGCGGAGCAGGGTGCTCGTTTTACCAATTTTTATGCCACGGCCGCAACCTGCACACCTTCACGCTACAGCCTGCTGACAGGAAGTTACCCGTGGCGCAATCCTCGCGCCCGCATTCTGGCGGGCGATGCCCCGATGATCATCGGTCCGGAGGAACTCACCTTGCCGGCTGTTCTCCAGCGGGGCGGGTATGCCACCGCCGTCATCGGAAAATGGCACATCGGGCTGGGCGACGGAACGCTCGACTGGAACAAAGAAATTCGTCCGTCGCCACGGGATGTCGGGTTCACGGAGTCCTTCATCATGGCCGCGACCAACGACCGTGTGCCGTGCGTTTATGTGAAGGACCGTCACGTCTGGAATCTCGGGCCTGACGACCCCCTGGAAGTGGTTTACGGCAAAGAGAATCCTTTTCCCGAGGTCCCTACTGGTCGCACCCACCCGGAATTACTCGCCATGCGCCACAGCGATGGGCAGCACCATGACACCATCGTCAATGGCGTGCCGCGGATCGGATTCAGCCGTGGGGGAAAGTCCGCGACGTGGGATGACACGACGATGGTCGATGTCTTTCTCGATCAAACCAGGGATTTTCTCACCCGGAAAAAAGACACGCCATTTTTCCTGTACCTCGCCCTGCACCAGCCGCACGTGCCGAGGATTCCCTCCCAACGGTTTGCGGGGGTTTCGGCGAAGGGTCCGCGGGGCGACGTGATCATGGAGCTGGATTGGATGGTTGGTGAAGTGCTCGCCCATCTCAAGAAGCTCGGGCTGGACCAGAACACCATCGTCGTTTTTTCCAGCGACAACGGGCCGATCCTTGACGATGGCTACGTGGACGAGGCGGAGGAACGAGCTGGGACGCACCGGCCGGCCGGCCCATTGCGGGGCGGCAAATACAGCCTCTTTGATGGCGGGGCCAGGGTGCCGGCTATTGTCTGGGGGCCCGGTCTGGTCGCTCCGGGCGAATCGGAAGCTTTGCTCAGCCAGGTCGATCTCCTGGCGAGCCTCGCCCACCTGGCCGGCCTGGATCTTGACCCCGCAGAGCGGGCCGACAGCCTGCAGATGGCGGATGCCCTTTTGGGAAAATCCCGGGAAGGCCGCGACCATCTGGTCACCGAAGGGTTTGCGGCCAAGACCCTCCTTCGCGAAGGGCGCTGGGTTTTCATTCCCCCGTATCCCGGAGGAAAACTGTTTGGCGATAAAAACGTGGAATCGGGAAATGCCCCGACACCGCAGCTTTACGATCTGAGCGCCGACGTGGGTCAGCGAAAAAATCTCGCCTCCCTCCACCCCGAGCGGGTCGAGGCCATGTCCCAATTGCTCACGGAGATTCGGGGAAAGCTCGTCCCGCGCGCCAGTCACTTTCCGCCATAACCGCCAAACCGTCATCCTCCATGAAATCAAACATCCTCAAATTCTATGGCCTTTGCGCCCTGTCGTCCGTCGCCCTCCATGCCGAAAATCTCGTGGTCAACGGGGATTTCGAATCCGGTGAGGGAAACGCATTTTATGCCACTCCACCCTGGTATAACCGCGGAACCGGCTTCAACCAGGGGACGAACGCCCGCTCGGACCAGGGCGCGGTGATCGCGGGTTCCTTTTCGGCCACGGTAAACGACCGCTATGACTCCGAAACCGGGAAATTTGGACCCGTCGTGCATGTTCAAAAAACAAAGCATATGATCGAGGCGGGCGATTCCTTCACGCTTTCTTATGAGTGGCGTCCGGCGGATACGTATTGGCAAAGATCCGCCGACACCGTCCGGTTTGTCCTTTACGCGACAGCCAATGACAACGCCGGGGGGGAGGTTGTCTGGTCCGCGGAATTGACTTCGGAATTTTTCACCCGAAAACTCGAATCCACCCTGCCGGTATCCGAGACGACCGAGGTCGTGAACGCCGAGGCTGTCGGCCATTCCCTGTTTGTCATGTTTTACGGTTTGGACACCAAGGATAATGGTTCGGGGGTCGCTCACTGGGCGAGGGTGGACAACATTGAGGTTGAAGTGCTCAAGAAATAAGGGATTCGCCGCACTCCGGACCAGCCGGTTCCGGAGTCAGCGTCCACTTTCCAATTCCGCCCATTGAGCAACATTCTTTTCATCCTTTGCGACGATCTCGGGATCAACGATCTCCCTTGCTATGGCCGGTCGGAGCACAGGACCCCCCACCTCGACCGCCTGGCGGGGCAGGGGATACGTTTTGTTTCGGCCTATGCGTCACAGGCCATCTGTTCGGCTTCTCGGGCAGGTCTGCTTTCCGGCCTCAATCCGGCGCGTTTGCATTTGACGACCTATTTGCCTGGCCGCCCGGACGCCATTTCGCAGCGGGTGCTGCATCCCGAGATCATGATGCATGTGCCTCTTACGGTGAAGACTCTGCCGCGGTATTTTCAGGAGGCGGGTTATACAACGGGACTCATCGGCAAGTGGCACATCGGCGACAACCCCGGGCCGGCCGAGCATGGGTTTGATTACGTTTATCATCCCAGCGACGGAAAAAACACCACCCCTTCGGAAATCGAGGGCGGCAAGGCAGAATACGAACTCACGCGCGAAACGATCCGATTCATCGAAGCCAACAAGTCCCGGCCGTTTGTCGCCTATCTCGGGCACTATACCCCTCACATTCCCTACACGGCGAGGCAGAATCTCGTAGCTAACAATGCGTCGGCCTTCGAGCCGGTTTATGCGGCGCTGATCGAAACCCTGGACGACTCGGTCGGATTGCTTCTCGCGGCCCTCGACGATCTTGGCCTGGCAGAGGATACCATCGTTGTCTTCACCTCCGACAATGGTGGTCTGCATGTCCCCGAGGGCGGGCACGAGAGGATCACCCACAACACGCCCTTTCGTGCGGGCAAGGGCCACACCTATGAGGGAGGGCAGCGGGTTCCCCTCATCGTGCGCTGGCCGGGCCACGTGCCGGCGGGACGCGTGACTGACGCACCGGTCAACAACATCGACTGGATCCCGACCCTGCTGGAACTCGTCGGAACCCCGGTGCCACCCGGACTGGACGGCATGAGCTTTGCCAACGGTCTCACCGGCGGGACGTTTCCGGAAAGGCCGCTCTTCTGGCATTTTCCCCATTACACGAATCAGGGCGGACGTCCGGGCGGGGCCGTGCGCGATGGTGATTGGATGCTCGTGGAATTTTACGACGAGGATAAAACCGAACTCTATAACCTCGCGGTCGACGCCGGACAAGGGCGGGACCTGGCCGGCCGGGAGCCAGGCCGCGTCGCCAGACTCAAAGCGGCCCTCGAAGATTGGCGGCAATTAAACAACGTGCAGTACAACGTGCCCAATCCGGATTGCAACGAGGCAGAGTTTCGAAATCTTTATGTCACAACCGACCCGAGCAAATTCGATCCAGCCACCGCGGATGATGCCGGGTGGTCGCACATGCAAAATTGGCGTGAGAAAATGAACCAGATGGCCCCATGGAAACGAAACTAAGACCCACCCAATGAAACTGAGTCGCCGAAAATTCCTGAATCTCTCTGCCGCCGCTGCGGCTGCCACGGCGTTTCCCACCGCCGCTTATTCTCAAAGTTCCAAACCTGGCGGGCCATCAGGCTCAAAAAAGAAGGGCCTTGGCTTGGGGGCAAGAAATGTCCTCTGGCCGAGCATGCTGACCGCCCTGCAGTGCAAATGGGCGTACACCTGGGGCGGGACAGTTCCCTCGGATTTGCCGGAAGGCATGAACTTTGTTCCCATGATCCGAAGTAGAAACGTGGAGCCCGAGCACATCGCCTCCGTGGCCGAGGAAGCCAAAAATCACCGGATCACCGAGTTGCTCGGCCTGAACGAACCGGATGCCAGAAAGCAGGACGACATGAGCGTCGAAGATGCCCTCGCCATGTGGCCACTACTGATGGAAACCGGACTTCGCCTCGGCAGCCCGGCCTGTGTCCATCCCGACAAGGATTGGATGATCGAGTTCATGGCCGGCGTCGAAAAACGCAAGCTCCGGGTGGATTTCATCTGCGTGCACTCCTACGGCGGCCCGAATGTAGGGGCCTTTGTCAACAGGCTGGAACAGGTCGCCAAAATGTTTAAGCGTCCGATTTGGATCACCGAGTTCGGCGTCGGTGACTGGTCCGCAAAAAGTGTCGGGGAAAATCAGCATTCGCCGAAAGTCGTTTTGGGATTTATGGAAAAAGTCCTGCCCATGCTCGATGACCTCGATTGCCTCGAGCGCTACGCGTGGTTCCCGGCCATGCCGGACAGCGCCCCGCTTGGCACAAGTGCGCTGTTTGATATCGACGGGAAGCTGACCCGGCTCGGCGAATGTTATCGCGACGCCTGATTTTTCACTCCACTGCACTCATGCTTACACGACGCAAATTCCTCAACCTCTCGGCATCGGCGGCCGCCCTCACCATTGCCGCCTGCCGGCGTCCGGCAGAACCCGCAGGGGAACTTCCGCCCCGGGGTTCCAAAAAGAAGGGCCTTGGCCAATCGACCAAAAATCCCCAATGGGCTGGGAGGCTCGAAGCCATTCGTTCCCAATGGTTTTATAGTTGGAATTCCTCCATCCCGCAGGGAATCCCCAAAGGTATGGAATTTATTCCCATGATCTACCGGTACGGGGGTGATGCCAAAGCGATCGCTAATGCGGCGGCGTCGGCCAAGGCGGCTGGCATCACCGAGTTGCTCGGATTCAACGAGCCCGATGTGAAGAAACAGGGGAACATGACGATCGAGGAAACACTGGACGCCTGGCCGTTGCTGATGGACACCGGGATGCGTCTGGGGAGCCCGGGTTGTGTGCATCCGGACAAGGAATGGATGATCGAATTCATGGCCGGCGTCAAAAAACGCAATCTGCGGGTGGATTTTGTGTGCGTCCATTCCTATGGCGGACCGGGCGCGGAGTCACTGGTCAACAGGTTGGAGAAAATTCATCAGATGTTCGAACGCCCGATCTGGATCACGGAATTTGCCGTCGGTGACTGGGAGGCCAAAAGTGTCGAAGAAAACCGGCACAAACCTGAAGCCGTGTTGCGGTTTATGGAAAAGGTCCTTCCGATGCTCGATAAGCTCGATTTCGTAGAACGCTACGCGTGGTTTCCGGCCAAGACCACCAGTATTCCCCTTGGCAGCAGCGCGCTGTTCAATGAGGACGGTTCGCTCACCCGGCTCGGCGAATGCTATCGTGACGCGTGATCAACAAGCTCGTCCTGCCTCTGCTGGCCGCGGCCGCAGGGTGCTCCTCCGTGATGGTCGCTGCCCCTGAGTTCGCGATCCGCCCCGGCCAGGAGTGGCTGGACAGCGCCGGCAAGCCGATCAACGCCCATGGCGGATGCGTGCTGTTTCACCAGGGCCTCTATTATTGGTATGGCACACACAAGATCGAGGGACTATCAGAAGCGACCGATGCGGACGGCGGCGTTCATGCCTATGCCTCGCGCGATCTGGTGAACTGGCATGACCAAGGCATGGTCCTGCCGCTGGACGGCGGGAAGGATGACGACCTACAGCACGGCTGCATCTTTGATCGGCCCAAAGTGATCTTCAATGAGACGACAAAGGAGTTTGTCCTTTTCTTCAAATTTTACCCCCGCGGCCTCGGCACGAAGGTCGGCTTTGTGGGAGTGGCGACCTCGCAGAGCCCCAGCGGTCCTTTCACGTACCGTCACAAATTTCTCGGAGGGAACTCCCCGGAGGGCACCGGGGATTTTGCCATGTTCAAGGACGAAAATGGCGACCTGTATCACCTGACTGTCCGAAAACCGGACAAGGCGTTTGTCATCGGGAAAATGCGCTCCGACTTCCTGCTGCCCGAGGGCGAATACACCGTCGCCGCAGGCATCACCCATGCCACCGAAGCCCCGGCCGTGATCAAACGCGAGGGCCGCTACTGGATGCTGGCCTCCGGCTCAACCGGATGGGCTCCCAACGCCGCCCGCTCGTTCTCTGCGCCAACGATCTTCGGCCCGTGGGTCGACCACGAAAACCCCTGCGAGGGCATTAATCCCCACAACGCCCTCGGCCCCGAACTGACCTTCGGCGGACAAGCCGCTTTCATCATCGAGGTCGAAGGCAAAAAGGACGCCGCCATTGCGGTCTTCGATATCAACAAACCCGACCATCCCTTCGACAGTCTTTACGTCTGGCTGCCCATTGCGTTCGAGAACGGCCGCATGCGTATTCCCTGGCGCGACCAGTGGGCGATGGATCATTTTTCAAGGCAGGCGGAAGTTGCGGAGTGAATCCTGAACGCGTGCCAGCTAGTAAACTTTGTATTCGGCCCGCCGTGAGTATTTGTGCAGCGCCACTGGCCATGATGTCTCAACTGCGTTTGAATAACTGATGATGCTTCGCCCCCAGACTTTTCGCTTTTGTCTTTTCCTGGCGATCTTTTTCTCCCAGGGATTCGGCTCCGTCCGTGCCGTGGACGATCCGGCGCTGAGCGCACAGCCGCTCGCCATCAATCAAGTCGGTTTTGAGACCGCCCGGTCTAAACGTTTTACCGCTCCGCATTCCCCGGACGGGACCCCCTTCCTGGTGCGTTCTGCGGAGCGTGGGGAGATGGTGTTTCGCGGAGAGATTCTCGGCGGCATCGGTGATTTTTCCTCGCTCCAACCAAAGGACTCGAGCGGGCATTTTGTCATCGAGCTGGAGGGCCCCGTGAAGGTCGTTAGCGATCCTTTTTTGATCCGCTCCAACCTCTACCGGGAGCAATTCTGGCAATCGGCGGTCGATTTTCTCATTGATACGCGGTCAGCAGTGGGAACCCACCCGAGTGCTTTTGGCGGGTGTCCTTGGCGCGATGGCAACTATTACGATGCCATCATTCCGGCCCTGGTCCTGTTCACTCTCGCTGATTCCCTGGGAGTTCAGTCCATGCCACGGCAAATTGACTGGGAGGCCGACAAGAAACGCGTGACCGCTCCGGATTTCGCTTTCATCGACAAAGACCCCGGCGGCAAGGGTTTCATGGATGGCGTGATGGCCTATTACGAACTCGAGCCGCCCGCCGCCGATGCTCCAGATGTGGTGAAACTGATCCACTGGGGCGCAGGTATGTATCTCGTCAATCCCAAGACCCAGGATATCATGGGAGATCCTGCCAAGCTGAGAATCCACCCGCAAACCGTCGAACAGATGGCCTACGTTGTCTGGGCGTGGCCGGTGCTCAAACAATGGCTGCCCCAATCGTTCTACGACAAGGTCCGTGATTTTGTTTTCACGCATTGGAGCGCTTCCCTCGAGATCAGTCGGTGGTGGGATCCGAAGACCTACCTCACCCCCGAGGATCTGAAAGAGAGCAATCCGATGGCAGGCTTGCTGCATCCCTACAAGGGACGGCACGCACCGGGTCACTCCATCGTCCCCAATCTTCTCCTGCATGAAGTCGCGAAACGCGAAGGCCGGAGTGATGCCGCGATCTATCTTGATGCCGCCGTGAAGCAGGCCGAGTGGTGCGTGAAGAATCTCGATTGGAACGATCCGCGGACCACCAAGGGTCACCGTATGAGCGAGCACCGCACCATTCCCAATCTCGTGTGGTTACTGCAAAAGTATCCGGACAAAGCCCCGGCTGGACTAAAGCAAAAGATCAACGAATGGGTGGATGTCGCCCTGAGCCGGTCAGACAACTTCTGGGACTACCGCCGATACGATGGGCAGGATCATTGGGCTATTCCGAAGCTCAACGATGTCGGCAATTTCCTTTCCCTGCCGGCCATTGCCACGGCAGCCAGTTGGGTGGTGGATGATCCGAAGAAAAAGGAGCGCCTGGAGCAGGTCAGCACCGCCGCCATCGATCATGTTTTTGGCCGCAATCCGCGCCTCGCCGCTGCGCCGGGCAAGCCTCAGATGGGCTTCCCCGAGGTGGAACGCGGCTGGCCCAAACATCACGCAGACGGTAAATGCGCTCGTTTGGAAACATGCCGGGGCTCCCTTTCCTCCGCACCCGGCACCGAGATGTTTCCTTTTAACCCGAAGGGAACTTATCGCCACGCAGAGGGGTGGGTGAATTACGGAGCCGCGTGGTGCTTAAGTCTTGCCTATTTGAGGTTTGATGAGGAAAAGCAAACCACTCCAGACCCCTAGCTCAGGCCGGTCTTCGGGTGAAGGGAGTTCTCTGAATTGGTCTTCCCGCCGGGGACGCTCCGCTTCTTTGCACATGACAGCTTGCCGGAGAACGTCCTCGAAGGCACACTCCTCCCTTGCAAAGCCCGCCAGCCCAACGAACCGCATCAAGCGCACAGGACCGGCCCCAAAACCATGCGTTACCGTGATTGGCTCAATCTGAACATCCACCTGCTGTGGTGTCACAATCTGCCGGTGGCACGGGGGCGAAAAGATGCGGGGGCGGTTTTGCGCTCGACAGAATATACGAACAGCGGAGCGTGGTTGGTCCGTGAAGGCTGGGCGCAGGTGGAGCATGCTGGGAAACGCTATCGAGCCGAGCCGGGACAGTGGCTCATCGTCAAGCCAGGGGAGCGGGTGCAGACATTCTCCGGCAATGCTCGACTGATTTCCCTCGCCTTTGATGCCCGCTGGCCGGATGGGTCGCACCTGTTTGATAAGGGTCTGAGCATGGTCGTGGATGGAGCGGATGCCCCCGATCTGGAGAAATGGGTGCGCCCGATCTTGCTCACCATGAAACGGGTGAACCCGGATACTTGGGACGCGCGGGATCATGTCGTGGACATGCCCCTTTTTTTCCGCATCGAACAGCTGTTGTTTCGATGGCTTGTCGCGCTAGCCGACGTGTTGGCAGACCGGGGTATTGCCCATACCGGTCATACCGGCATCGACGAACGCGTCCGCACGATCCTTGACCTCATGCACACCCACGACCTGGGCGAACCGCTCGACGGTGGGCGGCTCGCCGGCAGAGTGGGCCTGAGTCAAAATCACCTCGTCCGTCTTTTTCGCCGCGACCTGCAAACGACGCCCACTCAATACTGGGACAGACTTCGCATCGAACACGCGCGCCACCGCCTCCTCCAACCCGAGGCCCGCGTGAAGGAAGTCTCCATCGAACTCGGCTTTACCTACCTGTCCCACTTCTCCAAGTGGTTCAAGCGCCACACGGGGAAAACTCCCCGGGCCATTCGGGAGGCATAAAAAGTATAACGGAATGAGTAAATTGTATAGCCAGCCCCCCTCGACAGCCTGTTTGGAATGCGTTTGATTTCAATGCTGTGCGTTTCCCCCCGAGTTTTTCCCGGCGCCTCCTGTCGGCCTGGCTGTTGATCGTGTTCTTCGCGGAGTTCGCCTTGGCCCAGGTCAACGCGGATCCGGCCCTTGGCGAGCAGCCGGTTGCCGTGAACCAGGTGGGATATGAGACGGGCGGTCCGAAGCGATTCACCGCTCCGAAAGCGAAGGACGGAACAAAGTTTTTCATTCGGTCTGCGGACGGGGGCGATGCTTTGTTTCACGGCGACATCCATGCCGGCATCGGGGATTTTTCAGCGTTCCGTCCCAAGGATTCTGTCCGGCGCTTTGTGGTGGAGTTGGAGGGGCCGGCGAAGGTGACCAGCGATCCGTTCCTGGTTCGTTCAAAACTCTACGAGGAACAGTTCTGGCAGCCTGCGGTGGATTTTCTGGTGGATTCCCGTTCCGCGGTGGGAACCCATCCCAGCGCTTATGGCGGGTGTCCCTGGCGCGATGGGACTTATTACGATGCAATCATTCCCGCTTTGACCCTTTTTTATCTCGCTGACCCGAAACGTGTCGAGGCGATGCCACGACAAATCGACTGGGAGGCCGACAAAAAAAGGGTGACCTCCCCGGACCTCACGTTCAATGACAAAGACCCGGGCGGCAAAGGGTTCATGGATTCCGTACGGGCCTATTATGATCTTGAACCACCCGCCGCAGATGCGCCCGATGTGGTGAAGCTGATCCATTGGGGAGCGGGATTTTACCTTGTCAACCCCCTGACCCACGACCCGTCCAAGGATCCGGATAAATGGAAGGTCCATCCTCAGACCGTGGAACAGCTTGCTTATGTTCTCTGGGCCTGGCCGGCACTCAAACAGTGGTTGCCCGAATCCTTTTATCAGAGGGTTCGCGATTTCTGTTTCGGAAACTGGAGGCCATCTCTCGCGATCAGCCCATGGTGGGATCCTCAAACCTATCTGACCCCGGACGACCTGAAGGAGGGCAATCCCATGGGCGGATTGCTTCATCCGTATAAAGGGCGACATGCTCCCGGGCATTCGATTGTGCCCAACCTTCTGATGCATGAAGTGGCGAAACGGGAGGGCCGGGGTGATGCCGCGATCTATTTGGATGCTGCCGTGAAGCAAGCCGAATGGTGTGTCAAGAACCTCGACTGGAACGACCCGCGCACCACCAAGGGACACCGCATGAGCGAGCATCGCACCATCCCGAATCTCGTCTGGCTGCTGCAAAAATATCCGGAGCAAGCTCCTGCTGGCTTGAGGGATAAAATCGACCAGTGGGTGGATGTCGCGCTGAGCCGATCGGATAATCTCTGGGACTATCGGCGGTTCGATTTGAAAGACCACTGGTCGATTCCCAAAGTCAATGACCTCGGCAACCTGATCTCCTTTCCTGCCGTCGCCACGGCGGCGAGTTGGGTGGTGGGAGACCCGGAAAAAAAGGCCCGCCTGGCGCAGATTAGCACCGCGGCCATCGATCACGTGTTTGGCCGCAACCCCCGGCTGGCCGCTGCGCCGGCCAAGCCAGGGATGGGCTTTCCGGAGGTCGAGCGGGGGTGGCCCAAACACTACAAGGAAGATACCTGCGCGAGGCTTGAGCTATGTCGTGGATCGCTTTCCTCCGCCCCCGGCACCGAGATGTTTCCCTTTCATCCCGAGGGTGTCTATCGCCACCCCGAAGGTTGGGTGAACTATGGTGCCTCCTGGTGCATCAGCCTGGCCTATCTGCAATTTGAGGCAGGCGCAAAAACCACCCCAACACCCTAAGTTATGAAAATCAAAGGAATGCGCTGGTGGATTGTGGTGCTGGTTTTCCTCGCCGCGGTGCTTAACTACGTGGATCGCCAGGTTCTCTCGGTGCTCGCACCAACCATTCAAGCGGATTTGGGTTTGGATGACCGCGATTACGCGAATGTTCTCAATATTTTTCTGATCGCCTATACCCTGGCCTATCTCGTTTCGGGCAAGCTGGTGGACCGCATGGGCGCACGGAACAGCACCCTGCTGTTTGTCGTATGGTGGTCGCTGTCGAATGTCGCGACCGCGTGGGCGCAGGGCATGCGCTCCATGAGTGCGATCCGGTTTTCCCTGGGTCTCGGTGAGGCGGGGATCTGGCCAGCCGCATCGAAGGTCGTCTCGGAGTGGTTTCCCTCCCGGGAGCGGGCCCTGGCGATTGGCTTCTATACCATGGGGGCGACGGTTGGTGCCACGTTGGCTCCCTACATTGTGATCCCTCTGGCGGGATTTGATTATGCCGAAAAGATGCCTTGGATCAACTCGCTCTTCGGTCACGGAACCGGATGGCGAATGGCTTTCTTAATCACAGGGCTGACTGGCCTTCTTTGGGTGATCCCCTGGCTGTTCCTTTATCGCAAGCCCCGCGAAAGCAAGTTCCTGGGCCGCGAGGAACTGGATCTTATCGAAGATGGAATTGCGGAAACCTCAACCGCGAATGAAGCGGGATGGTCCTGGGGACAGGTGCTTCGGTTCAAACCGCTCTGGCTGCTTTTGGTGGGAAGGCTCCTCACGGACCCGGTCTGGTATTTTTATCAATTCTGGTTTGCGAAGTATCTCAACACCGACCGGGGCGTCGCCCAATCGGATCTGACCATCACCTGGATTGTTTACGCCGCGGCCGGGGTTGGATCATTGTTCGGTGGCTGGCTCTCCGGTGCGCTGATCAAGCGGGGTATGCAGCCGGTCAAGGCGCGTCTGTGGGTCATGCTCGGTTGCGCCTGTCTCATGCCGCTTTCGCCCTTTATTGCGTCGGCCAGTGGATTGCCCGTCACGATGGTGTTGACCGGGGTCACGGTATTCGCCTCGCTTTCCTGGCTCATCAACATCAGCGCGCTCATCGTGGATGTCGCTCCCAAGCACTCGCTCGGCACGATTTTCAGTGTCATTGCGGCGGGTAGCACTCTCGGTGGCATCATCATGAACATGATTGTGGCCGCCATGGTCTCGGGCCCATCGAGCAAGCCCGCCGGGTTTCTGGATGTGGCCTTCAAACAAGTGGTGGGCCCCTTGCTCGAATTGGTTTCCGGTCAGGGATACGGGCCCTGGTTTCTGGCCATGGCCTTTTTGCATCCCATTGCCTTGCTCTTCATCTGGGTGAGCGGTATCTCGCGCACCACCGCCTCACAAAACTAACCCCGAAGGATCTTACTTATGATTATCGAACATGCCACGAACCGTCGCGAATTGAAAGCCGTCTCCATCAACGCCGACCTCGTGGTCGTCGGGGGTGGCCTGGCTGGGACCTGCTGTGCCATCGCCGCCGCACGCGAAGGCGCAAAAGTCGTTCTCGTCCAGGACCGCCCGGTGCTTGGTGGCAACGCCTCCAGCGAGGTTCGCCTCTGGGCGCTCGGGGCCACGTCCCATCTGGGCAACAATAACCGCTGGTCCCGTGAGGGCGGTGTGATCAACGAGATCCTCGAAGAAAATCTCTACCGAAACCGTCAGGGCAACGCCATGATCTTCGATACGGTGCTTTTGGAAAAGTGTCTCGGGGAGCCCAACATCACCCTGCTGCTCAACACCGCCGCATTTGAGGTGGAAAAGAGTGACCCGGACACCCTCTCGGCCGTCCATGCCTTCTGCTCACAGAACTCGACTCGCTACCTCCTGCATGCGCCTCTTTTTTGCGATGCCTCCGGCGACGGGATCATCGGGTTCATGGCGGGAGCCGCCTTCCGTATGGGGGCGGAATCGAAAGAAGAATTCGGTGAGGCCTTCGCGCCCGATGCGGCTTACGGTCAGTTGCTCGGGCACTCAATGTATTTCTACAGCAAGGACGTTGGCACTCCGGTCAAGTTCGTTCCGCCAAGTTGGGCGCTCGATGACATCACCAAGATCCCGCGGTATCGGCAGTTTCATACCAACATGCAGGGCTGCAACTTTTGGTGGCTCGAATACGGGGGCCGCCTTGATACGGTCCATCAGACGGAAGAAATCAAATGGGAACTCTGGAAGGTTATCTACGGGGTTTGGAACTATTTCAAAAACTCCGGCAAGTTCCCCGAAGCGGAAACGATGAATCTGGAGTGGGTCGGCACCATCCCCGGGAAGCGTGAAAGCCGCCGTTTCGAGGGCGATTACATGATCCGCCAGCAGGACCTCGTAGAGCAAACCGTCTTTGCTGATGAGGTTTATCATGGTGGCTGGGCGGTGGACCTTCATCCCGCGGATGGTGTTTATTCCGAGCTGTCCGGCTGCACCCAGTGGCATGCCAAAGGTGTCTACGGAATTCCCTACCGCTGCCACTACAGCAAAAACATCACCAACCTTTTCCTGGCGGGGCGTGTGATGAGCGCAACCCACGTCGCCTTCGGTTCCACCCGCGTGATGGTCACCTGCGCCGCCGGCGGTCAAGCGGTGGGCATTGCCGCGGCGGTCTGTCGGGAACAGGGCCTCAGCCCCCGGGACCTTGCCAGCGGTGAGGGTCTGCGCGAGTTGCAAATGCGACTGGAGCGCAGCGGACAGTTTCTCCCCAACTGCGAGATCCGTGATCCCGCCGACCTCGCCGCGTCGGCGACCATCACCGCGAGTTCCGAATGCAGGCTCGGTGAAATCAAGGCCAGTGAAAAAATCCTCAACCTCGAAAGCGCGTGGGCCATGTTGCTCCCGCTGGTCGAAGGCCCATGCCCGGTCTTTGCCTTCCCCCTCGTGGCCGAAGCCGCGACCACGCTGCGCGTGGCTTTGCGCCGATCGCAAAGGTCCTTCAATTTCACGCCGGACGAAACCCTTGAAACCCTCGAACTCGACGTGCCGGCTGGCGAGTCCCGCCCCGACATCCGATTTACCAAGTCCCTCGACCGCGCCGGGTATTATTTCATCCAGCTCTGCGAGAACCCGTCTCTTTCCGTACGTCTTGCCGACCAGCGAATCACGGGTGTGGTCTCGGTGAGCAACGCCTTCAACAAAGCCGTCGCCAAGTCCAGCGTGCAATCGCCCCCGGATGGCATCGGCATTGACACCTTTGAATTCTGGCTGCCGAAACGCCGCCCCGAGGGACACAACCTCGCGATGACGATAATTCCCCCGCTCGAAGGTTTTTCCCCCGCCAATGTCAATCACGGCCCAGCCCGACCAACGACTGCCGTCAATGCCTGGGTCGCCGACCCCGCCGACGCAAGACCCGAGCTGACCCTGAATTGGACAGAGCCCGTGGACATTGCCCGTATCGTCATCGAGTTCGACCCCGACTGGGATCACCCCATGGAGAGCGTGCTTATGACGCACCCCGAAGAAACCGTGCCCTTCCTGGTGCGAGACTTCGATCTGCTCGACGACAAGGGAGTTGTTCTGCGCGAGGTGCGCAATAACCACTCGGCCCGGGTGGAGCACAACCAGAGACTCACCACGGCAAAGCTCATCCTCCGCGTCCACGCCACGCACGGGACCCCGGCGGCCGTTTTTCGTGTCAGGGTTTTTGCGTGAGAGCAGGCAGGCCGGCGAGCGCACGGTCATGGTTCCCGGTTGGACGACGGTGGGTTTTGACTTGTCCTGGCAAAACACACTACGATGATTTGGTAAATCTCTCCTTCTTATGACGATTCCCTATCCCCAAGCCAAACGGCAGTGCACCGCAACAGAATTTCAACTGCTTGAAACCGTCCGAACGGAAAAGCTGCAGTCTCTCAAGGCTGCGGTGCTGAAAGCGAAGATCGCTCGCACGCGCGGCTTCCTTGCTAAATGGCGGGACCTTGGGATCCAGCAAGCCCGCAAGACCAAGACGGCGGCGGTGCCCGAACGCACCGCGCAGAAGGTGGCGTGGTTTACAGAAGCTCTGCGCCGTTTCGAAGCGCAGTTGGGCAAGTTGGAAAAAGCCGCGGAAGTGGCGGCCAAACAGGCAGCGGTTAAGGCGAAAAAAGCCGCTCGTCCCAAGGCGGCAGTTCCGGCCGGACCCAAGCGGGGGGGGAAGGGGAATCCGACAAAGGCGCTGAAGGCTGTGGAAACCCAGGCGAAAGTTCGCCAGATGCGAATTGCGCAGAGTGGCCAGATGGGCCGCAGGCATGGGCACGTGTTGGCGACTGGCCGCCGCAACCAAGCCAAACGCAACGCGCGTTAGTCCTTCGCGGTTTGGCCGTAGTAGGCGGCCGGGCCGTGTTTGCGGAAGAAGTGCTTGTCGAGCAGGAACGACGAGATGGGTTCGGCAGCCGGATTGAGCTGCAGAACCTTGAGGGCCATTTCAGCGACGATTTCGAGCGCCAGGGCGTTCTCCAAGGCTTTGGCACCGGAGGGTCCCCAGGCAAAGGGGCCGTGGCCATTGACCAGCACCGCGCTCATATGGTCCGGATCGAGTTTTGCAAAACGCTCGGCAATGACGTTCCCCGTCTCCCATTCGTAGGCGCGAAGAATTTCTTCCGGTGTCATGGGACGCGTTACCGGAACTTCGCCGTAAAAATAATCCGCGTGAGTTGTCCCAAAGCAAGGAATCCCCCGACCCGCCTGGGCGAAGGAGACGGCGTGGCGGGAATGGGTGTGAACGACAGAGCGGATGTCGGGGAAGGCCTGAAACAGACGTCGATGCGTCGGACTGTCGGAGGAAGGCTTGAGTGCGCCCTCGACGACGTTGCCATCGAGGTCGAGCAGCACCATATCGGACGGCGTGAGTTTTGCGTAATCCACGCCGCTCGGCTTGATGGCAAAGAGGCCGGCGGCGCGGTCGATCACGCTGACATTGCCGAAGGTGAGATCGACGAGTCCGGTTTTCGGTAATGCGATGTTGGCCTGACAACATTCTTCCCGGAGGGTGCGCTGGTTCATAAGTGAGAGTGACTAAGGCTTAACTTCGAAAGCCGTCGGCAAGGTGATAATAGACTTCGTTGCTGCGCAGGTCTTGCTTAAACTGTGCGAGGCGGGTGTCCGAGTTGATGAGGACGTTTTCCAGGCCTGCGATGGTGGCGAAGTCTTCCAGCATTTCCGCCGTGACGGCGTAGCTGTAGCCGGTGTGATGGGCTCCGCCGGCGAGGATCCAGGCCTGGCAGGCGGTTTTGAAATCGGGTTTGCATTCCCAAACGGCGCGCGCGACCGGGAGGTGGGGCATTTTGGGAACCTTCACCGCCTTGACCTCGTTGATGATGAGGCGGAAGCGGTTTCCGAGATCGACCAGGGAGGCGTTGAGGGCTTCGCCGGACGGGGCATCAAAGACAAAACGCACCGGGTCTTCCTTGCCACCGATACCCAACGGGTGAATTTCGACCTTGGGTTTCCCGGAGGCAATGGTGGGACAGATTTCCAGCATGTGCGAGCCAAGCACCTGGTGACCCTTGGGCGAGAGGTGATAAGTGTAATCCTCCATGAAAGTGGTGCCGCCGGGCAGTCCGTGGGCCATGACTTTCATGGCTCGGACCAGTGCCGAAGTTTTCCAATCGCCTTCCCCGCCAAAGCCGTATCCGGTCGCCATGAGGCGCTGGGTGGCCATGCCGGGGAGCTGGCGCAGGCCGTGCAGGTCCTCGAAGGTATCGGTAAACGCGACCGCGCCGAGCTCTTCGAGAAACGCGGACATTCCCAGTTCAAGTCGGGCGCTGTAGCGCAGTTCGTCGTGGCGTTTCCCGCCCTTTCTGAGCACGGGGACTACGGCGTATTGTTTTTCGTAGTCAGCGCAAAGTTCCGTGATGCTCTTGTCGGAGATCGCATTGACCCGGGTGACGAGATCGCCCACGCCGTGGGTATTGGTGGCGAAGCCCAATTGGATTTCGGCGGACACTTTATCACCTTCGGTGACGGCCACCTGCCGCATGTTGTCGCCGAAACGAATCACTTTCGCCCCCTGCCAGTCGTGCCAGGCACGGGCTGCCCGCATCCAGGATCCGAGGCGCTGCTGAACCTCGGCGTCAGACCAATGGCCGACAACCACCTTGCGGCCAAGGCGCAGACGGGTATGGATGAACCCGGCTTCGCGGTCGCCGTGCGCGGCCTGGTTGAGGTTCATAAAATCCATGTCGATCGTGCTCCACGGCAGGTCGCGATTGAATTGGGTGTGGAGGTGAAGGAAGGGTTTCCTGAGCGTAGTGAGGCCACGGATCCACATTTTCGACGGCGAAAAGGTGTGCATCCAAATCACCAGGCCGGCGCAGTTCGTATTGCCATTGGCTTCGAGACAAAGATTGGCAATTTCGTCGGGAGTGGTGAGCAATGCCTTAAATTTCAGCGGAAGAGGCAAGTGCTTGGACTTGGCGAGTCCGTCAACGACGGCTTGGGCATTGGCGGAGACCTGTTTGAGCGGGCCTTCGCCGTAGAGGTGTTGCGAACCGCAGACGAACCAGATTTCAGGAGTGGAGAGATTTTTCATTTAGAGGGACGAGGGTTATTGAGCGGTTTTGAGGGCGATGAGACGTTTCATGACCTGCGAAAGATCGGCGGATTTTGTCACGCCGCCGAAGGCATCGTGAACGTCCCGGTAGAGGGCATACAGTTGGTCGTAGGTCTTCTGGCTTTCGGGAGTGGGGATATAGGCGACATCTTTCAGGGAAGTCATCGCCTTCTGCGCCGCGGGAAAGTCGGGATGGACACCCGCCAGCACCGCGGCGGAGACGGCGGCCCCGAGAGCGCAGGCCTGACTCGAACCCGCCACGCGGATGGTGCAGTCGGTGATGTCCGCGTAAATTTGCATGGCCAGCGGGCTTTTCTCCGCGATGCCGCCGGCGCACACGACGTTGTCAATGGGAACGCCGTATTCCCGGATGCGTTCAATGATGGCGCGCGCGCCGAAGGCGGTGGCTTCGATGAGGGCGCGATAAATTTCCGCGCGGGTCGTGTAAAGCGTCTGGCCGAGCAGGAGTCCGGTGAGCATGGGATCGACGAGGATGGTGCGGTTTCCGTTGTTCCAATCGAGAGCGAGAAGGCCGCTTTGCCCGGCCCTCAGTTCCAAGGCCTCCCGGGTGAGTTCGGCATGCAGGGAAGCGTCGCCCTGACAGACCACTTCCACCCACCATTTGAAAATGTCTCCCACGGCGGATTGTCCGGCCTCGATACCGTAGAACCCCGGGAGAATCGCCCCCTTCACGATGCCGCAGATGCCGGGGATATCGGGCACGACCTTGTCGGCGGAGACGACCCCGCAATCGCAGGTGGAGGTACCAATGACTTTGACCAGCGTGCCTTCCCGCACGCCGCTGCCGATGGCTCCGTAGTGCACATCCATTTCCCCAATGGCGATGGGGATTCCCTCCGGCAGGCCAAGGCGCGCGGCCCATTCCGGACACAGGGCCCCGGCGGCGTGACTCGCATCGTGGGCCGTTTCATAGAGGCGGTCGCGCAAGTCGGCGAGGCTGGGGTCGAGCAAAGCAAGGAATTCCTTGTCCGGCAGTCCGCCCCACTCGTCGCTGTAGAGCGCCTTGTGTCCGGCCATGCAAACGCCACGCTGAATCGCGCGGGGATCTTTCACGCCCGCGAGCACCGAGGGAATCCAGTCGGCCAGTTCCACCCAGCTGAAAGCGGCGTCGAAAACTTCCGGCGCGATTTTCCGGCAACGCCAGATTTTCGACCAAAACCACTCCGACGAATACGTGTTGCCGCATTTCGCGATGAAGTGGGGACGATGTTCCGCCGCGAGGCTGGTGATGGCGGCGGCTTCCAGGTGGCTGGTGTGGTCCTTCCACAGCCAGCACTGGGCGGGAAGGCTGTCTTTCCATTCGGGGAGCAGCGCCAGTGGGTGGTTTTCCGCGTTGACGGGGAGGGGGCTCGACCCGGTGGTGTCAACGCCGATCCCGACGATGGCTGCGGCTGAGAACCCCGGCTTCCCTGTCGCTTGGGCAAGAGCCGCCAGGACGCTTTTTTCCAGTCCGAAAAGGTAGTCCGCCGGATTTTGCCGGGCGAGGTGATGGTCGTGACGGTCCAGCAGAACGCCCTGGTGGCCGCTGGGATAATCCACCACCCCTGTGCCGTATTCCGCGCCGGTGGCGCAGTCCACAATGAGGGCCCGGACAGAGTTTGTGCCGTAGTCAATACCGAGGGAGAAACGCATACATCGGGGAGCATCGCAGGGCATTTTCCCTCGTAAAGCGTCCGGTTACTTGACAGTAATGTCAAACTGTCAGGATGCGAGCCGCGCTGCCGCCAACTGTTGGAGTTCAGGCTTCAGCCTGCTTCCCATTCAGACAGCCTAAAGACTGGACTCCAACGGCCCTTTTTCCGTGGAAATCGCCGTGATGAAAAAGTCTCCCACCATGGCTGACGTGGCCCGCGCCGCGGGGGTTTCCAAAAACACCGTTTCGCTGGCGCTGCGGAATAGTCCGCAGATTCCGGAAGTCACCCGGCGCCGCATTGCCGCCACCGCCCGGCGGCTGAAATACCGGAAAAATGCCGTGGTCGCGCAGTTGATGACGGAGATGCGCCGCGCCCGGGCGCCGGGATTTCAGTCGGTGCTGGCATTGCTCAACGCCAATCTCGATCGTCAGGCTTTCCGCGACCATCCGACGATTCCGGTGTATGTGGAAGGCTGCCGAAGGCGGGCGCAGGAACTGGGCTACACGCTTGATGAGTTCTGGCTGCACGATCCGGATCTGGACGGGGTGCGGTTAAACACGATCTTCGAAGCCCGCGGGATTCGGGGCGCGCTGGTGGTTGGGCTGATGCGGGAGAACCGTTTGCCCGATCGGTTTTTGCCCACATGGGCAGGTTTTCCCGCTGTCGTAACGGGCGTGCGAACCCGGGATCCGGCCCTATCCTTTGCCAGCACCGATCACCATATCCTGGCGATGCGGGCGTTTCAGCGGGGCATCGAGCTCGGGTATCGACGGCCGGCGTTGGTGATTGATCCCGTGATTGACCGCCTGGTGGATGGACGGTTTAGTGCGGGCGTTCGCACCGCCCAGCAGGACATCCCGGCCCGCCAGCGCGCCAGGCCGTTTTTTCTCACCGGGGAAACGGAAGCCGAGGAAAAGCGGTTCGGGCTCTGGTTGAAAAAAGAACGCCCGGACGCGATTCTCACGCTCTACAATGTCGTGCGCCGCTGGCTGGCCAACCTGCCCGTGGCCGTGCCGCGCGATGTCGGGTTGATTCAGCTCGAATGGCGGACGGATTCCCCGGATTGGGCGGGAATGGACCAGCACAACGACGTGGTGGGCGGAGCCGCCGTCGAGATGCTGGTGGGGATGATTCACAATCACGAAACCGGCATCCCGGCCTTTCCCCGCGCCACGCTGGTCGGGAGTACGTGGGTGGATGGGGCGACGGTTTCACTCGCCATCAAGAAACCGCCGGGCATTCATCAAGCTCTCCCAATGACCGGGAAATCGCCTGGTAGCTTCCGCGGGGCGTCAGGCGGGTGATCAGGCGCCTGTCGGTGTCCGATGGCTCGTCCAAATGAAACACCAGATACGCCGACGCGGTGGTGGGCAGCAAATCCTTCGGCCAGTCCTCGGCGCGAAGGAGATTGCAGAGCGTTTCCTTCGACATCATTTCGCACGAGAGAATCTGGGCCCGCCAACGCAGCGAAATTCTTTCGGTCCGGCTTCCGGCGTAGGGACAAAGCACAGCGCCCGACATATTTCCCAGCTGGATGCGGATCGGGGAGCGGTCCTCGTCGTTTTTGAGCGCGCGGGTGTACACCAGCCGCTTCGCCCGCGACAATTCCCGCACCTCCTCCTTCAAGTAAACGAGCACGCAGGCCGCGCCGGGCCGATAGGTTTTCAGCCCCCCGTATTCGACGGGATTTTCCCTCACGGTGGCGTGAAGCACATCGGTGAAGTGGCGGTATTGGGTGAACTGGTTCGCCTGGTGCCGGAAAACATCCCGCAGGAAATTTTTGAGCGTTTCCCGGCACTCCGGTTGGCCGGGCTTCAGGACAAATGCACCCACGCCGGGAACAATTTCGTGGAATTTGCTCAGTGTCGTCTCCGTGTCGGACCCGGGGTAGAGCACGTAGGAACCGGCGGTCTGGCGCACCGCATCGTTGTAGGTGTGCATTTTCAACAAATCCCCCCTCTGATAGGTGGAGGTGGCTTTGCCTTCCTGCTTCTCGGCATCAAGGGCGTCGTCCTGGTCGACATCGCCGAAGATCATCTTCAGGTTTTCCGCACGGTATTTGGCATCGAAATGCAGATAGGCGATCTTGCCGTCCGCCGCCGCCTCCTGTTCGTTGGCAAAGCGAAGGGGAAAAATCGCGAGCGTGTAGTCCGGCTTGAACTGCCGGGAATAGGAGGAGGCTCCGGTGGCCTTTGCCTGGATCTGAAAGGTCCGCTCGTAGTAGAGATGCAGTCGCAGGACGGTGCCGCCCCCCAGTGTGATGGTAAAGGGCGCGCAGGTTTTTCGCCCACGTTTGAGGTTGATGACGATCTCGCCGTTTCTGCTTTCCAGGAAGGGTTCGGCGTCCTCTGCGGGGCGGGGGTTGTCCGCGCCACGGACGACTCCCTCGATCCCGTCGAGGATTTCGTGCAGTTGCAGGAAAATCCAATACTCATAGAGCGTTGCCACGTTCCGGGTCGGCCCGTGGTAGCTCTCCTCGTCGCGATCCCAGGAGAGTGCCGAGGCCGCCTGGGTGAGGAGCCATGCGCGCAGAATTTCCCGGTATCCGTTTCTTTTCCGGAGGGTGGGATTGTCGAGGGGGAGCCTGGCCATGGGGCCGAGTTGCTGGAAAAAGGGGCGCGCCAGGGCCGCATCCAGCGCCTCGCCCAATCCGGTCGCCTCCCGGGCGAGGCTGAGTGCGGCGGGGTGCTTCTCCACCACCTCGCGGCACAAATTCCGAAACTGGAGCAGGGCGAACTTGATGAATCGGTTCGGGGGCGTATCGACGGACTCCTCCTTGCGGATGTCCCGCACCTGCGCCGGCAGGAGGCGGCTCCCCGGCGGCCGCCTGTGCCAGTCCCTTGCCATGGCGGCCGGGTCGGACAGCCAGTCGCGCGATCCGGCGGAGGCGGAGGGGGTCCAATGCAGTTCCCGGGTGAATCGGGAGTTCGGCCGGCGTTGGAGGGATTCCAGAATCTCTTCCAGCCGGCCCGGAGGGAGATGCGAGCGGAGAAACAAAAATTGCTCCAGGGTGAGGCGTGCAGGGTGCTCCGCATCGGTTCCGAAGCTCAAGGACGTCGGCGCATCCCAATGGAGGAGCACCTGCTGGCAGAAATCCGCAATGTCCTCCGTGATCTGCCGGAACTCCGTATGGTAATCCAGTTTTCTCGAGACCACCTCAAAGACGAACCGGTGCGTTGTCTGTCCGACGGTGAGGGTGAAGTCCGCCATCCCCAGATGATTGACCACCGCAAACGAGCCGGAGAGGGTTTTTACCCGCCGGGTGCTCCATTGGCGGCGCGGCAGGGATTCCAGGGAACTTGCCACCGTTATTTTGTCCGTCCCCACCACTTCCCAATCGTAGGCCTGCGTTTCCAGCAACCGGATGAGCCTGTCTCCTCCCGGCGTTTCCTCCAGCACGATGGGCGGCAATCCCGAGGCATCGCCCCGCGCGGGATGGGCCTTGATCCCGTCGCGCAGCGCCGGAAAGGCCTCGTCCTCCGGGTTCAGGGTCTCGGGGCAACCCGGCGTGGAGAGCACCCACCAGGTGTCGGACTCCAGCCGGAAGGCGATGGCCGAGCAAACGTTCATCCGGAGGGAAAAATCAGCAGATGAAGCTCACAAACTGTTCCTCCACGAGCACTTCGATCATGCGTTCCAATTTCTCGTAGGAGGTCTTGAACTTCGGACTGGCGACGCCGCGCGCGGCTTGCAGGGTGCGCTTTGGTGCCGCGCCGTCCTTCGGGAAGTGCTCCAGCGCCGCCGCCTCATCCCCGCCCGCGCAATACCGGGCCAGGGCACCGAGCAGCGGAGCCAGACGCGAGCGGCTGCCATGCAGTTTCGGAAGAATTTTTTGCAAAATCTGTTCATCGAGCGAGCCGTGCCACTTCCCGTCCGCGGCCCAGGCCAGTCTTTCTGCGTCCCCGGGCCCCGCGAGAAAATGCGCGGTCCGCAGATAGGCCAGCACCTCCCGCCCCGTACGGAAGCCGAACTCGCCGCGGCCCCGCTTCATGATCCGGAACAAGGCCATCAGGTGGTCCGCCGCTTCCTGCCGCACCGTATCCGGCAAGGCCGGAACCTCCGTAACCTCTGGATCGTCCTCATCGCCCTGAATGACACCCGCCGCTGCCAGGAAGGGGATCCCGTAATCCCGGGCTTCGGCGATCCCTGCCGGGGGCTCCTGCCTGCGCAAAAATTCCCCCAGCGCGGTTTCCCCGGCGTGTATCTCGATCACATTCGCCCGATCGAGAACCTTCGGACTGAACATATGGGTCGTCTCGTCGATGTTGACGGTTCCAATCACGAAAAGATTCGCGGGAAAATCGATGTTTCCCGGGACAGGCTGCCCCGATCTCGTCACCGCCTCGCCAGCGGCGTGCAGTTTTAGGGCTCCGGTTTTGTCCTTCAGTTCCATGGCCGAGAGAAAATCGGCGAAATACCGCTCCACATGGGAAAGGTTCATCTCGTCGAGAATCAAGACGTGCGGCTTCTCCGCCGATTCGTTCGCGTGAAGAATCAGCTCGAGAATCGGCGTGGTCTCGTAGATCGGCCGGGCTTCCCCGCCGTCTTCGGTTTCCAGGGGGTTCAGGTATCCAAGGACATGGCGGTTGTCCGTCCAGTCGGCGCCCACCGCCACTACCGCCCGGGATTCGCGGTCCGTCAGGCTCTCGGCGAACTTGATGGCTTCCCTGGTTTTGCCCGTGCCGGACGGACCCGTGAGGATGAGAAAGGGCTTGGCTAGGAGGGCGCGGGTGATGGGGGTGTTTGGTATGATATTATGACTTCCCCCCGACTCCAAGAGATCCTGCCAACCTTTTTGCTGGATGGTCTTCACCGCCCGATCGGAAAGCCTTCTGCCAGCGTGACTCTTCCAACAACTCACGTCATTTTTGGAAAATCCAGACATTCCCTTAGCTCCAGCTGCCTCCGCCTCTGGATCCAAATATCGGAAGTTTTTTAGCTTAAGTGCAATGCTTGATGGTTGCCTGTTCTGCTCACTCGCAAGCAGGGTAACTTCCTCGTTTCCTACATCCAAAGTGTTTCCACCCGGCGACAAATACATTTTCAGGACGTCGAGTGTTTGGACGTCACTCCATTTCGTTCGGTCTTGAACGGCGTCTTGATCTGGTGGCGTTTTCATGGAAATCAGGAGTAACTATTGCAGGGGGAATGGGAACAAATTCTTAGCTTCTCGCGACTAAAGGTGCCGCCCGGTTCCGTCTTGCCTCATAGGGAGGCAAATGCACTTCATTATTTCCATAACACGCGGTCGGGGAATAGCGATGACGATGCAGGCGTTTGAAGCATTTTTTGCTGTCATCTCCTTCCAGAATGGACTGGAAACGCGGCAAAGCGGCACGCGGCGTGAAGCAATGTGCTGCGTTTGGGTGACTGGTTACCGCGTTTTTTTGGAACCAATGCTGCACGGTGAGCTCCGCAGGGGCTTTGGTGGGGCGAGGAGAACCTCCGAACTTCGAGGTGGAGGGCCAGTCGAAAGCAAAGGCCGTGCGCTCCGGGTGTTTGATCGAGGCGCCCCAGTCAAAACTCTGCATCGCAATCTTTCTTTGCTTCATGAAGGTTTTGGCGGCTCCAAAAAGGATGATGCGATCGCGGTCTTGCGGCGCGCCGAATTCAATCGAATTGAGCAGTTTTGATTTCGTCTCGTATCCAGCGGCCTCGAGGTCCGACACCAGTCCGTCGAAAAACTCCCGGTGCCTCTTTGTTCTCCAGAGACCTTTGACGTTCTCAAAGACGAACCAGTCGGGTTTTTGGGCAATGATCACGTCGATATAGGATCGGGAAAGCCGTCCGTTATCGCCGGTGTGGCCGCGGTTTTTTCCGCCCACGGAGAAATCCGGGCAGGGCGGGCCGCCGATGAATCCCACCGTCTGCCCATTCGCCCGGACATCGGCGAGGTGTTTTTTCAGAACCTCTGCGGCTGCTGGCCGGAGGTGATCGTCAATCGAATCGCAGGCGATTCCGAAGCGGGGCAGGGGTAGTCCCATTCGCGTGCGGGAGTGGCGGTAGCCTTCGACAAAATCCCGATTGAGTTCGTTCGCAAAAACAACCTCGAACCCGGATGTTTCGAACCCGAGATCAAGAAAACCGGCACCGGAGAAAAACGAAAATATCGCGTGTTTTGGGGTGTCCGGATTGGGAACGGGAGATTTGGCGGCACGGTGGACGGTCATGGAAAGTGGTTGGGCGCGGTGCGTCGGGCCCGTTTTCAACGGGCCTCCTTCACGGCGAAAAGCGGCGTGTCGGCCTGGATGTATTTTTCCACGGCATCGCGAATGATCCAGGCGTTGGACACCTTTCTGGCCCGGGCCATGCGACAGACCTGCTCGTAATCGGAAGGCGGAACCGTGACGGTGATCCGGGTGCCCGTTTGCGGCCGTTTGGCGGATTCTGAGGACATGGCATCATCTTGCATCACCCTGGTGTCCTGTCAATCGAGGCGTGATTCCTTTTCCCTGACCCGAAGGGCGTTTGATTGACATGGGCTTATCAGCGCAATATCATTGCGTTTCCAATACATCCAATATGAAAACGCTGCAGATCCGCTTGCCGGACGAATTGCGAGACGAGGCTGATTCCGTTTTGTCGGCCATCGGTCTCGATTTACCCACGGCAGTCCGGCTGTATCTGACCAAGATTGTCCAAACGCGCAGCATCCCCTTTGCCCTCGAAGCCGGGCCGGAAACGGTGGAGGCCATCGCGGTGGATGGAGAAACCCAGGCTCGAATGGATGGCATCGCGGCAGCCTGGAAGGCGCGCAAGACCTGAAATGCAGATCATCTTTTCCCGGCGGATTCGCAAGCGGGAATTCGGGGGTAAAATTTCCGACGACGACATGGCTGTGCTGCGCCGCACGGCGGTTGTGACCCTGGCCACTCCCCTGGCTGGCCCGGGACTTCCGGCGGGAACGCGTTTGCTCAAAGCTTACGGTACGTCAAAAATGGGTCCCAAACGCGTGATCTATCTCCTTATCGTGGCGGAGGGAGACCTGTTCCTGTTATTCTATCGGAGCAAGAACGATCCGATCGGCTCGAATGCAAGCCCCGCGAATCCCAAGTTCCGCGAGGAGCTTCAAAAGTATCTCACTTTGCTTCAGGAGGATATCTTGGCTGGGGAGATTGAAGTCCTAGATCTCGACGGGAATGATGTCCGAAAAAAAGGCTGACCTTATTCCGGGCCCTTCTCAATCCGCACCCTGAATGGCTCCGGAGAATGCAGGCGCATGTCGCGCTGGGGGAAGGGGATTTCGATGCCTGCTGCCCGGCAGAGGGCGTCGATGCGGAGGCGGAGGTCGCTGCCGACCTGCAGCGCGTTGCTGCGGTCGAGGGCGAGCCAGTAGTAGAGGTGAAAAACCAATGCGCTATCTCCGAAGGCATCGAAATAGACGGCGGGAGCAGGGTCTTTCAGAACCTCGGCATGTTCGTCCAAGACCTGACGCAGGACGCTGAGGATGGCCGCGGTGTCCGTCCCGTAGGCAAAGCCGATGGTGAAATCGTAGCGATGGGTCGAGTCGGTGAGGGTCCAGTTGATGACATTTTTTTCGAGGAACATGCTGTTGGGCACGAGAACTTCCACGCCATCGAACTTGCGCACCTGGGAGCAGCGGCTGCCGAGTTTGGTGACGCGTCCGAGGTTGCCGTCCACGTCGATTAAATCACCCACCCGGATCCCCCGTTCGAAAAGCAGAATGAGTCCGCTGATGAAGTTGTTCATCAGGGCCTGGGTGCCAAAACCGATCCCAATGGCAATGGCTCCGCCGAGGAAGGCAAACACGGTGAGGGGGATGCTCAGCCAATTGAGGATGGTCAGGACAAATAGCGTGGCCAGCAGGTAAAAAATCCCTTTTTGCAGGACTTCGGCGTGTTCGGTGGCGAGGGTGAAACGTCGACGGATGGCGCTTGAAGTGAACGTCGAGAGGGCTCGGGCGATAACGAGGGCGAGGGTAAGCCCGAGGACGCCGAGGACAATTTTTCCCACCGAGGCCTGGATGTTGTCGGCGTGAATAATCTGATGGTTCCAGATCGCCGAGACGAGATCTCCCGCCCGAGTCAGATTGTCGTCGGGGTCCTGGGGTGCTGCCGGGGCGGAGACCGCCAGCGGCAGCAACCAAACGGATATGCCAGCCAACCCCATGGGTCTAAAGATCGTCGTCCTGCGCGCCCTTCTTGTAAGTGAGACCGCGCAGTTTCCCTTCAATGAACGCATCGATGTCGCCGTCCATCACGGCCTGGATGTCGCTGGTCTGCACCCCGGTTCGCAGGTCCTTGACCATTTGATAAGGCTGGAACACGTAGGAGCGGATTTGGTTGCCCCAGGCGATGTCGCCTTTTTCGCCATATTGACGGTCCACCTCGGCCCGCTTTTTGTCGGCCTCCATCTGGTAAAGTTTCGACTTGAGCAGAGCCATGGCCATTTCGCCGTTGCGGCCCTGGCTGCGTTCGGCCTGACAGGCGGCGACGATACCGGTGGGCACGTGGCGCAGGCGCACGGCGGTTTCCACCTTGTTGACGTTTTGGCCACCCTTGCCCCCGGCGCGGTAGGTTTCGCGTTCGATATCGGCGGGATTGATCTCAATGGGCGCGTCTTCGATTTCCGGGACGGCGTCCACGCTGGCGAACGACGTATGACGGCGTTTGTTGGAATCGAACGGCGAGATGCGGACGAGACGGTGCACGCCGATTTCGTTTTTCAAATAGCCGTACGGATGGTCGCCCGCAACGCGGAGGGTGACGGATTTGACGCCCGCCTCGTCGCCGAGTTGCATGTCGACCACGTCGCTCTTGAGCCCGCTGCGTTCCATCCAGCGGTTAAACATGCGGAGGAGCATGTCGGCCCAGTCGCAGGATTCCGTGCCGCCGGCTCCGGCGTGGATGGTGAGGAAACAGGGGTATTTGTCGAACTCGCCGGAAAGCAGTTGTTGAAGTTCGAATTTTTCCAGATCGCGCACCACGGCGTCGAATTCCGCGCGGGCGTCGGCCAGGGCCTTGGGCTGGGTCTCGGCGGGTTCTTCCGCGACCAATTCCTTCAGGACCTCAAGGTCCTCGACCCGGGATGCGAGCGATAGGAAGGGCTGGATTTTTCCGCGAAGGGCAGAGACCTGCTCGACGTCGCGCTGGGCGGCCTCCTTGTTGTTCCAGAAGTCGGGTGAGGCCATGCGGGCCTCGATTTCGGAGAGTTTCTGAGTGAGGACGGGCAAGTCAAAGATACCTCCGAAGCTCGGCGATGCGCGTCGAGACAACGGAGGTGTCAATCATGTCAAGGTTATCGGTCATAAAGGAAAAGTGATTGAAAGGGGAATTTGGCGGGATGACAAGGATGGACGCGGACTGTCCACTCAAGGCGAACTTGGGCGTTCAAAGTTGAACGTTCGACGTTCAGCGTTGCGCGCGAAGCGCGTACGCGTCACTTTTCCTTAACTTCCTGCGCCTTGGCAGAGTCGAGGCGGAAGATGGTTTCGCCTTCTTTCATCATGCCGAGGCGGTCGCGGGCGATGGTCTCGATGTATTCCCGATCGTTCTCGAGGAGATAGACTTCGCGCGTCTGCAGCTTATTGAGCGATTCTTCTGCGGCAAGTTGGGCCTGTTTTTGTTCCAGGTTTCGCACCATGGAGTCGCGGCGCTTGAGTTCGGGGTAAAACCAAAGGCTGACGATGCAAATGATTCCGACGAAGGCAAGGAACATGAGGACGCGGTTGAGCGCCTTCAAGAATGAGGAATCTTTGCGGCGGCGGCCGTCGGATTTCATGGAGTGTAGTTTAGCGTGCGGGCTTTGCTCGGCAAGCATGGTGTGAGGGCCTGCTGGAGGCCAGCCCCGCCGGGGCGGGCTACAGGATACTCAACGGCAAAAAGGCGGCGCGGAAAGTTCCGTGCCGCCTTTTGCGAATGGTTGTTTGGGACGCGGAGGCTTACCGCATCTTGCCGCCGTAAACGGCGTCGGAACCCAGTTGTTCCTCGATGCGGAGGAGTTGGTTGTACTTGGCCACACGGTCGGTGCGGCAGAGCGAACCCGTCTTGATCTGGCCGGCGTTGGTGGCGACGGCGATGTCCGCGATCGTCACGTCCTCGGTTTCCCCGGAGCGATGGCTGATGACGGCGGTGTATTTGTTTTCCTTGGCGAGTTCGATGGAGTCGAGCGTCTCGGTGAGCGAACCAATCTGGTTCACTTTCACGAGGATCGAGTTGGCCACGCCCATATCGATGCCTTTTTGCAGGAAGGAGACGTTGGTGACGAAAAGATCGTCTCCGACGAGCTGGACCTTGTCGCCGAGCGCGTCGGTGAGAAGCTTCCAGCCGGCCCAATCATTTTCGGAGCAGCCGTCTTCGATGGAAATGATGGGATATTTCGCGCAGAGGCTCTTGTAGTATTCGACCAACTCGGCCGCGGTGCGTTTGGAACCGTCGGATTTTTTGAAGATGTAGGATTTTTTCGTGGCGTCGTAGAACTCGCTCGAGGCGCAGTCGAGGGCGATGAAGACCTGCTTGCCGAATTTGTATCCGGCGGCCTTGACCGCAGCTGCGATGGAGTCGAGGGCGTCCTCGGCGGAGGCGAACTTCGGCGCGAATCCGCCTTCGTCACCAATGGCGGTGGAGAGGCCGCGTTTTTTCAAGCCGTCCTTGAGGGAGTGGAAGATTTCGACGCCGGCGCGGAGGGCCTCCGAGAAGGTCGGGAAATCTTTCGGCATGACCATGAATTCCTGGAAATCGATGGGGGCGTCGCTGTGGGCGCCGCCGTTCACGATGTTCATCATGGGGACGGGCAGAACCTTGGCATTGGGTCCGCCGAGGTATTTGTAGAGCGGAACCTGAAGCTGTTCGGCGGCGGCTTTGGCGGTGGCCAGCGAGACGGCGAGGATGGCGTTGGCGCCGACCTTCTTTTTGTTCTCGGTGCCATCGAGGGCGATCATGGTTTTGTCGATGCCGATCTGGTCGAGGGCATCGAGGCCGACGAGTTCCGGCGCGAGGGTTTTGTGGACGTGGGCGACGGCCTTGGTCACGCCTTTGCCGAGATAAACGCCTTTGACGGCGTCGCGGAGTTCCCAGGCTTCGTGTTCGCCGGTGGAGGCACCGCTCGGAACCGCGGCGCGCCCGATGGCTCCGCCCGCGAGTTCGACGTCGGCTTCGACGGTCGGGTTTCCCCGGGAATCAATGATCTGACGGGCTCGGATGCTTGTGATGACTGTATCGGACATGATGATTAGATGAGATTTACGGCTGCGAGAATCGCTGGAGCGCAGGTACAGGCAAGCAGATTTCCTGGGGGAAGGCGCGTTTTTGCGGGGGGATGGGCCTTGCTTGTGGGAAAGTGGGCGGATTTTGTCCAAAACCCGAGCGCCAGAGGACGGGCCGATTTTTTTAGAGCGCGCGGCGGTATTCGAGGATGGCGTTGGCGATCTGGCGGGCGAGTTTGTCGCGGTAGCTGGCGCGGCCGGCGAGGGCTGCGTCCGAGGGATTGGTGAGAAAGCCGCACTCGACGAGGACGGAGGGTTTGCGATTTTTGCGGAGAACGTAAAAGCCGCGCTGTTTCACACCCCGGTCCTCCCCGTAGGTGGTCTTCATGGCGTTGCGCTGAATGCGCCGGGCGAGGGGAAGTCCGGCCGTGTTGGCAAAGGTCTCGATGCCGTTGGCACCGCGGCGGGGGGCGGAGTTGTAATGGACGCTGACGAAGATGGAGTTGGGCGTCGAGTTCGACGCGGCGACGCGATTGTCGAGGGTGACAAAAACATCGCTGCTCCGGGTCATCACGGTGCGCAGTCCAGCCGCCCGCAGGTACCCTTGCAGGCGACGGGCGGTATCGAGGGCGACGCCCTTTTCCGGGATAATATTGGTCGGAATTCCCCCCCGGTCGTGTCCGCCATGACCGGCGTCGATCACCACCGTCGAAAACGGTGCGGCGGTGGCGAAAGTCAGGGCAACAAACAGCGTGGCTACGCTGGTGAAAAGGCGGGCAAGGGGAGGTTTCAGCATGTCGGTGCGACCATGGCCGAGAGTAAAACCACTTTTGCGCGCTAGGCGAGCGTCGCGTCAGGTTTGGTGCATTTTTCTCGTGGGGGGCGGTCGCCGGGAGCTACGATGTTGGAGTCCAGCCTTTAGGCTGTTCAGGGAGGCACACGCTAAAGCGTGAACTCCAATGGTAAGCCTCGCTCGGCTGCTTTCCTGTCATACACTCGAAGCAGGTGGGCGAAATCAATGGGAGTGTGAGCAGGTGCAGGCGTATTCCGCGAGTTTGCACTCGGGGCATTTCGCCATGTTGAGGGTGAATTTTTCCACGACAGTTTTCGCCTCCGGCGTCACCTTGATCTGGACGACGGCGGGAAAGGCCATGCCTTCGGGCAGGGGCTGGTCAGAGACGAGTACGTTGCCGGATTGAGCGAACGCCAGCTTTTTCGGAGCCGAACGTTCGCCGGCAGTGACCGTGACCACCTGCCCGGCGGGGGCGATGGCCTGGCCGTCGTCGTCGAGAAAAGTGATTTGCACCTTGCGGTCGCTCGTGACGAAAAATTCCGCGTGCGGTTCGATGGCGGTGAGGATTTTTCCGCCGTTCGGGCCGGCCTCTTTTTTGGCGTGGTCGTGTCCGTGGTTGTCGGCGGCAAATGCCGGAAAGGCGAGGATGAGGGTGGCGATGAGGGTGAGGATGGGTGTTTTCATTCTTTTGGTTTGGTTTTTTTGGTTGCTGGGAAAAAGAGAGGAGTGCGGTCATCGGCTCCACGCTAAGGGAAGTTCATTGCGCGGCGGCGGCGTTGCGGGCGAGGGCCCCGGTGGCGGCTTGGCGGCCGAAGGTATAAAAAATCAGCGGAGTGATGAGGAAGTCGAGCAGGGTGGAGGAGACGAGACCGCCCACAATGACGACGGCCACGGGATGGAGGATCTCCTTGCCGGGCTGGTCGCCGGCGAGGACAAATGGAATCAAGGCGATGCCGGCGGCGAGGGCGGTCATGAGGACCGGGACCATGCGCTCAAGGGTGCCTCGCTCGACCATCTGGCGGGTAAACTCTTCGCCTTCGTGTTTCATCAGGTGGAGGTAGTGGGAGAGCATCATGATGCCATTGCGCGCGGCGATGCCACCGACGGCGATGAAACCGACGAGAGTGGCGATACTAATGTTATCAATCAGCAGCCAGGTGAGGACAAGACCGCCGACGAGGGCGAGGGGGATATTGAGCAGCACCTGCAGGGCGAGCGAAAGGCTCTGGAAGTAGCCGTAGAGCAGGAAGACGATGATGACGAAAACGGCGGCGCTGAGGATGAGGATGCGCTGGGTGGCTTCCTGCTGGGCCTGGAACTCGCCTTCGTAGGTTACGAAGTAGCCCTCGGGGAGTTTCACCTGGTCGGCCACCATTTTTTCGAATTCGGCGACGCGGGCGCCCACGTCGCGGACGGTTGGTTTGATGGCGATGGTGAAGCGGCGCTGGCCATTTTCGCGGAAGATGACATTGGGCCCCTTGGCTTCACGCACGTCGGCGATGGCGTGCAGGGGAAGGAAACGTCCGCCGATGTCGATGGGAAGCTGGGCGATTTTTTCGGGGGAGTCGCGCCAGGCCAAGGGCAGGCGCAGGACGAGATTGATGGCGCGCTGGCCTTCGCGCAGTTCGGCCACGGATTTCCCGCCCACGAGGGTGCTGAGTTTTTCATTGAGGATCCCCGGGGTGATGCCATAGGCCGCCGCGCGGTCGCGGTCGGCTTCGATGCGGAGCTGTGGGATGGAGGATTGCTGGTCGAGTTTGGCATCGGCGAAGCCAGGAATGGTTTTGGCAATGCCCTGGATTTGGGTGCCGAGGCGGCGGAGGGTGTCGAGGTCGGGACCAAAGACCTTGATGGCGACGGGGGCGGAGACGCCGCTGAGCATGTGGCCGATGCGGTCGGCCAGAGGGCCACCGACGACCGCGAAGACGCCTGGGACGGATTGAACCCGCGACTTGAGGTCGGCGAGGATCTCGGCGCGGGAACGGCCCTTCGCGTTCCCGCCCTGTCGGAAATCCACATCGAATTCCGCAGTGGAGACGGGCACGACGTGGTCGCCGCGTTCCGCACGGCCGAGGCGGCGGCCGACTTTGGAAACTTCGGGCACGGCGAGGATTTGTTCCTCAATCGCGTCGGAGATCTGGTTCATTTGCTCAAGCGAGGTGCCAGGCGCGGAGGTGGCGGCGATAAGGGCGGTTTCTTCCTTGAAGGCGGGAAGGAAATCCTTGCCCATGCTGGCATAGAGGGAGAAGGCGGCGAGCCCACCGAAGAGGACGACGGCCAGAACCGGGTAGGGCAGCTCGAACGCCAGGCGCAGGGCCGTGGAGCGGAGCAGGCGTTTCATCGAGCGCACAAGCCAGCCGTCGGGGTGGTCGTGGCCGGGTTTCGGGTTGAGCAGGAAGGAGCAGAGAACTGGGATGAGGGTGAGGGAAACGACAAAGGAGGCGATCATACTGATGATCGTCGCGATGGCGATGGGGGCGAAAAGCTTGCCCTCGACACCGGTGAGTCCGAGCAGGGGGATGAAGACGAGCACGATGAGCACAGTGGCGTAGAGGATGGAGCTGCGGACTTCTCCAGACGCGCGGGCGATGACGGCAAGCTTGGGCTGGGGATTAGGCAGGGAGGCATTTTCGCGCAATCGCCGGAAGACGTTTTCCACATCCACAATGGCGTCGTCCACCACCATGCCGATGGCGACGGCGAGGCCGCCAAGGGTCATGGAATTTACGGACACACCTAGCCATTGAAAGGTGAGCAGAGTGATGGCGAAGCTCATGGGCATGGCCATGAGGGTGATGAAAGTGGTGCGGAAGTTGAGGAGGAATATGAACAACACGACAGCGACCATCACGGCTGCCTCGATGATGGCGCTCCGGAGGTTGCCCATGGCGTTGTCGATGAAATCCTTTTGCTGAAAAAGCACGACGGTCTCGACGCCCTTGGGCAAGGTCGGTGCGAGTTCGTCGAGGGCTTCCTTGATCTGCCGGGTGAGCGAGCGGGTGTCGAAGCCGGGGGATTTTGTCACGGACATGATCACGCCGTACGTGGGCGTTTTTTCCGGGGCCTGGCTGACGGTGGCATCGCCTCGCATGGGCTCGATCCCCCAGGCCACGGTGGCCACATCGGTGAGGAGAATGGGGCGGTCGCCGACCTTTTTGATGACCGTGCGCCCTAGGGCGGTGAGGTCGGTGGTCATGGCCAGATTGCGGACCATGATCTCGGTGGGGCCGGTGGTGAGGAAACCTCCGGTGGTCGTGTTAGCGGCGGCTGCTGCGGTGGCGGTGAGTTCGTCGAAGCTCACTCCGTGAGCCTGCATGCGGTAGGGATCGGGCTGGATTTCAATCTGCCTGATGCCGCCGCCCATGTTCAGGACCTCGGCGATGCCGGGAATGCTTTGCAGGCGGCGCTTGATGGTCCAGTCGGCGAGCGAGCGGACTTCGCTGGGCGGGATGTAGCCCGGCTGACCTTCCTTGGTGGTGGAGCGAACGCCGACGAGAAGGATTTCGCCCATGAGTGAAGCGACGGGTGTGAGGAAAGGTTGGACACCGTCCGGGAGTTGCTCGCGGGCCGTCTGCAAGCGCTCCTGCACGAGAATGCGGTTTTTATAAATGTCGGTGCCCCAGTCGAATTCGGCATACACCAGAGAGAGCGCGACATCGGAATTTGATCTCAGTCGGGTGAGGCCGGCGACGCCCATGAGGGCGCTTTCCAGCGGCTGAGTGACGCGGATTTCAACCTCCTCCGGTGAGAGGCCGGGGGCTTCGGTGAGGATCACGACAGTCGGCTTCGTGAGGTCGGGCAGCACCTCGACTGGGAGCCGCAGGGCAGTGGTGACGCCAAGGGCGAGAAGAATGAGGGAAAAACCGACGACAATGGGTCGATTCGTCAGCGACCATGAAATAAGGCGATTAAGCACGGGCGGCTCCCTTCTTGCGGAAGATCGTAACCAGCCAGGCGACAAAAAAGGTCAGACTGGTGATCATCCAAAAAGAGTTCTGACCGTTCTGCCCCGGTAGGGTCGGCGGTTCCGTTTTTTTGGCATCGGAGAGCTCCGATCCATCCTCGGCATGTTCGTGACCGTGGGCGGCGTCGAGAGCCTCCTTGAGGGAAATGCTTCCTCCGCCGGCGAAGGCCAGGGAATAGGCTCCCCGCGTGACAACTTCATCGGCGGGCAGCAGACCGCTGACGATTTCGACGCTGCGGTCGTTGATTTCCCCGACCACAACGGGAGTTTTCACGAAGGCATTCGGCAGATCAAAATCCTTCACATAAACAAAGCGGTTGGCCGCATCGCCCTGGAGCGCGGTACGGGGGATGCTCGTTACTCCGGCGCGTTTTTTCAGCACAATGGAAAACTCCGCCCTCATCCCGGGGCGCAGGTCGAGCTTGGGATTCTCGACATGAAACGCGGCCTCGACCGTGCCGCTTTCGGCGTCGGCGGTGGCGCCAAGGTGTTCGAGATCGGCTTCGAAATTCTGATTCCCGGCGGCGGGAACGGTGATGCGCGCCTTGAGCCCCGGTTTGAGTTGGCCGGCGAGATGTTCCGGCACGCGGGCGAGGGCATAAACTTCGGAGAGGTCGAGGATTTCGGCCAGCACCTTATCCGGTTCGACCGGTTCACCCGGAATAATGTACGTGGCGCTGACCAGTCCGGAAATCGGAGCGACCACATCCACGCGCGGCGGCGGGTTGCCCGGCTGGCGGCTTTCCACGATCAGGGCGACGTCGCCTTTTTTAATCGGGTGGTCATGTTTGGCAAAAACTTCCAGGGCGCGACCGGGAATACGGCTGCTGATCGCGGCGCGGCGGCCGGGATAAACGTCAATGCGTCCGAGGGCAAAGACGGATTCCTCGAAATCGGCTTCCTCCACTAAGACGGTTTCGATGCGGAGATTTTTCACTCCGGTCTCGTTCAGCACGACGGTATTAGCACTGCCGCCGCCCGTTTCTTCCGCGGCACCTATGGGCCCAATGCCGAGGATGATGAGATATAAAGAGAGGGTGTATTTCATGACTAGCGGGATTCGCCCACGGCGGTGAGCCATTCGATGCGGGAAAGATGGAATTTTTTGCGCGCTTCGAGGGCGGCAGTTTCGGAAGTGGACAGCCGTTCGCGAGCGAGAAAGAGGGCTTGCAGGTCGAGTTCGCCGCGCTGATATGCAGCTTCAGTTTCGGCGACCTGTTTGCGGGCAGCGGGGAGGACGCGGGATTCCAGGAGAGTGGCCGCGCGGTATAATGCGGTCATGGCCCGGTGGGCGGTGAGCGCTTGATTGAGGGCCGCCAGGCGCAGGGCGGCGAGCATCTGGTGGCGTCTTTCGGCGGTGGCTTGTTTTTCGGCGACAAGGCCCAGGCCGTTGTTCCAAAGGGGAAGGGGAATGCTAAAGCGCACGCCGATGAGTGCCTCCGGCTCGATCCCTTCCGGTTCGTCCCGGAAGCGTTCGCCTTCGACAAAAACCCCGACGCCGACATCCTCCCAGCGTGAAGCCTGGGCGAGCGACACATCCACAGCACCGGCCTCGACCGCCATCTCCGCCAGTCGCAAGTCGGGACGGTCACCGAGGGAGCGATTGGCGGGTAGCGCCTTGGGCAGCGCCAGCGTGTCTTTGAGGATGATTCGAACGTCGGCTTTCTCCCCCAGCAAAGTGGCGAGGCGTCCAGCCGCGAGGGCTTCCTCCGCGCGGAGTGCCTCGCGCGAGGAGGCAAAACCCTCCCCGGCCAACGCGGCCTGTCCTGCATCAAGGCTGGATGTGAAACCTTCCGCCGTGCTCGTTTTAAGGGACTCAACCAATGCCAGGGCCACATCGGCCTGGCGGCTGGCCAAGGAGATGGATTCGCGAGCGCCGGCCAGTTCGTAAAATGCCCCCCTTGCCGCCATGGCAAGTTGCGCCTCTTTTTGCCGTACCTCCAGCCGCGCGGTTTCGATATCGAGGGCGGAAAAATTTCGCTCCAGCCGCAAGCGGGCGGTGAGCGGAAATCGCTGGGTCAGACCGACGGACACCCGGCCCTCGAAGTCCTGACCTCCGGCCACTTCCAGATCCACTTCGGGATTGGTGAGTCGCCCGGAGTTCCGGGCACGTCCCGCCCCTTCCGCGACGAGGGTGCGTGCGGCAAGGAGTTCGGGATTTTTTTCACAAGCGAGGCGTGCGGCGGAGTCCGCCGTGAGGGCAAGATCCGCAATGGCGGAAATTGGAGAGAGAGCAAGGCTGATCGCCAGTCCCAGCAAAGGAATTCGCATCATGAGGAGTGTTTTCCGCTGTGATAATTGACCCGGATTTTCACCGCCTGACAGGCTTCGCTAAGAGGGAAACTCGCGACGTAAGAATGACGTCCGGAACGGGCGTGGGTGCCCCGCGGGTGTTTAGGCGAATTTAGCTCGTCTTTTATCTCCGCAAGGATCCGGCCATGGGCACCAATCAATTGAATATCCACGTGGGCCGGTCGCAAAAGTTGATGCGGCCTGGCGTGGCCGGCCACATAGAGGCGGTCGGCGCTTTCATGAGTGCGAACACTCAAGATCGAGCCCGCTCCCGAGGGAAGGGTTTCGATGGGGAGGTGGGAGTCCCGGTGTTTGACCAATGCGTTGGAGGCACACGCGGAAAGCGCGGTCATCCCCGCGAGGGTCAGGGTGACATTTCGCAGGGTTGTGAGCCCGCCGACGAAGTATGGAATGAGGAAGTTTTTCATGGTTTGTCCTGATAAGCCGGGGAAAAAACATCTCCGGTTGAGTGGATTTACAGAATCCGAGCCTGAGGCTCGGGAGACCGGGCGGCATCGCCCGGGTGGCGCGATTTGCGGGCACACTTCGCCCGCGATGCGTCAGGACAATTGGGGCGGGTAGTCAATTTCCCGGCGAGGCCCATCGGGGCAGAGTTCGTCGTGACCGGGGAAAGATTGGGAAGCCAGCGAGACGCCGGGCATGGGATTGGCTTCCGTGAGAATCATCGGCATCTGTGCGTGCAAATGGCAGCACTGATGGTCTGTTGGGCACTCCCTGGAATGGGATTGCTCTTCGCAGGATGCCTGTGATTCCGCACAAAAAAAGTCAGCGGAGGCACTGAGCATCGATCCTCCTGCCATCATCAGAATAGCTGCTGTCCAAAAGATTCGGACATATTTTCTGATGAAAGACATTGCGATTCCATATCGGCAAGGGGGGCTATTTTGTCAATACCTCATTGATAATCCCACGAAGGATTGGAGTAGTCAGCGGCTTTGGAGACGTCGAAATTGACGCGCCAGTCGAATTGAGGGCGTCCGCAAGGCCGACGTCAGTTCAGCATCAAGAGTGATGGCGAGTTCGCCTTCGGAAAGCTGACTAAAAAATGCACCCGCCAGATTGCCCGGGGTGGCATGACTGAATGTGAGCGAGTTGACGGCGTCCTGTACCGGTGGGGTCAACCCGCTGAATCTTATGCGAAGGCCAGGATCACACTGCTCAGCATCACGACAGCTCCCGCGACGCGCAGCGCGGGCGCGAAGGAAATGTCTTTCAACGCGATACCAAGCCCCAGCCCCGCCGCATGCAAGGCCGCCGTCGCAAGTACAAATCCCCCGGCGTAGAGCCCGGCTGAAGCGGCAGCGGGCATTTCGGTGCCGTGCGCATGGCCGTGAAAAACGGCGAACGAACCAACGAGCAGCGCTCCCGCCCAGGCCGGAAGCTGCACGGCAAAGGCCACAAGAAGCCCCAGCAAAAAGACGGAGACAAGGATGCCTGTTTCCACCATCGGTAGGCTCCATCCCGCCGCCCCAGCCAGACCGCCAAAGGCCATCACTCCGATAAAACTCGCGGGGACTGCCCAGGTTGCCCGGCCGCCAAGCTGTGCCGCCCAAAGACCGACCGCGATCATGGCCAGCAAATGGTCGAGGCCAAGAAGGGGATGAAAAATGCCGTCGGAGAATCCGTGAGCGTGACCCGCTCCGGGGTTCGCTTGGGCGAGGGCGGGGCAGAGCAGCAAAAGCGCGGTCAAATTCCGTTTCATGCCCGGCACTATAGCGTGATGGCTTCCGTTCAAAAGGCGAAAATGTCCCACGGGAAATTAGCTTGATTGATTTTCCGCCAGACGGGAGTTTGCGCGGCCATGAGGGAAAAAATCTTTTTGCTCCTGGGTGTAATCGCGCTGGCGGGTTGTGCCACCCCATCCGTTCCAGACCGTCCGGTGCCGCGTGCGGAACTGGCTCCGCCTCCTGTTGCTGCCGCGCCGATGGGGGACCCGGCGGTCTGGCCCCCGGAAGCGCCGGCGATTTATGCGCGACACGCCATCATGATTGATGCGCAGAGTGGACGGACGCTCTTCCAGAAATTTGCCGATTCGCCGACGCAGGTGGCGAGCACCCAGAAGCTACTTACGGCCCTGCTCGTCGTCGACCGGGGCGATCTGGATGGTCGGTTGGTGGTCTCCAGGGCCGACACGATGGTGGAACCGGCGAAGTTGTATTTGAAGGCCGGGCAGTCGTATACGCGGAGGTCGTTGCTGACGGCGATGATGGTGAAAAGTGAAAACGATGCCGCTGCCGCGCTGGCCAGCGACCATTCCGGAAGTATGGCGGCTTTTGCCGCGGCGATGAACCGCAAGGCGACTTCACTCGGGGCGCGAAATTCCTATTTTGTGAATTCCCACGGTCTGCCCGGTGCCCAGCAGTCCACCGCACGGGACATGGCCCGCATTGCTTTCCGCGCCTATCGGGAACCCGTCCTGCGCCGCATGATGAGCATGCAGTATTACACTTTTGTGTATGCCGACGGTCGGACCAAGACCCTGGAAACCACCAACAAGCTGCTGAAGCGCTCACCGGTTTTTAACGGGATGAAAACCGGCTACACATTTGCGGCGGGACGTTGCCTGATTTCCAGTGCGTCCTTCAACGGTCGCGAGGTCATCCTTGTGCAGTTCGGCAGCAAGACGAGTCACATCTTCGATGATGCGGCGAAAATGATGGGTTGGGGGATCACGGGCGGCAGGTAGTCAGGCCAGCCCGAGCAGCGGGCACATCACCCGCAGGCCACACCAGATCACGGCGAAACCGAGAAGATCAAAAAGAAATCCCGCGCGGAGCATGGCGGGGAGGGGGACCAAGCCCGAGCCGTAAACGATGGCATTTGGCGGGGTCGAGACTGGGAGCATGAACCCCATACTCGCACCAAGACAGGCACCGAGGGTGGGGGCCACTGGGCTCACGCCCATGGAGTCGGCCAGCGCAATGACAACCGGGCAGAGCATGGTGGCCGAGGAGGTGTTTGACGTCGTCTCGGAAAGCACGATGCCGACGGCAATGGCCACGGCAGTAAGCGTCCAGAGGCCGGCGGCACTGCCGAACCATCCGGAAACGGCGTTGCCGAGTTCCCTGGCGACACCGGTGCTGAACATGAGGGCTCCGAGGGAAAGCCCGCCTCCAAACAGAAGAATGATGCCCCAGTCGATTTTCACGGCCTCCTCCCAGACCATGGCCTTGCGGCCCCCTCCGGCTGGCAGAAAAAAAAGCAGGGAAGCCGCCAGCAGAGCGACGATGGATTCCGGAAAATGTCGGCTGGCGAACCGCACGGAGGCGTGATCACTGCCCAGGGTGGCTTGGAGCAGTCCCGGACCGATCCACAAAATCACGGCGAGGCCAAAGACTGCTGCCGTGCTTTTCTGGCCGGACGTCCAGCGGCCCAGGGACCTTCTTTGCTGCGCGAGAAAGGATGCTAAGTCGCCCACCCGCCCCATCGAGGCGGGATCGGCGGGATGAAAATAGCGCAGGAGAAAAAAGAGCACCCCGAACATCACTGCGAAAATCGGGAGGGTTAACAGAACCCAGGTGAAAAAACTGATTTCGATGCCCGCGAGTTTTTCCAACTGTCCGGCTGCGATCAGGTTGGGAGGGGAACCGACGGGAGTGACGATTCCTCCGATGGATGCGGCATACGCCAGCATGAGCATCATGCCGGTGGCATAGGTATTGTTGCGCAGGACTTCGCTTCCGGTAAGGCTGCGCAGCACCCCGAAGGCGATGGGTAAAAAGATGGCGGTGGTCGCGGTGTTGCTCACCCACATGGACACCAGCGCCGCCACCAGTCCCATGGCGGCCAATACCCGGCCGGGGCTTTTGCTCACGCCGGGGAAGGAAAGCACGCCCAGCGCGACCCTGCGGTCGAGCCCGTGCATCATCATGGCCCTGGCCAGAATGAATCCGCCGATGAAGATAAAAACAATGGGGTCGGCAAATGGCGCGAGCACGGTTTTGGCATCGGCCACGCCAAGCACAATGTTGAGCACGGCCCCGAGGAGCGCGGTGACGGGAAGGGGAATTGATTCGGTCAGCCAGAACAGCACCATCAGCGCCAGCACGGCACTGAGACGACTCGCCTCGGGAGAGAGGAAGGACGAGGTCCACCATAGCATGAGAATAAACCCCACCGGAGCGAGGAAAAATCCCGATTTCCGACGGATGATTTCGAAACGCTCTTCAGCCTCGCTGAGAGCCTCCGTGGGGGCGGTTTGCATAGGGGTGTGTCTGGCAGAATTTCCGATAACGGCCAAGGAATTCCGTGGCATGCCGAGGCGGTGGTCATGCGCGGGCAGGTCCCCACGGGCGATTTGCTTAGAGCACGTAGTCGCCCATGTACATCTTCAGCCTCAGATGGCCGGCCTGTTCGCCCGCGCGCAGGAGGTCCTGGCCGGCCTCGTCGTAGCGGCCGGAAAGTCCGACGAGGCGGATAATTTCGTGGGAAGGAAATTCGCGATGGAGCATCGAGACGCGAAGGTCGGCGATCCATTCGCGCCACCCAGCGAGAAGCGTGTTCAATTTGTCGGCATCGATGCGGGGAGGTTCGGCGGTTTCGAGTGAGGTCTCGTGCGCCGCCAGGTGATTCTGCATTTCGGCCTCCAGTTGAGTGACCTGCGCGCGGCCCGACTCCGCGTGATCGGAAGGCAGGAGGGGGACCATGCGGCCGACGACGACCGTGAGTTGTCCGCTCACGCGGCGGAGCATGTTGAGGTAGGCGCTGAGAAGCTCCCGCTCGCCGGCGGGAACGACCGGGGACGTGAGACGGGAAATGCGCAGACTGGCCTCCCCCGGGATGAGGGCGAGGCGCGTTTTTTGCCAGAGGGGGATGGTTTGAGGACCCTCGTGGAGGACGCGTCGGCAGAGGCGGAGCAGCTCCAGAAAGCGATCCCGCAATTCCCACTGCGGCAGTGACGGCCAGATGAGACGCTGCACGAGGGAGGCGACTACGAGGGCAAATGCCAGACCAAAGAAAAAATCCACGATGGCCTGGAAGGTGATGGCCTCCTGACCGTTGAGCCCGAGAATTCCCACAACCATGAGCATGGCGAGCTGCATGGGAATGGTCATACCGCGGGTCGTGAAAGAGAGGTAACCCCAGACAAACAGCCAGACGAAAATAATGGTGTTCATCACGGCGTAGCTGGAAAGCAGGGGTCGGACGGCCAGCAGGATGAGGCTCACGCCGGTGAGGATGAGGATGGAATAGATCACGTAATGAAATGCCCTCCAGTCACCGTGTCCGCCCGGACTGGTGGCGTTGAGCGACGTCATTACCCAGGTGCCGAGCACGAACATCGAAGCGCCGGGTGGTTGAAGCCAGTCGTCGAGGATGAGCGCGAGGACCACAGCAATGCCGCTTTTGATGCCGCTCCGAATCCAGAAGGGCGGGGGAATCGGCGAAACGAATGGTTCCGGTTCGCGGTGTCCACGCAGGTCTCCCATGGCGGGCAGGGAGTCGAGCAGTTCGTGGGCGCTTTCAATCTGCTGACGAATTTCATCGGCGGCCAGCAGGTGAAGCCCGAAGGCCATGGTTTGCTCCGCGGGCAAAGTGAAGAGCGCGGGATCGCTGCGGAGTTCCGCCAGTTTTGCCTCCAGGGTTTCGAACGCTTTTTTGAGATGCTCACGCTGGTTGGCGCGGGTCATTTTGTCGGAGTCCGTTCCTGCTAGATCGCCCAGAGCCGACTCCAGGGCGGCGTGAATGGCGGTGGCTTCGATCCGCAGGTTTTGATGGTAGTAGGATTCCGGCGGCAGGGATCTCGACAAGGTGGCGATGGCGGAGGCGATGCGCGAGAGACAGTTCGTGATTTCGAAGTAGGTCGGCAGCCGGTCGCGGAAATACTGGCTTTCCCGCGCGCCGAAATCCAGCAGCCCTCGCAGGGCCGAGATCCGGGCGGGAAATTCCTCCGCCTGCTTCAACGCCTCCACACTGCCGCCGCTGAAGACCGCGCCCGCGGTCGCCCGAAAGCAGGACTGCAGATCCGCAAAGGCCAGCCGCGTATTTTTGGTGAATTCCTCCCGCGCATAACGCGGCCAGAGGAGGCTCTGCACGACGATGGCCACCAGAATGCCCAGCGTGACTTCCTCGATGCGCCACAAGGCATATTGCCAGGAAAAGTCGGGATTGCCGAGCCCGTTGCTGGCCACCACGGTCAGGGTCATGCCGCAAAGCAGGAAGGCGTATGGATACCGGCTCTGGCCAAACATCGCTGTGCAAAACGCCACCACCACACCCACAATGGAGAGGTAAACCAGAGGCTGTTGTTCAAAGCTGGCCGTCACAACATATCCCAGCACGGCGCCGACCACGGTCCCGATGATACGGAAGATCGACTTCTCGGCGATCGCGCCCACATATTGCGCGATCATCAGCACGAACACCGTGAACAGGGCCCAGGTGGGCATTTGCAGCCGGATGAGAAGCGCGAGGAAAACCGCCAGCACCCCGGCCAGACCGAACTTCAGCCCGTAGCGAAACGCGGGATCAGAGAACACGGCGCGTATTGCGGCAGTCATCGCCGGTCACTACACTCCTGCTCCCGTGCCTGTGTCAATCCGGTCCCTCGTTTTCCTTCTCCTCTGTGCTGCGTCGCTGCCCGCCGAGGAGCGGCAGCACCATGGTGTGGTTTTTGAAAAATGGGTGCGGGACACGTTTTTCGAAGGCTATGTCCCTTCCGGCTACACGCAAAAATGGGACGTGCCTGCCGCAGCCAATAAGTCTCACGGAGGCATTCCGGCCAATCCCAAGGCGGCGAAATACGGCGGCCCCGTCGACCTGGGCGACGCTTTGCGACAGTTCGATATCAACGAACCGTTCCTGCTCATCATCGGTTATTGGGAACAGACGCCCGTCGGCCGCCGCATGGTCCACATCGTCCCCATCCGCGTCGAACCCGCCACCTGGCGCAAACTCTGGGGCGGCATCACGCGGGCGGATCTGGAAAAGCTCGACGCGGTGATCAAGGACCGGTCGCTTTCGCCCGAAGAGGCCCGACGGCAGGCTCAGGCGATCAAACGCCAGCCGCCCTTTACCGGGGCGGTCATCACCCTCAATCCGAAAATCGATAGCAAAGTCCAGCGCCGCCTCCAATGCAGTCTGAGTTTTTCCGATGTGTTTAAAATCGTCGCGCCGGGCACGGATCCCGCCGCGCAGGAAAATCCCGGGCTCTGGGGCGTTGCCTTCCCGGGGGTCGTCGAATGAGGTGCGTTGGAGTCCAGGCTTCAGCCTGTTTTTTGATGCAGACAGCCTAAAGGCTGGACTCCAACAATTCGTGACCCAAAATTCCCCGGCATGGATCTCCTGGCCCGCCTGACCACTGCCGAATTGCATTTCGGAGATTTTCTTGTCCCCTGGGGCATGGTGATCGGGGCGATGGGATTTGTTCTCGCCTGGCTGGTGATGGTCGCGCTCGAGCGGGTGGGGTGGACCCGGCAGATTTGGAATATTCCGCTGTTTTTTGTCGCCCTCTCCGTTCTTTTCGGATGCGTTATTGGGCTCATCCTTTCGCCGTGAAAACTTCCCCGAGCAAATACCTGGTGACCTGTGTCGTGGTGGTTCTGGCCATTGTGGCTTCCCTGGCGATGTACTCGCGGTACGTGAACCGCCCCTGGACTCGCGACGCGCAAGTGCGGGCGAACGTCATTGGCATCGCGCCGCGCGTGGAGGGGCCCATCATTCAGATCCCGATCAAGGACAACGAGCCGGTGAAAAAGGGGGACCTGCTTTTTGAGATCGATCCTTCCACATATCAGGCCGCGGTGAACAATGCCGCCGCCAAGCTCAAGCAGGCGCAGGTCGCGGAGATTCAGGCGCAGCAGGAGCTGCAACGCCAGACGACGCTTTATGAGACCAAGGTGACGGATCTGCGCGATTTCCAGAACGCGCAGGATGATTTTGCCGCCGCCGTGGCCAATACCGCCGCCGCCACCGCGACGTTGCAGGATGCGCAGTTAAATCTCTCCTACACCAAGGTCTTTGCCACGGTCGATGGCTACATGACCAATATGAACACCAGCGTGGGCCAGTATGTGAATGTGGGCCAGCAGTTGCTGGCGTTGGTGGATTCGAGCTCGTTCTGGGTCGCCGCTTATTTTAAAGAAACCCAGCTCAAGCATGTGCAAATTGGCGACAAGGCGAAGATCACGCTCATGGGGCACGAACCCAATCCCTTCGACGGGGAAGTGGTCAGCGTAGCATGGGGGATCTTTTTGCAGGACGGCTCAACCGTGGAGCTTCTACCCGACGTGAGTCAGACCATCGACTGGGTGCGGTTGCCCAATCGTTTTCCAGTTCGGGTGAAAGTCACCGGCCAGCCGCCCGTGCCCCTGCGCATCGGGCAGACCGCCTCGGTTTCGGTGATCAACCAGTAAGGGGCCGCGAGTCGTCGGGCTACACCGCCATCACGACCGGCCCTGCCGTCGGGGACAGGCGGCGCAGTTTTTCAATCACTTCAGGCACGACGGCACAGGCGGTGTCCACCTGTTCCTGGGTGTTAAAACGCCCGAAAGAAAACCGCAGACTGCTTCGCGCGCGATCCGTCGTGCAGCCCATGGCGGAAAGGACATGCGAGGGATGGACGGACCCGCTGGTGCAGGCCGAACCCGCCGAGCAGCAAAGGCCGCGCTCGTCGAGGAGCATGAGCGCGCCTTCGCTTTCGATGGACTCGAAAGCCAGGTTGGACGTGTTGGGCAGGCGGTTTTCCCGGTCGCCATTGACGTCTGTTCCGGGAACCGTTTCGAGGATCGTCTTTTCAAACTGATCCCGGTAGGCGCGCACCTGATGGAATTCCTCGCCGATGTGTTCGGCGGCCACGTCCGCGGCTTTGCCCAGACCGACAATGGACGCGACGTTTTGCGTGCCGCCGCGGCGGCTGTTTTCCTGGCTGCCGCGCAACCACGGAGTGAAACGCATGCGGCGATTGACGTACAAAGCGCCGACGCCTTTGAGGCAATGGAGCTTGTGGCCGGAGAGTGAGACAAACTGCGCGCCGAGTTCTGTCACATTGATGGGCAGCTTGCCCACGGCTTGGACGGCATCGACATGGAGCGGGACCTTTTTCGCGTTGGTGATGCGGGATATTTCCTCCACCGGAAAAAGCACACCCGTCTCGTTGTTGGCCCAAAGCAGCGTGACCATTGCCGTGTCGGGCCGGATGGCTCGATCGAGGCGGTCAAGGTCGAGGCCGCCGAGCTTGTCCACCGGCAGCCAGGTGATTTCGTAGCCGCGGCGGGCGAGGTGTTCGCAGAGCTTGATCGTCGCGCTGTGCTCGACGGCCGTGGTGATGATGTGGGTTTTATCCGGATCCAGCGACGCGGCGGATAGAATGGCGGAGTTGATGGATTCCGAGCCGCAACTTGTAAAAACCACCTCGGCGGGCGTCGCGCCGATGAGGGCGGAAACCTGCTCGCGCGCGACATCAAGCGCGGCGGAAGCGCGTTTGCCGAGGGAATACCCGCTGGACGGATTGCCATATTCGTCACGCAGCCACGGCATCATGGCGTCAAAAACGGCTGGGTCCACTTGCGTGGTCGCGTTGTTGTCGAGGTAGATGAGTGGTTGTCCCGGCGTGTCCATTTTGAGCAATCGGGCATCTTATGCGGAGTCGCGCAGTATGGCAATAGGGAGAAAATGCGGGCCGAGGTTTGGTTCTCTCATCTTCCCCAGAATGGGCGGCTGATCCTCGCCCGAGTGCATGGCGCGAAAGTTGCCAGAGGTGTGATCGTCGACGTTGGAGTCCAGCCTTTAGGCTGTTCTGAACGACACACGCTGAAGCGTGAACTCCAACCCTGCGCCGAGCCCGGCTACTTCCTGCTCGCCTTTGGCCTCCCACCGTGAAAGAAGTTTTTACGCCTGCGGTTCGAACTCACGCTGGCCCAACTGGAAGGCTGGATCCTCGGCCTGACTTAGATGTTTGTCAGACCTGTAAACTTCCTACACTGTCCTTGGTATTGGCTTGCCGCATGAACCCAATTCTTTCCGCGTTGGCCGTAGCAGGATTCTGTTTGATTCTGGCGTCCTGTGATTTTGAACCAAAATTCAGAAACCTTTCTGCGTGGGAAAAACACACGGCACGACCAGGCTTCCGGCTCCTGGATTCGTCGCAGACAGACGATTATTTCATTTCCGTCTACGATACGGGAAAGGATGAAATTGCGTTTTGTTACCGCTGGAAAAGTGCCAATCCCGCAACGGCTGCCCAGGATCTGGGAATCTGGGATGTGCACAAGGTAGAGCTGAGCGACCACAACAGAGCCAACCTCACGGACTTGAATTGGCGGAGATCGATCTGGCTCCCGCCACCGTTCAGCCCGATCACGACCGGAGGATCCGATGGCATCATCTACCCGATTCGACCAGGCTATCGCGGAAAGATTTGGATTTCATTCCGTGATGATGATGGTCTTGGTGGCAACACGCGGACGATTTTCGAAAAGTGGATTGATCTCAATCCCGCGCCTTAGTTTGTGCCACGGGCAGAACGGCGCGAAATGGCGGGTTGTTCCGAGGCAAGTCTCGGAGCATGCTGGCCGGACATGGGCAACATTCTCAGCGAACGCGTCGTCCGACCGGAAATCCTGGATGGACTGTCGGCGGATGATCCCGCCGCCCGACGCAGCCGCCGGGATTTGCGTTTGATCAACGCGGCGATGGGAAATTTCCGTTGGGTGGAGCGTCAGGTGGGACGTCTTCCGCCGGGGGCGTCCGTGGTGGAGATCGGCGCAGGGGAGGGGATTCTGAGCGAGCGGCTGGTGGGGAAATTTCCCGGGAAAAAGCTCACAGCGGTTGATCTCGCGCAGGCACCGCCCGGATTGACTGGCGTGGACTGGAAGCAGGGCGACGTTTTTCAGATTTTGCCCGAAGTCTCCGCCGACATGGTGGTCGGGGTCATGATCGTCCATCATTTTTCTGACGCCCAACTGGCGGAGTTGGGAAGGGGGTTGGCGCGATTTCGAACCCTCTGTTTCTGCGAACCCTGGCGGGCGGTCTTGCCGCAGGTGTGGGGCGGCTTGCTGTGGCCGTTGGTGGGGCGGGTGACGCGGCACGATATGCCGGTGAGCGTGCGGGCGGGATTCCGTCCGGGGGAACTCGCGTGGCTCCTGGGGCTCGAAAAGTGGCGGATCGAGGAGTCCGTGGATTGGCGGGGATCGTTACGCTTGGTGGCATGGCGGCCTTAAAATCCATCACGATTGCAGGCGGGGGACTGGCAGGTCTCGCGCTGGGTATCGCGCTGCGGCGCCGTGACGTTCCTGTAGTGGTACATGAGGCCGGGACGTATCCGCGCCACCGGGTTTGCGGGGAGTTTCTCAGCGGACGTGGTCAGGAGGTTTTGAAAACGCTCGGCGTGGCGGACGTTTTGGAGGGCGGTGTCCTGCAAAAGACGACGGCGTGGTTTTATGGCGGGAGCCGGATTTATTCCGCGGATCTTCCGTATCCCGCGCGGGGGATTTCCCGGTTTGTTTTGGATGACGCCTTGCGGCGCAAGGTGGAATCCCTTGGCGGTGTGGTGCAGGAACGTTCTCGCCTCAAGCCTGAACCCGCGGAGGGCAGCATCTGGTGTGGCGGGCGGATTCCGGCGAAGGGCGACTGGATTGGGTTGAAATGCCATGTGCCTGGCCTCCCGCTCGCGGCCGATCTGGAGATGCATCTCGGGTCGAACGGTTATGTGGGCCTCGCGCGGGTGGAGAACGATCAGGTGAATATCTGTGGGCTTTTTCGCTGCGAAACGTCTTTGCGGGGGAAGTTGCCCGAATATCTGAGGCGCGGGGGATTGAGTGATTTGGCGTCGCGCATTGAGGCGGCCGGGATGGAGGAAAGTTCCTGCGTCGCGGTGGCGGGATTTCGTCCGGGCTGGCAGCGTGAGCTTCCCGGCGTGCTGGCGGTGGGCGATGCGTCTGGGATGATTCCGCCTTTTGCCGGGAATGGCATGTCCATGGCCTTCGAGGCGGCATTGGAGGCGGGAGGGCCGCTGGCGGATTTTGCGGAGGGTCGTTTGGATTGGACGGAAACGTGCGCGATGGTCCGCCAAAAACTGCGCCGTCGCTTCACGCGCAGGCTGCTCGGCGCGCAAATTCTGCATCCCTTCTTGACGGCACGGGCCGGGCAGGCGTTGCTGGCGGCTGTGTCCTGCCTTCGCATTCTCCCCTTTGGCCTCGCGTTCCGCGTGCTTCGCTGATGTTTCTCCAAGCCCTTGCCAGCGCCTTCCCCGAGACGCGTTACAGTCAGCGGGAATGCCTGGAAATATTCCGCGCCAGTCCCGCCCCCGCAGCATTGAGCGCGCGATCCATGAAGGTGGTGGAAGCGGTGTTGGGCGGATCTTCGGGCATCGATACACGGCATTTTGCGCTGCCTCCGGGAGAGTTGTTCGCGGCGGATGCGGGCGAATTGAACCGGGCTTTTGAACGCGAAGCCCCTACGCTGGCGGCGGACGCCCTGGCCAAGGCGTGCGGGCAGGCCGGGACGCCCGCCTCCGAGATTGATGCGCTTTTTGTCTGCACTTGCACGGGATATTTGTGTCCGGGTGTGTCAAGCCATCTGGCCGAACGGGCGGGTTTGCGCGGGGAGGCGTTTTTGCACGACCTGTCCGGTCTTGGTTGTGGCGCAGCCCTACCGATGATGCACGCAGCGTCCTGCTTTCTCGCAGCCCATCCCGACGCGGTAGTTGCAACGGTGGCGGTGGAGGTGTGCTCGGCCGCGTTTTTTTTGGATGACGACATCGGCGTGTTGATCAGCGCGTGTTTGTTCGGAGACGGTGCCTCGGCGGCGCTGTGGCGGGCGAGGGATTCGGGAGGCCAATGGAAGGCGGAAAATTTCCGCTCCCTGCACCGCCCGGAGGAGCGGGAGAAAATCCGCTTCGTCAACGCGGGCGGCAAGCTGCGCAATCAACTCCACCGCGCCGTGCCAGAGCTTGCGGCCAATGCCGTGCTGGAACTTTTTGGCAAACGCACCCGCGATCCGGATCGCGTGATAACGCATACCGGCGGTCGCGATGTGATCGACGCCATCGAGGCCCGGTTGCCGCAGTATTCTCTGGAGGCGACGCGGGAAACGCTGCGGGATTATGGCAACATGAGCAGTCCGTCCGTTTTGTGTGCTTTGGAAAAGACCCTGGGCAATGCGAATGGCGACCGTTCCCTTTGGCTGACGACGTTCGGCGCGGGCTTCGCCGCGCATTCGTGCGAACTCGTTCGCGCTTAGCCGCGTGCCCGGCGGATCAGCACCAGATTGCGGATGTAGATAATCCACCCGGTCGCCTGACCGAGAATGCCGACAATGTCGCGCCGCCAGATGAAGTAGACCAATAACATCGTGGCACCCGCGAGGCTCATCCACCAAAACGACACGGGCACGACGGAGCGTCGGCTTTTTTCACTCGTGACCCACTGGACCAGCATGCGGCCGGTGAACAGAAGCTGTCCACCGAGGCCCAGCGCGACCCAGGCCAGGCCAATGGGGCTGGTGATGTTAAAGATGGCCGAGAGCCAACCCCGGGACGTCCTTTGATCCAGGTAAAGTCCGGCAAATTCGTCCGGAGTGAGCATGCGGTCGGTCCCGGCACCGAGGCGCCCGAGGATGTAGACCACCGAGCCATCGTGCAGTCGCGCCATGGCCACGTTGTCCCTAGCGCCGGCGAGTTCGATTTTAAAACGCACGGGTTCACCCGCGATCAGGGTTGGGTCAACGGGTCGTCCGATCACGTCCAGTGGCGCGCCGGGCATCGTCGCGGAGAGACAGAGGAGCGCAAAGAAAAGGCGACTCAGGAACATCGGGCGGGCGTTATCGCACCGTCCCGGCAGGTTCGCAAGGCTCCAGCGGCCGACCGGAGGGCGGTTCCCCATCGGAAGGCGGCGTTTGCACGACCTTGTTCCCGCCATCGTCTCCGCCATCCTTTTCGTGGGGATCGAAAAACAAATCCGCAGCCAGGAAGAGGGATTTCGAATGCCGGGCGAAAAATACGCTGAAGATCACCGTGGGGGCGATCACCGCCAAAATGAGGGTCCAAACCGGCAAATCGAAAAACCATTCGAGCGACCCGTAGAGGATCAATCCGACAACACTGCCGAAGCCGTAATTGAGCGCCCAGATCGCCATCAAGAAATAGCCGGGCTCCCGGTCGTAGGGATACCCGCAGCGCGGGCAGCCGTCGAGGGGCGTGAACCAATCCCGTAACCGACGCACCCTCTGCCAGCGCACAAACATGGGCGAGATCCCGCAGGAAGGACAGCGCAGTCGGAAGGCGCGGACCAAATACCTCCAGGCGGTCGCCGCAGTGCGTGGTTCATTCACAGCCCCAACATACGCGCAGGTCGCTGCGGGGCAAGGTGGCGATTTGAGGAGGGCATGGTACAAACAGTTGGCCGGAGGCATTGGGGTCCAGTCCCGCGACTGCGGGACTGTTCCGAAAGGCGCACGCTAAAGCGTGGACTCCAACACTCCGAGAGTTCGGGGCCATCCGCGATTTTAATTGGGAGGGTTATCTGTTGTCTCCCGGCCGGGGGTGTGCTTACTTGGACCGTTTACACATGAACGTTCTTGTTGAATCCCAACCCAACTGCCTTGTCACCCTGCAGGTCGAGCTGCCTGCCGATCAAGTTTCCAAGGAGTGGCAATCTGTCGCCCGTCAATTCCAGCGCAATGTCCGCATCCCAGGCTACCGCCCTGGAAAAGCTCCCCAAGCTCTGGTCGAAACCCGTTTCGCCAAGGACATCAAGGAGGAATTGACCAATAAGCTCCTGCGCGAGAGTCTCAACGAGGCGATCAAAGAAAAAAACCTGCGTGTTCTTTCCGTTTCGGACGTGGAAAACGTCGAGATCGGCGACGACAAAACTATGCGCTACAAGGCGACTGTGGTCACCGCTCCGGAGTTCGAACTCCCCGATTATTCCAGCATCCCCGTGGAACTGGCCAAGGAAGAGGTGAACGACGAGCATGTGCAAAAGTGGATCGATCAGCTCCGCGAGCCCCATGCCACCTATACGCCGGTGGAGGATCGTCCCGTGGCTACCGGAGATTATGCAGTCGTGTCGTATTCCGGAACGCTCGAAGGCGCGCCCCTGGGCGAGGCCGTCCCCAGCACTCCCGTGCAGCTTCAAGGTCGCCGCAATGCGTGGGTCCTGATGGCCGAGGAGTCTCTGGCTCCCGGCTTCTGCAAAGCCATCGAAGGCATGGCCGTCAACGACGAGCGCACGTTCGGCCTCGAGTTTCCCGCCGATTTCCCGCTTTCGGATCTCGCCGGAAAGAAAGTGGACTACACCGTCACTCTCCATGCCATCAACACGAAGTCGCTGCCGGATTTTGACGACGCCCTCGCGGAAAAAATCGAAGCCGGTTCCACCGCGGAGCAGCTCCGGGTCAAAATTCGCGAACGCATCGAGTCCGTCGCCGCCCAGCAGTTTGAAAATGGCAAACGCCAGGGCGCGGTGAATTTCCTGCTTAGTCAGGTCAGTTGCGAACTCCCGGCCAATGTGGTCGAGCGGGAAATGTCGGGCATCCTGAAGGAAATCGTCCGGGAAAATCAGGTTCGCGGCATCAGCGATGACGAGATCCGGAAACACCAGGAAGAACTCATCGGCGCGGCGCAGAACAGCGCGAAAGAGCGCGTGCGCGCGAATTTTCTCCTCCTCCTCCGGATTGCGGAAAAAGAAAAGATCGAGTTGCAGGAACAGGATGTCGCCCAGCGCGTGCTCGAAATGGCCGCGCGTTACGAAATCCCGGTCAACAAGCTGGTGAAAGACTTGCAGCGCCGCGATGGGTTCGGTCCGCTGCGCGAACAAATTCTCATTGGCAAGGCCCTTGATTTGCTGGTGGCCAATGTTACGGTTCGCGAAACGGCCCCCGCCATCACTGCTTCCTAAGATTTATGTCCGAAATTGTCCGAGCTGATTACATCCCACATCCCAACGTTGTTGAAACCTCGGGACGCGACCGAACCTCTTACGACATCTATTCGCGCCTCCTGGTTGACCGGATCATTTTCATCGGTAATCCGATCAGCGACACCCTCGCCAATGTGGTGGTGGCCCAGTTGCTCTTCCTGCAGATGCAGGACGCGAAAAAAGACATCCACATCTATCTGAACTCGCCCGGTGGCTCCGTCACGGCGGGTCTGGCGATCTACGACACGATGCAGTTCGTCACTTGCGATGTGAACACCTACTGCATGGGCATGGCCGCCAGTATGGCCTCCGTGCTGCTCTGCGCCGGAACAAAAGGCAAACGCTACGCGCTGCCCAATTCCGACATCATGATCCATCAGGTCTCCGGCGGGGCGCAAGGCCAGGCCAGCGACGTGGAGCGTCAGGTCATGTTCATGTTCAAGCTCAAGAAGCGGCTCAATGAAATCATCTCCCGCCACACCGGCAAGCCGGTCGAGCAGGTGGAGAAGGACGCGGATCGCGACCATTACATGACCGCCGAGGAAGCCAAGGATTACGGCCTGGTTGACGAAGTTGTGAAATCCCGCAAGGAGATCAAAGAGCTTCCCACCGAGAAACCCGCGGAGTAAGATTCCCTGATGGCCCGGGCCAGTAATCTCACCATGTGCTCCTTCTGTGGCAAGAGCCACGCGGAGGTGCGCAAACTTATCGCCGGTCCGGGCGTTTATATCTGCGACAGTTGCATCACGGTCTGCAAAGGCATTCTCGACAAGGAGCTCAACGACGAGGCCCGCAAGCAGAAGACGGACATTCGTGTGCCCAAACCCGCCGACATCATGCGGGAGCTGGATCAACATGTTATCGGCCAGCTCCAAGCCAAGAAGGTGTTGTCCGTCGCCGTGCACAATCACTACAAACGCATCCTGCAGGACAGCGCCCCCGCCGACGGCACGGTGCAGCACCTTGGCCCGCTGGCTGACGTCGAAATTGAAAAAAGCAATGTCCTCCTGATTGGCCCGACCGGGTCGGGCAAAACCCTCCTGGCGCGCACGCTGGCGCGGATTCTGGATGTCCCTTTCTGCATCGCTGATGCGACGACTATCACCGAAGCGGGTTACGTGGGCGAAGATGTGGAAAACATCGTGCTTCGTCTTTTGCAGAGCGCGGATTATGATGTCAAACGCACCGAGATGGGCATTGTCTACATCGACGAAATCGACAAGATCGGTCGCAAGACGGAAAACGTCAGCATCACGCGTGACGTTTCCGGTGAGGGCGTCCAGCAGGCACTTTTAAAAATTTTGGAGGGGACCGTTTGTAATGTGCCACCGCAGGGCGGGCGCAAACATCCGCATCAGGAATACATTCAGGTCAACACCGAGCGGATTCTTTTCATTTGCGGAGGGGCCTTTGTCGGGCTCGACAAGATCGTCCAGCGCCGCCTGGGGGGCCGCTCGATGGGGTTCCACCTCACGGACCGTCGCGACCCCGAGGTCGTGACCCGCGAAGCGGTGAAGGCGGTCGAGCCGGAGGACCTGCTTAGCTTTGGATTGATTCCCGAATTTATCGGTCGTCTGCCCGTCGTGAGCACGCTGGAGGCACTCACGGAGGAGGAGTTGGTGACCATTTTGACGGAGCCGAAAAACGCCATGGTGAAACAGTACGCCAAATTGATGGCGATGGATGGGGTGGGCCTCACCTTCACCAAGGATGCGCTGAGGTCGCTGGCCGGTGAAGCGGTCAAAAAAGGCACCGGTGCCCGCGCCCTGCGCGCGCTGCTTGAGCGCATCATGCTTGACGTGATGTACGAATCGCCAGGCCGGGAGGATATCGCCGAGATCACCATCAACCGCGCGGTGGTCGAAGGAAAACGGGCGCCCCTCATTCGTAAGCGCCAGGATAAGGACGCGGCCTGAAGTTGTCTCAGGGTTCCATGTCCCAGGAAATTTCCGCCCCGCACCGTTTCGCCTATCTCTTCGAGCGATTCCCGACGTTCACTCAGACCTTTTGTGTGCGCGAGGTGGACGCCATGCGGCGGCTCGGGCTCGAATTTCCGGTGTTTTCCATCCGCCGGCCTCATGACGAACCGGCCCAGGACTGCTTCCGCGGAGGTTGTGGCGTCACCTTCCTCCCGGAAAAATACGACGACATCCTGGCCGCCGACACCGCCTTCCGCCGTGCCGCGCGCAAGGCCCTCGAAACCCTCCGCTGCCTCTGGGGGAGCGAGCAGCAGAAAAAGCGGATTTATGAAGCGCTCTGGCTCGGACCCAGACTTCAGGATGCCGGGATCCGGCATGTTCATGTGCATTTCGCGGGCACGGCAGCGCGCACGGCGTTCTGGTTGAAAAAACTTTTCGACATCAATTTTAGCGTCACCGCGCACGCCAACGATATTTTTTGCGACGAGCCACCCGACCGCCTCGCGCAGATTTTCGACGCCGCTGCGGTGGTGGTAACGGTGAGCGATTTCAGCCTCCAATACCTCCAGGAGCATTTTCCGGCGCTGACCGCAAAATTCCACCGTGTCTACAATGGCATCGAAATGGAGCGTTTCCACCCGACCGATTTTCCGCCCGGACGTCCTGTCATTGTTGGTGTCGGCCGGTATATCGAAAAAAAGGGTTTCGGCACTCTTGTGAAAGCCTGCTCGCAGTTGGGACGCCGCGACTGGGAGTGTGTGATCATTGGCCAGGGCCCCCTTGAAGAGGAACTCCGGGAACAGGTGGAAAAACTCGGTCTCGAGGGGAGGGTGGTCATCGCCGGACCGCGCTCGGAGGGCGAAATCTGCCAGATTCTCTCCCGCGCTCATCTCTTCGCGCTGCCCTGCCTGAATGCCGCGGATGGGGGCATGGACAATCTTCCCACGGTCATCATGGAAGCCATGGCGGCAGGCCTTCCCGTGGTTTCGACTCCCGTCGCCGCCGTGCCTGAGATGGTGGTCGAGGGGAGCAATGGGTTTCTCATACCCGAACGTGATGCCGGCGCGCTGGCGGGTCGGCTTCGTCAGTTGCTGGACGATCCGGAACTGGGCCGCACAATGGGGGCTGCCGGACGCGACCGCTGCCGCGAACTTTTTGAAATCAGCCGCACGTCGGCTTCTCTTTACCAAATCCTCAAAGCCCATGACGCGATTGCCGACCGCGCCGACGGACTACCCGCCATCCAGCGAAGCGCCGCCTGAATTGCTGCCGTCCTCTTGGACCGGCCCCGCCGCGGCTCCTTTGGAGTTTGATGTCGGGTGCCACAAGGGGCTCTTCCTCGTGGAAATGGCGCGCCTTCATCCAGGACGGAATTTTCTCGGCATTGAACGCCAGGCCGAGCGGGTGGGGAAAACTCAGCGGAAAATCCGTTCGCTGGGTCTTTGCAATGCCGCCGTCGTCCGTGCGGAGGGGCTGGAGGCTTTAAAAAATGTCCCTCCTGCCTGCGTGGACGCCGTCCATGTGCTATTTCCCGACCCGTGGCCGAAGCGACGCCATAACTCCCGCCGGTTGGTGCAGGCCGCGTTTCTGGAGCGATGCCGTTCCATTCTCAAACCCGGGGGCCTTTTGCGGCTGGTGACCGACGACGAGAATTACGCGGCCGCCATGCGGGATGCCGCCAGCGGATATGCGGAATTCACCCCGCTCCCCGCGGACGATCGCGAATATCCCCCGACCGAATTTCAGAAAAAATTCCTCGCGGACGGCCGGCCATTTTACAGCCTCCTGCTTCTGCGCTCGTGATGAGCGACGCCTCTCTTTCCCAAGGCGGTCACCGTGCCTTGCCCGACGCCGTGGGTTTCGACACCCTCCTTTCTCAGTCCGGTCCGATTCTGGCCCTCGCCCCCATGCAGGATGTCACCGACCTGCCCTTCTGGCAGCTCATGACGGCCTACGGCGGCGCGGATGTCTATTACACCGAATACTTCCGGGTCTATGCCGATTCGCGGCTGGACAAAAACATCCTCCGGTCCGTCACCCAAAACCCGACGGGCCGCCCCGCCATCGCGCAGATGATCGGCAACGACATCCCGTCGCTCGTGCGCATTGCGCGCGAATTGCAGAAGCACCCCATCGCAGCAATTGATCTCAATCTCGGCTGCCCGGCCCCCGTCGTTTACCGGAAATGCGCGGGTGGTGGACTCCTGCGCGACCTGCCCCAGGTGGATGCCATCCTCGGCGCGCTGCGGGCAGCGATTCCGGGGAGGTTCACGGTCAAAACGCGGCTTGGTTTTGACGATGAGCAAACCCTCGACTCCCTCCTGCCGATTTTTTCCCGTCATGGGATTGACCTGCTCACCGTGCATGGTCGGACGGTGAAACAAATGTATCGCGACGGCGTGCGGTACGACCTCATTGCCGAAGCGGTCCGGCGCATGCCCTGTCCCGTGCTCGCCAACGGCAACGTTTCCTCCGCTCCGGTGGGCGCCCAAATCCTGCGCGAGACCGGGGCACGCGGACTCATGATCGGCCGCGGCGCGGTGCGCAACCCGTGGATGTTTCGCCAGATCCGCCAGCTTCTCGCCACGGGACGGTTCGATCTTCCCACAGGTCGGGACGTCCTCGCTTATGTGCATGCCCTTTACGAGGCGGTGTGCAGTCCGGATGTCACCGAACTGCAGCAGGTGCAGAAGATGAAAAAATACGCCAATTTTCTCGGCATGGGCATTGCTGATGGAGGGTCCTTTTTGCACGACATCCGCCGGTCCTCCCGCCGTGCGGAATTTTTTACCATTTGTGAGGCGGCCCTGGATCATAACGAGCCCCTGCCTTTGGAGGTTGTGTTCGACGTCAAAGCAAGTCCTAAGCACGACTGAGGCAGCCGTAGAAGAAAGAAAAGCTGCGAAAGAAGTGCGAAAACGGCCGAATGGCCGTAGAGAGAAACAGCGATAAGAGGAAAAAACCGAACTCGGGGTTGACGGTTTCGAATAACGACCTTACAAATCGTGAAATAAATCTGAAGCTCTTCAGGATCGGGGTAGGAGAGCTTTTTTTAAGGTTACCATGTCACGCCAACGATTCATCCTGCCAGGGTTCAAACTCACGCTGGGATACACGATTGTGTATTTGAGCTTAATCGTGCTGATTCCGTTCAGCGCCCTGATTTTCAAGACGGCTTCGGGGGGCTGGGAGCATTGGTGGAAGACCGTGACCGAACCGCGGGTGATCGCATCGTTTTGGGTAAGTTTCGGATTGTCGGGTATTGCCGCGGCGCTCAACGGGGTGTTTGGGGTGATCATTGCCTACGTGTTGGTCCGTTATCGGTTTCCCGGCCGGAAAATTGTTGATGCGTTGGTGGACCTGCCTTTCGCCCTGCCAACGGCGGTGGCGGGGATTGCGCTCACCACGATTTACGCCCCGAACGATTGGATCGGCGAATTGCTGAAGCCGTATGGAATCAAAATCGCCTACACGCAGTGGGGCATTTTGATTGCGCTGACATTTATTGGTCTGCCCTTTGTGGTCCGCACGGTGCAGCCGGTAATCCAAGACCTTTCCGGGGATCTGGAGGAGGCGGCGGCGACATTGGGCGCGAATCGGTGGCAGACTTTTTGGAGGGTGATTTTTCCCGCCTTGCTACCCTCCATTCTGACGGGTGTCACTCTGGCGTACGGGCGTGCGGTCGGGGAATACGGTTCCGTGGTTTTCATCGCGGGAAACATCCCCCTCAAGACGGAGATCACGCCGCTGTTGATCATCACCAAGCTGGAACAATACGACTATGCGGGCGCGGCTGGGCTCGGGTTTGTCATGCTGCTGGCTTCCTTTGTCATTCTCCTGATCAGCAACACCCTCCAAGCCTGGGACAACCGGCGGAAGGGCATTCTTTAATCCCATGGCCGGTGCCCTGAATTCTTTTCCCGCGAAAACGCCGCGGGTGGGACGGAGCGCCACGGCGGACTCGCTGCTGACGCGGATCATTTTGATGAGCATCAGTTCTGGGTTTATCGCGCTATTTTTGCTCTTCCCACTTTACATCGTCTTCGAGGGGGCCTTGAGCAAGGGGTGGCAGGTTGTGGCGCAAACTTTCGATGATCCCGCCACGCAGAGCGCCATCCGGCTGACCCTGTTGGTGGCTGCGATCACGGTGCCGCTGAATACGGTGTTCGGGCTGGCGGCGGCCTGGAGTCTCACGCGGTTTCAATTCAAGGGCCGCTCGTTTCTCATTACGCTGATCGACCTTCCTCTCTGGGTTTCACCGGTGATCGGGGGCTTGATCTACGTGCTGGTTTATGGCTTGCACGGCTGGTGGGGAGGTTTTCTTCGGGAGTGGGACATTCGCGTGATTTTTGCGGTCCCCGGCATTGTCCTGGCGACGATTTTTGTGACGTTTCCGTTCGTCGCGCGCGGATTGATTCCCTTGATGCAGGCCCAGGGGTCTCGCGAAGAAGAGGCGGCTCTGACATTGGGAGCCAATGGCTGGCAGATTTTCTGGCGCGTGACTTTGCCGAAAATCAAATGGGGTCTGATTTACGGGATCATTCTGTGTAACGCGCGTGCCATGGGAGAATTCGGGGCGGTGTCGGTCGTTTCGGGTCATATCCGCGGAAAAACCAACACCATGCCGCTTCACGTGGAGATCCTTTACAATGAATATCAGTTCGCTCCGGCCTTTGCCGTGGCGGCGCTGCTGGCGTTGCTGGCCATTGCGACTCTGGTGATAAAAACCTACGCGGAGTGGCGCGCCGAACAACAGATCCGCGAGGCGGGACGGGTGGTCGAACCCGCGCCGGTTCCGGTCACACCCTGATCCCTTATGAGCATCGAAGTCCGAAATCTCACTAAGGAAACGCTGATTTAATCGGCAGTCGGGATTGCCAAAGGAGAGGGAAAAAGGCAAAAGAGGGAATGGAAAGCCAACTGAGCTTCGCGGTGAACGAGTTCCGCGGGAAAAAGAAGCAAACGAAGCGTGAAAAGTTCC
>JBGSVZ010000039.1:0-41783 GCA_041752695.1 Terrimicrobiaceae bacterium
CCTGCTCCGCCTCGCCGGCAACGACCTGCCCGCCGTCGGCACCGTCCGCGTCAACCTACAGGCCTCGGGCCATCCCGCCGCCGCGGTGATCGAGGGGAAACTCGAAGGGCGGGGTCTCGGGCTGGAAACGGAAGGCGGAAAAATCCCCCCTTCCCAAGTCGATGTTGCCGTCCGCGCTGCCGACGGCCTGGCCCGCCTCACCGGCGAATGGAAGATCCCTGGCAGCCCGGCCTCCACCCTCACCCTCGAAACCCCGCTGGCCTTCCGGACACAGGATGGGGGGGTGTCGTGGTGGAATCCGGATGACAAGATTGCCGCCGAGCTGGCTTTCCCGCGCTTCGACCTCGGCCTCGTCCGTCCGCTCTTCCCCCGGGTCCACCGACTCGCGGGAATTCTGGCCGGAAAAGTCCAGGTGGGTGGCACGGCGCTGAAGCCGGTGCTGGGTGGCGAGATTTCCCTCACCGAGGGTCGGCTGCAGGTCACGGAAAAAAGTCCCGTGATTGACCACATCGCGGCGACGGCCCAAGCCACTTCCCCGACCATCAGCATCGAAAAGCTCACCGGCGATCTGGGCGGAGGTCCCTTTGAGGCCCGCGGCGAAATCTCCCTCACCGAACCCGCCTACCGAGTGAAGTTTTCCGGCACCAACATTCTCCTTGTCAGCGAACCCGGGATGAAACTTCCGGCCAACATCGACCTGGAAGCCTCGGGCACCGGGCAAATCGGGCTGCTGCAAGGTTCCGTGCGTTTCACCGAAGCGGAGTTTTCCAAAAAGCTGCAAGTGACCCCGGTGCTGCTGCCCGCCGCTTGGAAGGACGAATCTGTTCCGCCTCCGGGCCTCGCAGGCCGCATCTTCACGCCGTTTGCACAATGGAAACTGGATGTGGCCGTGAAAAACGACACCCGGTTTTCGCTTGGGGGGCCCTCCAGTTCCGGGGAGTTGATCCCCGACCTGCGGCTGGTGGGAACGCTGGGCCAGCCGGTGCCGGTGGGCAGGATCAGCCTGATTGAGGCGCGGGCGTATTTTCCGTTCACCACCGTGGTTATTCCCAAGGCGGAAATCAGTTTCCTGGAGAATGCCCCCTGGGTGCCCCAGCTTGACTTGCGCGGCACGGCCCGGGCCCTCGACTACGAAGTCCAGGCCTATGCGTTCGGTCCGCTCACGGAGCGCCGGCTCATCCTGCGTTCCGACCCCGCCCTGCCCCAGGCCGACCTGGTTGCCATGCTCGCGACGGGGCTCACCGCGGGGGTTTTTGCCCAGCAGACTTCTCCGCTGACGGCGCGGCCTTTTGCCCGTCAGTTGGAGATCTCGGAGCCGGGGCATTTGCAGATTCCCGCTCCTGGGGAATCGGCAGCGCCTCGGGGACGGGTATTGCTGTGGCAGGCGCTCTCACTGGAAAACGACAGCGCGGCAGCCAGCTTGCTGGGTCCGAGGTTAAGTTACCTTTTTCGCTTCGAATAGCAGCGTTTGAGGAGGCCCTTGCGCGGACGCCGGTCCCCGCTACTGTAGCGCCATGCGCGGAATGTGGCGAATCATCGGCCTGCTCGCCCTCGTCTGGGCGGTGGCGGGAGGTATTATCCTCTGGACGCGCGCCAGTCGGCCGACCCCGGCTTCCCTCACCACCTACATCGAAAAAAACTCCCTCGAAAATCTTCCCCCGGAGCGTCGCGAGGAGGTCATTGCCAAAGTCGCCGAGCAACTCAACCGCCTGAACTTTGACCAGCGCCAGGAACTGCGGAAATCCAAGATCGACCGCCGGCTTTTCGAACAGATGACTGAGGAGGAGCGCAAACGTTTCCTCGACCTCACGCTTCCCGAGGGGTTCCGCCAGCTCATGATCGCCCTCAACAAGATGAACCCCGAGCAGCGCAAAAAAATCGTCCAGCGAGCGCTCGACGACATCGAAAAGGACACTCCCGAAATCAACGAACGCATCGACCGCGGCGCGGCGCAAAAAATGATCTCGCAGGGGATGGATTCGTTCTACCAGGAAGCGAGCGCCGAAGTGAAACTCGACTTCGCCCCCGTTATCGAGGAACTGCAGCGCGCGACCCAGGGGCTGCGATGAAACGCGCCTTCACTCTCGTCGAACTTTTGCTTTCGCTCGGCATGATTGCCCTGCTGGCCAGCATCGCCATTCCTTCCCTGGGCATCGCCCGGGCCCGCGCCGATTCGGCCAAATGCGTCAGCCACCTGCGCTCCCTCGGCATCTCGCTCAATCTTTATCTGGCCGACCATCAGATGGTGATGCCCGACATCGAGGCCGGCCGCGCGGACAAAAATGAGAACATTCCCGTGATCGACAACACGATCGATTCTTATGTGGATAACAAAGCTGCTTTCACCTGCCCGGCCGGTCGTGCCCTCGCGGAAAAATCCGGGACCAGCTATTATTGGAACAGCGCCCTCCGCGGACAGAACATCACCAACCTGCATTTGTTCTGGCTGAGCGATCCGAGCAAAATTCCCGTGCTGGTGGACAAGGAAGGCTGGCACAAATACGTCGAGGACAAGGTCAACCACCTCTTTGCCGACGGTCACGTGACCAATGAACTGCGGCTGATTGTGGAGTGAGAGACACGACCCCGCCAGACCTGTCGCACCCGGATCCGAATGACTGTTGACCAAGGACCAAGGACCAATCCCATGGTCCGTCTCGAAAATCTCACCAAGGCCTTCCGCGGGCGTCCGGCCCTCACGGGGCTTTCGTTGGAAATTCAGCGGGGCGAGATTTTTGGCCTGCTTGGCCACAATGGCGCGGGCAAAAGCACCACGTTTGGACTCATGCTGGGGCACCTTTCCCCCGACGCGGGCGAGGCGTTCATCGCCGGTCGGTCGGTCCAGCACGAGCGGGCGCTGGCCATCAGCCGCGTGGGCGCGATTTTTGAAACGCCGTCGTTCTACGAATACATGAGCGGCTGGCAAAACCTGCGCTTCCTCGTGTCGCTCAGCGGCCTCGAAAGCGATGAACGGCTCCGTGAGATAGTGAAGCTGGTCCGGCTCGAAGAACGCATCAACGACCCTGTCCGCGCCTACAGTCACGGCATGCGGCAACGTCTCGCCCTGGCGCAGGCGTTGTTGCCGGATCCAGAATTTATTCTGCTCGATGAACCCACAGAGGGTCTCGATCCCGAGGGCATCCACGAGATGCGCGACATGGTACGCCGCCTCCGGGACGAACACGGGCTCACGGTCATGCTCTCCTCCCATCTCCTTAGCGAGGTCGAACAACTCTGCGACCGCGTCGCCATCCTCCATCGCGGCAAACTGGTCTTCTGCGGCGACTGGAAAACCAGCGAACCACGCTGGACGCTTGAGGTGGATGATTGGGACAAAGCCGGGCCGGTGCTGGCGGCGGCCGGGGCGGCGGTTCACGCCTCCTCCCAAATCACCCTGCCCCCGGATGGCGAGATCTCCGATCTGGTCTCCGGCCTGGTGGCCGCCGGCGTCAGGGTGCGGACAGTTGCGCCGGTGAAAGCGACCCTGGAGGATTTTTACCTGGAGCGCATCGGACCATGAAACTTTTCCTCCGCCAGCTCTCCGGCGAATTGCGCAAACTTTTTGCCCGCAAACGCACCTTCATTGGCTTCGGGGCCTTTGTGGCGTTTGAAATTGTCATCCTTTTTCTCCTCCGCCTCGACAAGGTGCAGGACTCGGTACGCCGCGTCATTGAAAGGGCCGGATACGATTCCGCGCTTTACCTTTCCGGACTCACCCTCGGTTTCCTGATTGTGGTCTGGACGGTTTTCCTTCTTGAGGCGCTTTTCCTCGCGCTGGTTGCGGGTGACGTCGTGAGCAAGGAGGTCGAGGATGGCACGATGCGAATGATGCTGTGCCGGCCCATTTCGCGCGGTCGCATCCTTTTACTGAAGGCCATGGTCAGCGTGCTTTACACCTTTGCCCTCACCGTGTTCGTGGCCGCCACGGCGTTGCTGGCGGGGTTTCTCAACAGTGGTCCTGGAGGACTCTTTGTCTTCGCGCCCTTGGAGGGAGTTTTCGCCTTCTACGATTTCGTCCCGGGCCTCCTGCGCTACGTCGGCGCCATTCCCCTGCTGGCCATCAGTCTCACCACCATCACCGCCATCGCGTTCTGCCTGTCGTGCTTCAACATGAAACCGTCCGCCGCCACCGTGGTGACGCTTTCCATTCTTTTCGCGGACACCATCCTGAAAAACATTCCGTATTTCGAAAGCCTCCGCGGGTGGTTCCTCACCATGAAAATGACGGCCTGGGTGCGCATCTTCGAATATCGCATCCCCTGGGAATCCATGATCGAAGACTACGCGTGGCTCATGGCGATCAACGCCACCCTCTTCCTCATCGCCTGGCAGGTCTTTTCCCAGCGCGACTTCAAATCCTAGGTTTTGTCACTCGGGCGCCGGGTTGTAGCGCCGGAGAAGGTCGTCGATTTCTCCCGAAGTGGCGGTGTCGGACGGCCTCGCTTGGCGGAGCTGGAAAAGCCGGAGGAGTGCTCCGGAGGTATCGCCACGGAGGAAGGCGACGGTCGCGAGGGAGAGTTCCGCCTCAGGCCGTTTGAGATTTTCCCCGGTGAGTTGCTTCAGCGTGGCGTTGAGTAACGGAATGCTCTGCGAGTCGCGGCCGACTTTGAGAAACGCCAGCCACCACGCCTGGGCCTGTCCCGGATCGGTGGGAAAATCCAGCGGGGTATACTCGTCGGAACGCAAGACCGGCAGGCGAGGGATCCCTTCGCGGCTTGAGGCAAAGGTGGCAAAAGTCGGCGGCGAGTCAAAAAGCAGAAAGTGGGTAAACCCGGCCTCCCGCGCAATTTCGCGGGCGGTGGAATTCCATTCTCCATACGGCCAGCAGAGGATGGTGGGAGCCGGAAAATCCTGCCAGGACAACTTCGCGCGACTGGTGATGAGATCGAGACGAATCCGCCGACGATACTCTTCGTTCGTTTCCGACCGGCCCAACTCCCGGAGAAACTGGCGCGAGATCAAAACCGGGCGTTCTTCATCCGACCAAGGCGTTTCGGCTGCGTGATAATGCATGTCGTCCGTGTGCGACACCACCTCCACCAGCCCGGAGCGATATATTTCCCGCGCCTCGTCCCAGGTCATCGTTGCGTCCGTACGGTCACGCTCTTGGGTCACATGCCGATTGTCCGGGTCGTTCTCCATCCAGCTTGTGACCAGGGCCAGAGTGAAGGGATAGTGGAGTTTTTTCAGGCGGGGATAAAAGTCTTTCACCACACTCTGGGAGCCGTCATCGAGCGTCAGAATAAGCGGCTTTGGCGGCAGCATGGCGGCGTCCCCGGTGAGAAGATAGTTCTGTAATCGGGAGAGCGGACACACGGAAAATCCCGCCTCGCCGAGAAATTTCAGGAGAGAGTCGAGGAATGCCGTTGAGCATTTGTAGGGATAATTCTGCACTCCATGTGGCCCCTCCGTGAAGGTGTGCAATGCCAGAACGGGGACCACCGGGTCGGAATTTTCCGGCTTGAGCGCATCGCGTTTGTAAAGTTCGGCCAGACAAACAAGGGACCAGATGCACGTCTCGTCGAACAGGGCTGGCGCCTTGACGGTGCGCGCCGGAATGGGTCCATCCGAGGCGGAAATCGACCTTGGGTCCTTTACCGGAACCGCCTCGAAGCCGAACAGCCGCCTCGCGGTGGGATCGGATTCGAAAAGGCTCCGCAGCTTATCGAAGGAACTCTGCTCCCATGCCCCATAGGTAAACCACGAGATGCCCGCAATCGCATCTGCGGGGAGATTGGCCAGGGCGCGTTCGATTTCTCCGCGGGGAGAATCGACTCCCAGGGCGATCCACTGGGAGGTGCCGGCCCGCATGTCCCGGTGCCGGGAAACCACCCGGTCTCCTACCCATTCCGGGGTCTGGTTCCAGTCGGGCCAATAGGCCATGGGTTGGAGATAATCGAGTCCCGCGGCACCAAGTCCGGCATAGTTCTGGCTCACGTCGGTGAACTGGGGGGGCAAGACAAATGCGCCCCATCGCACAGCGGGATGCGCAATGCGCATACTCTGGGTCAGATCCCTGATCCAGGTGGCCAGGAGTTTCGACCGGGCCTCATACCATCGGGCACGGATGGAATCGTTCTTGAGCAGGTCTTCCTTCCACCCTTTTCCCATCTCCCGGGAAAACTGCTCAGCCAGCGGACTCCCCTGGCCAGATGACCACCCGTCAAACCGCACCCAGTCGAGCGAAACACCGTCAAAATCATATTCCGCCAGGAGCTTGGCGAGGAGTTCCGCCTGTCGGTCCCGGACCTCGGGGAAACCCGGGTCCACGAACTTTTCTCCACGGACATTGGAATACGCGGCCGCGGGAAAACGCTCCGCGGCCTGCGCGTCGTGAAAGCACGGCCACCACGCCCAGACCTCAATCCTGGCCGCCTTGGCGGCCAGGAGCATTTCTTTCAGCCAGGTGGGATCCTCCCAGCCTTCCGCCACCTTTTCGCCAGGCAGGGGGACCAGCAACTCGCCGGATTGCAGGGTCCGGCCGGTCCTCTGACTCTGGAATTGATCTTCCTCCTGTTTAACGAGCAGATCGATGCGCCGAATGCCCAGCGCCTGACACTGTTTGATCAACCAAACCCATCCACCGCCGGTGACATTCTCCGTGGTGCGGACGATAATTCCCGCCGGTTTTCCCAAGCCGGGCAGGGGTTCCAGACGGGCCGACTCCGTCGCGGTGATGCCTCGATTGATGGCCAGCGTCCCGAGGACAGCCACGCTCAGGAAAATCCGCAGGAAGTGTTTCATTCGTGAGAACAACGCGGCAGCAGGCGGCAAGCCAGAAGCCAGCAGGCAGCGCCGATCAAAACATCCTCCGCCACCAACTTCCATTGATCCCAAGACAAGTGGTCGGCGTCCGCGTTGCGCAAAGCGCAGTAAAAACACCAGAGGCCCCAAGCCAGTAGAAGGAAGCGCGCTCCGTGCACGAGCCCGGCGGCCAGGGGCCGTCGGACCGGTGGCGCCACCCGGGGGTGAATTTCCGGGCCGGGTGACAACGCTTTTCGAGGCGGCGAGGTCGGCTCGGAGGGGGGCTTGATGGAGGTGGAATTCATGAGTGGGTTTCTCCTGGCTCTTCCCCCAAAGCCGTTGGGATCCAACGCCCCGAATCCTTGCGGAGAAACCCCCGCGGGAATCCGGCGATAAAACTTGGGAAAAGGAGGAACCAGAAATAGAGGGGATAAAAGGGAGCGGCAAGGGCCAGGAGGGGATACCGAGGCCACGTGCCATGATCAACGAGGATGGACACAAGGAACTGAATGGCAAAGACTTCGGCGTAAAGCAAGGCGTGGGATCCGGAAAAAAACAAGGCCAGGTAGGCCGCGGAATCATGGGACGTACCCGCGATTAGCACCAGCGGTGCTGCGATCAGCAAAACCAAACATCCCCACATCCAGAGCAGGCTGATCAGCGAAACCAACGCGACGGGAAGATGGCGGGCCGTGGCCCCGAGCACGTGCCATCCTTGATCACGCAACGTGCGTCCCAGTCCGCTGCTCCAGCGTCGCCTTTGCCTCCACAGCCCTCCCCAGGTTTCGGCCATCATCACGCGGGCCGTCCAAGTCAGGTCGAAAGACACCCTCCATCCCCTCGACTGCAGCCGCCAGCTCAGTTCGATATCCTCCGCGCTGGTCGCCCCGTCCCACCCCCCGCATTTCTCCAGAGCTTCGCGTCGAATAGCTACCCAGGCGCCGGAAATTGTCAGCAACCCTCCCCAGAGGGACTCCGCGCATTTCACCATGCAAATCACGGCAAGGTAGTCGAAATCCTGGAAAATCTGCACCACCCGCCGCACCGAGGCCGCCCGCAGCTTTCCAGTGGTTGCCCCCAATTTTGGCTCCAGGGCAAATCCCCGCAGCATGCGCGTCCAGTCGCGGGTGAAAGCCTGGGTATCCGCATCCATGCAGACGATCACCTGCGAGGTGGTTTCTTTTAGCCCGGCGTTCAAGGCATGCGCCTTTCCGCGATTTTCGGGGAGCCGCAAAATTCGCGCGCGCGGAGGGAGATCGGCTCCGTCGGAAAGCCCGACGCCCAGATTTGTTCCGTCGTCGATCAGCACAATCGCCTCGGGATAGGGCCGGACGGCTGAGAGGCTCCAGGCGGTTCGGAGAGCGGCGTCTCCGTCGCCGTAAAACGGGATCAATACGGAGTATGTGGGCAGGCCCGACGGGGAAGAACGGCGCGTCCCCAGCCGGCTCACCACCACGTTGATTAATGCGGAGATGGACCAGAGCAGACTCACGAGAATGGGAAACAGCCCAAAGAACGAGAGCGCGGCGCGCAGGGTACCGTGTGGCCAGTCGAAAAACTCCGCCGAGGTGTTTGCCCAGTCGTCGGAAAGGCGGCCGGCTTCTTCAAGAAGTCTCATAACCGCGGAAACGGGGTCCATTTTCGGTGACGTTGCAACCAGGAGAACAGACAGTCATGTTTGCAGACTACCCGTCGCCCATGCCACCGACCTACCCTCTGTTGGCCGAAACTCGTCCGGAATTGGCGCAGGGTTGTTCTCATCCCGTCCCAGGCGATGCCTTAAAACGACACGGACACCCCGGCCTTCACCAGGGAGTCCGTGAAACTGTTGAGGGTGGCATCCCCGGCCTCTTCGTTGGCGTTCGTCGCCTGCAACCGCCCGACCCAGGATGCCACCAGGGTCAGATGCTCCGTCAGGGTGTATTCCAGATTCACCTCGATGGCGTAATTCTGGGTGGACAGCGTTTTTCCATCCCCGTCGAGGTTCGCAGGCCGGGCGGTGAACCAGACGAATTCGGAAACGAAGGCCGATCCGACCGCCCACTTTCCCTGTTCCCAACGGAGTTCGCATCGCGCGGTCAGGAGGCCCGCGGTGTAATAGTTGCTGGTCGTGTCAATACTGGCGCCGCCTCCCAGCGAAACCTCCGCAATCCAGCCGTGCCCGAATTTGTGCGTTAGGCCCGTCTCGACCTGGCCCTGGAAAAACTGCAGCTGGGGTGGGCTTCCCGGGTCAACGGAGTCCGGGGGCAGGTTCTCATAAGATTGGTAGGTCCATTCCATCCCACCGCTCCACATGAAGTCCTCGCTCAGATCCCACTCCGCCCGGCCAGCCGTGACGACCGCAAAATTGTCCTGATCGACAGAGTCAAAAAACTGATAATCGAACCCGCCCGTCCAGATGAGGCGGCGGCTCCCTTCCCATTCCCGCTCAAACTCCGCTTTGAGACCCACGCCGGTTCCATACTCGGAGGTTCCGGGAATGTTTTCAAATTCGGCATAAACCCGCTGACGAAATCGCGAAGCATGCACATTGATGGTGAACACGGTGGCGTCATCGTCGATCAATGTGAGGGTCAAGCCGGGCTGCAGGACATACTCATCAATCTGGGAGAGGGTGAAAAATGTCTGCGTGTATCCCCCGAACGTCACGGCCAGGAAGCCGTCCTCGCCGCCCAAGGGCAGGGTGGCATCAAGATAGGCCTGCCAGAATCCATCGCCCGACGGCTTTTCAAAGCGGCTGTTGACCTCAAAAACATTCGCCTGGTAGCCGAACACGGAGTTGCCTTCCAGGGTGAAAGCCGGAGTCTCGTCCTCCTCTTCCACCCCGGCCACGGCGGGTCCCCCCGCGAGCAGCCCGGCGGTTGCCAGCAGGCGGACGCACTGCTGGAGGAAAGGAAAGATGGGGCGAAGGACTCGACGCAAGCGAGCAGCCTATTGCCGGAACCCACTTCCCGCGTCAAGTCGTGACTGACTTCCTTTCGTGACAATCCCAGCGACCCGTTTGTAATCTCGCACGATGAAGAGCATGACCGGCCATGGACGCGGAGATGTCGCGACGAAGGGCGTGCGTGCCGTCGTCGAGTGCTTCTCCGTCAATCGCAAGCAGGGCGAGGTTTCCGTCGCCACGCCGCGCGAACTTTCCTGGCTCGAACCGCACGTGCGCGAAGAAGTTCTCAAACGTGTCGCACGTGGCAAAGTGCAGGTCTCTGTCGCGGTCGAAAATGCGCCGGGGGTCACCGCGCAATTGATCGACGAACGCCGCGCGGCCGAGTTTCTCCGTCAGGCGGTCGCCCTGCAAAAAAAACTCGGTCTCACCGGCGAGATCAGTCTGCAGACCGTCCTTTCCGCCCCGGGCGTCTTGAAGCCCGAAAGCGAGGCGGAGCGCGACATTCTTCCCGCCGTCAAAAAATCCCTCGCCGCCGCGCTCGACGATCTGCTGGTCATGCGCGCCCGCGAAGGGGGGCACCTGAAGAAGGAACTGACCCGCTGCGCCACCCGCCTGGCGGCCCTGGTGAAAAAAGTCCGCGTCCTCGCGCCCAATGTTCCGAAGCGCCAGCGCGAAAATCTCCAGCGCCGCCTCGAGGCCGCGCAACTGCCCCTTGATCTGCTTGATCCGCGCCTGGCCACGGAGATCGCCGTCTTCGCCGAGCGCTGCGACATCACCGAGGAACTCACCCGCCTCGACAGCCATCTCGGGCAATTGCGCGAAACTTTGGAAAGCGACGGCCCGGTGGGACGCACGCTGGAATTTCTCACCCAGGAAATGGGCCGGGAATGGAACACGACCGGCGCGAAAGCCAACGACGCCGAAATTTCCCGCCTCGTCGTGGAGGCCAAATCCGAACTTGATAAACTGCGCGAGCAGCTGGCGAACATTGAATAAAACCTTCCGACGCACCGGCGTTCTTTTTGTCCTCTCCGCCCCTTCCGGCGCAGGGAAAACCACCTTGTGTTCCGGGCTGCGCCACAAACCCGACTTTGTCTACGCGGTCTCCTGCACGACCCGCTCCCCGCGGGCCGGGGAGATCGAGGGCGAGGATTATTATTTTCTCACCGATGCGGATTTCGACCGCCGCGCCGCCGCCGGGGAATTTCTCGAACATGCCGAGGTGCATGGCCGCAAATATGGCACGCTCAAAAGCACGGTGATCGACAACCTCGCCCGCGGAATCGATGTGCTCATTGATATTGATACCGAGGGCGCGGCCTCCATCCGCCAGTGCGGCGACGCCTTCATTCTGGAGGCCCTGGCCGATGTTTTTATCATGCCTCCGGATCTGGACGAACTTCGCCGCCGCCTGACCAAACGGGGCACGGAGAACGACGAACAAATCGCGGTCCGCATCGCCAACGCCGCCGCGGAGATGGAACGCTGGCACGATTATAAATACACCATCATCAGCGGCTCGATGGAGGAGGATATTGAAAAATTCCGCGGCGTGATGCGCGCCGAACGCTACCTCAGCCGCCGCCTCCGCCACGAATAAGGAGGACTAATCATGGCCTCCGATCTCCGATCTCCCAACTCCGATTGCCCGCCGCCGCGGACCATCGTGCTCGGCGTCTGCGGCTCCATCGCAGCCTACAAGGCGGCGGATCTCACCAGCCGTCTCACCAAACGCGGACACCAGGTCTTTGTCGTGATGACGGAAAGCGCCACCCAGTTTGTCGGAGCCATGACCTTTCAAACGCTCTCGCGTCATCCGGTGACGTGCGGCGTCTTTGATGAACGCGACTCGTGGAGGCCCACGCATATTGATCTGGCGGACCGCGCCGACCTTTTTCTGGTGGCGCCCGCCACGGCCAACATCCTCGCCAAACTTGCGCACGGCCTCGCCGACGATGCGCTCACTTCCATCGCGCTCGCCACCCGTGCGCCGTATCTCCTCGCGCCCGCCATGAATGGAAAGATGTGGCTTCACGAGGCGACCCAGCAAAATGTGGCGACTTTGAAATCCCGCGGTGCGGAATTTCTCGGTCCGGAAGAGGGAATGCTGGCCTGTGGATACGAAGGAGTCGGACGCCTCTGGAATGTCGATGAGATCGCTGCCAAGGCTGATGAAATCTTGCTCCGCGGCTGACGCACTCGCGCGCGGTTGAGTTGTTCCTCAAAAAAAATCAAGCGAAAATCGCAAAATTTGTTGACGGAAGTTCAACAGAGTACTATTCACAACGAATAGTAAGTTATTCACATGATTTTCACAATTTTTCGCATTTGCGAGTGGAAAGGGGGGATATCGAATGCCAGCTAAGAAAAAAGCACCCGCTAAGAAAGCCGCTCCGGCCAAAAAGGCAGCTCCTGCCAAGAAAGTCGCCGCCAAGCCCGTAGCCAAGAAGGCCGCAGCCAAGCCTGTCGCCAAGAAAGCCGTCGCCAAGAAGGCCGCGCCTGTTAAGAAGAAAAAATAACCGTTGTTCGCCTCGTGCGAATGACAAATCCAATTTGGGAGAGGCCGGAAGGCTTCTCCCAAATTTTTTTGCCCTCGCCCCGTCGTTTTGTCGGGCAATACCTGGCAGTCGAGGCTATCCGCTTTTCCTAAACCAGCCCGGCCACAATCGCCAGCGCCGCCTCCCGCGGAGAGGCTGCTCCGGTGATGGGGCGGCCGATCACCAGGTGGCTGGCTCCGGCGGCGATGGCGTCGGCGGGAGTCATGACGCGTTGTTGATCATCGGTGGAGGCACCGACCGGTCGGACGCCGGGCGTGACGATGGTCAGGTCGCCGCCGAAGCGGTGGCGCAGAGAGACGATTTCGTGCGGGCTGCACACCACGCCGCGCAGGCCGACATCGGTGCCGAGGGCGACGAGTTCACCGACCTGCGCCTCGGGGGTGCGTTCGACGCCGATGCCGCGCAGTTCAGCCTCGTTGAAGCTGGTGAGGACCGTGACGCCCAGAACGAGCAGCGCTGACCCCTCGGCGGCTTTCACCGCTTCCCAAACCATGGTGCGACCGCCGGAAAGGTGGATGGTGGTCATGTCCACCCCAAGCGCCACGGCGGAATGCACGGCCTCGCGGGCGGTGTTCGGGATGTCGTGGAATTTCAGATCCAGGAAAACCTTGAATCCCCGCGCCTTGATTTCGCGGACGATGGACGGGCCCTCGGCGGTGAAAAGCTGGAGTCCGATTTTGATCCAGGAGACGGAGTCGCCGAGCGTGTCCACAAGATGGAGGGCGACGGCGGTGTTGGGCGCGTCGAGCGCCACGATGATTTTTTCTTTAGCGGGAATGGCCATTAACGCAGGATGCGCGGCCATGAAGCTGCGCGCGCCGGCGAAAGTCAATTTGCATCTGCGGATCTGCGGGAAGCGCGCGGATGGATTTCACGACCTGGAGACGCTGATGGCTCCGATCTCGCTGGCCGATGAGATCACGGTGGAAACGTCCCTGGGCCGCACGGTGCGCGTGGAGTGTGACAACCCGGAGGTGCCCCTGGGGGAAAAAAATCTCGCGGCGGTAGCCGCGCATCGGTTTTCGCACCATACCGGACGGCAGTTTGCCGCACGCATCAGCATCGCCAAGCGCATCCCGATGGGAGCCGGGCTCGGGGGCGGGAGCAGCGACGCGGCGGCGGTGCTGACGGCGCTGGATGCCATTTTTGAAACGCGGCTCGGGGTGGCCGGCCTGGAGCGCATCGCGGCCGAACTGGGATCCGACGTGCCGTTTTTCATTCGCGGCCACGCGGCGTGGTGCCGGGGACGCGGCGAACTGATCGACACCTGGGATCTGCCGGAGAAGTTGCCGCTGCTCTTAGTGAAGCCGGTTTTCGGCGTGGAAACCCCCTGGGCCTACAAAAACTGGGAGGCGTCCCGGGACCTTCCCGGGCTGGATTGCAGCGGGCAGGATCTGGGCTGGGTGAAAATCCTGAACTCGCTCGAGCGTCCGGTTTTTGAAAAGTTCCTTCTCCTGCCGGCGATCAAACAATGGCTGCGCGCGCAGCCCGGGGTCCGGGCCGCGGCGATGTCCGGCTCGGGATCGACCATGTTTGCCGTGCTGCAAGAGCCCTCCGTCGCGGAGGATCTCATGACGCGGGCGCGGGTCGAATTTGGCGAAAGCCTCTGGCTGGCGGCCTGCGAGACCGACTGAGTTATTTGAGGAGAAAATCGGGGTTGAGCTTCTTCAGGGCGGGGAGGACAAAAAGACCGTCCTTGCGGATCAGTTTGCCATCGAACCACACTTCGCCGCCGCCGTAGTCCTTGCGCTGGATGTTGACCATGTCCCAGTGGATGCGGCTCTTGTTGCCGTTGCCCGCGGTTTCATAAGCCTGGCCGGGGGTGAAATGGAAGCTGCCGGCGATCTTTTCGTCGAAGAGGATGTCCCGCATCGGGTGAAGAATGTGGGGATTAAAACCCAGCGCGAACTCGCCGATGTAGCGCGCGCCCTCGTCGCTATCGAGGATCTCGTTGAGCTTCTTCGTGTTGTTGCCGATGGCCTTGACCACGCGCCCTTTTTCGAAGTCGAGACGGATGCTGTCGAAGGCGGTGCCTTGATAAATTGTCGGAGCATTGAAGGTGACGTGCCCTTCGACGGAGTCTTTCACCGGACAGGAAAAAACTTCGCCATCCGGGATGTTGCGATCGCCGCCACACATGACGGACCCAATGCCCTTGATCGAGAAAAGCAGGTCGGTGCCAGGGCCTTTCAGGTGCACCCGGTCCGTGCGATCCATCAGGGCTTTAAGCGCCTTCATGCCCGGAAGCATGCGGGAGTATTCGAGCGTACAGACCTTGAAATAATAATCCTCAAAAGCCTCGGTGCTCATCTGGGCCTGCTGTGCCATGGCCGCAGTCGGCCAGCGGAGGACGACCCACTTGGTTTTGTTGATGCGCCAGTCCATCACGGGACGCATCAGCCCGGCGATCAGCCTCATTTTTTCCTCGGGCACGTCGGAAAGTTCCGTGATGTTGTGACTGCCACGCACGGCGATGTAGGCGTGCATTTTTTTCATGCGCGCCAGTTCGACGGCGCTGGTGACCTTAAGGGCCTCCTCGCTGGCTCCCAGGGCCAGTTCGCGGGACACACGGGCGTGGTGAATCCCGAGAAACGGCACGCCCCCCGCCGCGCGGGCGGCGCGAACCAAAGCGATCCCCATCTCGTCCGGTACGTCAAAAAGCTCGATCAGAACGTGTTCGCCCTTTTTCAGTTTGGTCGAATGGCGGATGAGGACGCGGGCCAGGAGATCAAATCGGGAGTCGTGCATAAAAAAGCCTAGCAAGGAAACGTCCCGGGAAAAGAGGCAAAATGGAGCGGCGGTTCGTGGAGGTCAGCCTCAGGCCTGTCCGTCGGAAAAATGTGGGAGGTGTCAGTCGGCACGGAACGCACGATGAAGCCTGCCGGAAGGGACCAAAGCATGTCCCTCCCAGGCGGGTCGTTACCGATTTCGCCCGATGGCGGGTTTGGTCGTTGTGGGCTTTGGGGTTGGCGAGGGCTTCTCCACGGGCGGGCGGGCGGGCTTTGCTGGAGGAGCAGGTTTGACGGAGGGCTTCTCCCTGGACTTGCTGGCGGGCTGCGTGGCTCCAGGCTGGGGTTTTGCCTTCGTCTTTGTCGCCGGTTTTTCGTGAATGTTGGGCTTGGCGAGCAGGGGGATCTCCTTGAGCACTTCCATGCGAACTTTGGCGATGCCGCGGTCATACATGCCAAGCTGGCGGGCCGCCCCGACCGTGAGATCAATGATCCTCCCGCGGATGTAAGGGCCCCGGTCGTTGATGCGGACGACGATGGATTTGTTGGTTTTGAGATCGATGACACGCACCTTGGTGCCGAAGGGCAGTTTTTTGTGCGCTGCAGCCAAGGCTGTGCCACTAAACCGCTCGCCGCTGGCAGTGCGTTTGTCCCGGTACCACGAGGCAATCCCAGTCTCCGAACTGACGGCCTGCGGGTTATACAAGACGGGTTTTTTGGTGGTGTCCGGCAGCGGGGTGGCGCAGGAGGCGAGCAAAAGGAAGAGAAGGGCCGGCAGGCGGCGGCAGATGGGCGGCATGAGGGATTATCTGTGGGCGGCACCCAGCAGACCGAGAGCGCAAGAGAGTCCCTCGAGATGTTTCGGGCCGGTCAAATCGACGACGGAAAAATTAAATTGGTTGCGAAACCAGGTCAATTGCCTTTTGGCGTACCGCCGGGTGGCGAGGACGATGGCGGCGCGGCAGGCGGGTTCCGTCATTTCGCCGCGGAGGAGGGCCTGAATTTCGCGCATGCCGATGGCGAATTGGGAGTTCGGAGGTCGAAGATCGGCGATGGGAGATGGGAGATCGATCGCGGCGACTTCGGCGACGACGCCCCGGGCAAACATGGCGTCTACGTTGGCGGCGATGCGGGCCTCGAGTTCCTCCCGGTCGCGGTGCAGGAGGAGTCCGCGAAATCCAGGAGTGTCTTTCGTGGCCCAGGACTGGCGGGACTCTGCGACAGTGCGGCCGGTGAGGAGATGGATTTCCAGGGCGCGCAGGACTCGGCGGGGGTTTTGAAAATCCACCATTTCGCGTGCGGCGGGGTCGGCCAGGTCAAGGCGCTGCCGAAGTTCATCCGCGGACAGGGCGGAAAGCTCGGCGCGCAGGACCGGGTCGGACGGCGGGGCGTCGGACAGACCGTGGGTGAGTGCCTTGAGGTACAGCCCGGCACCGCCGGTGAGGATGGGGGTTTTCCCGCGGGCTTGAATGTCCCGGATGAGGTCGCCGGCCTGGCGGGCAAACTGCGCGGCATCGAATGGCTCCGCCGGGGATAAAAAACCGATGAGATGGTGGGGGACGGTTCCTGTGAGAGCAGGCTGGGCGGTGAGAATTTCCAGGCCCGCATACACTTGATAGGCGTCGGCCCCAAGAATTTCGCCGTCGAGCTGGCGGGCCAACTCGACGGCGAAAGCGGATTTACCGACCCCGGTGGGGCCGGCAACAATGATGGGCAGATTATTGCTCAGGCTGCTGCTGAGGCTCGGCCTCGGCCTGCGGCTCGGATTGGGCCTCGGCTTCCGCCTGACGGCGTTCGCTGCGGCGTTCTTCCACCGCCTTGGCACCGCTCACGACGAGCTTGCGGCCCATGTATTCCTTATCGTGCAATTCGGCGACGGCGCGTTTCGCTTCGTCCACCGTCTGCATTTGCACGAACCCAAATCCCTTGGATTTCTGGGTGTGTTTGTTGGCCACGACTTCCACGTTCTGAACGAGGCCGACTCCGTTGAAGAGTTCGAGCAAGTCGCTCTCGCTGGCGTCGAAGGACAGGTTGCCCACGTAAAGCCGGGGCGATGTGACTTCCACAATCTCGGGAGTGCGGAATCCGGACGGACGTTCCGGGCGGGCGGCGCGCTCAGGGCGCTCCGAACGTTCGGGGCGTTCTGTCCGCTCGGGCCGTTCGGAACGCTCGCGGCGTTCGGGCCGCTCTGTTCGTGTCGGGGTGTCGCGGGGAACGCTGCCGTATCCGCTGGGGCGGGAAGCAGGGGCGGCTGGCTTCGCGCCAAAAAAGGCGGCGATTTTCTGCCAGAGGGGTTGTTTTTTTGGTGGCACGGGAGCAGTGGTTTCCTGACGGTTGGAGCGGGGACCGCTACGCTGGCGGTCGGGCCGGCGTCCACCCCGACGGGATGGGGAGCGGCGGCCGCTCGATGGTGTGTAGTCTGATGACATTATGGTTTTTATTGGCGGGCTGCGCGCGGAGTCTCCGGGGGCGCGGCCCATTCGTTGGCACCTCGGGCGGGGCCGATTTTTCCGGCCGGAAACGGCAAGGTCATCCGGTGGAAATCCAGTAAGCGGCCATGCAGAAATTCCTCCGCGCGAACAACTTCCAGAAGAAGCGCGGCTGTTTCCCTGTGCATTTCGTTAAACGCCTGAGGTGGCGATACGCTCTTCCAGTCCGGCCCACATTGCAAGAGCCATTTCCAGGAGGCGCTTGCCGGCGAATTTCTCGCAACCTTTCGAGAAATTCCCGGTTCAATGAGGATGCTCAATAACCGCGTTCTCGCTTTAGCTGGAGTGGCCGCCCTCCTCGCCGTCGTAATGGTCTGGAGATGGGTGGCCGGCTGGGGGTACGTGACCGTGAAAGTTCATGAGGCACCGCTGGCCCAGGTTATCAAGTCCATCGAGCGACAGGGAGGGGTCAAGATCAGCACTAATGCCGACCCCGCCACTCCTGTGACCATGCTGATTGAGAAAGGATCGGCCTATGAAGCCGTCGATATTCTGTCCATCGCAATCGACGGCGATGCCCGGCTTGCCTACGTAGCGGCGCCCAGTGACCGCGAGATTAAGGATGTGCTGGCGGCTTTTGCTGGCGGAAACAACCCCGGGGGCTGGGCGGTTTTTGCCGGCTGGGGCGGAAGAGGGCCGGGAGGGAGCGAATTTGAGGCGGACCCTAGGGGGATCATTTGGAAACCGAGTGATTCCGAAGACAAAAGCCTCCAGGCGATTCTCAACCAGGGCGCCCAGAAGACCGGAGCCCTTTTTGCCGTCCCCAAGGAGTGGAATCCCGTTGTTGGCAAACTTCCTGGCGAAGGCCGAGCCGGCAAGGTCACCGCCTCCGTGGTGAAAAGTGCCAAGGGTTCCGTCCAGGAGCTTTTCCTGGTCACCGTCCAGCCACCGCGCGAACAGACAGCGGGCAACGAAGCCGAGGTCACCCGCACCGTTTTTGCCCCGCAGCGGGGAGGCCAGCGCAATCCTGAGTGGATGGCCGAACGGGCCAAGGCCCAGATTGCCACCCTGCCGCCCGAGCAGCGCGCCGATGCCCAAAAACAAATGGACGAAATGCGCACTTTTTGGGAGTCCGTTCGGAACCTCCCCGAAGAAGAACGGCGGGCGAAAATGGAAGAAATGATGAACAAACCCGAGGTGCAGGAGCGTATGGAAGAACGCATGAATGCCCGCGACGCCAAGAGTCCGCCGCAAAAACGCGAAGACCGCATGCGCCGGTACCTCGACCGTAAAAATCAAATGAAGGGCGCGTCGTCGAGATCATGAAACGCCGTTCACTTCGTGGCTTTTCCCTCGTCGAATTGATCGTCGTTATTGCCATCGTCGGCATGCTGGCGGTGATGGTTGCGCCGGAGTTGGACCGCGTTCAGGCTCGCGCGCAGAGTGTGACCTGCGTGAACAACCTCCGACAGGTCGGAATCGGCGTCCTGAGTTATGTCGGGGAAAACGACAACACCTTTCCGCTGATCGAGCCGAATGAGGACGATCCGATTTACGGGAAGGAAACCGGGGATGCCGGGGAGTATGAGATTCAGCCCATGCTTCCGGCGCTCCAGCCCTACGGTGTGACGGACGGTGTCCTGAAATGCCCCGCCGATCTTCGCGGCAAGGGGACGCAGGTGTATTTCAACTCGCGAGGCACCAGCTACCAGTGGCGAATTACGGTGGACGGAGAAAATTCCATTTCTCCCCTGGTTTATGGCGGACGCCGGGGTTACGGCGTACGGGTGGCCAAACCCAGCAGAGTGACGGTCTGCACGGATTTCGAGGGCATTCACAGCGGTCGAATAAACCGCCTCTACGCGGACGGGCACGTTTCCAAGCCCTATTGAGGGCCTCACGATCTCCCAAGGGCCATTTTACCCCACCGTCTTGGCCGTCCGGGCGCCCGCCTGATCGAGCCACGCCGCATCGGGCAGCGCATAAGGGCGGAAGATCTCCAGCGAACCTTCGTGGCCGTTGTACAGCACGGCACGGTGCAGGCCCAGCGTGCCGGCTTTCGGGGAGTCGATCAGGCTGGCGGAATCATTGGCATTCATTTGGAAAAGAACACGCCTCTCAAATTCGGTGAGCGGTTTGCGGCCGATGAAACGCATCACGTTGTTATACGTGTCGCAGGCGGCGATGATGTGGATTCCCCGGCCTGGGCCGTCGGTGAGTAATTCCGCGAAGATTTTTGCCGGGCTTGCGCCTTCCTCCTCGTTTAAGGAAAACCCGAAGTCCTCCTCCTGACGGAGTTTTTTGAAATTCTGGATGCCGGGAATAAAAAGAAATGTCGTGCTGCCTTCGGCGGAGTCTTTGAGCGCGGAAAGGGCTTCTGCAAGGTCGGCCGGGCGGACGATGGTGACATCGTGCGCGAGGGACTGAACCAAACCCATCAGATATTCCCGCTGGGGCGATTCCGGTGCCGAGCTGTCAAGCCAGAGGAGCCTGGCGTCCGCCTTGTCGAGTTGGACGGAGAGCGCGACCAGGGCGGCCGCCATCATGGCCAGAACGGGTTCCTCGGCCTGACCGACGATAAGGAGGTGGCTGCCGCTCTGCCGCGGAAAGACCACCTCGGTGGGGCCCTTGATGGCGTTGGGCTCGCCCAGCCAGATGCGGGGCGTGGGAGTGGCGCGGGGATTGACCAGCAGGGCGGCGAGCAGGGCATTGTCGCCGACCTCGGAAGGTGCGTTGCCTTCGAAGACAAAAGGGGCCGGCCGGGTCACGCCTGATTCCAGCGCCCGGGTGCGAACTTCCGCGAGCCGGGCGTCGCGGTCTTCCTCGGAGAGCCAGACGGTCTGAAACGGACTGTTGCCCTCCACCGCTCCGGCCATGTCGTTGTAGATGCCTTCGCCGGGCCTGGTGAGAAATTTCGGCGCAGGATTATTGTCATCCATGATCAACTGCGCGTCGGCCTCATTGCATTGCAGGGCGATGCGGATGACCATCTGACCCATCGTGGCGCGGGCCAGGGTGTAGGCGCCACCGAGCGTTTGGGAACCAAGAATCACATGAATGCCGAAGGCGCGGCCCTGGCGGACGATGCGGTCAAGCAGCACATTGGCTTCCTGCGCAATCCGGTCGTCCTCGACAAAATACTCCTGAAATTCGTCCACCAGCAGGAGCGTGCGCGGCAGGGGCAGGCCGGAGGCTTTGCGGTAGGTGGCAAGATTTTGCACCCCAAGTTTGCGGAAAAGATCGCCGCGGCGGCGGAGTTCCTCATCCACGCGCCGGAGCACACAGAGGCCGAATTCGCGATCGCTCTCGATGGCCACCACGCGGGCATGCGGAAGTTTGCCTGTCGCGTAGCCTTTGAACTCCACGCCCTTTTTGAAATCGACGAGATAAAACTCCACCTGATCTGGCGAGCACCAGAGCGCCAGGTTGGTCACCATCACGTGGAAGAGGGTGGATTTGCCCGAGCCGGTTTTACCGCCGATCAGCGTGTGCTGGCGGGTGCCTTTGCCGATGGCGAGATATTGCAGCTTGGCCGCGCCCGCGCGTCCGATGGGGACGCGCAATTCTTCGGCGGTGTCGAGCGACCAGATTTCCCCCGGAGACGGCGTGATCCGGGAAAAGGGAACCTCGATGCGATTGGAGTCCTTCCAGCCCGCTCCGACCCTGTGCAGAAAATGGGTGGTGACCCCGGCCCCGGGCGCGGCTTCGAGCCTGAGCTGCGTCCCTTTCGCGGAAAAGCCGTCGAGTTCGAATTCCCCTTTTGCCTGCGTGAGACAGATGCTGTTGCGCTTGAGTTCATCGAGAACAAACCGCGGCGCCTCGTGGCGGCGATCCCAATGAATCAGCATGTAAACCCCGCAGCGCGCGCCACTCACCGCGATGTTTACGAGGTTGCGCAGGGCGGAATCGGAGAAGTTCACCGGAAAATCCGCAATGACGAGGAAGTGGTATTTCTCCGCAATGTTTCCGGCCTGCTCGTTGTATTCGCGAATGGTGGGGTATTCGTTGCGCAGGTGCAGTTGGATGACTTTCTCAATGTGTTTATTGAGGTCGGAAAGGCGCTGTTCAATTTCCGTGGCCTGCGTCCAGATGCGTTTGTTGATCAGGCTGTCCTCGTAATCCGCGAGGTGCATCACGCCGGCGAAATTCTGTCCGAGTCCGACGGGGTCGAGGATGGTGAAATTCAGACGTCCGGCCGGCGACTCGGCCAGCAGCCGGAGAATAATGCCATTGAGTGCCCCGGCCACGCTCTCGCCGCAACTTCGCGGCGTTTCCACAAAGAGCGATCCTTCCTGGGGAAAACGCAGCAGCAAAGGGAGCGAGAACGTTTCCGGTCCCGGCAGGGCCAGCCGTTCATCGCGCGGCAGCGACTCGCAGAGCGCGTTTAAATCCACCGCGAGGTGGCCGAAAGGAACACCCTCGCCGAAGCGTAAGGGAGGGCCCCAGCTTTGCCACACAGGGTCCTCCCAAGCGAGAAATTCGCGGCCGGCCTCGACCGAACTCTTCACCGTAGCAAAAAGCGGGGGGAGGGTTTCTTTCCAGCCCGTTTCAATCTCCTGCCAGCGAGCCCGATTGTCCATCAGGTGCTTTTCCGTACGAAGTTCCCGCGACGTGGAGAGCAGGACAAGCTGCGCTTCGTGATGCCGGGTGAGACGCGAGACGGCCTCCTCATGCTGCGATTCCAGCGCGGTCGTGCGCCGGTGCAAAAACATCTCCCGCCGCTCGGCGAGCGGGGTGGATTTTTCGCTCAGTTCCCGCACCATTGTTTCCCGGCGGCGGTCCGCCTCGCGGGTGGCCTGCTGCCAGCGGTTTTCGAGTTCGTGAAGGGTGGCGGCGTTTTCCGTTTCGATGCGCTGCAGGTTCGTCTGGTGGGTTTCCTGCGCATTGGCCACGCAAGCCTGGTAGAGACTGGCCAACCGGGCGAGATCCGTGGCCAGCGCCGAGGCCAGCGTTTCCGCGGAGCGTCCGCCCGCGAGATAGATTCCGAGACTCAGCAGGATGAAAACCCCCGCGATCAGAGCGGACGGAAGGGGCGGCAGGAACGCAAGGGCCGGCACCAACTGGACGGCCGCCAAGCCAGCCAGGACGCCGCATACCAGCCAGACCGGGAGGAGCCGGAAGAGTGCCGGGATCGGTTGTTTCCGAAAGCGGTCGAGGGCATCCACGGTTCGGGGATACAGGGCGTTAAATTCCCCAATGAGCGCATCCGCATCCTCCCCCTCCCAAGGCTCGGCCGTGGCCTGGGTTAGCAGGCGGCCGAATTTGCCGTAGCCGCGGAAAGAAGCCCGCGCCTTGCGCTGGAGGCCCAGCAAGGCGAGTCGGGCATTTTCCAAATTCCCCGCAAGAATGGCGAGATGCGCCTCGGCCTCCAGGAGCGCGGCCGTTTTTACCTTCGCGGCGTTCAGGCGGCCCTGCTGCACGGCGTAAATCTCGCGCCCCTTGGCCGATTCAATGCGATCAAGCCGTTTGATGCGCGCGGTGCTCAGCGCGGCTTTCAGACGGGCCAGCCGCTGCGTGTTCCAATGGGACAGCCGCTGGCGCCTCTCTTGCCGGGCCGTCTCCTCCGCCGCCAGGGCGTTGCTGAAGCGGACGTTTTCCTCCGCCACCGCCGCCTCGTGCGTAAGATCCTGTCCGCCGGTAATGTGGTCGAGCGAACGTTTGAGCGAACGCTCGCGACCCGCGAAAGTCGTGACGGTCTCACGCAACGCAGTCAGCAGCGAAAGCGTTTCCTTCACCCCGGGGCCCTCACTCACAATCGTTCCTCATTTTGGTCAGAAGCTTCTCCAATTCGTCCATCGACGACATCGCCTTGTCCACATCGGACTTCAACTCGCGCAAATAACGGGCCTCAAATTCCGCGGCCTTGGCGTCGCGCCACTGGTCGTGCGTGTCCTGCCAGCGAACGAGCAGTTCTTTTGTCATCTCGCCGAGCCGGGCCTTGTTGGCGGTGAGGCTCATGGAGTTTCCTCCGGAGTCGAGGGTGCCACCGGACCGGCCGGTGCCACCTCCGCGTAGTCAGCCAGCAACTGTATGATACGGGAAAGATCCGCCACGGATTCATTGAGTTCGCCCGACAGGCGCTCGCTGAGCAATTCGATCTGGCGCGCGGAGGGACCAAACACTTGGTCAAATTCGCGGATCCACTTTCGCACCGCCTTCAATTTCCCCTCCGCCTCACCCAGGGAATCGCGGCAGCGCCGCACCATGACCTGGGCGTATTCCTGACCGCTGCTCAGATTCGACAGGCGAATTTTGAACAACTGCGCCTCCGCATCCTGCAGCTTTTGCGCACGCCGGCGAATCTGGCTTTCCCAGTGCGCCTGGCGGTCCGTCTCCAGCCAGAGCCGGGCACGGATGATTTCACCGCGAATCTCGTCCAGCGCGGGCCGGGCCCCATGCAGATAAACGATGAGGTTCGCCCGAAAAGCCTCGAGGGCCTCGACGGAAAGAATGTGAACACGCTCAGGCACGGGAAACTAAGCCGATACCTGGGCCGCACACGGACGCCGAGGGCACAAAAAAGAAGAGGGGGCTGGCATCAGGTCGCCGGGATTTTTTCAGCGCTGGTTGAGGTACTCCTCAATGCGCTGCGCTTTCCGCATCAAATACGGAGCCTGGCGCCCCGAGGTCTCGGTGAATTTGCGCAGCACCTTCATCGTGTCTTTGAATTCCTCCGCAAACTTCAGGTTTTCCTGATCCTGCCAGGTGTCACCCAACGCATTGAAGCGGGCAATCAGCGCCGACATCCGGTTTTGCAGGTCGGTGTTAAAACGCTGCAACTCTTCGGCAAAACGCCGAACCTGTTCGGGATCCATGATGGCTTGAGACATATGGCGGATGAGGAAGCGCCCCTCGCACACAAGGCGATGGCTGTCAGGAAACGTAGCCGAACTTCCTCTTCAGGCCAACGGAATTCCCGGGAAACGAAGGAGAGATTTTTCGGGGGAACGATTTGTCCGGGATCCCTCGGAAAATGCCAAAAAATGGGCCGCCGTCCCTTGACAAAAGTTTACTCCGTATATACACGATGCTTTGCATCACACATTTGATCTGCCCCTGAATTGCCTTTCACCCTCCCCGGAACTGATGGAAACCCCTCCCACACCCTTCCGTCCGGATGCTCACCCGCGCCGGACAGGCGGATTGCGACCACCCGGCTTTTCGCTGGTGGAGGTGCTCATGGCCATCGGTCTCGTCACCTTTGCCCTGCTCGTCATCTTCTCCCTCATGCCCGCGGGCCTGGCCGCTTTGCAGGATGCCAACCGACAGATCGTGGAAACGGAAATCTATCATACCGTCGGAGCGGAACTGGCCTCGACCCCGTTTGACAAGTTGGAGGAATTTGCGACGCAGTTTCCCATCTATTTTGATTACGAAGGGACGAAGGTCGGAACCGCGGCCGAGTCTTCGTTCACCGTCCGTTGCGTCCTAGCGGCGCCCGAACTCGGAGGTGGCGAGTTGCGGCGGGCCACGGTGGCCATCGGCTACCGGCGTGATCCGAACCCGCCCGACGCGAAATCGTCGGTGCGGACATTCCTGTTGGTAAACCGGGGCATCTGATGGAATGAAAACGAAATTTCCGAGTCGTTTTCAGCGGGGGTTCACGCTTTTGGAGTTACTGGTCGCAACGACCGTGCTGCTCCTTATCATGGTGGTTTTGCTGCAAGTCGTCGGAGGTGTGGGTGACATTTGGAAATCCAGCACGGGAAAAATTTCCGCGTTTCAAAACGCAAGGTCAGCCTTCGCCACCTTGAATCGCACGCTCGCGAGGGCGACACTCAATACTTATCACGATTATTCGGATTCCGGGGGGAACTACCGGACAACCAACAACGCAAACACCTTTGCCCCATCAAAATTTGCCCGGGCCTCCGAGCTGCATTTTGTTTCGGGACCCACGGCTCAGATTGTCAATGGAGCGGATGGGATCGCCAATCCGGGCGACGCCGTGTTTTTCCAGGCTCCCCTGGGGGATACGGATGATGTCGGCCTGACCAGCCTCAACCGCACGCTTAACTCCACGGGTTTTTACATTCAGTATGGCGACGCCGACGCAAGCCTCCTGCCGACCTGGCTCCAGGGCTTTTTTAACAACACCAAACGTTTCCGGCTGGTGCAGTTTGTCGAACCCACGGAAGACCTGAAAGTTTATGCCGCCACGGCGGGAGGCACTTATCCTGCCGTCGGTTCCGGGATCAACAACTGGCTCGAATCCTTCAGACCCGGCACGACCTCGCCGCGTGCGCGGGTGCTGGCGGAGGATGTCTCCCTGTTGGTCATTCGTCCCCGACTATCGCCGAAGGATGAAGAAAGCGCCGCCGGACAGCTGGGTGAAAGTTATGATGCAACCCGAGTCGGTTCCCTCCTCGCTCCCAACTACCATTATGATTCCCGGGCCTGGCAAACGGGCTATCCAGCGGGCCGCGTGCCCGCGACAGGCTCGCCGGTGAAACTGTCGGAACTGATGCGCAACCAAGTCCCGCCCATCATGGACGTCGCCATGGTGAGCGTCGATCGCCGGTCGCTTTTACGGTTCGACCAGTCGAGCCCCACTCCGCCCGTGGAGCTCCAGGTGGCGAGCGGACTTTTTACCGACAGCGCAAAATTCGAAGAGGACCTTGCCACCTACAGCCAACAGCTCTCCGACGCCGGGATTCGTCACCGGGTCTTTCGCACCTCGGTGGAAATCCAAGGAGCCAAATGGTCGAATAACTAAGTACTGACATGACTAACCCCCTCCAAAAACGAGCCTTTGCCTTGGTGCTGGTGCTCATCATCATTGTCCTGGCCGCGACCATGGCGGTCTTTTTTCTGGCCAGCGCCGGACAGGAGAGACGGGGCGTCGATCTTTACGCGCGGGGCGGCCACGTGCGGCATCTGGCGGGCATGGCGGTGAACCGCGTGATGGGACAGATCAACGCCGCAACCAAGGCGGGAACCGCCGCCGCTCCCGTCTCCTGGGCTTCCCAGCCCGGCATGGTGCGCACCTACCTGGCAGACGGAACCGCGGGGAATTTTTACAAGCTGTATTCGTGGGACACCGCCGCCTCGGTGCCTGGGGCGGGGTTTGATCCCTCCGCGGCCAGCGAGCGTCCGCCAGCGGGCTGGAAAAACTCCACGGCGATTTTTGCCGATCTCAATCAGCCCATCAAAGAGGTGTATCCCATTGTCGATCCCGGAGCGCAGGGTGTGGTCGAAGGCTTCAGCATTGACGCAGCCGATGACGCCGTCTCGGGTTCCGGCTCGGAGGCTCCCATGCCCGCCAAGTGGCTCTATGTTCTCGAAGACGGGCAGATGGTTGCTCCGGGCAACTTGACCGGAACCACCGCCACCATCCCGGGAGCCACCGCCGATAACCCCATTGTCGGCCGTGTCGCGTTCTGGGCGGACGACGAAACTTCCAAGGTCAATATCAACACCGCGAGTGAGGGATCCTTTTGGGACTGGCCGAAGGCGGCGACCTATAACGAAATGCAGTTCGCAGGGAACCCTCCCGTGGGCGGGGAATTTAATCGGGTTCCGGGGCACCCCGCGATGACCTCGTTGTCTGCGGTGTTTCCTGAACTCAGCCCGGGGGAACGCTGGGAGACTTCAGGTTTGGTGCGGGCAGACTACCGTGCGAAGACAATGTCCCTTCTGGGTCTGACGCCCCGGGTCGTCTATTCGAACAACAGCTCGCGGGGTGGCACCTACCCTTTGGAAAAGGCCAACTTCAATTACGGTCCATCCTCCGGGGCTCCGAACGACTCCCTTTTGAACTCTGTCCCATCCGTGTCCCTCACGCCCAAGACGGACCGTCTGCTCGTTTCCCCTGATGAGATGATCTTTACCACCACAACCTCGGGCGGCTCGCGGGTGACCGCTTCCGCACTCACGTTGGACATGGTCCGGAAAAGGTCGTTTTTTCTCACCTCGAACAGCCGGGCTCCCGAAACAACACTCTTCGAAACTCCGCGTGTCAGTCTCTGGCCGGTCACCTGGCCATACCCCACGGCTCATGCTAAGCTGACCAACCGTCAAACCGCCGCGGTGAGTTCGCCCTCACCTGATGGCACCCTGCTCAATAATAATACCTGGATGAGAGCCGAGGAACGGTTGCTCGCTTTTACGTCAATCCTAAACCGCACCCGGGCCGACGGGGGGGACCGCTATTTCTTTCAGCGCCAGAATTCGGAAAGCCCCTCCCACGATTACACCGCTATCACGCGGAACCAGCGCTTGCTCTCCTACCTTCGCGAACTCACTTCCCGGCAGATTCCCGGATACGGTGGAAATTTCGAAACCAAGCTGACGGAAGCGGGACGGGATTCCGTGCTGGCCAATACGTTCAACTCGATTCGTTCCCTGGTTAACCAATACACGCTTCAGGACGATGGGAAGTTGCTCTACTCCTACACCCCGATTTCTTTTGCGCGGTTCACGACGCAGACCGGGGCGGTTGTGGCAAAGTCAGAGCTCGGTGCTTTCAGCCCATTCCCCATCAAGGTGGATCTCGGCAGTGGAGAGATCACCACAATTAGCGAATTCCCCCTTTTGCGGGAAGCCGCCCTTGTCTTTTTTGCGACAGATCGTCAGCTCCCCTCCAAAAAACCCGACCCCAGCCTCAACTTTAATGATCCTTTGAGCTGGAATAACCTGATCAATGTCAACAATGCGCCCGGTGCATCCGTTGGCGCTCAGACGACAAAGATGAGGGCGGTGATGATTCTTGATTTTTTCAACTTGCGCGGATCCACCCGCAATAACCAACCCGTCTTCTGGGTTAAGGTCAGCGGTGCAACCATGAGCGCGAACGGAACAAATTTGGGATTTGGGAGTGCCGTCGCGAAGCTGGACTACCGGATTTCCCCCAACCTTCCCTCATACCTCCTCCCGTTCTTCGAGCGTAATGCAACCTCGGGTGCTGTTCTGAACATCAAAACGCTGGTCAATGGAAATGTTGATGATGCCAATTACGGCCTGATCAGCGCCGAGGTCTCACTCGATCCAACCGCCTTGAATTTTGACTTCATCGGCGGTCCCATGACGATTGAGATCTATGGAATTAAGGACGGCGATCCGGCAATTAATCCCACCGGGAACTCCAATCTTCGCGTGGCGACTTACAACGTGGACTTCTCGTCATGGGATGGCCTCCAGAGAATCCCCCTGGCCCCACGGTGGACCTATATGGACATGCTTAATAGCAAGAAAGTTCCTCCGCTGGTTTCCGGAACAACGAATTGGAAGGGTTCCATGTGTCCTAATCCGGGGTTTAGTCCTGCGTCAAACTGGGCTGCCATCGAGATCGCCCCTGCCTACCGGACTTCGAGTGCAGTGGGCGATCCCGCCATGGGTGGCAACCTCTCCATTCCGTCGTTTTCGAGCATTTTCTCCGGAACGAATGAGGGCAGTATCGCCTACCCTCCGACATCCGGGGCCACGTCCTTCGTCTACCGGGCCCCTGCCACTTATGCTTTTTGTGACAGTTCCGGCGAAACCGCCGGACGCATCATGACCGATTACCGCAATCGAATGCGCTATTACCCCGAGTTGCCCAGCAGTGTCCCCTACTTGGCCGAAAACACCCTTGTCACCCTCAGTGGGACAACAGCGGGCATTCAATTCGTCCCGGCCGGTTTCCCTGCCACAACGGTGTATGACACAGTGCTCGCGGTGAGCCCGGATCCCGCCGGAGACGGTCAGGGCGACCCCCGCCTGGCCTCCAAATTTTCCTACAGGGCGATCAAGGATGTGATTGGATCGTCCGTGAAGTCGAAGCAGATTCTGACCGCGCAGTATGGAAATCCCAACCGACAGTATCACTCCCTGGGACAAGCGGAAAATTCTCCCGCAGGCACCGGATATATCGCGTCACAGGTTTATGGTGTGCTGGGCGTCAATGTGACGGGAACAAGTGGCATGGCCATGACTGGTCAAAACACCAATGCGTCCCTTGGAAATCTGGGACAGGCCGGAAGTTTGGAGACCGCAACCAACTTCCTGGACTCTGGCGTGGTTGGCGTGATGTCGTCCCGTCCCCAAGGATCCATCGGGACGAGCACCTCGGTGGGAGACTGGTCCTCGGGCGCCGGATATTTGAAGGATGGCGGAATGTTGCCGCGGCCGGATCAGGATTTCCAGTCCTTAACCGTGCCACAAGCCTCCGGACTCCTGACGCATGTGACGCCGTATTTTGTGACCAACAACGGCGGGAGCGATGGGATAAATTCCCCTTCCTCGAAAGGATATTTTTCGCCCAACCGGCAGATTCCTTCGCCCATTTCCCTTTTGGGTAGCTTGCCGTCCAGTCCGAGCCAAGGCTGGCAGACTTTGCTCTTCTCCCCGAATCCGGCGGCCGGGTCAGCCCATCCGGGGATGACAAGTCCCCCGGACTATTTGATCCTGGACCTTTTCTGGATGCCGGTGGCCGAGCCTTACCCGATCAGTGAAGAGTTTTCCACTGCGGGCAAGATCAACCTGAACTATAAGATCATGCCGTTTTCTTACATTAATCGAAGCACAGGGGTGCACGCCTTGCTGAAGGCGACCTGGCTGACGGCCTTGGATAACAGCCTCGCGAGAAATTATAAGTCGCACTTTTTTGTCAGGGGCATGCCGAACTCGCAGACGCGCTACTCGATTGATACCGCAGAGACCTTGAAACTCTTCGACGATGAGGTGTTTGGGTCGGGGGATTTGTTTCGCGCTGCCTCCCAGATCTGCTCGATTCTCCTCGTGCCCAAAGGCCGGTCGGCCGCAGACGTTTCGTCTTTTTGGGATGGCAAACTTTTGACCTCGGATACCGCCCGCGAGCAGCCCTATGACCACGTCTATTCCCGGGTCACCACGAAATCGAACACCTTCACCGTTCACTGGCGCGTTCAGGCCCTGCGCAAGGTCACGTCCGGACCCGCGGGGGTTTGGGACGAAAGCAAAGACAAGATGGCGTCGGAACTGCGCGGTGCCACCATGATCGAACGGTTCATCGACCCCAATGCCACCAATATTCCGGATTACACCACCGACGCCGCGGCGCTGCCGTTGAGCAATTTTTACAAATGGCGGGTGGTCTCCGAAACCTTCTTTCAACCCTGAGAATACCGCTCAAATGCAAGACACGCCTTGAAAGGGTGTTCTTCGGGATGGCATGAAGGCCCTCCGTTTCCTTTCTTTCGCGCGCACTCTGACCCAAAAACTTCGGTCGGTTTTTAAAAAAAGTCCTTGTAAAATCACACCTTTGATTGTTGGTTCCTGCCAGACAATTTTTGATGATGAAGTTCCCCCTTCCCATTTTGTTTTTGAAATCCGCCGTGCGGCGCGGGGCCGCTGGATTTTCGTTAATCGAGTTATTGTCGGTGATGATGCTGCTGTCGGTGTTGGCGGTGGCGGCGGTTCCGGCGATGAAGGGAACTTTGGATGGCATCAACATTAGCGGGGCGGCCGGTGTGGCGCAGGCGGAGTTTGCCCTGGCGCGGCAGACGGCGATGAGTCGGAACCTGCCTGTTGAGCTGCGAATTTACCAACACGACGACGGCAGTGGTCTGGCCTGGCGGGCGATGTCGATGGTTATTCCCGCCTCGATGAGTGGTCAGGCGACCGACGAGTGGGTGACGCGGGGCAAGGTTTTGCCGGGAGGAGTGGCGTTTGATGATACTCAGGAATATTCGACCATGATTTCGCAGGCCCAGCCAACCGCGGGGGAGCCCATCGCACCTTGGAAGACCACGGAAGTTTCCACGGCCCCGGCTTTGGTGAGGAACAAGAGCTATGTGGGATTTCTTTTTAATCCCGATGGTTCCACCAATTTGCCCAACGGACAGCCATGGTGCCTCACGTTGAAGAACCCTCGGAGTCAATCGGCGAGCGGGAAGCCCGCGGCAAATTTTGTCGCCATTGTGGTGGATTCGCTGACAGGACGGACGATGGTTTACCAACCCTGAGGTGGGGGGCGGGGTCCCACCGGGATGGGTGGGGCGCAGGGCGGAAGAAAGACACCTGACTTTCTCCCGCAAATCCTTCACTACTGGGATCCTCTTGTGATCAACCTAAAACCCTGCTGGAGGTTCAGCCTCCCGCCTGACCCAATATTCGGACCCGCCAGCGGTCGCCTATCCCCAAACGCGCGTGCATGAAGACCTCAGAGAAAAGAATTCGCTCCGTGCTGAAGCGTCTGATCACAGACGGCGTGGATCGCGGCGCGCAATTTGCAGTGTATCGGGACGGGGAGCTTGTCCTGGATGTTTCGGCCGGGGTGGCCCATCCCTTCACTAAGGAGCGGGTGACGACCGAGACGCTCTTTCCGGTCTTTTCGGTAACGAAGGGGATCTCGGCGACCGTGATTCACCGGCTCGTTGAGCGGGGGCTTCTTTCCTACGAGATGCGGATCTCGGATGTCTGGCCGGAGTTTGGGGTCCGGGGAAAAAAGACCATCACCCTTCGCCATGCGCTGAGCCATACGGCTGGGGTCAGCGACTGGCCCGCCCAAGTGTGCGCTCCGGGCCAGCGTTCCCGTTTGGCAAGGGGAGTTTCTGCGCCGGTGGTGACGTTCGGGCAAATGTTGGACTGGACGACGGCCTGCGCAGCACTGGCTCAGACCAAGCCCAAATGGCGGCCCGGTGTCCAGTTTTGCTACCATGCAAAAACCTATGGCTGGCTGATCGGGGAGGTCGCCAGGCGGGTGGTGGGAAAGTCATTTACCGATTTGGTGCGCGACGAAATTGCGCGTCCGCTGGGCCTGGACACGCTTTATGCCGGACTACCGGACCCGGAAAACCACCAAATTGCCTTTCTGGAAGAAAGCCATCTGGGGCCGTTGCCCGTGCCGGATTTTGCGGAGCTTTCGGTGATGGAGGCCCCCCAGGTTCTGATCCCCCATCAGATGAACTGCCCGGAGATGCAGAAGGCGTGTTTGCCTTCCAGCAACGGTTTGATGAACGCACGGGCAATTGCGCGGCATTATGCGGCCTTGCTGCCGGGAGGCGTCGCCGGCATCGAGCTTCTCCCCGCCACCCGCGTTGCCATCGCCACAAAATGGGATCCACGCAAAGATCCGGCGGGTGAGCCGGCCTGCTGGGGGCTGGGTTACGCGAGGGCGGAAATTGCGGGAGGGGGAAAAAAGATCGAAGGCTTCGGACACGGTGGGTATGGGGGGTCGATGGGATGTGCGTTTCCGGAACTCGGCCTCGCCATCGGCTACACGCGCAACCGACTTGGCCCGAGCGGCTGGGATGCCCTCACCGCCGGGCTTCTCGACACGAAATAAAACCGCGGCTTACGCGCTCAATTTTTCGCGTTTGGTCTTCAGCGCGGCCTCAATCCTGCCCAGGGGCAGCGTGTTGATCACGTCGCTGCGGGTGAGCCAGCCTTTCCGGGCGGCCCCGACGCCGAAGATGAGATCCTGGAGTCCGGCGGTGGAATGGGCGTCGGGGTTGATCGCGCATTTGACGCCCTTCTCCCTGGCCAGCGGCCACCACCGCCAGTCCATTTCGAGACGCCGGGGATTGGCGTTGAGTTCGATGATGGTTCCGGTTGCCGCGGCGGCCTCGATCACCGCGGGAATGTTCACCTTGTAGGGTTCGCGGGTGAGGAGGAGACGGCCGGTGAGGTGGCCCAGCATGGTGACGTGCGGATGGGAGATCGCCCGGATGATGCGGTCGGTCATTTCGGTCTCGCTCAAGGTGAACGAGGCATGGACGGAGGCGACGACATAGTCGAGCTGCGCCAGGATTTCGTCGGAGAAATCCAGGGTGCCGTCCTTCTTGATGTCACATTCCGTGCCGGCGAAGAGGCGGAATCCGTCGTAGGTGGCATTGAGTTCGCGGATACGGGCGACCTGATCGAGCAGGCGTTTTTCATCCAGACCGCTGGCTTGGACCGAGCTTTTGCTGTGGTCAGCGATGCCGAGATATTCGAGGCCAAGTTCCTGCGCGGCGGCGGCCATCTCTTCGAGCGAAGAACGTCCGTCGCTGGCGGTGGTGTGGTTGTGAAAGGTGCCGCGGAGGTTCTGCCACTCGATCAAAACTGGCAGTTCGTGGTTTTCGGCGGCGGCGATCTCACCGCGATCTTCACGGAGTTCGGGTTCGACGTAGGCGAGTCCCAGGGCGCGGTAAATGTCGGCCTCGCTGTGGACCTCGGGCAGGGGTTCCTTGAGCGTACGGCCATCCGCCTCGCTGAAGCGGTATTCGTTGAGCGACCAGCCGCGTTCCAGGGCGCGGGAACGCATGCGCACATTGTGCTCCTTGCTGCCGGTGAAATAATTGAGCGCAAAGGGATATTCGCCGCTCGTAACCACGCGCAAATCGCACTGGATGCCGTTTTTCAGAATCACGCTCGATTTGGTTTCGCCCTGGGCGAGGATGGTCTCCACCAAGGGATGGTGAACGAAATCTTCCGAAACCTCGGCGGGTTTGCGGGTGGAAACGATGAAGTCGAGGTCGCGGACGATTTCCTTTTTGCGGCGGTAGCTGCCGGCGATTTGCGCATAGGTCACGCGCGGGTGGCTCCGCAGGTCGTCGAGCAGACTTTCCGCCAGCGCGGTGATGTCGCCGAGGCGGAACTGTCCGGCGCTTTTTTTCTGCTGCTCAATGGCCTTGGCAATGTTGGCCGCGGTTTTTTCGCCGAAGCCGGGAAGGGCCGCGACTTTTCCCGAGGCGAGGGCGCGTTCGAGGGAGGTGAGGGAACTGACTCCCAACTGATCATACATCGCTTTGATTTTCTTGGCGCCGAGCCCCTGCAGTTCGAAAAGGATAAAAATCTCCGGCGGAAACTCGTCGCGGAGTTTGTCGTAATACTCCAGGTGTCCAGTCTGGACGAGGGTGGTGATTTTTTCCGCAATGGCTTTGCCGATGCCGTCGATGTCTTCGAGCCGTTTTTCCTCAACGAGTTTCCCGAGGTCTTCACTCAGCGTCTCGAGCGCCCGCGCGGCGTTGGTGTAGGCGCGGATCTTGAAGGGATTCTCGCCCTTGAGTTCGAGAAGGCGGGCGATGCGTTCGAAAATGTCGGCGATGTCGTCGGTGGTCATGGGTGAGGTCGGCCTGGAGGCCATCAACGCTGAACTTTCAACGCCGAACGTTCAACGCTGAACTCGGAATTAGACCACCAATCACGGCTGCACACCGGGCAGGGGGTTGATGATGTTGAGTTCGCGGTTGGTCCTTGCGATGTAAAAATCGAAACCCTCCGCTTCGGCGAGGCTCTGATAGGTGCGAATGCGCTGACCGTTTGTTCCGGAGAGGCTGCCGTTTTTGTCGACATATTCGACAGTGAGAATGTGTTTCCCCGCATCCCGCGCGGCACGGAGGAAAGGCAGACGGTAGTTGGTTTCGCTCGCGGGCTGGCGTTTGGGGCCGTTAAACCAAAGGTCCTCCACCCCCAGACCGGAAATCGCCGCGAGGTAGCGGCCCTCGGTGTCGTAGTCGAGCAGGCGTTCGCCGTTCTGGGGATAGACGGGCACCGGCGCGCCGCGAAGTTCGGAGGCATAGTCGCCAATCCATTCGACCAGCTCGATCATGCGCGCGGCCGCCTCGGCTTCGCTGACCGGGTCGCCGGACTGGCGGACTTCGCCGCGGCGGCGGTAGGTGGCGGGATTGCCCCAGTATTCAAAGGCATCCACGATATCGAGATAAACGCCGTCGAAACCCTGGGCGACGATGCGCTGGAGGTAGGGTTTGAGCGCGGCGTCGCGCCAGGCGGTGTCCCAATAACGGACCTTGAAGTTGCCGCGCCAATCGGGATTTTCCTTCCCGAGCCAGGCGGGTTTGGTGGCCGGACGTTTCCAGGCGGGATCAAAATAGAACCGATAGTCCTCCGCCTCCCCGATGGAGAAATAACAGAGCGCCTGCATCCCGGCGTTTTTGATGGCGGTGATCTGGGCCGGGGAAAACTCCCCGTCTTCCGTGCCGTCGCTCGCATAGTCCATCACCACGCCGGGAAACCCGGAGGAAGCGATGGCGGCGGGGGCGGGATCCTGGATCTGGTAAAGCCACGGCTCGGAGGCATGGGCGGCGAAGGCGAGGAAAAAGAAAGGAATTGCCCGCGAAAGGGCGCCAACACCCGCGCGGTAGCGCTCTGGTGAGCTTGGGAAAGTCGAAGGTGTGGCCGGGAGGCAACCGAAGCGAAGCGGAGAAAAAGACGCGAAAAATTTCATAAACGGGGAGGGGATTTTTTGGTGTTGGCGATGCGTTCCCATTCGAGTTTGGGCTGATGGCCGAAATTGACGAGCAGGCCGAGTTCGAACCCGGTGGAAGCGAGGTAATTCAGAACTTGGGACCGATGTTCATCCGTGATTGCGGATACGGCTTTAATCTCGAGGATGATTTTGTCGAAACAGACGAAATCCGGTTCGTAGTGATGGCGCAAAAGATGGCCTTTGTAACGAAGTTCAAGCCGGGTCTTCGCGACGGAGGGAATTCCTTGCAATCCCAATTCGATTTCCAAGCAGTCGTCATAGACGGGCTCGTGAAACCCGCAACCTTTGTCCTTATAGACTTCAAAGCAGGCCCCCATGATCCGATAACACTCCTCCTTGTAAATCAGTTCCATTTTTCGCGTCCCTTTAGCGTGATTTCGCGGGCGATTCAGCTTGTGTAGGTTTTCAGCCGGTTGCGCCAGCCGGGCAGCCATTTGGCTTCGTTGCGGGCGGGGGGGGAGTTTTTAACGCGGAGGGTGAGGACATGATCCGCGGCGGCGGCAAAGGCGGGAAGGGCGGGTCCGGTGGCTGGCATGGTGGCGAGGACTTGGAGCAGGCCCCAGCCCTGGCCATTGTAGCTTTCCGTGGCCTTGATGCCTTCGCCTTTAAAATTCACATAGTCCATCAACGCATAAAGCCCGAGGGGCTGCGCAGCGACGCGGTAGAAATTTGCGTGAATCTTTTCGCGCTCGGCTGGCGGAGCGGCGGCGAGCATCTTGGGCAGGGATTGTTCGAGGCGGAGGGCCGCAAATCGAGCCTGTTGCGGGATGGTACTTTTCAGCAGAGTGCGGAGCTGAATCATCTGCGGCGAGTCAAAGGCGGCCTGGAACTGTTTCTGCGTCGCCCAAGGACACCCCCGGTGCAGCCAGGGGGGACAGATGACCCCCTGTTTGGTGAGGAACGCGACCAGGGCGGGAAAACTTTCCTGAAACGGCCCAGTCTGCCCCTTGGGGTACCAGATGAAATGCCCGATGCCGAGAGACGCGAAATCCTCCCCAGCGTTCCAGGACGTCAGCCCGTTGACTGTCCCGGCGCATTCATTTTTCCAAATGCGACGGCCAATCTCCAGAGCCTGGGCGTCAGAAAGCTGGATGGTTTGCGCAGAAAGCGCCGTGAGTGAGAGAAGGAGAGAAAACAGGACGAGCCGCATGCGCGGAGTGTAGCGGCAGTGTGTGCGTGTCGCAAGGTCACTCCCACCCGGAAACCCGCTACCGAAGTTTTGCCCGCGAAATCACGCGAAAAGACGCGAAAGTTAGGAAAAAATGGGACGGCAGATTCTCTCCGCCACTTTTACCATCTCCCATTCTGATTTTTTCGCGCCTTTTTCGCGTGGTTTCGCGGGCTACATCTTCTCCGGGCAGGTGATGCCGAGGAGTCCGAGGCCGCGTTCGATCACGCGGGCTGAGAGGTCGCAGAGGACGAGACGGGAGGAACGTGCAGGTTCTTCGGATTTCAGGACCGGACAGGCTTCGAAGAAGCTGTGAAAGGCCCCGGCGAGTTCGAAAAGGTAGTTGGCCAGGAGGTTCGGACGGAATTCGTCCAGCACGAGCGGGAGGATTTCGCCGAACTGCTGCAGTTTTTTCGCGAGGGTGATTTCCGCGGGGGCGGTGAGAGTGATCGTTTCCGGCGCGGTGAACGGGCCGTCGAGTTTCCGGAAGATCGAGCGGATGCGCACGGAGCTGTATTGGAGATACGGCGCGGTATTGCCCTGGAAGCTGAGCATGCGGTCCCAGGAAAAAACGTAGTCGCTCTGGCGGGCAGGCAGGAGGTCGGCGTATTTGATCGCGCCGAGGCCCACGATGCGCGCGATCTCGCGGCGTTCCGCCTCGTCGAGGGCGGGATTTTTCTCGCTGACCAGCGTGAAGGCGCGTTCCTCGGCTTCGTCGAGGAGGTCTTTTAATTTGATCGTCTCGCCGCTGCGGGTTTTGAACGGTTTGTTGTCCTCTCCGAGAATGGTGCCGAACCAGACGTGGGCCAGTCGGACGCCGGAGACGGCGTCGCCTTTCCAGCGGCGGAAGATGGTGAAAAACTGACGAAAATGGAGCTGCTGGCGTCCGTCCGTGACGTAGACAATTTCGTCGGGCGCCCAGGTGTCCAAACGATACTGGAGGGTGGCGAGGTCGGTCGTGGTGTAGTTCGCGGCGCCGTCCTCCTTCTGCACGATGGCGGGGATGTCGGTCCACTCGCCGTCTTTCTGCACACGGAAGGGATCGTCCTTCTCGGGCACCGAACCGTCGGTGAACACACAAAGGGCGCCGTCGCTCTCGCGGGCGATGCCGCAAGTGACGAGGTCGGTCACGACATCCTTGAGCCAAGGATTGTAAAAACTTTCGCCGAGGGTGACATCAAAGCGGATGCCGAGGCGGCGGTAGATGCTGTCGAACTGGGCCTGCGAGAGGCGGATCATCTCGCGCCAGATGGCGAGATTTTCCTCATCGCCCGCCTGAAGTTTCACGAGTTCGGCACGCGCGGCCTTCTGCACGGCCTCGTCCTCGCGGCACAAGGCGCTGATTTTTTTGTAAAGGCGCTCCATTTCGCTGATGGGATCGGCCTCCAGCGCGTCGCGCTGAAGGTCGGTTTTCCAGCCGACAAGGAGCATGCCGAACTGTGTGCCCCAGTCGCCGATGTGGTTGTCGCGCACGACGGAATGGCCGAGAAATTCCGCGATGCGGGCCAGCGCGTCGCCGAGAATGGTCGAACGAATGTGGCCGACGTGCATGGACTTCGCGACGTTGGGCGAACTGAAGTCGATGACCAATTTTTTGGGCGCGCCGGAGAGGCCTGCACCGAGTTTGGGGTCATCGAGCTGCCCGCGGGTGCGGCGGGCGAGGAAGTCGGGCTTGAGGTGGAAATTGAGGAAACCGGGACCCGCAATCACGGGCGTCTCGGAAAGATCGGCAACGTCAAGGGCGTCGATAATTTGTTGGGCGAGAACGCGAGGCGGCTGGCCGGCCTTTTTGGCCAGGAGCATGGCCACGTTGGACTGATAGTCGCCGTGGCGGGCGTCCGCGGTGGGGACGACCTCGGGTTTCACGCCGGGGAATTTATCGCCGAGGGCCCGGGTGAGGCGCTCGGCGAAGATCTCGCGCAGGGTGGCCATCAGCCTCGGGGAGAGCGGCTCTCGAAAACCTGGAGGATTTGTTCGGCGTTCTCCGCCCGACCCAGTTCGTCACGGACGGTTTTGTCGTTCAGAAATTTAGCGATGGCCGCGAGGGTGCGGAGGTGGGTCTGGAACTGGTCTTTCGGCACGACAAAAAGGACGACAAAAAAGACCGGCTGTCCGTCCAGCGAATCAAATTCGATACCGGTGCTGGAGCGTCCGAAGGCGGCGACGACTTCGCTCACCTTGTCGGAAGAGGCATGCGGAATGGCGATGCCGAATCCGATGCCGGTGCTCATGGTTTGCTCGCGCTGTTTGATGGAATCGAGCACAAGGTCGCGTTCCTCGGTTCCAATCCGGCCCTCGGCCACCAGCCTGTCCACCAGCTCGGTGATCGCGTCCCAGCGGGCTTTCGCCTGCATGTCGGGCACGATGAGCTCCGCGGATAAAAGATTCGCCAACGTCATGATTTACAGCACCGTAGGCTTACAAGTCACCACCGCGATGACAAGAGGGAAACGAGATGCATCCGGTTTCGCACTCACGCAGGGCGATCTACCGCGGCCACAGCCATGGCGGCGATCCCTTCCTGGCGACCGACAAACCCCATCGTCTCGTTGGTCGTGGCCTTGATGCCCACCCGGTCGGCGGGAACATTGAGTGCGGCGGCCAGATTTTCCTTCATGGCCGCGAGGTGCGGAGCGATTTTGGGCGCCTCCGCGACGAGGGTGGCGTCGATATTGTGCACGTCCACTCCCAGGGCGGTGAGCCGCTCCCGAACGATGCGGACGATTTCCAGGCTGTTGATGCCTTTGATGGATTCGTCGGTGTTGGGAAAAAGATGCCCTATGTCCGGCTGGCCGGCGGCCCCGAGGAGGGCGTCGGCGATGGCATGACACAGCACGTCGGCATCCGAGTGTCCATCCAGCCCGAGCGGATAGGGAATGGTCACGCCGCCGAGAACGAGCGGGCGATTTTCCGCGAACCGATGCACGTCGTAGCCGATGCCGCAGGCAAACATGCTCAGAGTCCGAGCTCGATGTTTCCGCTGGAGGCGACGATGGAATATTTCTCCGCCGCGGTCTCATGCGGTTCCAGCACCACCACCCCGCCAGCGCGTTCGACGAGGAGCAGTCCCGCAGCCACGTCCCAAAGGCTGATTGTGCTTTCAATGTAGGCGTCGAGGCGGCCGCTGGCCACATAGGCGATGTCGAGCGCGGCGCTCCCCATCATGCGGCATTTTTTGGCCGAGCGCGCCATGCGATCGAAGAGGGGAAGTCCGCGATTGATGGAATCGATGGATTTCGCCACCCCGACCGAAACGATGGCTTCACCCAGACTCGTGCGCGTACTCACGGCGATGGGCTGGCCGTTGAGCATCGGGGTGCCGCCTTCTTCAACGGTCCACATTTCATCCCGCATCGGATCGTAAATCACGCCGGTGATGATTTTTCCCGCCTGACGCAGGGCAATCGAAATGGCAAAATGCGGCACGCCGTAAAAGTAGTTCACCGTGCCGTCGATCGGATCGATCACCCAATGGAACTCACTGTCCGCGTCGCCCCTCACGCCTTCCTCGCCGTAGATCGCATGATCGGGAAACTTCGCCAGCAACAACGACTCGATGAGTTCCTGGCTGCGACGGTCGAGCTCGAGCTTGATGTCATGGGTCAGGTTTTCATCCACGTTGAGTGGACGGCCAAAATTCGCGCGCAACAGCCCCCCGGCCGCATGGGCGGCATCGACAGCAGAAATCAGATAATCAGACACCCCACTGTTGTAAGAAGGGGAGACACGAATTGCACGAACGAAGCGAAGCGACATAGCCAGGCGGAACGCTTGCCCCGGAGGGGTGAAGGCGAAGCCGCCAGCAATTTCCACGAAGGGGGAAAGACACGAATCCTATTGCGAAAGGAAGTAGAGCAGAATGAGCGCGGCGATGAGGCCGAGCACGACGGCGATGGTGATCTTGAGCCAGCTCAGCGGGTATTTGCCGGCGATTGAGCCGGTGTAGCCATTGATCACGGCCTGGAAGGATTTTCCGTGGTAGGTGTAGGTGAGCAGCCAGATCGGAACCAAAATATGCTTGAAGGTCTGGGCGGCAAAATCCGCGTCCACCTGAAGGTTACGCTGCGTGTCCCCGGGCACTTCGCGGGAGCAAAGCTGCTCCGTCTCGCGCTGCATGCGGTCGCGGGCGGCCTGGGCGGCGGCAATGAGGTCGATCTGATATTGCTCGACCGGCCAGCCGCTGAGAAATCCGGGGTCGTAGGGTTTGAGATCGCTCAGGGTGGGAAAGGGTTCGATCTGCCGGAGCAATTCCTCCTGCACGCCTTTGGAAGCGGCCACCAGTTCGTCGTCGAAAAAATGATCCACCGCCCCGCTGGCGTGTTCCCAGCGGGTCTTTTGCACCTGCCGCGTCTGGCGTTTCCCGTCGGAGTCGGTGTAGCTCTCCGTCTCGTAATAATAATATCCCGCCTGGGCCGTCCATTCTGCATGGACCTGCGCGTCGAAGGTCCAATACGGCAGGTAAATGCCGTGGACGGTGTCGGTCAGCGCGCTGCGCTTGAGTTTGCCTGGAGCCCAGAAACGCGTGCTGTACCACTGGCGAACCTTGTCCCTCGCGGCAGACTCCGCAATTTTGAATTCCAGCAACGACTCCGGCCGGATCGGGGCCTTGATCTGGTCGTAGGGAATGAGGGACGACGATCCGCAAAAATCACACCGCTGGGCCATCCGGGTGGGATCAAAAACCGTGATGGCTTCGCAACTCTGACAGCGCACGGATTTTTTCTCGGCCGACCAACCGCGCTGCTCGCCATCCATGTTGCGCAGCGCTGTGGCTAGGTCGTGTTCCTGGATTTCCCCGCCGCCCTCCGGCAATTTTGCCGGAGAAACGGTCGCGCAATAGGGACAGACGAGAGCCTGCTTGGCGGGATCCCAGCGGGCCTCCCCGCCACAGGCCGGGCAGGAAAATTTGTCGCGGGCGCGAACCTCGGACATCAGGAATTGCGGACGGTCAGGATTTCAAAAACTCGTCCATCGCCCCGCGGGTGATGCGCCAGGACGAACCGATTTTTTTGCCCTTGAGATCGCCTGCTTCGAGCGCCTGCATCACATCCGCTTCCGTGACGCCGAGTTCCCGCGCTGCGTCGCCCGGGGCGAGCAAG
>JBGSVZ010000040.1:0-36667 GCA_041752695.1 Terrimicrobiaceae bacterium
CTCCGCGGGACTCAAAATCGCGGCTACGCCGCCTCAACAATCCCTTGCCTCTACCAACCCAAATGAACTAAATCAACCCCGTCCTAAGTGGTGCACTTTGAAGTGACCACAGGTGGTGCATTTTGAAGTGACCGCCGACAAGAACCAGACCCTCTCCAAACTTCCAGCCCCACGCCATCGCCAGCGCCGTGCCAGCGGCCGTGGCGATGAGGATCTGCCCGAGGGCGCCTGGAATCGCGATGCGTCTGACCGCCAGTAAGTCCCGGACGGAAAAATGCAATCCGACCCCAAACATGAGCAGCATCACTCCGATCTCCGCAAGTTGGGAGGCCAGGGCGCTGTCGGCCACGAATCCCGGCGTGTACGGACCGATGGCGATTCCGGCGATCAGGTAGCCGACCAATGGCGGCAAACGGAAGGCGTTCGCGATGCAGCCAAAGACGAACGCGAAGACAAAGCCAACTGCAATGGTCGAAATAAGTGTGATGTCGTGTGGCATGAGGCTGACGGTCGCGGCAACAGGGTTTACCCCATTCTCGCGCCAAGACACCAGCCCAAGATGCCCGGCAGGAATATCCACCGACCCTGCTCCAGATACCGCCCGAGAGGTGGAACAATAAATGTCCCACCTGGGACATTTATTGTAAAATCCTACTCACTGGGTGGTCAGGCCAAGGAGGGCGCCGGCGGCGATGACCGCCAGGATTTTCCAGCGGCCTTTCCAGAGGCCGAGAAAAAAGATGACGGAGACAACGAGGGCGAAGACGTCCGTCCGCCCGCCTTCGGGAAACAGGACGTGCAATCCGAACCAGACCGCAAGATTGAGCACGATGCCAACGACGGCCGCGGTAATGGTGGAGAGCGCGGCGGTGAGGGCGCGAACCTTTCGCAGCCGGTCGATGTAGGGCGCTCCCGCCAGGATGAAGAGGAAGCTGGGGAGGAAGGTTGTCCAGGTGGTGATGGCGGCGCCGAGTGTGCCGGCGATAAGGGGAGGCAACGTTCCGTGGTCTTGCCACGCTCCGACGAATCCGACAAATTGGAGGACGATGATAAGCGGGCCGGGCGTGGTTTCCGCGAGGGCGAGTCCGGTCATCATTTGCTGGGTGTTCAGCCAGCCAAAATGGTCAACGGCCTGTTGGGCGACATACGGCAGGACGGCATAAGCCCCGCCGAAGGTGACGAGCGCGGCCTTGCTGAAGAAGATGCCCTGCTGCACGAGGATGTTTCCCGGTCCAAAGCTTAGGGCAAGGAGCAAAACCGGCAGCCACCAAAGAGCCAGGCAGGAGGCGCCTACCCGAAGAATGCGGAATTTGTCGGCGGGAGGGAGGGCTGAGCCGGTCTCCTGCTCGCTGTCGTGTACGGGGAGGGTGAGGAAAACAGACGGCCTCACGCGTGAGCCGATCAATCCGAGAATTCCCGCTCCGACGATAATGGCGATGAAAGGCAGTTTGAGAAAGAAGATCGCAATAAAGGCCAGAGCGGCGACCGACCACATCAGCGGATTCTTCAAAGCCTTGCTGCCGATGCGCAGGATTGCGGCGGCCACGATGGCCATTACGGCAGGTTGCAGACCGTAAAAAATCGCCGCGATCCAGGGGACATTTCCGCCGACCATGGAGAGCCAACTCAAGGCCCAGAGAAGCACCGCGGAGGGAAGAATAAACAGCGCCCCGGCGACGACACCGCCCCAGGTGCCGTGCAGGGCCCAGCCGATGTAGGTGGCTAGTTGCTGGGCCTCGGGGCCTGGCATGAGCATGCAGAAATTCAGCGCATGAAGAAACCGGCCTTCGCTGATCCAGCGCCGTTTCTCCACCAGTTCGGTGTGCATGATGGCGATCTGACCGGTGGGGCCACCGAAACTGATCAGGCCCAGCTTCAGCCAAAACCATGCCGCTGTGGCAAAAGAAGGCGGTTCGGGTGTCATCCTCTCCCCGGCCCTTTCACTCGGCCCCTTCACTTCTCAGAGATCTTACATCAACCCTTCTTCGCGTCCCTGCCGCGCGGCGTGGCACAGCGTGAGAGCAAGCATAAGGGCTTCCTGCGCCTGTTCTTTGGCGGAAAGAGCGCCGGGCAGTCCGATGACAATCTCCGCAGGTTGACGGGATGCCTGGGGAATGGGAGTCATCGAGCGAGCGTAGGTCGGGCGGACGGGATTGATGCGCCACTGGAAATTCTGGCTCACCGAGGCATGGCGTTTGAGGGCGTCGGAAAGCACGATTTTTTGCTCATCCTCCGCCAACCAGGCTTCCACGTCGGCGTCTTTCGCCCGGCCGTTTTCCCGAAGGACGATGACGAGATCGTATTCGTATCGGAGCAGCTCCTTTTCCAGCACCTGGATATGACTGGAAGGTGAATTTTCCCAGCAGGCCACGCCGTCAATTTGTTGTTTCCCGGTCAGAAAAACACCCGCGCGATGGGCTTCGAGGTTGATAACTGGATAAGCGGTGACCTCGAGGCCGTTGACCAGTTGAAGGCGGGATTCCAGAGCCGCCAGCATGCGGGCCACGGCGTAGGGCGTGATGCTTTCCGTGCCCACCCAGCCGCCGAGGATGAGCGTGCGGATCGGCACTTGCACGGGCTCGGTTCCGCACACGTGAAAGTACGGAATCATGTCCCGGCGCACGCCGGTCTGGGGGTTGCCATATCCAACAATCAGGGAGGAGGATTCCTCGGCGAGTTGGAGCAGGGGAGCCACCAGGCTGTCCACATCCTGGGCTCCCGATTCAAACTGATGAGAGATCTGTTGATCGGTGAGGGATTTCATGACGGGCGATGTTGGGGCAAAGGAAGTTTATGCCATCGCGAAAGTCAATTTTTCCCGGCCGGGTTCGCAGTTTTTCGTTCAGGGCAGAAACGAACAGACGTATTGGCAGGGTGCATCCGTCACCGTGATGGTGAAGCCGGATTTGGCCGGCACGCTGAAGCTGCCGTCTGCTGCGTGATGGCTGGCGGCGGTTTCGCCGTCCAACACGACTTCGCAGGCACCGTCGGTGATTTCCATCAACTCCGCCGCGTCGGTGCCGAAGTGGTAGGACCCGGGGAAAATGATCCCGAGGGTTTTTTTGGAGCCGTCGGCGAGGAGGATGGTATGCGAGACGACCTTGCCTTCGAAATAGACGTTGGCTTTGGCGACGGCGGTGACATGGGAGAATTCCATGGGGATTGAAATCGGATGCCGAGGAAAATCTGGCAAGGAGAAATGTTTCAGTTGCGGGTCCGATGACAGATCTCCAGCCGGTTGCCAAAGGGATCTTCGAAAAAAATCGCGTAGTAATAATCCTCATCCTCGAAGCAGGGCCCCTCGATATTTTGCGCGCCGATTTCCCGGAGGAAGGGGAGGAACTCGTCCACCGAAGCGTTGGAGTCGGTCCAGAAGGCGACCCGGTTTTCGTTGGCCGCGTGGCCGGGAGATTCGATGAAGCCGAAGAACTCGGTTGGGCCGGTGCCGTCGGCGTTGTAACTCACCCAGCGGGGAATCTTTTGCTCCTGCGTGAAGCCGAGGGCGGGAAGGAGCCGGTCGTAGAAAAGGCGCGCGGCCTGAAGGTCGGGCACGCGCAGGTCAATGTGGTCGAGGATGCGGGGCATGACTTAATGAAACCCCGTTCGACGGACCTCGCAAGGGTTGACGTGTGTTTCTCTATGAGATACATGCGTTTCCCGTGGATGAACATACCATCGGAAGAAATATCCGAACGTTGCGCGAGGGCAAGGGCCTGAGTCTGACGGAGGCGGCGGCGCGCGCGGGCTTGTCCAAGAGCGCGCTTTCCAAGGTGGAGACCGCGCGGATTTCCTCTCCGATCAGCACGCTCCTGGCGATCGCGGGCGCGCTTGATGTTCACCTCAGCCGATTCTTTGAAGAGGCCACCCAAAGGCCCACGCATGTGGTGACGCGCAAGGGAAAGGCCCCGGTGATTTCTCGAGGAGGTTCGCAATATGGCTACGCCTATCAGGCTCTTGCGCTGAATATGCCGGACAAGCTGATGGAGCCATTTCTTCTTACGGTTCGGCCCGGAGACAAGCGCGGGGTCTTCAAGCATAAGGGGCAGGAGTTCATCTACCTGCTTTCCGGGCGGATGCGGATGCGTCTGGGTGAGGAATTTGTCGTGCTCGAAGCGGGCGACGCGTTGTATTTCGATCCGACCCTCGAGCACTCCTGTGAAGCTCTTGACCGCAGGGCGGCGCAATTCCTCTGCTGTTTTCTGCAATCCCCCTGACCCCACTGCTTTATGATCCCCATTAACCTCGACGGAAAATCCGCCTTTATCACCGGCGGCGGCCAGGGACTCGGTGCGGAGACGGCACGACTCCTCCACCGGGCTGGGGCCTCTGTCACCGTGAGCTATTTTGAAGAAGGGGGAGGGGTGAATAAATCGAAGGCGGAAGCGCTCGTGGCGGAACTGGGGGCGCGGGCGCTGGCGCTGGAGGGTGACGTGCGGAATGCGGCATCTGCAGAAAAGGCAGCCGCCCGGATCGCCGCCCGATTCGGAGCGATCGACATCCTCGTCAACAATGCCGCGGTGCTCAAGGATCGCTCGTTTGCCAAGATGGCGGCGGACGAGTGGCAAACTGTCATCGACACCAACCTTACCGGGGTTTTTACCGTGACCAAAGCCTGCCTGCCCCACCTTGGAGCGGGGGCCCGCATCATCAACCTGGCTTCGATTGTCGCGGTGATTGGCTTTTTTGGACAGGGCAACTATGCGGCGGCGAAAGCTGGCGTGATCGGGCTCACCAAGGTGCTAAGCCGCGAACTCGGTCGGAAAGGCGTGACGGTGAATGCCATCGCGCCGGGAGTGGTCCTGACCGAAATGGGAAAAAGCATTCCGGAAGACGTGCGTCACGAGATGATGAAACAGATCCCGCTCGCCCGGTTCGGGGAACCTCAGGATATTGCCAACGCCATCCTCTTTCTTTCCAGTCCGCTGGCCTCCTACATCACGGGCCAGACCCTTCACGTCAACGGCGGCTGGTTCGGTTGAGTGCCCGCCATGGCAACCCACCCGAAATGCTGCACGGCGGACGAAGCCGTGAAAGGAATTCCCGATGCCAGCACGCTGGTCTGCGGGGGATTTGTCGGGGCCGGGCATGCCGAGGCGCTCACCGCGGCGCTGGAGCGGTTGTTTTTGCAGTCGGCGAATCCGAAGAATCTCACCCTCGTTTATGCAGCGGGGCAGGGGGATGGAAAATCCCGGGGCATGAATCATCTGGCTCACGAAGGGCTCTTGCGTCGCGTCATCGGGGGGCATTGGGGACTCGCCCCCGCCTTGGGACGGATGGCGGTGGAAGAGAGAATCGAGGCCTACAATTTTCCGCAGGGTGTCATCTGTCAGTTGTTTCGCGACATTGCGGCGGGGCGTCCGGGTTGTCTGACGCATGTCGGTTTGGGAACATTTATCGATCCGGATTTGGGGGGAGGCCGCTTGAATGCTCGCACTCCGCCCGGCCTCGTCGAAAAAGTTCATCTGCGGGGGAGGGACTGGCTGCTTTATCACTCCTTCCCGCTGGACGTGGCGTTCATCCGGGCGACAGCCGCGGATTGCCATGGCAATCTTTCGACGAGTCGGGAGGCGATCATCGGCGAGGTGCTGCCCATCGCGCAGGCAGTGCGGAATTCGGGTGGCCGGGTGATTGCGCAGGTTGCGGAGATTTTGCCCGGCCCTCTGGTCCCGCAGCAGGTGGCTGTTCCCGGCGTGTTGGTGGATCGTATCGTGGTGGCCTCACCCGAACTGCACCAACAGACCTTTGCCGAGGATTTTAACGAGAGATATGTGTCGGCCGCGCCGTGCACGGATCGAGAAAATTCCGGAGCCCGGCTCTCGGATGGACCGCGCAGGATCATCGCCAATCGCGCCTGCGATGAACTGGAGAAAGGAGCGATGGTCAATCTGGGGATAGGCATGCCCGAGGGCATCTCGCGGATCGCGGCGGAGCGGGGGATCATTCCGCAAATCACGCTCACTGTGGAAAGTGGTCCCATTGGAGGCGCGCCGGCGGGAGGGCTGTCGTTCGGAGCCTCTGAATATCCGCAGGCGGTGGTGGATCAGCCGGCACAATTTGATTTTTACGATGGGGGCGGGCTGGACTTTGCCGCTCTTGGTGCGGCGCAGATCGACCGACTCGGCAATGTCAATGTCTCGCGTTTCGGCACGCGGGTGGCGGGCGTGGGAGGTTTTGTGAATATCGCGCAATCCGCCCGGAAGCTGGTCTTCTGCGGCACGTTCACCTCCGGTGAATTGGAAGTGGAGATCCGAAAGGGGCGGCTGCGCATTGTCCGCGAGGGACGGTCGCGAAAGTTTTTGCGGCAGGTTGAGCAGATTTCGTTTAGCGCGAAGAATGCCCGCGCGAAAGGACAGCGGGTTCTTTACGTCACCGAGCGTGCGGTATTTCAACTCGGCGAGAACGGTTTGGTGCTGCTCGAAATCGCACCAGGAATCGATCTGCAACGTGATATCCTTGACCTGATGGAGTTTACTCCTGCCATCGGCACTCTCCGTGAAATGTCCCCCCAGTGTTTCCTTTAAACTCTTATGCACGCCCTATCCCCGATCTATATCGTGTCCGCCAAACGCACTCCGTTCGGTCGCTTCCTGGGCAGCCTGGGAGAGTTGTCGCCGGTGGATCTGGCAGTGGCAGCGGGCGAGGCTGCTTTGGCTGGCCTTGATCGACATCAAATCGAGCTGTGCATTCTCGGAAATGTGCTCGGAGCCGGACACGGCATGAACATTGCCCGCCAGGCGGCCCTGGCGTTGGGATTGCCCAAGGAAACTCCTGCCTACTCGGTGAATCAGATGTGTGCGTCGGGCATGACCTCCGTCTTGCAGGGCATAGCGGCCATTCGGGCGGGCGAAGCGGATGTCGTGCTTTGCGGCGGGGCGGAAGCCATGAGCCAGGCCCCGCGGCTCGTGAAGGAAAGCCGGACAGGAAAAAAGCTTGGGGATGGGAAGCTGGTCGATTCGCTGTTGAACGATGGGCTGATGGACCCCTCCACGCGGCAGCACATGGGGCTTACGGCCGAGCATCTGGCGGATCTGTTCCGCATCAGTCGCGAGGAGCAGGATGCCTTTGCGATTCGCAGTCATCAAAATTGGAGTGCGGCGGAGCTTCGCGGGGCATTTGCCTCAGAGAGAATTACGATGGACGTGCTGGCCACGGACGAACAGGCCCGTCCGGATTCTTCGCGGGCAAAGCTTGCCTCGTTGAAAGCCACCTTCCAGAGCAACGGCACGGTCACGGCTGCCAATGCCTCGGGGATCAACGACGGCGCGGCGATGATCGTTTTGGCAGACGAAAAGGCGTGCGGCGCCAATGGTTGGACGCCGCTTGCCAGGGTGACGGGGTGGTCCACCGTGGGCTGTGATCCACGAACCATGGGGCTTGGCCCAGTGCACGCGATCCGGAGACTTTGTGATCGCTTCAGCCTGGACCTCGACGGGTTCGATGCGGTGGAGATCAACGAGGCTTTCGCGGCGCAGGTCCTGGCCTGTCTGAACGAACTGGGGATGGAGGTTTCCCCCAAAATAAATGCCTGGGGAGGAGCCATCGCCATCGGTCACCCGATCGGCGCGAGCGGAGCCCGGCTAACGGCGCACCTGGCCCACCGCATCGCGAAGGGAGAGGTGAGGACGGCCCTGGGCAGCCTCTGTGTGGGCGGGGGCATGGGGATCGCATTGGCGATGGGAGTGGCGTAACCTCAAGGCAGGGCACCTGCCGATGTTGGAATCCAGCCTTTAGGCTGTTCCGAGAGGCACACGCTAAAGCGTGAACTCCAACGCGTCACATCCTCCCTCGCAAAATCTGCTTGAGCTTCCCCCTGCCCTTCGAGGAAGCTTCCCCATGGAAGACCTCTCCGCTTTTTTTCCCGACGCCGACTTTTTCTTCCCCCGCAACCTGCCCGTAGGTCTCACCTTCGACGATATTTCGCTGGCGACGCGCTATTCGGATATCCTGCCTCGCGATGCCAATCTGGCGGTTTCGCTCTCGCCCTCGCTTCATCTGCAGATTCCCATTCTGTCGTCCGATATGGACACTGTGACGGAATCGAAAATGGCGATTCGCATGGCGCTGAATGGAGGCCTGGGCCTCATTCATTACAACATGACCGACGAGGCGCAGGTGAAAGAAGTGGCCCGCGTCAAAAACCACATCCACGGATTCATCCGCGAGCCCATCAAAGTGATGGCCGATCAAAAAATCGGGGAGGTTCTCGACCGCATCGCGCGGAAAAACTTTGGGTTTAGCACGTTCCCGGTGGTGGATGAAAATAACCGCCTGCTGGGCCTGCTGCCGGGGAGTTGCGTGAAGGAACGCTATCGGGAACATTCGGTGCGCGAGGCCATGACGCCGCGCGAATCGGTTTACACGCTTCTCCAGAGCGAAATTGGCCGCAATCCGATTGATACCGCAGACCGCTTTTTCACCGAGCACATTGGCATCAACAAACTCCTGATCGTCGATGACAACGACCGTCTCTGCGGCCTGTTTACACTTAGTGATATTGAACGGATTGAGGACGAGGCCTCGCGAATCGTGAAGCCCGCGCGTGACGATCGTTTTCGCCTGCTCTGTGGTGCCGCCGTCGCCTCCCACCGCAAGCCCGACGGCACGCTTGATGCCGACCGCATCGTCAATCATGTCGGAAGTCTGGTGGCGGAAGGGGTGGATGCCGTGGCGGTGTCCACGGCCCACGGGTTTTCCCAGGGTGTGGGGGACAGCGTGCGGTTGCTCCGCCAACAATTTCCCAGCCTCACTCTCATTGCGGGCAACGTGACAAGTGCCGACGGCGTGGCGTTTCTGGCCGAGGCCGGCGCGAACTGCATCAAGATCGGCCAAGGCCCCGGATCCATTTGCACCACCAGAGTGGTGGCAGGGGTGGGCATTCCCCAAATGACCGCGCTTTATGTGGCCTCGAGGGAGGCGTCGAAACATCACGTCACCATTCTGGCGGACGGAGGAATTACGAAGTCGGGCGACATGGTGAAAGCCCTCACCCTGGCCGACGGTCTCATTTGCGGTGGCCTGCTGGCGGGCTGCGACGAAGCCCCGGGCCGCATCATGGAAATCAACGGCAAGCTCTACAAACAATACCGCGGCATGGGCAGTCGCGAGGCGATGAAAGAAGGGTCCGCCGCCCGCTACGGACACGACAAAAAAGACGCGGTGGCCAAAGCGGCGCCCGAGGGTATTGAAGCACTCAAGGAGGCCGTCGGGCCGCTCGACACTGTGTTGCGGGAACTCATCGGCGGCATCCAATCCGGCATGGGGTACCTCGGGGCGCGCGATCTCCCCGCGTTGCGAAAAAACGCCCGCTATATCCGGGTGAGTCCGGCCGGACAAAAAGAGGCCGCTCCGCACGATGTCATCACCGTGAAGGCCTCAGCCAATTCGACGAGCGAGTGAGCAAGCGCCTACGGGGGCTCAGTTGCGAAGGTGATATTTGTCAATTGCGCTGAGGCGCATGCCTCCAAAATTTCGGTGATTCGGGTGTAGGGACAATCGGGGGCGGCCCGGAGAAGGACGGGGCGTTGAGGGGTTTCCTGACCCCAGGCTTTCAGTTTTTCTTTCATCTGTTCGGCTGTCCAGGTCTCTCCCCCGTAAACAACGCTGCCATCCGGGCGGATGTTAAGCGTATGCGCCGTTGTCGCATTCAGAGGGACATCGTTCCAAACCATCGTTTTGATGGGTCGTTTGCGGATTTCGAAGCGGACGACTTGGGAGAGGGGAGTGTCGAAACGGAATTGTTCCGTGCGGACGGTCCCCAATCCGTACTCGGAAAGGCCACGCCGCTCAAGGAGGCGGCCGTCCCGGGTGTGGGCGACGAAATCCCACTGCTCACTGGCAGTGTCGAGGGTGGTGTCGCGGGTGATTTGCACGAAGGCCATACCGTCGTTCCCCTCTCCTGGAGCGGTGAGTTGCACGCCTGCGCCCAGAGCGCGAAACCCTTGCCAGTCGGGGGTGAGATGATCCGAAAACTGCCAAGGTCCTCCGCTGTAGTTGAGCTGGATTGTAACCTGAGAAGGCGTGGCGCTCATCGTCCCCGCGCAGAGGGTCGCGGTGATCCAGCCGACGTTCTGATTTTCTGGAGTTGCTGATGCCGCGCCGGTGGCGAGATCTTGAGAGGGGGTGACTAACGGTTTGCCTTCGGGGCCGAGCAATTTGATTTTTTTAACACTTAGGGAATCGATGTCTGACTGGGAAACCCAGAGACAAAGGAATCTTGGTTCGGCTCCGGCTGCGGAAGTTTCGGACACATTCACGCTCGTGGGCGTGGCCAGGGATAGGGGCACAGCGAGCTCCGAGAGATTGTAGGGGGCTCCATTGGCTTTCCAAGCGTTGCCCCCTGCCACATTGTCGAGCCAGGCGAGTGCCCGGAGTTGCGGAGGTTCGTTGGAGACCCCTGGCTTTCCAGCAGCAGGCGAGATAAGGCGAAGAAGGTCCCCGTCGAGACGCTTGCTTTTCGCAGCGTCCAGCATGCGTTTTGCGATATCGTCGCCCTGACCCGAATCCGCGATCTTTTGTGCCCAAGGGAGCGCCTTTTCGAACTGCTCTTGCAGGAGGTAAAGGCGCGTCAGCCCGAACCACGCCGCGGGCGCCTTCGGTGCGGCGCGGAGCAAAAACTCCTCGGCTTTGCCAAAGTCTCCCCGGCCGAGTGCGATCTGTCCGAGCCCATTCAGCGCCCCGGGTTGATGGGGATTGAGCGCGACGGCTTTTTCGAACGCGGGAATGGCTTCGGTGATTTTTCCCGATTTGAACAGGGTCCAGCCCAAGCCGTTCCAGGCGTTGGCATCCTTGGGTTCGCTGTCGGCCGACGGAGGATAAGTCGCCTCGGATATCGCAAGCTGTCGCTCCTCCCAAAGTCTGCTTCTCACCAAGATAAACACGGAGATCACGAGGAGGGTGAGAAACAGGGACACGGCAATCGCCGACCACATACAGCCCCACATAACACGTTTCGTCTTCGGCTTTTCCACTGGCGTCAGCGTTTCCAGTTTTGTCCGAACTTCGCTCACCTGTTGATACCGGCGGCTGGGGTTTCGTTCCAAAGCGCGCAGGACAATTTCATCCAGGCGTACGTCGATGGAAACTTTGCGGGACGGCGGCTCGGCTTCGGTTTTTGGCGTTTCGCCCGTGAGCATTTGATAGAAAACGGCACCCAAGGCGTAAATGTCCGCGCGATGGTCCACGTTTTCTGGCGAGGTCACCTGCTCAGGTGCCATGTAGGCCGGCGTGCCCATCACCTTGCCCGCTTCCGTGAGGTTGGCTGCGCTGGGCTGTCCGTCCGCCGTGTTTTCTGCGATTACACCTGCGAGCTTGGCGATTCCGAAATCCGCGACCTTCACGCGCCCGAGTCGGTCGAGGAGAATGTTTTCCGGCTTAATGTCGCGATGAACGATGCCCTGATCGTGCGCGTATTGGAGGGCGTTGCAGATCTCAGGAACGATGGTGAGCGCCTGCGCAGGTTCCATGGGCCCGTCGCGCAGCACCTCCCGAAGGTTCACGCCATCGACGAATTCCATCACGAGAAAGAAGAGCCCGTCCGATTCGCCGAAATCGTGAATGGTGACGATCTGCGGGTGATTCAACCTGGCCAGGATTTCGGCTTCGCGGGAAAAACGGGCGGCAAAGTGAGCGTCGTGTTTCCGCTCCGGCGCGATCACCTTGATCGCCACGACGCGGTTAAGCGATTTCTGTCGGGCTTTGTAAACCACCCCCATGCCTCCGCGGCCGAGGCACTCCAGAATTTCGAATTGGGGAAACTTGCCCGCCATTTCTTCGAGGTCCGGCAGGGTCGTGGTATCCACCAGGCCCCCGGTGCCGCTCAACATTCCTTGGGCCAGCAAACAGGCCGGACACACGTCGTGGGAACTCTCAGGTGGCAGAGGATTGCCGCATTCGGGACAGATGGGTGGCGTGTTCATCACGAACTGCCCTTACCGAAGCAGATTTTTTCGTTACAAAAAATCATGCTGTGAGCGCGGAAAAGAGCGCGCGCATTTCGTCGTCCACCAAAGCGTCCGAGGCCAGGGTGCGGCTGAGTTCACGGCGGAGGCCTTCCCGGTAGCGTTTGCGCAGGCGGTGCAGGGCAACTCGCGCCGCGCCTTCGGTCAGGTTCATTTCGGCGGCGATTTGCGCGTAAGGCAAGGCGGCTCCCCGCACGCTCAGCCAGGTTTTCCAGCGTGCGAAATCCGGCTCGGATCGCGCGAGATCGTCGAGCACGGTGTCGAGCAAGGCCATCGCCCAGTCGCGGTCGAACAGGCGGTCTGGACTTTGCAAATCCGGTGGGTCCAGGGTAAGCCCAGTTTCGGCCGCCTTCCAATCGAGGGAGAGATGGACGGCCTGTCCTCCTCGCTTGAGCCGGTGTTGGCGCTGCCAGTCGTTGGCCGCAAAATTTTTCAGGCTGCCGAGCAGAAAAGCCCGGAACCGGCCCCGGTCGCGATCCGCCAGACGCAGGCCGTTTTGGCTGAGAAGATGGGTGAAGAAGCCCTGCACGAGATCCTCGGCATCGGCGGGGGATTTTCCCTGTCGCCGGGTGAAGCGGTAGAGTGGACGCCAGTACGTCAGGAACAAGGCACCGAGTGCTTCGCAGGCGCCTTCGTTGCCACCTTGCGCGGCCTCGCGGACCAGGGTCCAGCGCGTGGTGGCGAAGATTGTGGATTGGGGGACCGCCATGGGAGGCACTACCGCAAAAGGAAAAATCTGTTACTGCTGGGCGGATTGGGCTTCCAACCCAGCGGCGGCGCGCCGGGCGATCTCCTGGCGTTCGGTGAGGATCCCGCGCATTTGTTCGCGGAGACGGGCGACAACTTCCGGAGGGGCCGTTTGCGGACTCCCCGACTGAAAGGGCGGCTCGGGGCAGCATTCCAGGTAAAGCTGGAGGCCCTGCGCGACGGCTTCACCACGCAGCAGGACGGCCACTCGCAGCGCGGCATCAATCCCCGAGGTTACGCCCGCGGCCGTGACGAGTCTGCCGTCCATCACAACCCGTCCGTCCACGGGGCGTGCGCCGAAGCTCGGAAGAAGGTCATGGGAGGCCCAGTGGGTGGTGGCCCGCCGTCCGACCAGCAGGCCGGCGGCGCCGAGGAGCAGCGCACCCGTGCAGATGGAAAATAGGCACTCCAGACCGACAGACTCGCGGCGCAGAAAGGCCAGTGTTTCCTGGTCCTCCATCAGGCGGTTCACGCCGTTGCCCCCGGGCACAATCAGCACATCCAGTTTTGAGAGGTTGGCAAAATCCGTGGTCGGCGTAAGCACCAATCCGCGGGCGTCTCGCACGGGCTCCATGGTTTTCCCAAAAATGTGAAATGTCGAATTGGGGAGCCGGCTGAGAACTTCAAATGGACCGGTGAAGTCCATTTGATCGAGTTCCTCGAAGACGAAGGCGCCGATCTCCAAGTGGCGGTCTTCGGGAATCATGGTGGGCTCAGGCGACGATTTCCGTGCCGATGCCGGCGTTGGTGAAGATCTCCAAGAGCAGGCAGTGGTGGACATTGCCGCCGATCATGTGGACTTTTTCTACGCCATTCTGCAGCGCTGCGGCGGCCGATTGCACTTTGGGAATCATGCCCCCGCCGATCACCTTGTCTTTGATGAGCGACTCGACCTGCGCGGCGTGAACGGTTGGAATGAGCGAGTCGCGATTGGCGGGATCCCGCATGATTCCTGGCACATCGCTTGCGTAAATGAGCTTGGAGGCTTTCAGGGCTGCGGCCAGCGCTGCGGCGGCGATATCGGCATTGATGTTGAGGATGGTTCCGTCGGCTTCCGCGCCGAGAGGGCTGATCACCGGAACGGTTTCCGCCTGGATCGTCGCGGCGATGTCGTCGCAAAAAATCGCTGACGCCTCGCCAACAAACCCGATGTCCACTTCCTCGTTCCCCTCCTGCTGCAGTCCCATGCGGGTTGCGCCGAAAACCTGCCTGCCGGAAAAGCCCCGGGCCTTGCCGCCGTATTTCAGGATTGTCTGGACGATCCGCGGATTGATTTCCTGGTCGAGCGTTTCGGAGACAATCGTGATGGACTGGGCGTCGGTCACCCGCAGCCCATTGACAAAACGCGCCTTCAATCCGGCCGTTCGCATTTTGGCGGTGATGGCCTTACCCCCGCCGTGGACGAGAACGGGATTGATGCCGACCGCCTCGAGGAAAACCACGTCTCGCAGGAAGCGATCCACGATGGAATCTTCCTCCATGGCCGCGCCGCCGTATTTGATGACAAAGGTCTGGCCGCGAAATTTTTGAATGTAAGGCAGGGCCTCAATGAGGCTTTCGGAACGGGCTTCAGGAGTGAGCATGAGATTATTCGCCGAGGTTAAGGCGGACGTATTCCTCGGTGAGATCAGTCGTCCAGACGAGGTGTTCGAAATTGCCGATGCCCAGGTCGATGACAATGCGGAATTCTTTTTTCGCGGCAATGGCCCGGAGTTTCGCCCATGGTGTTTTCGCCACCACACCGTTTTCGACGATGGGAAGGTCGTTGTAAAAGATGGCGGTTTTTTCCTCCTTCATCTTGGCGCCGGAGTACCCCAGCGCGTCCATGACGCGGCCCCAGTTCGGATCGCCTCCCGCCCAGGCGCATTTCGTGAGCGTGGAATTGGCCACGGCCTCCGCGGCGCGTCGGGCATCCTTCGCGCTGGCGGCTCCGCGGAGTTCGATCTCGACAAATTTGCTCACGCCTTCGCCGTCCTTCACGATCATGCGGGCGAGGGTTTGGGTGACGAGATCGAGTGCGGCCTGGAAGTCCGCGGCGGGCGGGGTGATGCCGGATTGGCCATTGGCGAGGAGGAGAACGGTGTCATTCGTGCTCATATCGCCGTCGATGGTGATGCGGTTGAAGGAAACCTCCACCGAGGCCTTGAGTGCCTTGCGCAGAGCAGGCTGGGGGAGGGCGGCGTCGGTGGTGATGACACACAGCATGGTGGCCATGTTGGGATCGATCATGCCCGCGCCCTTGGCGATGCCACCGATGCGGAACGTGCCGTTTTTAGTCTGCACCTCGATCGCAATCTCCTTGGGAAAGGTGTCGCTCGTCATGATGGCCTTTGCGCAGGCCAGGCTGTGCGTGCGGCCAAGCGGAAGGCGGGCGACGCCATCCTTGATGCGATCTATGGGGAGCGGTACGCCAATGCGGCCGGTCGAGCAGACCAGAACTTCGCGAGGCTGGAGTCCGGCCCGCGCTGCGGCCGCGGCGGCCATTTCCCGCGTGTCGGCCAGGCCTTGTTCCCCAGTGCAGGCGTTCGCATTTCCGCTGTTGAGGAGGATGGCGCGGGGTTTCCCCGAACGGAGGTGCTCCATCGAAACGCGCACGGGCGCGGCTTTCACGACGTTCGTAGTAAACGTTCCAGCCGAGGCGCAAGGGACTTCGGAAACAACGAGTGCCGTATCCAGGCGGGGAGCCTGGGGGTTCTTGATTCCCGAAGATCCGGCGCCACACACAAAGCCCGACGGCGCACAAAGGCCGCCCTTGATTTTTTTCATCATAAAAGTCCCTCGGTCTCGGCAAATCCGGCCATAAGGTTGAAATTCTGCACCGCCTGTCCGGCAGCGCCCTTCACGAGATTGTCCTCCGCGCTCAGGATGACGAGGCGTCCGGTCCGCAAATCCTCCCGCGCGGCAATGTCGCAGAAGTTGGTGAAGTTGACATTTTTTACGTCGGGCAATCCGGCGGGCATCCGCACAAAAGGTTCGTCCTCGTAAGCCGCCTTCCAGCAGTCCACGACATCAGCCAGGGTCTTTCCTTCAGCCGGAGCGGTGAAGATCGTGGAATGAATTCCGCGATTCATCGGCGCGAGATGCGGAACAAACGTGATAGCCACTTTTTCGCCCGCGGCAGAGCTGAGTTCCTGCTCAATCTCGGAGAGGTGACGGTGTTTCGGCAGCCCATAGGCGCGCAGGCTTTCGTTGCACTCCGCGTAGAGCAAAGCAGTTTCCGCCTTCCGCCCGGCACCGCTGACGCCGCTGGCGCTGCTGGCGATGATTGTCGAAGCCTTGATCAGTCCGGCTTTGAGCAATGGCACCAATGGAAGCAAAATGCTCGTCGGGTAACATCCCGCCGAGGCCACCAGCCGTGCGCCGGCGATTTTGTCACGATGCAACTCTGGGATGCCATAAACCGCTTCCGGCAAGAGATGGCCCGCGCCGTGATCCTCGCCATAAAATTCTTTGTACAGGTCCGCATCCCGCAACCGAAAATCCGCGCTGAGATCAATCACGCGTTTGCCCGCCTCAACCAGCGGCGCGGCGAATTCGGACGCCAGACCGTGCGGCAGCGCGAGGAAAATAAACTCCGCGGCGCTTTCGAGAATCTTCTCCACCGTGGACTCCGTGAAATGCAGCCCGGCGACCGTGGGGATCCCGGACAGCCGGGGGAGTACGTCGGCTGCTTTTTTTCCGGCGTTCTGCCGGGACGTCACCGCGGCGACACGGACACGGGGATGCCTGGCAAGAATGCCGCACAACTCCTCACCGGAATATCCATTGGCGCCCACGATGGCCACGTTTGTCATGGGGGCACCCTACATGCCTCGCGCATTCTTTTTCAAAGTCGAAATCTTCTCTCTTGAAACCTTTTGAAAGTTGAGAGACTCTCTCCCTCCCTTAAACGGGCTGTAGCACAGCTTGGTAGTGCGCTTGAATGGGGTTCAAGAGGTCGCAGGTTCGAATCCTGTCAGCCCGAAATTTTTCCGGAGGAAAACCAAATCCTTTCCACAGGATGAGAATGCAGTTCGACTGCCCTGCGCGAAAGCGCAAATCGAATTGGCGAAGCCAAAATGCAGATCCCGCAACGCGGGATAATCCTGTCAGCCCGAAATTTTGGCTCTCCGCCAAAAAATGGGGATGAGGTCATTTGTTGGGTTTTTGGTTAGCCGCACTGAGCAATGACGCGCAAGCGGTAGTTGAAAAAGTTTTTGAAGCCGTAGGCACGGCGTTGGATGAGTTTCATTTTTCTGTGGAAGCCTTCCGTGATGCCGTTGTTCCTGGTAAAACGCCACATGGCGGCGAGCGGTTCACTCCAAGTTTCCAAGGTTTGAGCCAGGGAGATCAGCGGGGCAAAAGAGCTGTTTTTGAGCTCTTCGATGAAGGCCACCAACTCGCGAGCGGGCTGCCAGCATTGGCGCCGGGTGAGGTGTTTTCGGTTCATGAGAGTGCGTAGGGCCTGCATTTTTTCGTAGAGGGAACGCAGGGAGGGATAAGCTTCAAAAAGCTTCTGCAAGCGAAGCTGTTCTTTGGCCGTGAGCCGGTCAGGGCGCTTGCGAAAGGCGGAGAGGAAGCCGCGGTGGCCTTTGATGGTGGGAGCGATCTGGCGGGCCAGTTCCAGGAAGTGATGGGTGATCAGGCGCACGACATGGAAGCGGTCGGCCACGATCTTGGCGTTGGGAAAGTAGCGTCGGACGAGGCGCCGATACGAGCTCGAGAGATCGATGCAGACGACCCGCACCTTCTCACGGCCCTGCAGCTTGGAAAGGAAGCCCGCCAGTTCGCTCTCGCTGCGCCCTGGCACGATGTCGAAAATGCGCCGGTACTTCAGGTCGCTGAGGCACAGATGCCTTCGTGGTGGTCCCGGTAGATCGTCTCCCGCCACGGCTCCGTGCTGCGCCGCCAGGGCCGCAGCCCAGGCGTATCGGACACAAAGCTGCGCCCACACTCCCGGCACTCCCAGCGCCGCATCTCGATGATCAGACGGCTTGCCCGACCAAAAACATCCAGGTGCCGCGCCCGTCTCCGGTAGCGGCCCTTGCTCACGATCCACGGACTTGAGCAGTGCCGACATCTCGTCGCCTCCCGCTCAAGTTCCAAATACACGTCTTCTCCTTCGTTGCTTTCGCTCCGCACTTCGCGGTAGCCTTCTCCTCCTATACACACCGGGGCCATGTTGGTCGTTCTTCGACCTCATGGCCCCACTTTTTGATCAAGAGCCAAAAATCTCGGTTCTCCAGAGGGTTTCCCAGGGCTTTTCCGCAAAAACGAAAAAGTGGAGGCGAGGGGAGTCGAACCCCTATTCCCAACAGAGTAAAACACCCATTTTATGGCCTTATATACTAATTATATACCGAAATTTACAAGGTTTCGATTGAAGTACGGCCCACCGATCTCAGATTCATAATGGAAAGTTGTGTGTATTGCGAGGCGTTCCACTGGTTCCAAAAGGGTGTCGTTTTCGTGAAATGGCCAACACCGGGCTGTTTATGATCGCTGACATTCCGTCTATATATACGAGCGTTGACATTTTTTAATTGTCAATGATCGTTTACTTGGTAAGGTGCGCCCATGATTCTTCATTCCGCGAAAGAAGTGGGCGCATTGGTTCGGGATCGGCGAACTGGACTCGGACTGAGCCAACTGCAACTCGCCGAGAAGGTCGGGGTGAGCCGGGTATGGATGGTGCAGTTCGAGAGGGGAAAACCCAATGCACAGCTAGGCTTGGTTTTGCGGACATTGCGGGAACTTGGAGTTCCGCTTAAAGCGGAAGTTGATCAAGACTCCCACAGTTCGAGGAAGATCGATCTCGGATCAATCATCAACCGGAACTTGGAAAATCCATGAGCGTAGAAACATTGCATATCTTCGCGGGGGGCAAGTGGATGGGGCGCATGGACCGGGATCGAAAAAGAGACCGATTGAGTTTCCATTACGAGGCGGCATGGCGTTCAGATTCAGACGCCTTCCCGCTTTCCCTATCGATGCCCCTGGCGGCCACCGAACACGGGCATGATTCCGTGGAATCGTTTATTTGGGGACTTCTGCCCGACAATGATGGAGTTTTGCGTCGTTGGGGCGAGCGATTTCATGTTTCGCCCCGCAATCCCTTTCATCTTCTCTGGCATGTGGGAGAAGAGTGCGCCGGGGCCATTCAATTCATTCGTCCAGAGCGTGTCGAAGAATGGTCTGGTCCTTCGGCACCGGGAGAGATTTCCTGGCTGACCGAGGCGAAAATTGGCGAGAGAATCAAACTTTTGCTATCCGATCACAGTGCGACCCGGACGGGTACGGACACTGGATACTTTAGCCTCGCGGGAGCTCAACCTAAGACGGCCTTTTATTACGACCCGGAAGAGGATCGATGGGGGGTTCCCAGTGGGACTATTCCCACAACCCATATTTTCAAACCGGCAGCGGAAACATTTGATGGTTTTGCTGAAAATGAGCATTTTTGCATGCGTTTGGCGAAGTCCGTCGGACTGTCAACAGCAGCATCAACGGTTCGATATTTTGCCGATCAGCCGGTGATCGTCGTGGAGCGCTATGACCGGGTACGGACGGGCGATGGGGTGATTCGCATCCATCAAGAGGATATGTGCCAGGCACTCGCCTGCCCCCCTCAACAAAAATATCAAGCCAAAGGCGGGCCGTCGCCCGCAGCCATCATGGACCTCATCCGTCAATATTCCGTTGATCGGGCTGCGGACGAGCAGCGCTTTGTGGATTCCCTCGCCTACAACTGGCTGATTGGCGGCACCGATGCCCACGCGAAAAACTATGGATTTCTGATAGCGCCGGGAGGCCAGATCAGAATGGCTCCCCTCTACGACTTGTCGAGTGCCCTCCCGTATCCCAAGCAAGTGGATCTGCGCCGAGCCGGACTCGCCATGAAAATAGGCGGCTCCTACAAACTCCGGGAAATCAACCTCAAGCAATGGTCCAAGTTTGCGGACGAGCTACGCGTGGATTCTGACAAGCTCATTCAAAGGATACGGCGTCTGGCTGAGTCGCTACCGGCAGAGTCGCGACGAATCGGAGCCGAACTTGAAGAACAGGGATTGAAGCATGATGTGATCCCGCGCTTGATCGCGGAGATTTCCGAGAGGTCAAATTTCTGCCTAAAATCTCTTGTGCCAGCATAGACTCGCGATGACTTCCGTTCGATGATTTCGGATACAAGATAGCGTCAGCCTACGTCAAAGGCGCAGATTCCAGAGGCACTTCAGCCCCCTCCCAATTCGCACAGGAATGAATGCTGGGAACCACCCAAACTTGATTTGCGGCCCTGCAATCTGTCAAACGACGCTATCTATCGTTCTTCAGTCAGCCTTTGTTCAAGTCTCTTTCTCGGTGTCGGCAGGTCGATAACCTGAAGGTCGTAGGTTCAAATCCTACCCCCGCAACCAATTTTAAGCCCTGACAACACGAAGTGCTGTCAGGGCTTTTTGTTGATAATCAACGACTTACGAGGGACTCTGCAAATCCCGCCGCTAAAAACTCCGATTTTTTAGAGTTAACAGGAAACGGATGGAAATCACAGGAAGTGGCCCAAACTTGTACGCCAGTTATACGCCGAAAAGGTCGTTGCACCGAGCTTTGCCTTGCGCTCCAGATCATGGTTCTTTCCGGCAGATACCGCCGGTGGCTGAACACCCACCTGGCGAGCTCTGAGACATGAGCAATGGAATGGTTGTCCCGGCATCCTTAACTCGTCTACAGGGAGAGGATGCACGACCCATTGGAAGAAACCTCGGATTCCCTTCGACAGGAATTGCTGGCGAATCTCGATGGAATGGCGGGTTGCCTGGACCTCCTCGTCAGCAGCGGTCAACTCACCGGTCTCCAGCGCGAACATGTCGCCTCCGCCGTGCAATACACGGCCAACTTGCGAGCAATTTTGGAAGGCCTCGCCGAATGCGTTCAAATTAGTCGCGGAAGATTTGTTTCCCAACCACAGAAAACGGATATGAGCGTGCTTCTGCATTCCCTCGCAAGGCTCCATGCTCCTCCTCTGGCCGAACGGGGAATAGAATTCGCCGTGGAAATTGACACCGGGATTCCATCGACCTTGATGGTAGATGGGACCCACCTCCGATTGATTCTCTCGAATTTGCTGGCAGCGGCTCTCAATCTCGCGGGTTTGGCGCACATTGCATTGGAAGCAAAGGAGAATAGGGTTCACCAATCTGGAATAACTCTTTCTCTTTGCGCATCTTGCACGCCGGATTCCAAATCGGCCACACCCGACGCCACAAATCAACCTTACTCCGATCTTGATTCGGGTGTTCACATAGCGAGCAAGATCGCCAAAGCTCTCGGTTGGCATTTGGCGGTTCGAGACGAAGGCAATACGATGGCATTTCTCCTTGCGATACCCGACTCTGTTGGGTGAAAGCACAGGTCTGGCCTTGATCTTGGCCGCAACTCCCGGCACCATCGAACGTAATGCAGGCAAGTCAACCCAGCGAACCGGCGGGCGACCGGATAATTTCCCCGTTTTCAGATGCCGAAAGCCCTTCTTTCCGAGGGAAATCTAAACGCAATTTGGCGTTGTGGGTTGTCCTTGGAGTGATCGCGCTTTTGATTATTGGGGTTGGGGCATTTTTCCTCGCCCGCCACCTAAATGACCCTCTTCGCACGCTGGAAGCATTCCCGGTTGCCAAATACATTGAGGGCTACAAGGCGCTTGCCGGATCGAAATTTCGAGGAAAACTCCGAGTTGAAAACGATCTCGGATGGAAAGAGGGCAGCGGTCGGCTCATGGTGTTCTCGCTTCAGGACGATCCCCGGCCAATAGTGGTCATGATTCCACCGAGTCTCGCCCAGATATATTTTACCAAAGGGCAATCCTACGAGGGAGAACTTGAAGTGAAAGAGGGAGGTCTTATCTATGCAAATTCCATTCGTAAAAATTAGCGCTGGCATCTTTGCGGCTGGTTCCCTTGCGCTGGCCCAAAATGCCCCGCAGCCGACCCCAGACGCTGTTCCGTCGCCTTCTCCTGTGGCGACATCCACTGATGGAAATGGCGCTCCCAATGCGGCACGTGGATCCACCGGCGGAACCGACACCTCCGCGGCCTTGGACTATCTGATGAACCGCAAGCCGCAGGACGGCAGTGCGGGAAAGCATGCTCTTGATGCCGGCAAGCGGGCCGAAACAAAGGCCGTTGCCGAGGATGCCGTGGGTATTCCCCGGCAGGAGGATTCGGAAATGCGCGCCCGGTTCGAGCGATACCTTGGCACGGCTCAAGTGCCTCAGGAGAAACTCGACGAGTATTTCGCGAAGATGAAGAAAGTTTCGGCCCTTCTTCGCGAGAATCAGGTTTTTCCGGCTTGGAAGGAACTTCATGACCTCTCCGACGAGACGATCATCGACGCCGGCATCAGCCGGGAACTGGCCAACAGGGTAGAGTCCATCTGGAATACCGGCCGCGCCAATATCAGTCTCGACCAGAAAAACGAAAAACTGCGCAAAGACGTAAAAACCGCCAATGCCAATGCCGACTTGATGTCCGAAAGCATTATGGACAAGGAGATTGAGTTGCAGCGCAAACTCAATCAGGGGAAACGCCAGCAGCAGGGTTCCCAAGGCAACGCTCCCAATGGCGGCGTTCCCCAGATGCCAGACGGAGGCGGCGCGCAGGGCAGCGTGGTAGGGCTGGAAGGGAAACTGCAGTTGACCGAGGAATATTTGCGCTCTCTGGAACTCAAGGCCCGGATCAAATTCAACGAACTCAAGCAGGAAAAGCTCCTTGAGCAGGCCAAGGCGGATTTTTCCGAGTACATTTCGACCTTGTACAATAGCGGGCGTTTGAATCACGTAGTTCTCGCCGCGGATTTCTACCGAAAGGTTTTCCAGGAAGGCGAATATCCCGCCGACATGGCCAAGCAGGTCAACGCTTCTCTGGAAATCAATCGGGATGTCCAGAGCGCGGTTGATGTGTTCCGCTACAAGGTGGAACGGAAGCAAATCGCCGGAGCCAGCGACAGCTTGCAACGTGCCTTCATGATCAGCGAGCTTAACCCGTCTGTTTTGGGGTTGGAACGCTCCTTGAAAGAAAAGGTGGCGGATTTCACTGCGAACATCGATCAGATGCGTAACTTCATCGAAGCAAGAGACTTCGGGAATCTCGAAGAGCTTCTGACGGAAATCAAGAAGTCTGCCACGGATTTCGACACGACCAAGCCGATGGCCATCGTCAACGCCGTGAAGCTGGAGAGCAAGATGCGCCTTGGCAAAGCCAAGCTCGCCGCGCAGCAGGGCGACACGAAACTTGCCATGGAGGAATTTCAGGCGGCGGCGGAAGCCTGGCCGGGAAATCCTGACTTGGAGGACAAGGCTCTGAAATTTTTTGACACTCAGGACGTTAAGTCGCAGTTGCTGACGGAATTCGACCGGCTGGACGAGGAGCAGAATTACCGCGCCATCTTCGACAAACAACTGGCTTTTGCCCCCGCCATCAAGGGTGATGCGAAGCGGGAGGAGGCATTGAAGAAAGCCCTACTGTCCATCAAGAATGCTGAAATGGCGTCCGAGAAAGCCAGCGTCATGATGATGAACGGCGATGTCTTCGGCGCGTGGGAGGCCATCGAATTGGCGTCAGCCGACCTTCCAGACGACAAGAAGCTCAACAAGCTAAGGGCCGACCTATCCGGCCGCAGTGCGGAGTTCGTCTCTGCCGTCAACAAGGCGCGGGATGCCGAGGGGCGGAACGAGCTCGGCTACAGCCTGACCTGGTACGTTAACGCCCAGCGGCAATACCCCGCCAGCCAGATTGCCAATCAGGGCATTGAGCGTTTGAGCAAGAAATTGCTGGAAGCCAAGCTTTGACAAGCCAATTGAACTGATCGGATGGCAAGCGCGATCAGTGTCCGCAATCTTTCGATTGCCGTCCGGGAGAAGCGTCGAATCAAAACGCTCCTTACCGGTGTCAATTTTGGAATCGAGCGAGGAAAGTTTGTTGCCGTCATCGGAGCATCTGGGTGCGGCAAAAGCACTCTGATCAAATCCTTGGCAGGGCTTGTCCAACCCTCCTCGGGCGAAGTCTCGTTTGCTGGTCAGACCGTCCAGAATTTGAACGATCATCTGCCATTGGCGATTGGCTACCTACCCCAATTCGGTGCTTTCCATGAGAAATTTACGGTTGGAGAAAACCTCGACACGGCGGCAGCCTTGCGGCTGCCCCGTGAGGTAACGGAGGCTCGGCGACAGGCGTGGATGAATCACATCACGGAGCTCGCTCGCATTGGACCTCTTTTGCCCCAGGAATATCGAACTCTATCTGGGGGACAAATGCGACGTATGGCCCTGGCCGAAGAACTAATCGGCGATCCGGCTTTCCTGTTGCTGGACGAATTGACCAGCGGCCTTGATGCCTTTTCCGACCAGGAGATGATGGCATGGTTGCGTGACCTGGCGCACGACATGGCAAAGACCGTCGTCCTTGTCACGCATTCGACCAACAACCTCCACTACTGCGACGCTATCATGTTCCTTCACAAAGGAAGGCTGGTTCACTACGGCGATTACCAGTCGTTACTGGATTCGCACGGGGTCAAATCCATCGCGCAGCTTTTCGGCATTTACCAGACACAGGACGTTGAACCTTCCGATCTCGACATCCCCGTCGATGAATTTCCGGACGAAACGGAAAGCCAGACGCTCACGATTAAGTCCATGCCTCCCCCTGGCGGTTTCGTGCAATTCCCGACGCTGCTGAGTCGGCAGGCAAAGCTGTTCTGGCGGGATCGCGGGCAAATCGTCTTGCACGTAGCGCTGATCCTGACCTTTCCTTTCCTTGTTGCAGTGTTCGCGACCAGCGGGCTGCCGCAGGTGCGAAGCCAGACGCTTTCGCTCGAAACCAACATCCTCCGCACGCTCCAAGAGCAGCTTTTCTACCTCAAAGAGTCGTTTCAAGCAGCCTCGCTGATTTCGGGATTGGCGATGTTCCAAGTGATCCTCTTGACCCTGATCGGCGCGAACAATGGCGCGAGGGAAATCGCCAAGGAGAAGGGGATTCTCGCCAAGGAATTGCGTGCCGGCCTGTCGCCGACAGCATACGTCGGGGTAAAATTTCTTCAGATTGCGCTACTGTGTGCAGTGCAGGCATTCTGGATGGCATGGTTTGTCAAAACCATCTGCGGCTTCCCTGGGGATCTGTTTTCTCAATTCGCCATTCTGTTTGCCACCACGCTTGCCATGAGCACAGCATGTCTGGCTATCTCGGCAGCGTCTCCTTCGCCTGAGAGAGCATCCCTTTTGGCCATCTATCTTGTGGGGTTTCAGCTTCCTCTTTCCGGAGCAGCGCTCGCCCTTCCCGAATGGCTCAGCACGATATGCCGCCCATTTATCGCCGCCTACTGGGGATGGAGCGGATACCTGCAAACCTTCCGTGACACGCGATATTTCGACATTGTGCGGCAATCGAGCGAGACATGGGTTGCTCCTTACTCTCTCTGCCTTTCGGTGTTGGGAGTGCATGTGTTGCTTGCGCTGATTGCCGCCATTTTCCTCACATCTACCGTCAAACGGGGAGTCTCCGAATGAAGCTGGCCGCGATATTATTCCTGATTGGAATTGCCATCGTTTCAGCGGCCGAAAAAATTGAGACACTTCGACTCGAACCAGCTCCGAACATGACGCGGGCGGAACTTCATTTCGTAGAGACTGTTCCGTCGCCCAAGGCCGTGCTTGTTTTGTGTCCGGGAAGCAATGGCAGTGCGGAAAATCAAATCCGCGCCAACCAATGGATCGATTTTGCAAAGAATCACGATCTTGGTTTGGTCGGACTCTCTTTCGCCTCTCCCGAGTCCGCCCTTCACGATGACACTGGTTACTACTACGTTTCCGAGGGATCTGGCGAGAAACTCCTGGAAGGGATTCGGAGAATTTTTGGCAAAGATCTGCCCTTGTTGCTCTACGGAATATCAGGAGGCGCGCACTTCACCAGCCGCTTCGAGCAATGGAAGCCCAACCGGGTCCTGACCTGGTGCGCGTATTCCGCAGGATGGTGGGACAAGCCCCACTCCTCCCCGGCTGCTCCACCCGGCATTGTGGCATGCGGCGACGAGGACGGTCGCTACGGGGCATCGCTGATTTATTTTAAGCAGGGACGGGCTGCCGGGAATCGCTGGCTTTGGGTCAGTCTTCCTAAAACGGGGCATTCCTACAGTCCCGAGCTGGATGATTTCGTGAGAAACTATTTCGCCACCATCTTGTCATCGAGAACATCGAGACCATCGTGGGTTGACATCGATCAAGAAGAGGCACTCCCTCCTGGAGTGGAGATTCATCCCGCATTGAGTGCCTGGCTGCCATCGGAAAAACTCTTTGACCAATGGCGAAAAATTCACGAACCGTAGGATGTATTAACCTCGCAATTTCAGTAGAAAACTGCCGCGAGACACTATGAATATCTTTATTTTTCAGGATGAAATGGAAATCGGCCCCTACGACTGGGTCGATATCGCCATTCTTCTCCATAGAGGCGAACTCGAAGAAATCGTTTCTGCAAGGATTGGAAGCGATTCTAAGTCATTGCACGACTGGGGGTTCTGGAAAAAAGGCTCAGAAGGAGGTCCCTTCTCCTGGGATGAGATTTCCCGATTACTGGATGCTGGCATCCTGGACCTGGAGACCGAGGCAAGGTTTGCGGAATCCTCCAAGATGTCGAACCTCCGCGAGGTCATTCGAAATAGCAGCGAGGTTTCCTTAGACGACATCTCGGCATCCCCTCCAAGGACTCCGACCGTCCTATTCGCTATCCCGAAAGTCTTCCTCGCTAGGCCAAAGACAATAGCAGCAATTACCAGTTTTGCGCTGTTGCTTGGCGGGCTAACTGTTTTGGTCTTCCTAAAACCATTGGCATCCCCAAGGAAGTTGGCACTTCTGGAAGAGGCCTCGCTAGGAGCGACGGCTCAAGCACTGCCCGAACAAACTCAGCATGAGCCAACACTCAAACCTGTATCCGACCTTCCCTCTTCGACCGAGACTGTTGCCACATCCTCCCAACAGGAAACCCCGGCGGAGCCCACGAAGATCGAACCGGTCCCGCCGCAATTGGTATCAGAGCATCCCTCTGAAGCGACAGTTCCTACCCATAACCAGCCAATGGCGACGAATATCAGCTCCACGGAGAGTGGAACCAGCATTTCTGGCGAGGCGGCAATCGTTCAGGAGCCGGCCGCCGTCGCGGCACCAGCGTCTCCAGCAACCAAGAGCACTCAACCATCCGCTCAGAACGCTTCCTCCAAAGTCGTGGCAAGCCGTTCACCCGCACCGGAAATTGCAGCGACAGTCGTCGGGGATTTTTTTTCAATTCAGCCCGTCAAATTTCTGAAAAAACCGCCAAGAGACGGGATCGGCGTCTGGCGGTTTTCCGAGGACAAGAAGAAGCCGCTTCCGGACGAATTTCAGCCATGCTTGGAAGTCAAGGTGGCCGCGAAAGAAAATGTTCGTTCCGACAAATTGACGGCGAAAGCATATTTTTTCGATGGAAATAACACTCTGATAGCGAGCGCGCTCAAGCCTTCAAAGGCAGGGAAGCAATCCAAGCGCAACCACTTCGACATGCCGGTGCTTTTTTACAAGGACAAACCTGACAGCATCTTCTTCGAAGTTCCTGAAAACATCCGAAACTCCAAATGGAAAGCCGTGATTGTATTCGGCGATAGACACGAAGCACAATCGGCCTGCTTCCCGAATACCGAGAGCGACTTTCTTCTAGATTATCCCGAAAAGCAACTCGTCTATGACAGGTCAACAAAAAGAGTAGCCCGCAAGGTGGCCATGGATCCGCTCATTGAGCATTTGGTCAAAACTCGCAATCCCCAAATGCCGGAGGTCACACTCTTTCTGCGTCCTCCCAAGGGTGTCACCGAGGCTTCTGAAGTCAAAGGAGTTCTGACGATCTGCGTTCTGTCCAACAGTCTAGAAGACATGAAGCGAGAACTTCGCAAAGAAGAAATGCCGGGAGATTATGCGGGGTTATTCAGCTTTGCCAACAAACACAAATTGGCCATCGTCGCATGGGGCTCCCGACGGCTTTGGGACCCAGGTCGAAACTATGATGATTTGCCTAAAGAACAGGCCAGAGAAATTGACAAGTCTCTAGACACTGTTGCGGCCGCCTGGGAACGAGGAATTATCGAACTTGGTGAAAAATACGGCATTCCCCAGAAAAACTTTCTTCTTTGGGGCAACTGCGGATCCGCTCAGTGGGCACAACGTCTTTGCCTAAGAAAGCCGGAATATTTCCTTGCCATTCACATCCACATGCCCGGAAGTTTTGACAAGCCCACGCCGGAAGCCGCAAATGTTCTCTGGTGTCTCACAATCGGAGAACTGGAGGGCGGGTATGAACGATCCAAACGCTGGGTCAAGACCGTCCGCGAAATGGGATATCCTATCGTTTATAAAGCGATTCCCGGTCTAGGCCATGCAGGACATCCCAATGCGGCTGCTTTGGGATTTGAATTTTATGCATTCGCCCTTGCTCACAAGTCCGAACTGGAGGAGGATAGGGAAAGTAATTCGAGCCTCGCAAAGACGGCGCTTTCGCGAGCATCTTCAGCAGCCCTTCCGTGGAACGCCATTTTCGAGAATCCACCTTACTACGGAGATATGGTGAATCAGGAACTCTATCCGTCGGACGATGTTGCCATGATTCCTCTCGGTTTTCGAATTCCTCTCCCAACAAAGAAGCTCGCAGACATTTGGGCTCGCAGCGAATGAACGACGGCAGCGCAACTTATATTCTGTTCAAGCTGCGCGTTAGTATGGGAGCATGTAAGCGCGGTTCATGTTACGGTCAATGCTCTCGTAAGTCAGACCCCGCTGAAATCGCGCAGGGCGGAAATGAGGAGAAGAAGGCTTTGTTGACAAAGTGGCAAACGGCGAGCGCTTGACTTGCCAACCTGCTGCGGATGAATCGGACGGCAATGGCATCTACCAAGAGGAAGATTGACTTCTTCTCGCTGCTAAAACTATTTACTGGTTCTTGGGCCGGAAAACAAACCAAGTTCCGAGAGCGTTTCATCCGCCGTCCCGAGGAATGCTGCCTTTAGCTCAATCGCTTTTCCCATCTTGCTTGGCGTCTATGATCGAAATAGGTATGCTCAAACATGACTTACCATCTGCCAAGACGGTGAGCACGCCCCTATGCACTGTGGTTAGCGGACCGTCGGAAACTACGTCAATTATAAAGCGACGTTTAGTTAGTCTCTTTGTTGTAAGACGTAAATCGGTAATATCTGAGCTAGCGAAGATATGCCCATCCATTTCTTCCGGAGAATCAACAATTATCGACGCACGCGAGCCGCTAGCCGCAGCTAGGGTAACTATTTTTGGAGTAGCATTGAATTTTTTCATCCCAAGCAAGAATATGTCGTGCTCCAGCGACACAATTCCAAGCCCTCGCGCCTTATCGTCCGGGGAAAATTGTAGCTTTGCAGCCCTATTGTCTTTTACTTTCGAACAATCACACTTGATCTCCCAGATGTCTTGGATCACGTTTCCCATGATAAGTGACGATCCCGTTTTGAGGGTATCAAGTTTTTCTATCGTAACCGCGGGGTCAGTCACCAATGCCGATAATCCTACGTCTGAAGATTCTTTATCATAAAAAGTAGACAGCTCCTCGACAATAACATCTGACCGCCCGGCACACTGCAAAATCGTATGGGACCTGCTAAGTCGATACTTTGTAGATATATATCCCACTAATTTGAGCTGAGCAGCAGACTTTTTACCAAGAATCTGTAGTTCTACAATCACCTGAACATCAAAAAATCCTCGCCTTTGGGAAGGGTCAATCGTCAAATTAATTTCACATGATTTACCGGGTTCCAACTCCTTTTTAGAGGCAGAAACTTTGGTGCAACCACAAGAAGCTACTAGCTGCTTTATGCTAACAACTTGCTCTGAGTCATTAATGAGCATCGCAGATACCTCGACGCTTTTGCTGATGTTAAAAATTACACCCAAATCAACCACAGGCGGATCAAACTTTACCCCTCCGGCACAAGCCGTAGAGAAAGCAGCTACAAATAAAATAAATTGCTTTATCACCTATCTAAAAAGAATCTAACGTTAAAATGGAGCCTCCATAGATTTCACCGAACTGCTTTTTGCTTAATTTCGTCGGAGCTTCGGTTGAAAAGTTTGGCTCAACAACTACAATTTCATCTTGCCCATCCATTGCAATCACCGTCGTAAAATGTCCAAAGCTCTTTCCGTTGATCGTTAGATAGACATGAGCGATGAACGGCGGTTTAAAAGCACTCAATTTTTCTACGGGACACTTAAACACCTTAACTTTGACACGGTTCTTCTCGAACAGGTCCATCATGTCACCAAAACTTGCCTCTCGGCCCTTCGGTGCCAGAGCGTCATAAATCGTGTCGAAACTGAACCCAAGCCCAAGGCGTTCACTGAATGCGTACACGCTATTAACGGCGCAATATCTAAGACTGTTGGATGTAAAATCGAAATGTGCGGACTCCGAAACCGATAGGGAAGAGATGTGGGAAGCTAGAACTAGCCCACACGTGAACAGATTCTTCTCATTCAGCATTTTTTAATATATTATCCAAAGATTCCTTACCCCGGCCAACAGGAAAGATTTCACCAGTAAGGCTATCAACAAACGTGTAACCGTCAGGAGGTTCCATCTTGAGTTGCTTTGGATCAAGAACGAAATTCAGTTCTACTTTCTTAATTTCTAGGAGAGTCGAATTTTCCAGTTGGGCCATTCCACTGGCGTCCAACATATAATTCTTGTCTTCAACGGCGAGGGGAAAAGTTACCCCCTCAACAGTCTGATAAGAAAACATCTTCTGTCTTGCTATATAGAGACCGCCATTGGGAAGGCCCAATTCCCTCGTCGCGAGGATGGGCAAAAGCGTCTTCGCGTCAATGTCAAGAACAGTCCTCACTCTAATAGTATCATCCCCAAACGCACTGGCCACGTTTAGGTCGCTTATGATACGAATAAGTTGATCGACTTTCGATATATCCAGTGCGTCGTCCGAGACTCCCTCGAAGATTTTTAATAAGGAAGTCCCGTCGAAAGACTTGAATGCAGATTCCCAAGTTGTTGAACTTGTTGGAATACTCAGCGTTGCGGCATCGATACAAAACTCCTTACGAGCGGCATTTATCATCCTAAGTATTTTGCCATCGGATATGAATTTTGTCTCAGGCTCATCAGAGACTATTTTACCTGATAAATCTTTACATACGGTGCGCTCAGTAAAAATAAACTGATTATCGACACCTTTCCAGGTGCAGAATGACTCCACTGTTGCATAGTATTGGGCATCCCGTTCTTGTGCGCTTATTATCTCGTCAAGTCTTTTTCCCTTCAAGATTTCTGGGCGTCCCCCTAAGGGAGTGATAGTGATTTCTCCTGACGATTGGTTTCCATCCTTCAGGAGCGCTATCTCTGACTCGATTCTTTCGAAATAGGCGGAGGTATTCTTCTTAGTCAGCTGATAATCAAGAGCTGCTGTTTTGAAGAGCTCCACTTTCGAAACGAATGCATCTACAATCGCCTGAACCTCTGCCCCTTTATTATTGTTATCTGCGGCTGGCAACATACATCCACTCGCTAAAAACATACATACAAAGAGGATGGTTCGCAGAGCCCTTTGTCCACCCTGAGATATTGGCGCGATAGCCAGCACGGAACTCACTATGGCGCGCAAGCAAGAAGACACGCCACCGTCGTGGTAAGAGTCTCGCAATCATTACATCTTGTGCGCGCGGCATTGGCACCCTTACAAGCTCCACCGACCCATGTGCCACAAGTACGATGCACATTTCTACAAACATCAAAAAAAGAACCTGCTTTACAGTCTTGATGGGCCGTGCTGGTGACACTACTGCACCTCGCATTTCCCGGAACAGGCTGGCATCTCCAGACGCGCCTACCTCCAGCCTCAATTGTCGCTAAAGCACATGTCACACCAGCGCAGAAATCTGGTGTGCCTCCATTTCCCATGTGAACAGAGTTACATAAAGTCGATTTGTCTAGGTCGCATGTGAAACCAAGACAATGCCCACCTTTTATTTTCCCTGCCTCGTTTCGATCTAAACTCTCTATCTCCGCCGCTGTGCTCAACGCGGAAAATCCGATGTTGGCGCCAGTTAGGATTAATCCAAGACAAAGTAATGCACATTTAATTTTTCTCATAATGATGTAATAGAAGTTATCTTTCCTTGCAGATTCATAGTTTTTTTAGTTATCGGAACTTTATTCAACAGGGTTGTAATTGAGACAGAGCCATCGTTATTGTAAAAATACAAAAGATCAATCCCTTTTAACGCATCTTTTCGAGCCAAAAGTTTACCACTCTCAAAAACTTGCTCTAGTAGGACATTCTTTCCTTGCTTTTTAAGCATTAATCTCCCGTTTTCATCAAACGTTGTTTCAACTCCATCTTTGTCAATTTCCCTAAGAATTTTTCCATTTTCAAAGTATGCGGCAGAATAAAGCTTTTTCGTTTCACCATCCTTCTCGCTTTCAATCTTTCTGATTTTATTAAACAAGGGACCAGGGGTCGAAAAATAATAAGTTTTTGTAACACTGGAATCGAGCAGTTTTCGATCAATTCTCCCATCTCTAGCGCTATGGAAGTATGATTCTGAGTCCCCTTTGTCGTTTGTTCGTGTAATATGCGGCTTCGCATCGCCATTCTTTTTCTCAACGAGATAGTTCCAATTGCCATCTGAAATTGCGTATCCCGAATCGCATTTCCACGAATATTCAGAGAGCCCTTGGGGGTTAGAGATCTTTATAGACGACACGGTGAGCCGCTCATCGACCCCATACTCACAACTTATCTTTGCAGCCAATCCAGAAACCTCGCCCAAAGCGCTGTCGAGCCGCGAAATTAACGGGACGCCGCCTACAACTTGAACAAGTGGGCACTTCCTGTAGGAAAAGTCAAAACTCTGATTGTTATATTGCAGCTGAGATATTTGCCCATCTGATGAAGAGCGAACAGCCAGAAAAATCCTGGAACCACCTTTAGATATTGTAATGTCTTTCGAGGAATAATCCCACTCAAGTACCTCTCCCGAATCAGTGGTCACATTCGAAAGGCGACCTTTATTGAAATTGAGGATCCATCCGTCATCCCTCGAAATGGAAAAGCTATCGCCCTTAAGGCGGCCTTTCCATTCGTTATTTCGCGTAATAAAATTTTCACTATCGGCTTTGTTGCGTCGCAGGTAGAGTTCCTTGCCGCATAGTAAACTGACAACCATCACATGTTCATTTGCCAAGGCCGCATGTGACTCACAAATAGGAATTCGCCAATGACTCCCTACAAGCTGTGATTTTTTCGCAGAATCGCTGGAAAAAAGCATTCTGATCGGAAGCTTTATTCCTTCCGAACCTATTAACTCGGGTAGATCGAAGTGGAACGTCACATATCCCTGAGAGTCCACGGAATCGAATCCATCAATGGGAATTGAAAGGTCCACAGGCCTCGCCGATAAATGGCAAACCGTGCTAACAACTAGACCGAGAGACAGAAGTAGTATATGACGATTCACTCCAATGGCCCTTCACTATCCAATTCTCCAGTCGGATCAGGAGGTGGCTCAGAACCACATGCCAAACCCCTCGTAACAGACAGCAAAGAGAGGGTGACAACGATTACGGCGATCGCTGCGGATAGTGACACATTCGTTTTCATGTTTTCGGACCGTTTCTAGTCAGCTTGAAAACGAAGTCAAGCGCCATTGGAGGACCTTTTTTATAAAATTTTTCACGGGTGTCCGGTTAATGGCTAAGTCGTTCCATACAACGTTCTGAAAATGAGGATGTTACGAGAAAATGAGAGTGTGACGCATTTGAATAAAATGCACTTTTCCGGGCATGAATTCCGGCCGTTTTGTCTTGTCCCAACTTCTCGATCTGATCCATCGCCAAACGCTCGACCGTCTTGTCGAGCGATACGACGCGGATTCCCGTGTCCGTCACTTCGGCTGTCGCCAGCAACTTATCTGCATGGCGTTCGCCCAACTGACCTGGCGGGAGGGCTTGCGGGATATTACCGATTGTCTGAATGCGAGGCCTCACGCTCGCTACCACTTGGGCTTTCGCGAGCCGATTGCGAAATCCACCTTGGCCGACGCCAACGAACAAAGAGACTGGAGGCTCTGGGAGGACTTGGCCAAAAGCCTCATCGCAAAAGCCCGTCCGCTTTATGCCGGGGAAGACATTGGTCTCGACATCGAGAACACGGTCTATGCTCTGGACTCGACCACGGTCGATTTGTCTCTGACGCTTTTCCCGTGGGCCGACTTCCGAAAGACCAAGGCCGGAATCAAAATGCACACGCAGATCGACCTGCGGGGTCCGATTCCCACGTGCATCTTCATTACCGGAGCAAGGCAGCACGACGTGCTCTGGCTCGACGAACTGGTTTTCGAACCTGGAGCTTTCTACGTCATGGATCGCGGCTACATGGATTTCAAGCGCCTGGATTTGATTGCCCGAACCGGTGCGTTCTTCGTGACAAGAGCCAAAGACAGCCTCCGCTTCTCCCGCCAGCGCTCCCAACCCGTGGACATGCAGACTGGATTGCGCAGCGATCAAATTGGCAAACCCACTCTGCTGAAAGCACGGCAGGACTTTCCCTCGCTGCTGCGCAGAGTGCGGTTCTTCGATCACGAGACCGCTCGGGACTTGGTTTTCTTGACCAACAATCTGGACATCCCGGCGTTGACGGTCGCAATCATTTACCGTTTGCGCTGGCGGATCGAGCTGTTCTTCCGCTGGATCAAAGGGCATCTGCGCATCAAGCATTACTACGGCACGAGCCCCAATGCGGTGAAGACTCAGATCTGGATCGCCGTTTGCGTTTACCTCATGGTCGCCATCATTCATAAGCAAATGAATTTGCCCGGAACCCTGCCCTGAACTTTGCAGCTTCTTAGTGTTCATCCATTTGAAAAAGTCCCTCTCCATCAACTACTTACAGAAACCGACTGCAACATTTTGGGATCTCATGACTCTAACCAGTTGATGTTGTGGCACTTATAACCGGACACCCGTGAAAATTTTTCTTTGTTCGCTTATTCGAGATCGCTTCCATTATTCAATTTTTCTTGCACAGAAGTTCTGATCTTCGAGTTCATTCTTTCAAAACATTTATAGGCGATACGTTAAGGCATTTTTGGGTGGCAAAAAACGCTACCTTTATTTCAGTTTTCACCGGCACCAGGGATCGGGCATAGCTCGCGGCTGGTTTCGCAGACTTCCTCGCAGGTTCGCTCACAAGTGCGAACCGAAAATGACGGATGATCTCCGCATTTTTCGGTCAGGAGGGGCTTTCTCCCCTCGCGTCGCTTTCCATACAGCTGCACATCCATAGCCAGGTTACGATTGTCAGAAGAAAGAGGTCCCGCCCGAGGGAACTCCAGGTACTGAGAGGAGAAGGTGCTCCGAAGCCGAAGCACCCGCAATCGACCTGGAGTCCGCGGACGAGAGCCTGAACAAGAAGCACTACGAATAGGATGGTGACAAATGTCAGCGCAAAAGCGGCCTGCCGCTGAAAAATTCCGAAGATAAGCAAGCCTCCAACCAAAATTTCAAATAGAGGCAAAGCCAGTGCCACAAGATTAATCAACTGGGGCGGCAATACTTGGAAAGTGGCGATGCTGTCGGCAAACGCCAGCGGCTTGTCGATTTTGATGAGCCCCGCGTAGATAAAAACACCCCCGATAAACAAGCGGAGCGCCAGCAGGGACCAACGGTTCTGCAGTAATTTCCTCATGACCCACTTTCCACCAGCTTGCCAGCCGCAGTCCATTCCGCCCAGCCTCCCTTGAAAATCGCGATCTGAGTAAACCCCAAAGCAACCAGCGACTTGCGCACCAGCTCACTGTCTTCGCAAGAGGCATTCGAACAGTAGATGATGATGGGACGAGTCTTATGTGAGTCAAGCATTCCCCGCAATCCAAAATAGGCGTTCTCGAAATCTTCACGGGCCAGACTCATGGCGCCCGGAACATGGCCGAGGCGGTGGAAAATCTCCGGTCGCGCATCGAGGACCAATCCTGCCTTGCTATTCACAAATTCGGAAAACTCTTCCAAGGACAGGGTGTCTGGCAACGATTGAATTTTTGGACCTTCTGCAGGAAACTGCAGGGGATCGGCCAGACTTTCAACCACCGTCTCCAACCGCTGCTCCTTGGTCAGGTAAAAGAGCGGAAGCGACTTGTCCCGAAGCTGATTAAGCAACAGCCCAAGACACAGCGCGGTGGTTGCCGCAACCAACAGAAACAGGAGGTCTTTCTTTAGGGAGATCATAAGGTCTTAAATCATTGCGTTGGAACATACTGCAAAAGTTTGATGGGCCAATCCGGAACGAAATCACCGACTCCCGCCATGCGTTTCAAGCTAAAACCTTCCCCCCAAGAATGGGCGGCAGGAGTTTGCGCGAAATCCCCCACTACGACGGTAAACTTTCCGCTCAATTCCCCCAGTTCCCCTATTTCGTTGGGAAAAATTGCCGGATTAACCAGCAGAATGGAGGCAGCGCCTGCAAGCCTTCGATCTGTCTCAGAGGGGACCGACGAGAACCGTCCGGCAAGGATGACTGTAGCTCCCGAAACATCCGGTAGTTCCTTCAAGTCTCCAACGATTCCCAAGCAGGCTCCATCCAACTCCTCTTTGAACGCCCGAAGCGTTCGACCGTGTTTTGTCCCTAGAACTTTTTCATCGGTCACTACCCAGATCAAAGGTGTTCCATTCCCAAACACGACAGCCGATTTGACCCGCTCCACCTCAGACTTTCTCCCGAGAATCGGCACGAGCAGCAGTGAGGTGCAACTGATTTTTGGACCAATTTGTGTTTTAGTTTGCTGAGTGGATCTGGGCCTCGAACTGGTTGGGGGTTTTGTATCCGAGGGCTGAGTGTTTGCGGTGGGTGTTGTAGTAGCCTTCGATGTATTCGAAGAT
>JBGSVZ010000041.1:0-7588 GCA_041752695.1 Terrimicrobiaceae bacterium
CAGGGCCGCCCCGCCGGCCGTGCCGCTCTGGCCATTGTCGCCGATTCGGTGGCCGATTTGACCAAGGCCGTCGAGACCGCCCAGCAGGCGCTCCGGGAACCGGGCGCGCGCAAACTTCCCGCCGGGATCTTTCTCCGGCTCGACGACCAGCCGATTGCCCCGCGGGGCAAAGTCGCCTTCCTTTTTCCGGGACAAGGTTCGCAATACCCCCACGCTTCGCGGGAATCCGCGGTGTTTGTTTCAGAACTTGCCGGAGCCATCGAGGCCGCGGATTACGCGTTCGAGGGTCTCTTCGACAAACGTTTCAGCCACTACCTGTATCCGCCGCGAACCTTCACGGCGGAAACCCGGCAGCAGGCGGTGAGTGCCCTGTCCGACACGAAAGTGGCACAGCCTGCCATCGGCGTCCTTAGCTGCGGCTACCTCGACTTTCTGGAGCGCATCGGCCTTACCGCCGACATGGTGGCCGGGCATAGTTACGGCGAATACACGGCGCTGCACGCCGCGGGTGTGATCTCGCGCGAGGAATTTCTCCGGCTCTCGATTATTCGCGGCCGCACCATGGCCGAAGCGTGCGAAAAAGCACCCGGCACCATGGCCGCCGTGCTGGCCTCCCGCGAGGAGGTGCAAGGCCATCTTTCCGATAGCGGGGTGATCGTGGCGAATCACAACGGACCCCGCCAAACGGTGATTTCCGGCGGTGGAGAACCGATGACCGCCGTCCTGGCGAAACTCGATCTGGCCGGGCTGACTTACAAAGTGCTGCCGGTTTCCGGCGCGTTTCACTCGCCCGCCATGGGTGAGGCCCAGGGCCCGCTGGCCGAGGCCATCGCCCAGTCCCCCATGGTTGAACCGGCGAGGACCGTTTTTTCCAATGTCACCGCCCAACCCTACGAGGTCTCCGCGGACGCCATCCGTCAACAGCTCAGCGGACATCTGCTCAGTGCGGTGGAATTTGTCCGCGAGATCGAGGCGATGTATGACGCTGGGGCGCGGATTTTTGTCGAAGTGGGCCCACGGACGGTATTGACCTCGCTCGCGGCGGACATCCTTAAAGGCCGGCCCGGTGTGACCACCGTCGCGCTGGACTCCGCGCGTGGGAGTCTGCGCGGGCTTTTGCAGGCGCTGGGAGCGCTCTTCGTCGAAGGGGTGGAGTTCGACCCATCGGCATTACTCGCTGGCCGCGTGGCACTTGACTTCGTCAAGCAATCGGGCGAAAAGTCTTCGCAAGGGAAAAAACCTGCCCAGGAGTGGCGACTGAGTGGAGGATGTGTGCGGACTCTTCGTGAGACGCAGGGCACTTTCGGAAAGGTCGCTCCGCTCACTGCTGACGATGTGGTGGCCTCTCTGCTCCCCCCGGGGCAAAAAATCACTTCGACATCTATGAGCACCCACTCCGAAACGCCACCGAATGCCGCCCCGGCGGCGCCCCAAGCTCAAGTCGTTTCCCTGCACGCCTACGCGGCTTACCAGGAAACCATGCGCCAATTTCTTCGCATGCAGGAGGAAGTCATGCGGCAGTTCCTGGGCGGTGCCAGTTCTGCTCCGACCAGCTCTTTCGAAGCCGCCCCTCTTGCCTTGCCGGTGATCGCGCCTGTTGCGGTGGCTGCTCCGGCTCCCGTCCCAGTTGCTCCTGCACCTGCGCCAGCCCCGGTGCCAGCCGCGACCCCAACTCCGGTCGCCGCGGCCAACGGTCACGCCGCCCCCTCGGGCAACGGCGACTTTAGCCGGGAGGGTCTCACCACCGATCTGGTAAACCTCGTGAGTGAGCGCACCGGTTACCCGGCCGACATGCTCGGCCTGGAGCAGGACGTGGAAGCGGATCTGGGAATCGACTCAATCAAACGGGTCGAGATCTTCGGGGCTTTCCAAAACCAGCTCCCGCCCGCCCTCGTCGCAAAGCTTTCCGAACACACCGAAGATCTGACCCGCATCCGCACGCTCAAAGGATGGATCGATGCGGTGATGGAATCCGCCGCGTAACTTCCACTCGCCAAGAGTCCCAGCCCGATTCATGCTGACTTCTGGAACGATTGAGTAGCGACGGCCTTACTTCCAGCTCTTCACCGCGGCCCGACGGCCGCCTGAACGCATTTTTTGCCCACCAGCAGACAATGCGGTTCTTTTTGGATTCGCAGCAGGCTGTCGTGCAAAAATTCCTCGCCCGCGGGACCCTGCCGCCACCGTTTTTTCCCACCCCGGTCCAGCCGCGTCCCGAACCCATCGGGCGCTTTCTCATGGCGGAAAAACTCCTGCCTCTGGAGGTCGCCGCCGAGGCCCGGCTCACCGGCCTGCATCTGCTCACGGTAGACGACAACGTTGCCCTCAGCGACTCCGTGGCAGCGATGTTGTCCCGGCGCGGTGCGGTCGCGGAAACTCTGCCCGCGGATCTTTTGACGGAACCTGATAAACTGGCTTTCCGCGTCGCCGGCCTGAGGGAAAAGCACGGTCCGGTTTGTGGTCTCATCCATTTGGCCGGGGTGGCTTCCCACGAGATGCCGACGGACATCGCCGCATGGCACGAGGTCAACGACACGCAGTGCAAAGGGTTTTTCCACCTGCTGCAGATCTGCTCGGCCGATTTGATTTCCCAAGGCGGACAAATTCTCTCTTTCAGCGCACTGGGTGGTTCCTTCGGTCGCAGTGAAGTTCCCTGGAAAGGCCTGCCCAACGCCGGTGCCGCCGTCGGGCTGCTCAAAACCCTGGCCATCGAGTGGCCGGAGGCTGCGGTGAAGGCCATTGATATCGACGACCCCCTGCCCGCCGCCCTGGCTACGGTGATCGAAGCCGAGCTGCTCAACCGCGACGGCGAAATCGAGATCGGGTACGAAAACGGCGTCCGCCGCGTCTATACTAGCGCGTCCATCGTGGCCGACCCCCCGGCCGATCCCGCGCCACGCTGGGCGCCGCAAAACGACTGGGTGCTCCTTGCCACCGGCGGCGCGCGGGGCATCACGGCAGAGGCCTTGAAGGAAGTCCTGCTTCCGGGCATGACCCTCGTCCTGGTGGGCCGCGCCGCCGAACCTCCCGAGGAAACCGCCGCGACCCTTGGCGTGACCGACGTCGCCGCGCTGCGCAAAATTTTCCTCCAGGCCGCCCGTGACGGTGGCCGGAAAATGACCCCGGCCCTGATCGAAAAAGAAATTTCCGCCCTGCAGCGCGACCGCGAAATCCGCCGCAATCTGGCGGGATTCCGCCAGATGGGGGTGACCGTGGAATACCACGGCGCGGACGCGCGCGACACCGAGGCCTTTGGCCGATTGCTTGACGATGTGTACGCCCGTCTCGGCCGCATTGATGCGGTGCTGCATGGCGCGGGGATCATTGAGGACAAGCTTCTGGTGGACAAAGACCCCGCGTCGTTTACCCGCGTCTTCAACACCAAGGCCGACAGCACGTTTGCCCTCATGCGTCACCTGCGACCGGACGGGCTCAAGTGGTTTGTGCTTTTCACCTCCGTGGCCGGCCGCACGGGCAACCGTGGACAATGCGACTACGCCTCGGCCAACGAACTCCTCAACCGCCTCGCTTGGTGGATGCACCACCGCTGGACGAACACCAAAATCAGCGCCGTCAATTGGGGCCCCTGGGAAAGCGGCATGGCCTCGGCCGAAGTGAACCGCCAGTTCCGCGAGCGTGGCATCGTCCCGATTCCGCCGCTGGCAGGACGGGCCTTTTTGCGCGATGAAATGCTGGCGGCCACTCGCGGTCCGGTCGAAATGGTCGCGGGCACGTTTCACCCCCCAAAACCGCCGCCGAAACTTCCGCTCGTTCACACGGTTCCGAAAAAGACCGGGGACGACACCTGGGAATATCTCCACACGCTCTCGCTCAAAACCGAGCCCTATCTCGGCGACCATCGCCTGGACGGGACGCCGGTGATGCCGGCGGCCGGGGCGATGGAGTTGATGGCGGAAACCGTGCAGATGCTCTGGCCCGACTGGCAGGTCTGCGAGGTGCTCGACAGCCGCCTCTTCCGCGGGCTCCTGATGAAGGACGACGCGGACCTGCCGATTCTCATCTCGGGAAAAACCCTTTCCGCCACGGTGGATGAAATTCGGGTCGAGGCACAAATCAAACCCGCGGAGGGTCCCGGCGCGCCGTATTACCGGGCGACACTGGTGCTGCGTCGGGAGATTCCCGATCCCATCGATCCGCCCGATCTACCGGTTTTTGATCCGACGGTTCTCACCGCGGCGGATGTATACGCCAGTCATGCATTTCACGGGCCGTCGTTCCAATTGTTGCGCACCATCGAGGGGCTGGATCTGCGGGGGGTTTCGGCCACGCTCATCACTCCCCCCATCACCAGCTGGGTGACCAATCTGCCGCCGGGCGCCGACTGGCTTTTTCACCCAGGTTTGATCGACGCCTCCACCCACGCGGGACTGCTCTGGGTTCGCACGCTGTTCGGCACGTATGGATTGGCGGCGGTTTTCAGCCGCGTGCGCCGGTTCGGGCCGCGTCCGCGTCCGGGCGAAATTTTCCACCTGCACCTCCTCAGCCTCAAGGTGACACCCGCGATGACCGTCTCGGAATTCCGCCTGATGGACGAAAGTGGAAAATGCCGCTTCGTCATCGAGAACTTCGAGTCCACCTTGAGCAAGGCTCTCAACCGCCTTGCGCCCGGCGCTGCAAACTAATCCATGGCTTCCCAACCTGACGACATCGCAATCATTGGCATGGCCTGTGTGCTCCCGGGCGCAAAAGATCGTGACGTTTTTTGGGAAAACATTCTCGCGAAACGGTGCTTCATCCAGGATGGGCCCGCGGAATGGGCGCAGGGGACTTTTGATGAAACCGCGCCGGAACCCGAGCGCATCTACACCCGCAAGGTCGGACTGCTCGGCTCGCTGGCCGAGTTTGATCCGGTCGAATTCGGCGTCGTTCCCAATGCCATTCCGAGCACCGAGCCAGACCATTTTCTCGCGCTGAAACTGGCCGCCGCCGCGCTCAAGGATGCGGGCTATGGGGACAGGGCTTTCGACCGCACCACCGCCGGAGTGATCCTCGGCCGCGGGGCGACGCCGAACCGCGCCTCGGCCAATGGATTTCAGACCGGCATGGCTGTGGACCAAACGATGGAACTGCTCAAAAAGCTGCTTCCCGAAATGGACGAAGCCACCCGCGAGCAGGTGCGCCAGGGTCTCAAGGACAGCCTGCCCACACTGGTGCCCGAGGCCGCGCCCGGACTGGTGGCCAACGTCGCGGTGGGCCGCATTGCGAACCGCCTGGATTTGCAGGGGCCGAGTTACCTGATTGATGCCGCGTGCTCGTCCACCCTCATCGCCGTCGAACTGGCGATGAAGGAACTGCGCTCCGGCCAGAGCCGGATGATGCTGGCCGGCGGTGTGCAGGCCTCCATGCCTCCGCAGGTGTACATGCTGTTTTGCAAACTGAACGCCCTTTCGCGCGACGCGATCCGGCCGTTCGATGTGAACGCCAACGGCACGATTCTTTCCGAGGGCGCGGGATTTCTCGTCCTCAAGCGCCTGGCCGATGCGCAGGCCGACGGGGACACCATCTATGCTGTGCTCAAGGCGGCGGGCATCGCCAGCGACGGGCGCGCCCAGGGGTTGCTCACCCCGCGCCTCGAAGGCGAAATGCTGGCCGTCCAGCGCGCTTACGGTCCGGCCAACATTGACCCGGCGACCGTCGGACTCGTCGAAGCCCATGGCACCGGCATTCCCATCGGAGACCAGACCGAAGTCGCGGCCCTGCGCGGGACCTTCGGCGGAGACGGCGCGACGGTGCCCACGCATGCCATCGGGTCGGTCAAATCGATGATCGGCCATTGCATTCCCGCCGCCGGCGTGGCCAGCCTGATTAAAACCGCCCTCGCCCTGCATTACAAAATCCTTCCCCCCACGCTGTGCGGCGAGGTGAATCCCGCTCTGGGCTTGGAAGGCTCGTCGTTTTACGTCAACACCGAGACCCGCCCCTGGATTCACCCCAGCAACGCGGAGCCCCGCCGCGCCGGCATCAATGCCTTCGGATTTGGCGGTATCAATGCCCACCTCGTGCTGGAGGAATATCCCGAGACGCCCGCGGAACAATCCTCCGGCTTCACCTGGCCGACGGAACTTTTTGCCCTGTCCGCAGAAACACCCGAGGCCCTTGCCGCTAGTGCCGATGAGATCCGCACCGAACTGGTCCGGCGTCCCGACGCCTCGCTGGCCGGTCTGTCGCAGCACCTGGCCGCCGCACCTTCCCTCGGCTGCCGCCTCGCCATCATAGCCTCCGGCACGGACGATCTGGTGGCGAAGTTGGAAAACGCCGCAGGCAAGATTCGTGACGGAAAACGCCGGCGGCTGCAAAACCGCAGCGGCATCTATTTTGATCTGAACGCCTCCGCCGCGCCCGAAGGCAAGGTGGCGTTTTTGTTTCCGGGTCAGGGTTCGCAATACCAAAACATGCTGGCCGATTTGTGTCTGGCCTTCCCGGAGTTTCGCCACGAATTCGACATGTCGGACGCGGCGTTCACCGGCTTCTGGGACGTGCTTCCGAGCCAGTACGCCTGGCCACCGCCCACCTGCCTCAAGCCGGAAACGGCGAAAATGCTGGCGGACAAATTTCTCAGTATCGACGTGGCCACGGAAACGATGTTCACCGCTGGCGTTGCGATGTTCCGGCTGCTCTCGTCCTTCGGACTGCGCTGCGACATCATGACCGGCCACAGCACCGGCGAATACACCTCGCTGGCCGCCAGCGGCGCGGTGGATGCCACGGGCGACGACGAACGCGTCGCGCTCAAGCGCAAGCTGAATGCCATTTACCACGAGGTGAACACGGCGGAAAATCTGCCGCGCGGTTCGCTCCTCACGGTGGGGGCCGTGGACCCCGAGGCCCTCGCGTTGGAAGTCGCGCGCTTCGACGGACGCATCCATGTCGCGATGGACAACTGCCCTCACCAGAAAGTGCTTTTCGGTCAGCCCGAGGACATCACCGTCCTGGCCGAGCGCCTGCGCACGCTCGGCGGGCTCTGTCAGCAACTGCCTTTCAACTACGCCTACCACACGTCTTTGCTCGAACCCATGCGCGAGACGCTGCTGCGCTATTACGAGGAACTGCCCATCACCGCGCCGGTGTTCCCGCTCTTCAGTTGCGCCAGCCTGAGCTTTTTCCCTGCCGAGGCGGGTGCCATCCGCGAGCTTGCCGCCAGCCAGTGGTTTTCCAGCGTGCGTTTCCGCGAGGCGATCCTGCACCTTTACGAAAACGAAAACGTCCGCACCTTCGTCGAGGTCGGACCCAGCAATCACCTCACCTCCTTCATCGAGGACACGCTGCGAAAGAAAGAATTTCTCGCCGTCGCCAGCAATGAACGCACGCGGCCGGGTCTCGAACAGCTCCAGCGTTTGCTCGGACAGCTTTGGTGCCGCGGAACCGCGGTGGATTTTGCCCCGCTCTTCCGCCATCGCGCCATCACGCCGTTTGCCGAACCACCGCCGAAAAAAGTGAGCCGCACCAGCCGCGTCCTCGAGGTGTACATGCCCATCATGTCGCTCGACGACGATATTGTCCGCGACGTGCGTGCGCAGGTCGGCCTGGGAAAGCCGCCTGTCGCCAGCGGCGCCCCCCGGCCCACTCC
>JBGSVZ010000042.1:0-86063 GCA_041752695.1 Terrimicrobiaceae bacterium
AAATCTTCGAATACATCGAAGGCTACTACAACACCCACCGCAAACACTCAGCCCTCGGATACAAAACCCCCAACCAGTTCGAGGCCCAGATCCACTCAGCAAACTAAAACACAAATTGGTCCAAAAATCAGTTGCACCTCAGTTTTGAATCGTATCAGCGAGCCGTGCTTGGCCCACTACGGAGCCTCGCGGACGCCTCTGGACTGCGCACAGGCAGCTTTTGAATTCTGGCGTGATGTCGTGGCGACCGATCCCGCTTTTGAGCCCGACAAGGAGCATCTAATTGCCGTTTTGCTCGATACCAAGCTTCGCCCCAAAGCCTACCATGTGGTTTCCGTGGGAAGCGTAAACGAAACCATTGCCCAACCCCGGGAGACGTTCCGCGCCGCCATCATTGCAGCCGCCTACGGAATCGTGATCATGCACAACCACCCCTCGGGCGATCCTTCGCCAAGTCAGGCAGACCACCGGATGACCCGCCAGATGCGGGAGGCAGCCGGAATCATCGGCATTCAACTCCTAGACCATGTGGTTTGTGGGGACGCTGAGGGCGGACGCCAACCATTCTACAGCTTTCGGGAAGGGGGTGTCCTGTGAAACCCTACAAGCCCCGCAAGGAAACACCCCGGGAACGTTGTGTCTCAATGTTGCATTGCCTCCGCGTTTTGCTGGACGAGGAAAGGGCAAGAGTGCGGCCACGGCCCGAGGAAATTCGTCGCTACGAGGCGCTTTTTGCAAAGCATGCCCAAGAGTTGGTGGAAATGGAGATTCAGGCGCACCGCAGGAAATATCGATTACTCTGAAGGGCCAAGGATCGCCACGGCAGGGATTCGGGAGAGCGGATTTATTCCCAACTGATGAAAACAGCGCGTTTCTTGCGCAACTCATGTAACAGGATTCGCAGTTCACGCTCGGCTTGCACTGCAATCAAAAAATACTCCTCGTCGCATGTCTCTGCATAACCCTTGTAGGCAGCGCGATACGCTCCGAGGAGATTGGCGGAAATATGAACGCTCTCCCCGGATGTCAACTCTTCGACTTGCTGCATTAGAATAAGATCCACAAAAAAATACAGACCGCCTCAGCGAAAGCTGCGACGGTCTGCTGTTCCCCCCAGAACGCCGTGACAGTGCCATGGTTCTGCCCATGCGCAAGGGGATTCTCTTTTCCGAATGTGATAAGATCGTCACAGGAAAATCCGTCTGAGATTGCGGCTTCACGGGCCCCTCAGTTGACGATGAAACGCCACTCGCGCCCACGACGCTCCCTCAAACTCCAGGTAATCGCCCCTCAAGAAATTGAAACCACGCAGCATGATCTGCTGCACACAGAACCACCGCCTTCAGTTGAATCGGCTTTTGAAGCGGAGTCTGGCCGGAACGACAAGCGAGGCGGCAGTACGTTTCGCTCGCCATGACACAGCGGGAGAACAGGAAGCTTGGCTGAATTGGAACAGATTCGAGCTGAGGAAGCCGCGAAGCGAAAATGCCACCGGGTCCGCTCAAAGGCGAAAATTCCCTTAAGCGGAGAAAGAAACTTTCTGCGCCTGAGCTACACTATGCTCGCGGCGGAGGTGGCCGTAGGTGCGCATGGCGAGAGCGCCACCGTCCTTGTGGCCAAGCCAACGGGAAACCGTGGGTATATCGACTCCGCTCTCAATGCAGACGGTCGCGAAGAGATGCCGCAGGTCATGATGTGTAATGCGGACCATCCCAACTTTTTTGGCCGCCCGATTCATTGACTTCTGGCATTCACGCACAAGAAAAACTTTTGCCGAAGCCGTTTCCTCCGAGCGGGCAGCCCTCATCTTTTGGAAAAGTTCTCGCGCTTGCGGAATCATCGGGACGCGGCGGATCTCTCCGTTTTTGGTCCCCTCTTCCGGGTCTCCCTTGACGAGAATTTCGCCAGTCTCGAAATTCAGGTGGCGCCATTCTATCTGCGCCGCTTCGCCGATACGGCAACCAGTGAAAGCCAAGCCGCGTGCGAAATCGGCGCAATTCCTCGAATCCCGGCCATGTCCTGCTGCCATTTCCGCGACAAAAGCCGTGAACTTGGAACATGTTGGAAGCTCCAGATGCTTGGGTTTGGCGGGCCGCCGTTTGAGTCCTGCCGCAGGATTCGAATAAATCACCCCGCACTCAATGGCCACGTCCAAGATGCGGCGGAGTGTGGTGATTGTGCCGTTATAACGCGTAGCGCTGATGACTTTTGCATAGCGAGCGGACCAATCGCGGCAGGTAGCTGGTGTAATTTTGCGAATTTCCATAGCGGTGAGTTCCGGCCAGCTCTTGTTCAATGCGGTCAAAGTTTCATTCCAGTATTGCCGGGTGCGACGCTTGATTGTGATGCTTTCCGCAAGTCGAGAGACATGAAGCGTGGCGGCTTGGCCGAACGTCATCTTGGCATTAGAGACATCAATCTCCCGCCCCTTTCGTTCGCGATGCTCTTTGAGTTTTTCGGCAAGCCGGGCTTCGGCTATGGAGAAATGGGAGGTTTTGAGGGAACTCCAAATCTCTTTGCCATTCAGATACAAGCGGGAGTAATATTTCCCGTTCTTATGGCGAACGAGGTTTTGCAATCTGGTCTTTTCCCACGTTTTCACGGTGGTTTCGGCGTTGTCCATGCCTCCACCGTAGAAGATGACCGTGAAAAGTCAAGACAGAATCCCCATTACAGCCATATTTACTCTGTAAAGCACCCGTAGCTCAGCGGATAGAGCACCGGACTTCTAATCCGATGGTCGGTGGTTCGATCCCACCCGGGTGCGCCACTTTCGCGAAGGTTTGCCGTGTCTTTTGTCGCAGGCGCCGGTAGGACTGGCTGATGGTTTCATGGCTTCGTCCGGTTCTTGTCATCGCGCTTTTCCTTGGGGTAGCCACCCCGGGTCGGACGGCGCAGCCCATTGTCGTATTAGTGGGCATTGACGGATTTCGCTGGGACTATCTTGAAAAATTCCGCCCCCCCAATCTCACTCAACTTGCCACGACCGGAGTCCGTGGAGAACGCCTGGAAGCCAGTTTCCCCACCCTGACGTTTCCCAATTTCTACACGCTGGCGACAGGATTGCGGCCGGAACATCATGGCATCATTGGCAACAGCATGTTCGACCCCGTGTTTCAGGAAAAATTTTCCCTCGGCAGTCCGGCGGTGCAGGAGGGCAAATGGTGGGAAGGGGAACCCATCTGGGTAACGGCGCAAAAACAGGGTCTGCGTTCGGCCTGCATGTTTTGGCCGGGATCGGAAGCGGAAATTGCGGGTACGCGACCATGGGAATGGCGGAAGTTTGACTACAAAGTGACTCCCGAGGACCGCGTCCGCGCGGTTCTGGACTGGCTCGCCCGCCCGGAGGCAGAGCGACCGCGCCTGATCACGCTGTATTTTCATGAGCCCGACACGGCGGGCCATAAATTCGGACCAGATTCTTCAGAAACCGCCGACGCCGTCGCCTTGGTGGATGCCGCGATTGGCGGCCTACGGGAAGGAGTCCATCGGCTGGGACTTTCCGACGTGGTAAACTACGTCGTGGTTTCCGATCATGGCATGGCGGATCTCAGCACCGATCGAGTCATCGCCCTGAGCGAAAAACTCGACATGGCAAAGGTGAACGTGGATTTTGCGGGTGCCGTCGCCGGGCTTCGCCCGCATGAGGGCGAAAGTGTGGAGGAAATTTATCAGGCCTTGGCCGCGAAGCCCGCCCACTACCAGGTTTACCGACGGGAGGAAATTCCCGAGCGGCTCCATTTCCGAACGCACCGGCGCATTCCGCCGATCGTTCTGGTGGCCGATGAGGGGTGGATGATCATCCGCGAACCGCTGACCTCAGTGACACGCGGGATTTTTCAGAAAGCGACCCATGGGTTCGACCCGGCCATTCCCGCGATGGGCGCGACGTTCCTGGCGGATGGTCCGGCCTTTAAAAAAGGGGTGGTCCTGCCTCCTTTCGAAAATATCCACGTCTACAACCTTCTCTGCGCCACGTTGGGTTTGAAGCCCGCCAAAAACGACGGAGACCGCCGTCTGCTTGATCAGGTACTGGCCCATCCTCCGAAATAACCATGCCCAAACCCTCCACTGTCTCCGAACCCGCCGAGTTACTGGCCTATTGTTTTTCCATCTGGCCGGACGTGAAGAAAACCCAGGTCCGCACCTGGCTGAAGTTCCAGGCAATCACGATCAACGGCCGCCCAACTTCTCAGTTTAATCACCCGCTCGCACCGGGTGATGTCGTGGCCGTGCGCACGGATCGATTTGCCACCCCCAAGACCGTCCTCGGGTCGGGAATGAAGGTGTATTTCGAAGACGCCGATTTGATCGTGATCGAAAAACCCTCCGGCCTCCTCAGCATTGCCAGCGAAGCGGAGCAGGAAAAGACTGCCTACCATCAACTGATGGAGCATGTTCGTCACGGCAACCCCCTCTCCCGCGAGCGGGTGTGGATCGTTCACCGCCTCGACCGGGAGACCTCCGGATTGATGGTTTTCGCCAAAACTCCGGAGACCAAGGAGATTCTGCAGGGACGCTGGGATGCCGCGGAAAAACGCTACGAGGCCGTGGTCGAAGGTCGGCTCAACAACGAAAGCGGAACGTTCGAGTCGGACCTCGACGAATCCAATCCTTACAAAGTTTTCAGTGTCCGTCCCAGCGATCTCACGCGCCACGCGGTGACTCACTACCGCGTGCTCGCCCGCAGTGCCTGGCGCTCACTGGTGGAACTCACGCTCGAGACCGGCCGGCGCCACCAGATCCGTGTTCAGCTCTCCGACGCGGGGTGTCCGATTGTCGGGGACAAAAAATACGGTGCCAAAAGCGACCCCGCCAAACGCCTCGGGCTTCACGCCTGCGCGCTGCGTTTTCCGCACCCGAAGACCGGCAAGGAACTCCGCTTCGCCTCCCCGCTCCCCAAGGACCTGGCGAAGCTGGTCCAGCCGGGGCAGGCTAAATGATGTTCAGCGACTTGAGCAGCGCTTCGTTGATCGTGCCGGTCCGGGGCAGGCCGTTGGCGGCCTGATAGCGGGCGATGGAGGCTTGGGTTTGGGGTCCAATGTCCCCGTCAATCGGTCCCCCATAATACCCGCGGCGCTGGAGTTCGACTTGGACGGAAATTTCCACCGGGTACGTTGCGAAGGCCGGATAAGTCACATAGTAGGGCCGCGCCATCACATTCCATCCGACGTAAACGCCGATGGGCGCCGCGTAAAACGCGTTCACCCGGACATTCGCGGGCCGGTAAACGCCACCCGTGAAGACGTAGCCACTGCGGTAGCCGTTCCAGGAGGCATACGACTTTTCGACCGACCCTCCCCGGGGCCCCTCGGCGCTGACACTGCCCGTGCGGTAGCGACCCGCCCGGGTGCCGGAGGCTTCATAGGTCCCCCCGCGCGGACCTTCCGCTTCCACGCTGCCGGTGGCAAACCGACCGGCCCGGGTGCCGGAGGCTTCAACCGACCCTCCCCGGGGTCCCTCCCGGGAGACGGACCCGGTGGCAAAGCGCGGACCTGCGGTGAGGGAGCCAAGAGGAACGAGAACCAGGGCGAGGAGAATCGGTCGGCGAATCATGGAAAAAAGCGTATCGCAGAGCCGAAAAAAACGCAAACTTGCAGCGAACCTCCAATCGCGCAACCTTACGGCCTCATGATGCGCCTTTTCCTCGCTCTGCTTTGCGTGCTTCCGGCAGCTCACGCCCTTGACTTCTCGCCTCTGGAGCAAATTCCCATTCAGGAAGCCGGGCGCAAAAAACCCTACCTGGTTTTTTCCCAGGAAACCCTGCTCGCCCTCTCGGGCAAGACGGCGGTGAAAATCGATGGTCAGAAACGGTCTGCGATGGACCTCATCACCACGCTCTGGCTCACTCCGGAAGGTTGGGACGACCAGCCGCTTCTCCTTGTAAATCACAAACCTTTGAAGGATATCACGGGTCTCGACCCCTCGCGGAAATTGTTTTCTTACCGCGAACTCGCCGGGAACGCCGAACTCCTCAAACTGCTCAACGAGGCGCAGGCCTTACGGGCAAAGCCTGGCAATCAGCGACTCTCCGGGCTGCCCAAGGAAGCGGCAGACGTGGGACTACGGATGGCGGAGTTTGAGTCCCTCCGAAACGGCAAGGCCTACTGTTTCGTCGCCAATCCCACCATGTCCGATGGCGCTTGGTCCCCCGCCCCGCCCGAGGCGCTCGCTCCCCTGCGCGAGGCCCTTCAATCCGGCAGCGACGCCGCCTTTGCCTCCGCTGCGACAACCTTCCGGGATTCCATGGCCGCCATCCAGCCGCGCTTCCAGCCGGTGGGTTGGAAAATGTCCCTCGAGACGGTATACCAAAAAAGTCATCCCTTCGGCTGGGCGTGGAAATTTTATCTTGCCGCGGGCGTCGCTCTGTTGCTGGGCAGCATGCGGGGGGGATATCTGACCGCGTGGGTGCTGGCGAGTATCGGGCTTCTTTTGCAGGTGGCGGGATTTGTGGCGCGGACCATCATCTCCGGCCGGGCCCCGGTGACGAACATGTACGAGTCGATCATCTGGGTGGCCTTTGGGACGGTCTTTTTTGCCCTGATTTTTGAGGCCATTTACCGCAGCCGGTTTTTCCTCCTGGGAGCCCTGCCGGTTGCGGTGGTTTCTCTCATCCTGGCCGACACCCAGCCCGTCGCACTCAGCCCCGGAATCAATCCGCTCGTCCCCGTCCTGCGCGACAATTTCTGGCTGTCCACACACGTCACCACCATCACCCTGAGTTACGCCGCATTTCTCCTCGCGCTTGGCATCGGACACATCGCGCTCGGCTTGGTGATTGCCGGAAAAAAACCGTCCAGCGCCCTCTACAACTACCTCTACCGCGTCCTTCAGATCGGCGTGCTCCTGCTCGCGATCGGCACCATCCTTGGAGCGGTCTGGGCCAATTATTCGTGGGGCCGCTTCTGGGATTGGGACCCCAAGGAAACGTGGGCCCTCGTCACCCTGCTGGCCTATCTCTTCATTCTTCATGGCCGCATTGCGGGCAAATGGGGCGGGTTCGGCATGGCCGTGGGCGCAGTCCTCGCCTTCCTCTCCGTCCTCATGGCCTGGTATGGGGTGAATTTCGTCCTCGGTGCCGGCCTGCACAGCTACGGTTTTGGGTCCGGTGGATTTGGCTACGCCGCAGCGTTCGTCGCCGTCGAAGTCGTCTTCGTCGCCATCGCCATCGTGAGGAGTCGTCAGTCTCTCCCGCCGAAATCCCCCCAGCCCGCCGCATCCGAACCTCACTTGGTCTCGTAAACCGCATGCATGGAAAAAATCCTCATCACCGGTGCCTCCGGCGGCATCGGAAAAGCGGTCGCCACCAAACTTGCCTCCCGCGGCATCTTGCCAGCCGTCAACGCCCGCACGGCCGAACGCCTGGCCGAATTTCCCGGGCCTAAATTTCCCGGTGACCTGACCAACGCGGCCGCCGTCGAGTCCGTCATCGCAGGTGCCGCCGAGGCTCTGGGTGGCCTCGACGCCGTGGTTCATTGTGCGGGCGTAGGACTGATCAAACCGGCCCTCGACACCACGGACGCGGAGTTCACCCGGGTGATGAATATCAACACCCGGGCCACATTTCTTGTCGCCCGCGAAGCGTGCAAGGTCATGGCTGCGGCCAAACACGGCCTGTTCATCACCATCCCCGGCATCCTCGGCAAGGCCCCCATGCGCAATGCCGCGGCTTATTGCGCCAGCAAATACGCCGTCACCGGAATGATCAAATGTTTCGCTCAGGAATTCCAACGCAGCGGCGTGCGCTTTTCCCTGCTGCATCTCGGCGGGGTCGACACCCCCTTCTGGGATGGCATCGGCATGACCGTGCAGCGCGAGAAAATGATTCCCGCCGACACTGCCGCCGATCTGATCCTCCAAGCCCTCGACGCTCCTTCCCACCTCGTGCTCAGCGAAATTGTGATGCAACCCGAGAGCCACCAGCTTGTCTGACCGGATGATCCCCGACGTTTGCATCATCGGTGCCGGGATGGCCGGACTCAGCGCCGCCCGAATTCTCACCAAGGCCGGGAAATCCGTCGTCATTCTAGAGAAGAGCCGCGGCGTGGGCGGACGGGCTGCCACGCGTCGGATCGACGGCATCCCCGTGGATCACGGAGCCCAGTTTTTCACCGCTCGCACCGGGGAATTCCAAACCGAGGTCTCCAAGTGGCTTTCCGCGGGATGCTGTTTCGAATGGAGCCGGGGATTTCACCGTTGGCAGGAGGGCAAGGTAATCCCACCGGACACGGCCGATGCGCACCCCCGATACGCCTGCGCCGAAGGCGTTACGTCCTTGGCAAAACACCTCGCCACGGGACTCGATGTGCAGCGCGAGCGAAAAGTTCTCCAAGCGTCCGTCTCCGATGGGATCTTTACGATCCCTTGCGAAGATGGCCTTTCGTTCCAAGCCAAGGCCCTTTTCACCTCCGCACCCCTGCCCCAGACTCTGGACATCGGCGGGGGTTTCCTCCCACCGGAGGCAAGGGCGGAAATCGCACAGGTTTCTGTCGTACCCTGTCTGACCGTGATCGCCGAGACGACAGATCCCGCTCCGGCCTGGAAAGCGATTCAGGTCTCCGAAGGTCCGCTCTCCTGGATTGGGGCCGACTTTACTAAACGCCCCCACCCTGCACGCCACTTTTTCGTTTTGCAGGGCAGCGTGGCATTCAGCATGGCGCACCTCGACAGTGACCAACGGAACGCCTCGGAGATTCTCGTCGACGAAGCGAAACGGCTCGGAGGATTTTCCAACCTGCAAATCCTCCACACGCATCGCTGGCGCTACGCCCGGGCGGAAAATCCTCTAGCGACGCGCCCGTTTCTCCGTCCGCAGACCGACCTTCCCTTCTACATTATCGGAGATGCTTTTCTGGGCGGACGATTTGAATCCGCCTGGCTGTCAGGAAAGGCAGCGGCCGAGGATTTTCTCATTCCTCATCGGACGGTGGAGCAGTGAGGGTCTTCAGGACGGACTCCTGATCACTCAGGACCCGGTAAAACCAACTTTCCTCGCCGCGGTGGAGGTCGATCCACCCGGCAAGTTGCAGACTGGTCAGCAATTTTGATAAGCGCCTTCCGTCGGGAAATTCCTGAGTAAGTTCGGTGGCCTCCGCCCTTCTTGAGGCAAAGATCGCTTGCAGCAAATCCCAAGCCTCCCCACGCTCGCGGGCGCTGAGGAGGATGCGGGCGTCGATCTGATCCCAGATCGCAAACGTCATTCTCGGCGGAATCAGAAGCACCTCGCGGAAGAGATGCCAGCCAATGATGGGCCGGTCCGGCGGCAGGGCAAACCGCCGTTGCCAGCGATCCAGCGCACCCCACAACACCAGCGCCGCCACCGCCCCGATACCCACCGGCCAATACCAGCGCGGGGGATTAAAAAGGTCCGTGTTTCCCGTCCTGACCGTTTCAAAAACCAAAACCCCTGCGGTGTACAATGCGAAAAAAAACATCCACGAGAGCCAGGCTCCCAAAAGGCTGAGGGCCGCCGCCACCCAGCAACTCCGGTTATGCACCACGATGCGCGCGGTGAATTCTGGCGGCACCTCCGTCACGTCGCCGCACCGCGGTAGCCCTCGGGATCGATCTCCACAAAGCCGAATCCCTCGGCACGCAAACCCGTGTCAAGACGCCCCCGCAGGCCCTCCAAACCCGCCATCTCCGCCGGGGCGATTTGCACGCGTGCGCCCGCCGGATCCCCCGCCAGATAGCGCACCCGAAAAACCCGAAAACCCAGCGTTTTCACAAACGCCTCACCCCGCTCGACCAGGCCAATGGCCTCCCGCGTGACTGGCGTCCCATGCGGAATGCGCGAGGACAAGCATGGCTGCGCCGGCGCGTCCGCGGTGGGCAATCCCAGCTCGCGCGAAAGGCTGCGCACGTCGCTTTTCGTCAGGCCCGCCTGCTTGAGCGGCGCAATCACGGCAAACTCCTTCGCCGCCCGCGAACCCGGACGCAAATGCGCGGGATCGTCGGCATTTTCCCCGTAAGCGATCGCGGCAAATCCGCGGTCCCGGGCCAAGGCCTCCATGCGCATAAATAACTCGGACTTGCAGAAATAACACCGGTTCAGAGGATTACTCAGGTATTCTTCATTGCCGAATTCCTCCGTCGCAATGACCTCCACGCGCGCCCCAAATCCGCGAGCCACGTCCAAAGCTTCCGCCAGCGCCGCCCGCGGCAAACTTGGGCTGTCCGCGATCACTCCCACCGCATTTTCTCCCAACACCCGGGTCGCCACCGCCAGCAGACACGCGCTATCCACCCCTCCAGAATACGCGACGAGCAGCGGAGCGTTGCACCGCAAGATGTTTTCTAGCTCCTGGAATTTTTCGCTCATCCCCCTCCCACTATCCCTCTACCTGTCCAGAGAAGCAATGGATTGAGAAAGATCCACCACCTCGCAAGGAGCGCAAACCCTACCGGCCGGCGACGATCTCTCCGCAGTCCTCATTACGGGAAGAACCTTTCGGAAAACCGCTCTGAAAGCAAGCCAGCCAGGGGGAAGCGGGCTCCTGCTTGGAAAATCAGAAAGCCTCGCCTTCTTCAGGGCTTGAAAGTGCCGGAGACCGCTGGCTTGATTTCCGTCGGAAACTTGGAGGTGGTTTGAGGAATCAGCGTCTTATCGAACGGGGTCGGCTTGGCCTCGGAAACCGTCCGGTCGGGTGTGGCGATGGGGGTCACGACAGAGCCCGAGGGGCCACGCGGAGTGGTGAAAGTTTCCCCCGGCCTTGCCTGGGCAGGAGGGGTGGGCGCGGGAGTGGGATTGCCCCCGAATAACTCTCCCGCCTTCGCGGCTGGGTCCGTGTTGTCGCTCACGGGCGGAGGCGAACTCTGTTTCTCCTCGGGGATCCCCGTAGACGTCGTGTCGCCACTCGACGCCGTCAAGCTTCCGCTCGCGGTTGTCGAGTCCGAGGCTCCCCCGGTCGAAAGATTGGAAGTGCCCCCGCTATTCACCCCGCTCACCGGACCAATGGTGCGGGAGAGGGCCGTCTTTTCGGCCGGCAGCGGATTGGCCAGCCTCAGGTCGGGCTTCAAAGACGAGGACGGTTTGCCGGCGTCGAATTTCACCGGCTCGGCTTGGGAACCGGAATTCTGGGCATCAAGAGGAGTCAACGGTATCGCCCCGGCGGCGCGCACGGGCGTTTTTTCCTCGGGCAGGGGTTTCGCGAGAGTCGTATCGGGGCCGGTGATTGTTGCCGGAGGCGTGCCAGAGTCCGTGGTCCGGTTAGGAGCTCCCTCCAGGCCGGTCGGACCGACCCCATCTCCGACAAAATCGGCGGGATCTTCGCGAATTCCTTGGGTGTTGACCGGCGAATCGTCGGTCGGCCGGGTTCCACCGACTCCGCGGGAGAGATCGAATGTGTCGGTACCCTTGTTACCACCGCTCTCATTGACCACGCCGGGTGCCCCGGGAGTCCCCGCCAGGTTACGAATTTGATCGTCCTGCGGCAAGTCCCCTTTCACGCCCACGGGACCGGTCACCCGTCCACCGGAGGTGCCGTCGCTGGGCACAGGGTCCGTCGTGCCGCCGCCGGGCGGAAGTTTCGACTGGCGAATTTGTTCCGCGACAGTGTCCGTGTTGATGAGGTCAAACTCCAGCGGCGGAGTGTCGTCCGCCGGGGTGCCGACGCCACCGCCTTTGGGTGCTGGCTTGGGTTTCTCCGCAACAATGGTTTCCACCACGCGTCCCGAGACGTTGTCCTTCCGCTCGGCTTTGACGATCGCCCCGTTTTTGGCCACATCGATGACCAAGCTGGTTCCATTTTGGCTGGGATTCGTAATCTGCAGCTGACCATTCTTTCCCGGACGGATCGCACTCCCATCGGGAAACTTCGTCACAACACTCTGCGCGCCAGTGTCCTCGTCCCGTTCGATGACGAGATTACCTTTGCCTTTTGTCCCGCCAACATGAGCCGTGGCGTCGGAGAAGGCTCCAGCCGTCGTGAGATCCAGCTTTTTCGTTGTCTCGTTGATGAAGCGCTTCTGTTTGGCGGCATCGGAGGCCGGCGAGGAGACGGATCCGGTCCCTTGGTCCGCAATCCCGGTCACCCCGTCGCCCTGGTTCGCGGAATCGGCCAGGGGTCCCTGCAAGACCGAGCCACCCGTGAGGTCCCGAACGGGGTTCCCTGATGGGAGCGCGTCGGCATCCGCTTGAGTGACGGCGGGAGAGTCCCCAAAACCCTGGTCAAACTTCGGGCGCTTGGTTTTGTCTTCGTTAAGGCGGCTGTCCACGCCACTGGCTGCGGTTGTCCCCGTGAGAGATTCCGCCGCGGCTTCGAGGGTCTCACTCCGATTGGCGCCGGTGGCAGGGAGCGCGCCGGCGGCGATTTCTTCGCCCTTTCTGGCACTGCCGCCTTTGTCGGGTCCGGCGATTCCAGGGTTCGGTCCGCCTCCGGGTTCGCGGATGGGATTGTCGTTGGCGGCATCGGCCGCACCCTGCCGTTTGGGATCAAGAGTAACCGCAGTCGCTGCGCCGACCGTCTTGGTGGTCGTGCTAAGTTTTCCCAAAGAGCCGGGAGAGGGGGCTGCGGCCGCCTTACCCGTTCCCGGGCCTTGCGTCGTCACCTTCTGATTGCTCGTGGCGGTTTCGGTGGTCGAAATTTTGGGACCCGTTCCTGGCTCCCGAGGCTGCGTCGGCTTTTTAATCTCCAGCGGGGCCACCGGTTTCACCGCAATTTTGGGCACGGACTGGGCTGAGGATTTTTGGGCGGTCGTGGCAACGCCAGCGGCTTTTTCGGCGGACTGGGCGGCTTTTTGCGCCGACTCGGCCTTACTGGCGGACTTCTGAGCGACCGCGGCCTTATCCGCAGCCTTTTGCGCCGACTCGGCCTTGGTGGAAGCTTTTTGAGCGTTGTCGGCCTTGGAGGCCCGTTCCGCGGCCTTGGAGGCTTTAGCGGCGCTCTCGGCCGTCTTCGCCCGTTTTGCCGCCTTCTCCGCGGCCTCGGCGGCCTTTTCGCTGGAATCCGTCTTGGGGATTCTGGGCGGGGTTTGGGCGGAGCTAAGCGAAGGGGCCAGAACGAAGGTGCTGGCGCAAAATGCGGCTACGAGGTGGCGTTTCATGGTGCTTGAGTTTTGGGTTGGTCGGACCGGGCGGAAAAAAGAGTTTGCCAGATTTTGGAAAAAAATCCGGGGGACGCCGGTCCGTCAGCCTGCGTGGTGCGACTGGCGGCAAGGGCGCGATTTTGCTCACGAAGCAATCCGATCCGGTGGTAGGTGCCCTGCCCAGTAAAATCCTGACGAAGAATGGCGGGGTGGAACGATGCCGACGGCGAAGGACCTGCTTCAACCAGCGCCACGCATCCTAAGAAAAGGAGGGCTGTGGTGATGAGCAGTTTCATGGAGTTTACCAGGTAAAAAAGGCCCGGACGAGGATGGTTCCCGTCAGGGCGGTGAATGCCGCGCTGTCCACATTCGACCGTGAGTCGGTGTAGCTGCCGACAAAATCTGCCGCTAGAAATTTCAGCGGCTGAATGGTGACGGCCAGCGTCGGCGTCCACGAAGCATCCACCCGGTCCACTCCGACATTGGATTCCGTGCTGAACTGGACGGACGGGGAGATGAAAAGCCCGAAGTCTTTGATCGGGACGAAAGTCACCCCAAGGTTGAAGTCGTGTTTGAACTTATCCGCCACCGCCAGGGGCACGTCGGCATCCAGATAGGAAAAGTTGTAGCTGAAGGTGGGGATGAGCCAGGGGAAGGGGAAAAAGGCGAACTCGTTGTTTAATCCATACGTCCATTGCTGGAAAAACTGCGTGCCACTCGCGCGATTGACGAGGGAGGTGTATTGCCAGTTCGGTTGGAAGGTATAACTGGCCTTGTTGTTGAAGAAAAGTTTCTCCCAACTAAGGGCCTGCCGGATTGTGCTGGTATTGAAGTCTCCGTCAGAGAGACCCGGGTCGTAGAAGCGGAACCACGCATAGTCGTAGCTGGTGGACAGCTTCCAATCCTGCCAGGCGAAATCCACGCTCGTGCCGAGAAACTGGGCAAATTGCCCGGCCTGAATCGGATCGGTTTGGGTATTAAGGATATTCGACGAACCGAAAAACATCGAACTGGTCCGGCCCTGCAAGGACACATAGTCCGCCAACGAATCGAGAAAACCCCGTGTCTCTTCCTCCCCTGTAACGGATTTTTTCCCATCCGTGGCCGAGACCGAACTCGATACTCCCGACGCCGTGATCTCCGTCTCATTCGCCACGTTTTCCACGACCGCCTCATCAACCTCCCTGACATCCGCCACCGCCCGATCCTGTTCCCGGATCAGCCCCAGCCGATGATACGTCCCCTTGCCCGTCCAATCCTGACGACGATAGGATTCGATCGCCGACTGCTGGCGCGTGAGTTGCGCCACGGCTTCACTGCCCCCCGCCAGAAGCAGCCCCAATGCCACAAGTGTTAGGCCCCATTGCGAAAGCAGGCCCTTACCCGAAATTCCCTTGGTCGTTCCGGTCATTCCCGAGGTTTCTATCAGCTTGAGACAACTTTGCCTATCGCCCATTAGGGTGATTTTCCCTATAGTTGAATCGAAATCCTCCTGCTAGACGTACCGTCCCGAATGAAAATGGAAGCATTGGACGAGGCGCTGGTACGTCTCCAGCGGGCGGTCACGCCCGAGGACTTTTGGAATGCGGCAGAGTTCCTCCTTCGTTCCGCCATGCCGGTCTATCACGTCCTTTTCGGACTCAAAGGCAAAGGGACTCTTCCCGCCTTTCTTCGCACGTCCCAGCCGGTGCCCGATGAGCCGGAATATTTCCGACGGCTCGACGCGGCCGCCCCGCTCTCCAAAGTTGTCGACCGCAGTCGCGGCATCCGGGTCTCCCGCATGAGCGATCAGGTGCCAGCACCGCTTTTGCTCCTGTCTCCCTTTTACCGCAAGTTTATGAAACCGGAGGGCTGGCGGTACTCGGCCGCGTTGTTCTTCTGGGACCGGAACGACGACTTTCTGGGTCACCTTGCGGTCAACCGTACAAAAGCGCAGGGCGACATCACGGACGAGGAAATGCAGCTCCTGAACCGCATCCACCCCCACCTCGCCGCGGCCATCGAACGCATTCTGGCCAGCGACCTGGTTGCCGCCACCGGCCTCGGCATGGAGCAGGCCATTTCCCAACTGCCCCTGCCCATGCTGCTGCTCGACTGGAACCTCGACCTCCGCTATGCCAATCCCGCTGGAAGGGCGGCGCTCGCCGAGTGGAATCAGCAAAAACCGCCGCATCGCACAAAATCGGAATCGGATATTCCCAGCGAACTCCTGACCGCCTGCCACACGCTTCGGGCCGCCTGGGAATCCGCCTTCCCCGCAGCCCGCGTCGTCACCGCAGAAAAATCAGCCGCCGCTTTTCACGCCGCAGATCCGGCCTTTTCGGCGGTCGTCAGCCTGGTGGAACCGGAGGCGGGACGCGCCCTCGAACCGTCCTTCGCCATCCAATTCCATCTCCCTCCGAAACACCACGCCTCGAAGGGCCGTGCCCTGGCGGAACTCTCCCGGCTCACGGCGGCGGAGCGCTCGGTCGTCCGGCTCGCCGCGGGTGGATACGATAACGCCGCCATCGCCGCAGAACTCTGCGTGAGTCCAAACACAGTCAAAACCCACCTTCGCCATATTTTTGAAAAGCTGGGCGTCACGAGCCGCAGCCAGCTCGTCGCGCTACAGACCGCGATGGAAAAAGCGTAAACCCGCATCCAAACGATCCGCCGACACCCGGCGACACTCGAAGGTCACAGGCTCAGCCTGGCAAACAGGGCATCCAGCGGCATTTGCAGGCCGATAAAAAATTCGCCGAAGTCCGCGTATTGCGCACTCACCTCGTCAAAGCGCATTTCGTAAACGATGGCTTTGATTTCCGAAGTCGTCTTAGCGAACAACGTCACGCCCCACTCCATGTCGTCGAGGCCCGTCGAGCCGGTGATGAGTTGCAGGATCCTTCCCGAATACGTCCGCCCCACCCTGGCATGACCCGCCATCAATTTTTTGCGCGTCTCAAAGTCCAAGGCGTACCAATTTTGTCCCTCGCCGCCGCGGCGTTTCGACATGGGGTAAAAACAAATCACCGGCCAATCCGGCAGGTTTGGCTCCAGGCGGTCCTTCGCATATTTTGCCATGCGTACCCGAAATGCCGTCATCTTCTCTTCAAATGCCGGCGAGCCGGGAGCAAGCTCCTCCTCGGCTTCCAGAGTCACCGCATATTCGTCTTCGGAGGTGGTGTATTCACTGCGCTCGGTCATCGAGAGCCAAGAATACTCCGCCGAAAGCACGCCCGGGCCGAGTGCCAGCGCGAGCTGCTTGGCACAGGCATCCGCCACGTGCAAATCGGGCGTGATGAGCATGAACCCAAGATCCGCCTTCGGCGTGACGAGGCTGAAGGTCAGAAGCTGCGTTTCGGGAATGGCCCGGATGTCCTGCACGACCTCGGCCAGGGTCGTTTTCGCCTCAATGCTCTCCCCGGAATCGAGCAGATCCCAGGAGCTGTAGTCGATGCGGAAGAACAGGTGAAGTACGTGGCGGCCCTCGGTCGGGCGCACGGGGTCGGGCGTATGAGTTTCCATGTTTCAGCATTATCCTGTCGCACGACGAAAAAACGATTGCAATCCGCAGGGTGAACCGTAGTTTCCGCCACGGAGGAGCAAGAACCTATGGCAGACGCAGCAAACAAGTATTCGCAAAACATCACAGGAGCCTTTTACGTCGATGATCAGTGCATCGACTGCGACCTGTGCCGGGAAACCGCACCCGCAAACTTCAAACGCGACGACGACGGCGGTCACAGCTACGTCTACAAACAGCCCGAATCTCCCGAGGAGGAAGCCCTCTGCAAGGAAGCCATGGAAGGCTGCCCGGTCGAGGCCATCGGTAGCGACGGGGAATAATCCCATCCTTCATTCGATTTCCCGAAGGCCTCCGCTGAGCGGGGGCCTTTTTTTTCATGCGCATCGAGGATATCCGCCGGCGGGTCATCGAAGACTGGCGGGGCCTACCCGATTCCCCCGGAAAGGCGGACCGTTGCGTGCCTGTTTCCGAGGCGCTGAAAAAAATCCTGCCGAAACTAGGCCTCACCGAACGGCTCAATGAACAGGAAGTCCAGGCCGCCTGGCGGGAAATTGTCGGGGATTTTCTCGCCGAACATTCCGTGCCCGTTTCCATGAAGGAAGGCGTTGTCACGGTTCAGGTCCTCCAGCCCACCGTGCGTTATGAACTCGACCGCACGTGGAAAAAAGAAATCCTCGCCAAACTGAAAGCCCGCTTCGGAGCAAAAACCGTCAAAGAAATCCGCTTTCGCTGAGGAAACTTCCGCCTTCCGACTTCCCACTTCCCACCTCCCATGATCCGCAACATCCTCCTCGATTGGTCGGGCACATTAGCCGACGATCTCCGTCCCGTGCTCAAGGCCACCAATGCGATATTCCGTCACTACGGACGCAAGGAATTGAGCCTGGAGGAATTTCGCCGACACTTTCGTCTGCCCTTCGCGGGCTTTTATGCGGAGTTTCTTCCCGAAGCCACGGACGAGGGCCTCGGCGTGCTTTACGAACGTTTCTTTTCCGGGCTCCACGGCGAGGTCGAACTCATCCCGGGTGCGCGGGATTTCCTGGATTTCTGCCGGGCCACAGGACGCCGCACATTTCTCCTCAGCACGATCAAAAGTGCGCATTTCGACGAGCAGGCCGGCCGCCTCGGTGTCCGCGACGCCTTCGAACACCCCTACGTGGAGATCATGGATAAACGCGAAAAGATCCGCGAGATTCTCGCCACCCACAACCTCGCCCCCGGAGAAACCATGTTCGTCGGCGACATGGTGCACGACATCGAAACCGCCCGCCACGGCGGCGTGCTCGACGTCGCCGTACTCACTGGATTCGATCCTCTGGAAAAACTTGCCCCGGCCAATCCTTCCGTCGTGGTGGAAAATCTCACCGTCCTGCAAAGGCTCCTCTCATGAACGAAATCGTCATCCAGGGACTTTCCGTGGAATGCCATGTCGGGGTGCCCGATGAGGAACGGCGGCACCCCCAGACTCTTTCGATCACTGCCACCCTTACCCCCCGTGTCGCTTTCGCCGACCTGCAGGACAACATTGTCCAGACGGCCGATTACGACCTCGCCGCGCGCCGGATCTCGGCTGTCGCGCAAGCCCGTCCTCGCCGTCTCATCGAAACCCTCGCCGTCGAACTCGCCGACATGCTTCTCGCGGAGTTTGCACTCACCGCAGCCGAGGTGGAAATCCGGAAATTCATCCTCCCCAATACCGAGTATGTGGCCGTTCGCTGCCGCCGAGTTCACCCGGCCGCCTGATTTTTTTTCGAATCCAATCGCCGTCGGGGAACGCAGGAGATCATGCAGTGTTTCTCTTATCACCATATGCGACACCATCACCGGCCATCTTTTGTGTGTTCAGCAAAGCCAGTCTCGATCATTCTGCCCCTGATTCGCCCATGACTCCCGCCACCGACAGCCCGGTTGAAATCGAGCCTGCCCTGATCCGGCGGGTGGCCGACGGGGATATTTCCGCTTTTGAACACTTATACGAAACGGCCTCCGGCCTGCTGTTTTCCGTGGCCCTGCGCATGCTCCAGCGGCACGAAGATGCCGAGGAATTGCTGCAGGAAGTTTTTGTAAAAATCTGGAAGGACGCCTCCAGCTACGACCCCAGTCGAGGCGCACCCATCGCCTGGGCGCTCACCATCACCCGGCACAAGGCGATTGACCGCATCCGCTCCACCACCCGCAGGATCCGCCTGCATGAAGAGGCCGAACAGGAATCTATGGTCACGGAACCCGCTTCACCTGCTGAACCCGCCCGTGAAGCCGACCGCGCCGAGAGCGCATCCGCCGTCCAGACATCACTCGCCTCCCTTCCGCCGGACGTCCGGCAAACGGTCGAACTCGCCTACTTCGGGGGGCTGTCCCAAAGCCAGATCGCCGACAGGCTGTCTGTTCCCATTACCACGGTGAAAAGTCACATTCGGCGGGCCATGATGACGCTCCGCCACAGCCTGAGGGATTTCGCATGAGCCTCGAAGAACGCGAAGAACTTGCCTCTCTCTACGTCCTCGGTTTGCTGGAAGGCTCCGAGCTCGCCGCCTTCGAGCAGGAACTGGCTTCCGACGCAGCTCTCGCCTCGCTGGTCAAAGAACTCGCAGACGCCGCGAATCACATCGCCCTCTCCGCCCCTCCCGTCACTGCGCCTCCCGCCGTACGTCGTCGGATTTTCCAGGAGATCGAAACTCTCCGCCAAACCGAGCAACCCGCCCCGGTGGTCACTCGTTCTTTCGGCTGGGTCCCCTGGGCCCTGGCCGCGGGGCTGGCGATTTTCGCCGGATTCACCTGGACCGAAAAATCCCGAATTGCGACCGGCAATTTCCAACTTTCCGCGCAGAACAACGACCTGCTGACGAGGCTGGCGACTCTCGAAACGGAACGCGTTCAACTCGAACAAAACCTCGCGAAAGTTGAAACCAGACGCACCGAGCAAGACGTCCGCTTGACCTCCCTGGAAGCGGAAAAAAGCGCGCTCACCGCCAAACTTGCGGCCCTGGAAGCGGAAAGGACCCAATTGGCTGTTCGCATCGCCGCGTTCGAAGCGCGCAACCCGCTGGACGAAATCAAAGCCATCGCCCTGGCCCCGCAGCCAAACGCCCCGCGTGGAGCCTCCGTTCTGGCCTTATGGGATAGTCGCCATCAGGCCGGCGTGCTCGACCTGTCGAAACTCCCTGCCGCCGGTGCAGACAAGGATTACCAACTGTGGATTATTTCTCCCGATTCCTCAGCGCCCATCAGTGCCGGGGTGTTTGCCACCGCCGGTGGCCAGGCCCCTTTCCAAGCTCCGCGTCCACTTTCTCAAGTCGCCGCACTCGCCATTTCCCTGGAGCCCAAAGGAGGCTCCGAGTCCGCACGGGGGCCGGTGATATTTGTGGGGAAATTTTAACATTCCCCCATTGACGTCCGCCTCGTCCCGGGTATTCTCCTCCTCTCTCACGCGGGTGTAACTCAGTTGGTAGAGTGCAACCTTGCCAAGGTTGATGTCGAGGGTTCGAGTCCCTTCACCCGCTCCCCCCCTTTTCCCCGGGGAACCGCATGAGAACAGGCTCTGTGGGCTTTTTATCCATCTTTCCATCGTGCAGGGAATTGCACCAAACAGCGGTTTTTATTGGCACTCAATTGGCTCTCCGCCAAACAATGGGGATGAGGTCATTTGTTGGTCATTTTGGTTAGCCGCACTGAGGGATGACGCGCAAGCGATAGTTGGGAAAGTTTCTAAAGCCGTAAGCGCGGCGTTGGAGGAGTTTCATCTTTCGGTGGAAGCCCTCGGTGATGACCAGCGGGCGGGGGATGAGCAGGCGGCAGGCGCGAGTGATGCTCGCGGTAAATGCTCTCACGCAATGGTCTGCACTCCGTCGCCACGGTCGCAATCCCGGCGTCTCGGGCACAAAACTGCGTTGGCAGTCCCGGCATTGCCACCGTCGCAGGGCGATCAACAGTCGGCTCGCTCGCCCAAAGGTATCCAGATGCCGCGCCCGGCGTTCATACCTCCCCTTACTCACCAAGCGGGAGCCTAATAGTCCTATACACACAGGGGCCATGTTGGTCGTTCTTCGACCTCATCGCCCCACTTTTTAGCAAGAGGCTGTTTTGGTTAACCAAAATCCTCAGGAGCCACTCTAAGAAATGGACTCCCTTGCACTTCCCTTTGAGAAATCGATTCCTCGCACCACCAACCTGCTTCGATTTTGAACCGATTGATCTACCAATCTGGCCGGTGGTCTGACGCGAAAAGATGTTTATACGGTTCCGCAGCCGGCTTTCTCTCCTCCCAACGGGCGGCAAAATGTTTGACGCGAGTCAAATTTTCGGAAAAATAGGTCTCCGCAGTTCGCCGGAAAGTCAATGCCAGGAGCCACTAATCTTGGAAGGTGCCGTAAATGAACGAACCAATTCCTCCCGTCGGAAAAGCACGCAGAACTTTGCTGGTCAAGTCGGCGGCTTCTCTCAAATACAAAAACCGGACCGGCTATCTGAAGTCCATCGCTTGCCACCGCGTAGTGATGCTGAGCCTCGAAGAGTCCGGCCTCCTTGGCAAAGTGCAAAGGCAGACTTTTTACGAGGATGGCTCGGTCTTTTTTGCAGTGCCAACAGATCCCAACTTTACCCAAAAACCGGCGCGACTTCTGAACCAGGCGAGGACGCCGAACCAATCTCAATTGGCCCCTTCCTGCCGACTTTGACGCGCTGGTTTAGCGAGGAAGGCGCGTGCGCGCAAGAGACTCAACAATCACCCACCCACCCCAACCCAACCTGATTACACCATGAGCATCGATTCATTTTCCTCGGAAACGGCCAATGCCGCAATTAACGCCTATTATCATTGGTTCGGCGTTCCCACGTTCCTCCGCTGTCCTCATGATCCTGAGTTCAAGGATGCCGATATCGGGATCATTGGCTACCCATACAGCGGTGGAAATGCGATTGAGCGCATGCAGTATCTCGGACCCCGGGCGATCCGCTGCCGATCATCCAGCTACCACCGGGCCCACCGAAAATTTCGCATCAATCCTTTCGATCTCGCCCGGGTTCGCGATCTGGGAGATGTTAGTTTTCCCAATGTTTTGAATCCCGATCTCTCCTCCGAAGATGCCCAGGCGGCCTTTGCCAAAGTGTTCGAAGCCGGGATTCTTCCCGTCGGCGTCGGCGGAGACCATTCCCTCACCTGGCCCTTGTTGCGAGCCCGCAAAGCGCATTTTGGTGAACCCGTCGCCATGATCCATTTTGACAGCCACACCGATGCCGCCCCGGCCTGCTCGGGAACCCGCAATACGGCAGCCGGATTCCGCATTGGCACGGAGGATGGAGTAATTGACCCGAAAAAAACCGTGCAGATCGGGATTCGTGGACCGATGGGCGACTTGGGGATGGATGCCTGGTCGGAGGAAAATTTTGCCGCCGTCATCACCACCGAGGCCTTTCTCGAACAAGGGGTGCCGTCAGTCCTGCACACGGTTCGTGAAGTCGTCGGCGACGCCCCGACGTTTCTGAGCTTCGATCTCGATGCCATTGACCCGAGCGAAGTGCCGGGGGTGGCCGACCCCGAAATCGACGGGCTTCGGATTCGCGAAGTCATGAAATTGCTCGACGGATTTCGCGGACTCAACCTCATCGGAGCGGACGTCGTCTGCCTTTGCCCACCCATGGACAATCCCTCCCAGATCAGTGCCATGACCGCCAGCCTTCTCCTCCATGAATTTGTGACCCTGATTGCGGACCGTCACTTCGGGAAAGCTTAAAAAACGCCGCCTTCTCCCTGTTCGAACGCGAAAGAACCACGCATGAGCACGCCGCAAGAAGACCGTCCGGGGCCCGCCTTGCGACTGCGCGTGGGGGTCATTCTCTTTGCCCTGGCTGGCCTGTTGGTCCTGTCGGGTGTCGTCATGCTCTTCACTGGAAAGCCTGAGACTATGAGGTCAGGCTGGGTTATCTGGGTTCTGGCGGGGCCGCCGGAAATCCTCTGCTTGCTGGCGGCAGGAATTCTTGGAAAAGAAAATTACCAGATGCTGGCCAAAAAAGTCCGGCGCGGGCTGCGCCAACCCGCGGCGTCCGCGCAGGCTGCCTCACGGCTCCGTTATTACACGGGGCTGGCCGGATGCCTCTTCAATGGGGTTCCGCTTACTCTTTATGCTTACGTCCCCGAGCTGCTGCCCGGGGGGCCGGCCAAAATGAGCATTCTGGTGGTCGCCGACGTAATTTTTCTCGGAAGTGTGTTTTTCGCCGGCGGCGAGTTTTGGGAGAAGCTCCGGAGCTTGTTTATTTGGGACGGGGACCAAGCGGTGCCGGGGCCAAGCCAATAAATCGTCCACTCGGACTCGCAGAGCCCCACCCGGCAGATCAATCCGCCACCGTTTCCCCGGCCGTCGCCAGATCAGCGGTTCCGAAAGCGTTTCTCGCCCCCCGGCTTCATCGGGTTTTCCATTTCAGATCCACATGCGGGTCGTATTCCTGCACGTCGTCCGGACGAAACCCCGCCTCGTACTCAAACAGGTCAACCACATGACCCTGCATGAAGGGCCGGCCGGATTTTTCGCAACGCCGGAATTCCCAGGTGTGTTCGAGATGGGCTTTGAGGAGCTGACTGCGCGGGCTGTTTTCTGGACGCTGATGGAATGTCCACTGCATGACGGTTTTTGCCGTGGTCACCGGCTCGCCCACCATGATCTGGATATCGGTGTAGTCGTGAAATTCATCGAAAAACTTGCGTTTGACGATTTGATGGGCCTCAAAATCCGCATAGCCCAACCAGGTCTTGTCTCCGAAGGTCATGTAAAAGCCCTCTTCCGCGATGAGCGGCAAAAAGGCGGACAAGCCAGCTTGCTGGTCGTGCAATCGACCCCATTGCAAAATGATCGCCCGGGCTTCGTCTTCCGTGACAGGGTTCATAAATTTTGCTCCGCCGCGTGTTTACGCCAGCAGCATTTCAGCAGCTTGGGCGACGTCTTTGTCCCCACGACCGGAGAGGTTCACAACGATGATCTGGTCGGCGGTCATGGTCGGGGCGACCTTGATGGCATGGGCAACGGCATGGGCGGACTCCAGCGCGGGAATGATGCCTTCCACCTTGGCGAGCGTTTGAAACGCGTCCAGCGCCTGTTGGTCGGTGGCGTAATCGTAATCCACCCGGCCGATATCCTTCAGGTAACAATGCTCCGGCCCAACGGCGGCGTAGTCGAGCCCGGCGGAAACCGAATGGGTCGATTCGATCTGCCCGTCGTCATCGGCCAGCAGCCAGGTTTTCGCTCCTTGCAGCACGCCGAGGCGTCCGCCTTGAAAACGCGCGGCATGACGACCCTTAATGATGCCATCGCCACCCGCTTCCACGCCAATCATCTTCACGGCTTCGTCTTTGAGAAACGGATAAAACAATCCGATGGCATTGCTGCCCCCGCCCACGCAGGCAATCAAAAGATCGGGGAGGCGTTCCTCGCGCTGGAGCATCTGACGGCGTGCTTCGTCTCCGATGACGCGGTGAAAATCCCGAACCATCATGGGATAGGGGTGGGCGCCGTAAGCAGTGCCTAAGATGTAATGCGTGGTGCGGACATTGGTCACCCAGTCGCGCATGGCTTCATTGACCGCCTCCTTCAGCGTAGCCTGTCCGGCGGTGACGGGGACAACCTTCGCTCCCAAAAACTGCATGCGGGCCACGTTGAGCGCCTGACGTTTCATGTCCACCGCGCCCATGTAAACCACGCACTCAAAGCCAAACCGTGCCGCCACGGTGGCGGTGGCCACCCCATGCTGACCGGCACCGGTCTCGGCGATGACGCGTTTTTTGCCCATCCGTTTGCAGAGGATGGCCTGGCCGATCGCGTTGTTGATTTTATGGGCGCCGGTGTGGAGCAGGTCTTCGCGTTTCAGGTAAATTTTGGCACCCCCCAGATGCTGCGTGAGGCGTTCCGCAAAATAGAGGGGAGTCGGGCGTCCGCAATAATCGCCGAGAAGTCCGGCATACTCCTTCCGAAATTCGGGGTCAAGACGGGCTCGGGCGTATTCCTGTTCGAGTTCCTCGAGAGCGCTGAAAAGCGTTTCGGGCACGAACTTGCCGCCATACTGGCCGAAGTGGCCATGGGCATCGGGAAGAGAGGTTTCAGCAGGCATGAGAAGCAGTATGCACCTCCGTCAACAATGCTGCAACTGCGCGGCGATGAGGCGACGGCATCGGCGGGAGGGAATCGACCGAAAATGCCTGAAGACCTGGGCGCGGGGCAGATTCGCGACATACGCTCATCGTCACCCGGTACCGCGTGATCGGGTAAACCTGCACATGATCCGGCTCACGGCGGGCCGGTACTGCGGCAGGCAGCAGCCAAAGTCCTTTCCAGCGTGGACCTGTGGACAGTTCCAGCCAGAGCTTGTCTTGCGCAAAGACAAAAGCGCGGGATTCTGCAACAAACTCGATGGTCTTGCGGGCGCGTTTGACCGGCAGCAATTCCGGATTTACCGCGCGACAATCTGCCTGGACGGGACATTCCAGACATCGCGGATTGCGCGAGACGCAGATCAGTGCGCCGAGTTCCATCAGGGCCGACGTGTGCAACCGACCGCCGTCGCCGGGCAGCAGGGAAACGGCGGAGGACTCGAGGAAACGTTTTCCCGCCGCGTCATCAATGGGGTCGAGCCAGTTTTGCAGACGGGCAAGGACTCGAGCGATGTTGGCGTCAATCACAGCCACGGCCTCGTCAAACGCAAAGGCCGCCACCGCCCCGGCGGTGTAATCCCCCACCCCAGGCAAACCGCGCAAGGCATCCACCGAGCGAGGGATGCGTCCCCCATGGCGCTCCATCACGGCATGCGCGGCACGCTGAAGGTTCCGCGCCCGGCTGTAGTATCCGAGTCCCTGCCAGAGAGAGAGCACACGCTGTTCGTCCGCCTCGGCCAGGGCAGCAACGTTTGGAAAGGCCGCCATCCAGCGCCCGAAATACGGAATGACCGCCGTCACCGTGGTTTGCTGGAGCATGAACTCCGACACCAGAATGGCGTAGGGGTCGTTGGTCCGCCGCCAGGGCAGGTCGCGACCCTGCTGGAGAAACCAGGCAGCGAGCTTGCGCCGGATTTTTTCCGCTGGGTCTCCGCGTCGCGGCGGTTTACTGGTTTTTCCTGTGCCGGACAAAGCCATCACCCTTTACAATACGCCGCTCACCACGGAGCAAGCCGCGAAGTTAAAGCTTCTTCTGACCGAGGAGGGCTTCAAATTCGAGACGCGGCCCTACACCTTGTATTTCGCCCAGAAAGACAAGCTCACCGTGGCGGTTTACGAGAAGGGGCCCAAGGCCGTTCTGCAAGGCAAAGGGACGCAGGATTTCGTCCAGTTTCAGCTGGAGCCCGAGATTCTCGGCGAGGCCAAACTCGGCTACGAAGAGGTGCTGAATCCGGAAATGTATGAGCCGCATTTCGGCGTGGACGAAAGCGGTAAGGGGGATTTTTTCGGACCGCTCGTCATTGCCGGAGTTTTCGTGGACCGCGATCTGGCGCGGCATTTTCAAGACCTCGGCATCACGGACAGCAAACGCATCACGTCGGATAAACGTATCCGCGACTTGGCCGAGGGCATTCGCCGTTCACGCGCGGCTCAGAGCGTGGTGACGATCAGTCCTGAACGCTACAACGCCCTCTTCACCAAGATTGGCAACCTCAACCGGCTGCTCGCCTGGGGCCACGCGCGGATTATTGAAAACCTTTGCGAACTGCGCCCCGACTGCCCCCGCGCCCTTTCGGATAAATTTGCCGACGTGCGGGTGCTGGAGCGGGCGCTGATGGAAAAGGGCAGGGCCATCAAACTCGACCAGCGGACCAAGGCGGAGTCGGACTTTGCCGTCGCGGCGGCGTCCATTCTGGCCCGGGAAAAATTCATCGACTGGCTGCACACCACCGGCCAGCGAATGGGAGTCACCCTGCCCCGCGGGGTGAATGCCGCGGTGAAGGACGCGGCGCGGGTCATTATTGCGAAAGGCGGAAGCGAGGCCCTGGCCACCGTCGCGAAGATGCATTTCAAGACTTCGGCAGAGGTGCTAGGGTGACGCCAATGGAACTCAACGCTTGGACCAAACATCTGCGCACCCTTCACGACAAGGCCGTGGCCTTGCAACGTGCCGGCCAGACGGATCTGGCCACCTATTTCACTCCCGAGGAAACGTCCTTTCTCGCCTCCATCGGATTAAAGCCGATCAATGTCTACGACTTCGCGGAGGATTTTGCCGGCGGCGGTGAACCCGACTGGGACACCTTCCTCTTGGTGGCGGCAGCCCGGCGGGACTTTTTTCTCTACGAGCAACACGGCCAAACCAACACCGCGGAACTCGACGCCTCCGAACTCCCGGGCCGTAAGGCCACTCTGGGCGGGATCGAATGGTTGCCCCGCATCATCACGAAAGCCACCTGTTTCCTCGAAGGCGGGCTCTGCCACGACATTATGTATTGCTGCGGCGGCGACCGGAATTTCCTGCGCAAGCACGGCATCCATCCGGCCGATTTCCTGCGCGCCGTCTGGGCCGCCAAAGGCGACGAACAGCGCGTGCTGGCTTTTGTGAAAGAGGGCGGCGAGTAAAGCGTAACGCTCAACGCTCAACGCTCAACATCGAACGCCGAACGCCGAAGTTTCGGAATGGGACGCTCCGTGGGTGTAGCGGCAGGGAAGCGCCAAGCTTTCCCTAAGCGCGGAAAACCAAAAGTTGCGTTCCCGGCACCACTTCAGCGTTCAGAGTTGAACGTTCAGCGTTGAGCGTTACTCGCGAAGCGCGCTAGCGTTTCATCGCTTCCCGGAGCACGCCTTTGAGGTCGGCCTGTTTGACGGGTTTGCTCAGGTAGGAATCCATTCCCGCGCGGAGGCTCCGCTCGCGATGTTCAGGCAGGGCGTGGGCGGTCAGCGCGACAATGAAGGGAGCGTGGCCATTCTGCGCCAACCGGATGAGGCGGGTGGCCTCGTATCCATCCATCCCGGGCATTTCCAGATCCATGAAAATGACATCGTAGCGTTTGAGGGCGGCCATTTCGACGCCGTCGAAACCATTTTCCGCCTCGTCGGCCTCGTGTCCGAGTTTTTTCAAAAAGAGACGGACCAGACGCCGGTTGGTGGCGTTATCCTCGACCACCAGAATTTTCGGCAACAAGGCTCCCAGGTTCGCGCTCATGCGCTTTTTGTTCTCCTGGACGTAAAGATCATCCTTCTCCGGCTCCCGCAGCGGAAGCATGAGCGAAAACATCGAGCCCTCGTGGGCTTCGCTTTGGACGTCAATCGTTCCGCCCATCAGGGAGGCAAGGCGTTTGACAATGGCGAGCCCAAGACCGGTTCCGCCGAAGCGGCGGCGCGTGCTGTTGTCGGCCTGATAAAAGGGATCAAACAAGCCCGGATGACGTTCCAGCGCGATGCCGATCCCGGTATCGCGGACGCGGATTGCCACGGGCCAGACGCCATTGACCGGCAATCCACTTTGCGCGACCTCGACAATTACGCCTCCTTTTTCGGTGAATTTCACCGCGTTACTGATCAGATTGTGCAGCACCTGATTGATGCGGGCCGCGTCGCACAGCAACGTGTCCGGGATGTCGCCGGAGGAAACGACCTGGAGATCAATTCCCTTGCCGACGGCTTGGGGACGGAAAAAATCCCCCGCGCTTCGCACCATGCGCACGAGATCAACCGGACCCAGATGCAGATCCAGACGCCCGGATTCAATCTTTGAATAGTCCAGCACGTCATTGAGAATGACCAGAAGGGCGCCGCTGTTTTCCTGAATCGTACGGACATAATCGGACTGTTCCTGCCCGAGCGGCATGGCACCGAGGAGTTCGGAGAAACCCAGAACGGCATTGAGCGGGGTGCGAATTTCGTGACTCATCATGGCCAGGAAATCGCCCTTGGCCTGACTCGCCCGCTCCGCGGCCTCCTTGGCCTCGATGAGCTGCATCTTGGTGACAACACGGTCGGTGACATCCACCACCGTACCCACCTGCCGGATCAGGTCCCCGTGAGCATCGACGACAGGCTTGCCGCGCAGCAAAACCCAAAGATATTCGCCCTCCCCCTGGATGTGTCGGAATTCCATCTGCTCCACCTCGTCCTTGGATCGGACCAGCTTCAACGCGGCGACGGTCTCGACATCCTCGGGATGCACCTTGGTCAGCCACTCTCCAAAAGTTTTGGGGAAATCCTTTTCTTCGAACCCGAAAAGCTGGCCCCACTCCGGGGACAAATACAGTGTCTGGTCCACCAGATCGATTTCCCAGACCGCCGCGCGGGTCGCCTCCAGCGCACTATGCAGACGCTCCTCACCCCGCAGGAGCGCCTCGGAAGTCTGTTTCGCCGCGGTAACGTCCGACATGAACCCATGCCAGATGGTGGAGCCGTCGCGCTGGTGCTTGGGCAGGGAGTTGGAGAGCACCCAGCGCACTTCGCCGGTCCGCGTGTGCAGCCGGAATTCCTGCCGGCAATGGCTTTGCTCCCGGCGGGAACGGGCAACATTGGCCAGAAACCCCGGCAGATCCTCCGGGAGAATCCGGCCGAGCAAATTCACCTGGCCGTCGATGATCTCCTGCGCCTCGTCCCCCGTGAGCAACCGGACGCCATCGCTAATATACGGAAAAGCGGACCGCCCTTCCGCATCCACCCGAAAGCGATAAACCGCCCCGGGGAGCTGGCTGTTGACCGTGTTGAGAAAATCCAGCGCTCTTTGCAGCTCGAGTTTTGTGCTCTCGCGATCGGTGATGTCTTCGGAGACGGCGAGCAGCGCGACCGGCATGCCGTCTGGATCGTAGATCGGCGTTTTGGTCGTGCGCAATTTTCGCACGCCCAACGTGCGGCTCATAATGGTCTCCCGCGCGATCATCTGCGCCTGCCCGGCATGCAGAATTCCCCGGTCAGTTTTTTGAAAGAAATCCGCCTGTTCGGCCGGGAAAAGGTCGACATCGGTCCTGCCGATGGCCTCTCCCGCGGTGATGCCGAGAAGAACCTCCGCCTCGCGGTTCCAGATCAAAAACTCGCCGAAGGTTTCCTCGCGCAGGCTTTTGACAACGATCTGGGAGGGAATGGCATCGAAGATCTCGGTGAGGAGACCAAAATTCTCATCACTGAGCGGGAGATACTTCAGGATGTCTTCGGGAAACATGCGGGTTGGAACTATCCCGCAATGGGGCAAAATTGCCACATTTTCCGCGTTTTCATGCCACCGGTTGCTGTTGGGTGAGGCAATGGAAGGCCCCCAGCCCCCAAATCAACTCCCGGCAGTCGATGGGGACAATCTTACGCGTCGGGAACACTTCTTTCAGCACCGCAAGCGCCCAGGCGTCGTTGGTGTCGTGATAGGCCGGCATCAACACCACGGAGTTGCCGATGTAGAAATTGGCGTAACTGGCAGGCAATCGCTGGCCTTCCCGCGCAATGCGCGAGGGCATGGGGAGCTTCAGGACGTGAAGCGGAGAGTCGTTGAGCAGCTTCATCTCTAGGAGCCGGTGCAGATTGGCCTGGAGCGGCTCAAAATTCGGATCGTCCTCGTCCTCCTCCACCACGGTCACCACGGTGTCCTCGGATACAAACCGGGTAATGTCGTCCACGTGTCCATCCGTGTCATCACCCTCGATGCCATCGCCGAGCCAGAGAATCTGCTCCACGCCGAGGTAGTCGCGCAGTTGCTGTTCGATCTGCGGCCGGCCGAGATGAGAATTGCGGTTGGGATTGAGCAGGCATGACTCCGTGGTGATTACGGTGCCCTTGCCATTCACTTCAATGGACCCACCTTCGAGAATGAAATCCCCGTTATCAAAAACCGGGATCTCCAGTTTTTCGCCGATGAGCGTGGCGGCGGCATCGTCGTTCTCGAATGGCGAAAGTTTGTATCCCCAGGCGTTGAACCCAAAATCCACCGCGGCCAGTTTCGGGCTTTGTTTGCGGGTGAGGAAGATCGGCCCATGGTCGCGGCACCAGGGTTCGTCGGTGAGCACGTGAAAACATTCCACCCGTTCGGGCGGTGCGTCCTTGAGCAGAGCGCGAACGATTTTTTCCTGCGCCACATCCTTCACATTGATACGCAGGATTTCGGACTCGGCGATCGCCGTGGCCATTTTCACGAAGGCTGGGAGGGCGCGTTCATAAGCACCCGCGCCGGGGAAACTCGAACCGTCCGAGTGGGGCCAGGAGATCCACGTGGCCTCGTGCGGTTCCCATTCGGCGGGCATGGCGTAACCTTGTTTTGCTGGGGTACTCTTGGACGTCACACCTCCACCATCCGCGTTACCTCCGGGGGAAAACAAGTGGAATTTTGCAACGTTTCTCCGACAGCGACGGTGCGCTCGAATGAGCAGCCGCCGCCGGCGACGGATGGTTCCCGAGGAAAGGATTGCCATTCCTGCGCCCCGGGCGGGAATGATGTTTCTCGCTCTTGGCCTTGCAGCGCGGCGGAATTCATCCGAGAAAGGAGGGATGCACGAAGAACTCCAACAAGCTGTTGATGCTGGAAAACTCTCCACCCAGGCCGCCGAGGCCCTCGAACGGCTCACTCCCGGGGCCTTCTGTCTCCACAAAAGCTGGGGATTCGGCCAGGTGTCGGAGTGGAGCCTCCTCACCGGCCAGTTGATCATTAATTTCCAGACGAAGAAGGGTCATCCCATGCAGGCCCAGTACGCCGGCGAGGCTCTCACCGCCATCCCGAACGAGCACATCCTCGCCCGCAAAGCCACCGATCCTGCCGCGGTCAAGGCGGCCGCCCTTGCCGACCCCGTGGCCCTCACCCGCGATATTCTCCGCGACCACGGCGGACGGGCCACCGCCGATCAAATCGCCGGAGCCCTCACGCCGGAAATTTTCGACACAGCGGGCTTTAAAAAATGGTGGGACTCGGCCAAGAAAAAACTCAAGACCGACGGCCATTTTCAGCTTCCCACGAAAAAAACCGAGCCCTTCGTGCTCCTCGATGCCCCCACCGATCCCGGCAAGGGGCTCATCGAAAAATTCCGCGGCGCGCGGCATTTGAAGGATCAGGTCGCCGCCCTCGACCAGATCACCAAGGCCCTGGGAGATTTCGCCCACGAAGTCGAGGAACTCCAGTCGCTCGCCGCCCAGATTGAGGACGCCGCCACCAAGGGGCGCAAGTTGCAATCGGCCCAGGCCATCGAACTCCTCATCGCTCGCGACGAGATTCTCGCCCGCCATGACGCCCTCAAACCCGGCGAAAATGCGCCTGGCGTCGCCGACATTCTGCGCGGGGAACAATCCCGTCTGCCCGAACTCTTCGCCTCCATCCCGGCCTCCAAACAACGCCGCGCGCTGGAACAATTCCAGACCGCCTTCGGGGACCGCTGGCTTGATGTCATCTTTCGCCTCGCCCAGCAATCGCCTGCCCGCCTGGTGGTGGAAATTTCCCGCCTCCTGGAAAAGGAAGGTCTCAAGGAGGAAATGCGCTCCGCCCTCGCCCGCTGGATTAGCGAACGCTCCGCTTCCTCCGAAATCCTTATCTGGCTCTGCAAAGAACGCGGCGCGGGCTTCCCGGAACTCTTCGACTCCAATTTGCTCAACACCGTCTTCAGCGCCCTCGAGCGCGATCAGCTCGACGAAAAACGCGGCACCCGCCTCAAGGATCTGCTTTTCGAGGACCGGGAACTCATTGCAGAGCTCCTGGAAACCGCGGAACACGATGTCGTCCGCGACACGCTGCGCCGCCTGCTCATGACCCCCGTCTTTGAAGATCTGAGCAAACGCTCGCTCATCGCGCGCATTGTGAAGGTTTATCCGGAGATGCAGTCGATGATCACCGGCGGCGACAACGCCGAAAAACAGGAAACGCTCACGGTGTCCTGGGCCAGCCTCGAAAAGCGCAAAGAGGAATACGAGGACCTGATCACCCGCCAGATCCCGGAGAACATCCGGGACATCGCCATCGCGAAGGAAGAAGGCGACTTGCGGGAAAACTTCGGTTTTAAAGCCGCCAAGGAGCAACAGCGCGTGCTGGCGCGCCGCCGCGCGGAATCCGAGCGCGATCTGGGCATCGCCCGCGGAACGAACTTCGAGAACCCCGACACGACCCAAGTCTCCATTGGCACCGTCATCACCATCCGGGACGCGGCGGGCGCGGAGGAAAACTACAGCATTCTGGGTGCCTGGGACAGCGCTCCGGAACTCGGCGTCGTCTCCTACAAAGCCGCCATTGGCCAGGCCACGCTTGGCAAGAAGGTCGGCGAGACCGTAGAGCTCCCCAGTGAGTTCGGACGGCGCACGGTCACCATCACCCGCATCGAGCCGTACACCGACCTCGAAGCCCTGCGCGAGAAGGTTCACCACCTCGCCGCGCCCGTCGGCGCATAGGTCGGATTGGCCTCATGGGAAAAGCAGGCGGGCCACGCCTGCTTTTCCATTTTGCGTTTTCCCGGATTCGAGGCTAGCCTCTCCCGCATGAAAATTCTTCCTGTCGCCGCTGCGCTCCTTCTTTCCCTGGTATCCCTCATGGCCAAACCCGGCTGGAGCGAAGACTACGCCGCCAGCCTCGCCAAAGCCAAGACGGAGGGCAAAATGGTTCTCCTGGATTTCACCGGTTCGGACTGGTGCGGATGGTGCATCAAAATTGACGACGAGATCTTCTCCAAACCCGCCTTCAAGGCCTACGCCAAGGAGAACCTCGAACTGGTGGAACTCGATTTTCCCCGCGGCAAGTCCCTTCCCGCGAAAGTGAAGGCTCAGAACGATAAACTCATGCAGGAATACGGTATCGAGGGATTTCCCACCATCATCGTTCTGAACTCCAAGGGTAAAAAAATCGGCGAACTGGGCTACATGGAAGGCGGCCCGGAGGCTTTCATTGCCGAGCTGAAAAAGCTGAAAAATAATTAACCAGCGGTTTTCCCCCGCTGACCCACCGGATTTCCTCCGGAGGTTCGCGGATTGACAATCCGTCCATCGGGGCAGTTTGATGCCCCGTTCTTATGAGTTCCCACGAACCGCCTTCCGCCGCCCAACCCCTGCGTCTTCTCATCAACGGCGCAAAGGGACGTATGGGGCAGGCATTGATCAGCTGCGCCACCGCCGACCCAGCCCTCCTCGTTTCGGCCGCGATTGACGCCGGCGACGACTTTGCGGGGGCTCTGGCTGGATGTGATGCCGTGATTGATTTCACCCACGCGGACACCACCGCGCGAGTCGCCGAAGCTTGCGGGCAGGCCGAAAAGATCCTCGTCATCGGCACAACCGGACAGGACAACCCCGCTCGCGCCGTCGTCACGGAATGGTCCCGTCAGATTCCGATCGTTTTCGCGCCGAACTACAGCGTCGGCGTGAACACCCTCTTCTGGCTCACGCAAAAAGCCGCGGAGATCCTTGGGCCGGACTTCGACCTTGAAGTCGTGGAAATGCACCACCGCCTGAAAAAAGACGCCCCCAGCGGCACGGCCCGCCGTCTGGCCGAGATCCTGGCGGATGTGCGCCAGCTGCAATATGACTCCGATGTGCGCCACGGGCGGGAGGGAATGGTGGGCGAACGCACCACTACCGAAATTGGCATGCACGCCATCCGCGGCGGGGACGTGGTGGGCGACCACACGGTCATTTACGCAAACGTGGGCGAACGCGTGGAATTGACCCACAAGGCTTCCAGCCGCGACACCTTCGCCACCGGGGCCCTCCGTGCCGCCAAATGGGCGACCGGGCGTCCTCCCGGGCTCTACGACATGCAGGATGTCCTGGGTCTGAAGTAGCTTTTCCTTGCTTCACCCGCCACCCGCGCCACGCTCCATCCATGACCATGAAGGCGGGCATCGCACTCGGTTCCAACCTGGAACCCCGTCTCCTGAACCTCCAGGCCGCGCGCCGCAAGGTCTTCGCGCTCCATCATTCCCCCGCTCCGGTGATCTGCTCGAAGGTCTATGAAACGTCGCCCGTGGACTGTCCCGAGGGTTCGCAGCCGTTCCTCAATGCGGTTCTTGAAATTACCACGGACCTCTCCCCTCCAGCTCTGCTGCACCGCCTGCAAGAGTTTGAAACCGAACTCGGGCGGCCCCTCGAACATGCCCGAAATGCTCCCAGGACGGTTGACCTCGACCTCCTTTACTGCGACAATTTGACCCTTGAGACGCCCAACCTTATCCTGCCGCATCCGCGAATTACGGAACGCCTGTTTGTCCTGAAACCCCTCTGTGACATCCGGCCGGATTTGATTCTGCCTCATTTGACCCAGACCGTGGTGGAGCTTCTACAGACATGGGATTCCCCCGGTTCTGCGAAGATCTATTGTCATACAATTTACTGATGGCCAGTGATTTATCTTTTGTTTTTACCAATATTTTTTAAGTGAATCTTCCTCTCGAATCGTTCCGCACCTTGAAGCAGCGAAAGCACCAGTTTGCCTCGCTGACGGCTTACGACTACCCGATGGGTCGGCTATTGGACGGGCTGGATCTGGACTTCATTCTGGTGGGCGATTCCCTCGGGATGGTCGTGCTTGGGCATCCGGACACCACCCAAGTAACGTTGGACAATATGGCACACCACACCCGGGCGGTGGCAAATGGAGCGAGCCAGACGCTGATTGTAGCGGACCTTCCGGCACACACCGCAGATACACCGGAGGCCGCGGTGCGGAATGCCTGTGTGTTGCGCGAGGCCGGGGCAGGCGCCGTCAAACTGGAAGGGGGCACCGAGATGCTGCCTTCGATCCAGGCGATCCTGGCCGAGGGCATTCCGGTGCTTGGCCACATAGGGATGCTGCCTCAGAGGGTCCGGGAGGAAGGCGGGTATCGCATCAAAGGCAAAACCCCCCAGCAAGCCGACCAACTCACCGAGGATGCACGGGCTTTGGATGATGCCGGGGTTTTCGCCATGGTTCTCGAGCTGGTCTCCCCTGCCCTCGCGGAAACCATTTCCCGCGACGTAAAAAGCCCGACCATCGGCATCGGCAGCGGCCAGGGCTGTGATGGTCAGATTTTGGTCACTTACGATCTGCTCGGAATGTTTCCCTGGTTTAAGCCGCGTTTCGTCACTCCCAAGGTCAATCTCGCCGAGCAGATCCAATCCGCCGTCTCGGAGTTTGTCCGGGAGACCCGTGCCGCGAAAGCGGACTGAGCCGTTTACGCCGCCGCCGAAATCTGCTACGCCGTCTCTCCGCATGAAATCGTTTTTTCTTTTTCTCTGCCTTTTGCCGCTGGTTTCCTTCGCTGAACTCCCACCGTCGGCCTACGAAAGCATGCAGGCCAAGGCGCCGGAACTGCTGAAAATCGAAGTCCTCCGTGTGGACGTCTCCCCGGGGGAAACGGCCGCCGATCAGGTCGTGCACGTGGTTGCCATGGTCACGGAGGTCGTTCGCACCGCCTCCGACCTCAAACCGGACGAGATCATCAACATTTATTACACCATCACGGAGCGCCCCAAGGGGTGGGTCGGGCCGGGAGCCATCCCGCTGCTGCAAGATAAACAGCAAACCGTCGCTTACCTCTCCAAGGGAGAAACCGGCGACTTCAAGCCCGAAGCGGGCCGGATGAGCTTCAGCAATTTTTAGCCCCCCACCGGGCACATTCTCGTGAAGTCCCTCGAAAGCCGGGCGCAAGAGGGTCGGAAGCTCATCCTGACGGGCGTTGCCGCCAACATCGTCCTCGCGCTGGCGAAAATCCTCGGGGGCATCTTTGGCCGGTCCAACGCGCTGATTGCCGACGGCATCGAGTCCTCCCTCGATGTCCTCAGTTCGGGCATGATGTGGCTGGCGGTGAAATACGCCGGACGTCCGCCAGACCGCGACCACCCTTACGGCCATGGGAAGATGGAGTCGCTCGCTGCGGTGGCGGGATCGCTCATCCTGATTCTGGCCGGCGTCGCTCTGGGGATTCACAGCGTGAAGGAGATCATTCTCCTCAGTCAAAAATCCCACGCTACAGATGTCCCGGCTCTCTTCACCCTGATCATTCTCGCAGTGACCATTGTGACCAAGGAACTGCTTTTCCGCTGGTTTCACCGGCGGGGCGGCGAGATTGGGAGCCGAGCTGTGCAGGCCGACGCCCTGCACCACCGTTCCGACGCCATCACGTCGCTGGCGGCTCTCTTGGGCATCACGGCGGCGCTGGTCGGCGGTCCCGCCTGGGCCCAAGCGGACGACTGGGCGGCATTGTTTTCCTGCGGAATCATCGTGTACAACGGCCTGGCCATGTTGCGCGGAGCCATGGGCGACATTCTCGACGAGCAGGAGTCCTCCGATATTACGGAAAAAATCCTCGCGCTAGTCCTTGAGGTGCCGGGCGTAACCAGCGTCGAAAAGTGCCGCGTGCGCAAAAGCGGCCTCGCCCGCCTCGCCGATCTTCACGTCCGGGTCGCGGGAGATCGCACCGTCCGCGAAGGTCACGCCATCGCTCACCTCGTCAAAGACACCTTGCTCGAAGTCTCCGCCCTCCAGCTGGGCGATGTGACGGTCCACATCGAACCTGAGAAGCAGGCCTGAGCCCTATCGCACCACTTTGCGGTGGATCCAGACGCTTTGCAGGATCCCCATGCAGAAAAGCGTGATCATCAAAAACGATCCGCCGTAGCTGATAAATGGCAGCGGCAGCCCAGTGATGGGCGTCACAGAAATGGTCATGCCGATGTTCATGAACGTGTGGGTGAAGAGCAACAGGACAATCCCGACGGACAGCAACCTCCCCAAGTCATCATCCGACTCGAGCGCCACGTAGAGCATCACCGCAAAAAAGAGGGCGAAGGCCCCGATGAGAATTACGCCCCCCACGAAACCGTGCTGTTCGCCCAGAACGGAGAAAATGAAGTCATTGTGAACGATGGTGGACGGCAGGAATCCCAGCTCGTTCTGGGTGTTCGGGGCCTTAAACCCCTTGCCATTCATCCCGCCGGAACCGATGGCGATCAGGGACTGATTAATGTTCCAACCGTCCCCCTGCGGATCATTTTCCGGATTCAGAAAGGTCGTGATGCGTCGATACTGGTATTCCTTCAGGCCAAAATACACCACCAGCGGCAGCATGGCCAACGCCACGATGAGCATGGATATCAGCCAGCGTTTCGGCACTCCGCCGATGAACATCATGGCGAGAACCACCGGTACCCAGACAATGCAGGATCCCAGATCGGGTTGGATCAGGATCATCACCCAGGGCGCGCCCACGATGGCGGCGCAGGCCAGAATGCGCAGGAAGGGCATGGTTTTTTTCGAAGCCTCCAGATAAACCGCAATCGTCATTACCCCCGCCACAATGGCCAATTGCGAGGGCTGAAAATTCATCACGCCAAGGTCGAGCCAGCTCCGGGCGCCAAAGCGTTTTTCGCCCACCACCATCACCGCGACGAGCGCGAGGATACTGATGACATAAAGCGGCACCGCCCCGATGCGAATCCAGCGGTAGTCCACCAGCGAAACGATAAAATACAGCGGCAGGCAAAGGAGGAGCCAGATCGACTGCGACGTCCAGAAGCTGTTCGTGCGCATCCAGGTCGCGCTGTAGATCGCGTAGATCCCAAACACGAGAAATCCGACCATCAGCAGGAACAACAGCCAGTTCATGCCGAGAAATTTTCGGAGCAGGGAATGCATAAACCGCGAATTACCTACGCGAATTGCGGAACCGCCGCCAGCAGGGTTTTTGTGTATTCGTGCTGGGGATTTTCGTAAATCTGCGCCGCAGGGGCCGCTTCCACAATTTTGCCATGGTGCATGACCATAACGAAGTCGCTGATATGCTCCACCACCGCCAAATCGTGTGCAATGAAGAGGTAGGAAATCCCCAGTTCCTGCTGCAGGTCTTCCAGCAGATTGACAATCTGAGCCTGCACACTCACATCCAAGGCGCTCACCGGTTCGTCACAGACGATGAACCGGGGTTTCACCGCCAACGCCCGCGCGATGCCGATTCGCTGCCGCTGCCCGCCGCTGAATTCATGAGGATACCGCCGCGCCATCTCCGGTTTCAAGCCGACCTGTTTGAGCAACTCCTCCACCCGGTCACGACGCTCGGAAGCTTTCATTTTGGGAAAATGAATCTCCAGCGCCTCGGCGATGATCGCCCCGCAGGTCATGCGCGGATTGAGCGAACCGAAGGGGTCCTGAAAAATCATCTGCATCTCGCTCCGCAGCGGACGAAGCTGACGCTCGCTCATGGGCAGGATGTCTTTGCCGTCGAACGTCACCGACCCGGAGGTCGCGGTAAGAAGCTTCATCAGGGCCCGGCCGACGGTAGTCTTTCCGCTCCCGCTTTCGCCGACCAGGCCGACGGTCTGACCGGCCTCGACGGTGAAACTCACCCCGTCCACCGCCTTCACATCGTCAACCTTGCGCCGCAGCACCCCGCCCAGAACGGGAAACCACACACGCAGATCCTTCACTTCCAACAATGCCATCGCATCAAAGTGTCCCGCCGCCCCGAAAAATCAAGCGTTGGCCTTCTGGGCGATCAGATAAACATGGTTTTCCGGGAACTGATCATATTCCACATGCCGGCAAAAGCAGCCGCAGTCTGCCAGCACGCGCAGATACCCATCCACCCCCAGGGTGCTGTAGCCAAAGTCCTCGTCCCAAAATGATCCAGTGATCTCGCCGGGTCCCGTGCCCCCGCAGGTGAAAAGCAGCACTCCCCCGGGAGCAAGCGCCGCACAGAGCTTTCGCGTGACCGGGGCCTGACTGGCCATGGGCAGATGGAAGGTGCTATCCCACGCCGTCACCAGATCAAACTGCTCCGCCGGCCCCCACTCGGAGATGTCCCCAACGTGAAAAGTCGCCCGCGGGTTTCGCTCACGAGCCATGGCAATCATTGCGGAAGAAATATCCACCGCCTCGGCCGAAAACCCCTCCGCCTCGAAACGCGACAGAAAACGTCCGGTGCTCCCGCAGCCCACGTCAAGCGCCCGGCCTCGGCTTTTGACAAACCGCAATGCGCGTTCGAGTTGGTTGAGGCCGTACGTGTCGGGCGTCTCTTCCTGCCAGCGACGCGCCAGGCGATCATAAGCTTCTCCGGTTTTTTGAGGAGTCATGACAAAACCCTGGCCGCACTCCCGAGTCCGTGCAAGTCCTCCGCCGACACCATCGCGATGAATTCTTGCCCGCACGCCCAACCTGGCCGAACCTACGGTCTGCGCATGCCCCTTCGAATCCCGCCCATCCTGGCCGCTTTTGTCATGGCCCTCGCCTCCGCTCATGCCGAGGAGGCTTCCGTCTTCGGCACCCGTGAAGCCAGCGAGACCGCCCTCATTGGCATTCTTTACGATCTGAAGCAGGACCAAAACCTCAAGTCCAAGCAGATGGATGTTCCCACCTATGGCAAGGTGGTGGACGAGTTTCTGGCCAAGGGCTGGGACGAAAGTGTCCTCAATCGCTACTACCGCGTCACCCGCCCGCTTTACACCACCCAGCTCTTTATTCCCCTGATTGCCGCCGACGCCGCGCCCAAGGCGTTCGGGGTCGAAAAGATCGTCAAACCCAGTTTCTGGCTGATTCATTACAAAGGTCAGGTCAGCGCCCCATCCGATGGCGAGTGGCGCTTTTGGGGCAATGGGGAAGAAGTTTGCAGCGTGGCCGTCGACGGCAGGCCCGTCCTGTTGGCCAACTGGAAGGAAATCACCACGCCCACCGTGGGATGGAAATCTCCGGAACCTCCCGGCCGCAAGGTGGCCAATTCTCAGATCCGTGCGGGGGACTGGATTTCCCTGAAAAAAGGCCAGGTCGTGGACCTCGACGTCCTCATCGGCGAACGTGCCGGTGGGGTTTTCTGCGCGTTTTTAATGATTGAAAAAAAAGGCGAGTCCTACCCCGAGGAGGACGGCCACCCGGTGTTCCCTGTCTTCCAACTTGGGCCTTTTGCGACGCCCCAGCCGAAGAGCACAAAAACCGGCCCGCCGATTTTGCCAGACGGTCCGATCTGGAAAGCCGTGCAGTAGAAGCGGATTTCTATCCGGCCAAAGGCTCGAACGTCTCGAGCAACTCGGAGAGGACCACCACCAGATTCGCCGAAGTTTTCAGTCCTGCACCCAGCGTCTGCGCCGTGGCGGCAACCTCCACCCGGATGCCTCTGCGCCGCAACTGCAACGCCAGATGGGAGAAATCGGCGTCGCCGGTCACCAGCACCACCACGTCAGGATTCATCACGAGAGAAAGTTCCATGGCATCGACCGCCATCAGCACATCCACGTTCGCTTTATAATGGGTCTCGGCGGCCGGAGAGCCATCCTTCGCCATCACCAAAAAACCATGCGAGCGCAGCCAATGCAGGAATTTATTCTTCCGGTCGCGCTCCGCCTGCCACTCCGCCATCGCGGGAGGCAGTCCGGCATAAATCACCGTCTCCACCAACTCGCGCCCGGCCACGAGAAATTCCTGCAATTTGAGCCAGTCCAGCTTGCGATTGGCCGCCTTGGCAGAAGTCGTGACATTGGATTCATCGACGAGGACCAGGACCCGCGGGGCCGCCGGGGGCGGAGAAAGGGAACGTTTCATGAGGATTCAGCATGCCCGCAAATTTGACAGGGAACGAGCGGAAATTCTTCCCCGCCCTCAGCGCGAACAGTGGCCTCCCGAAAGAATCGTCGCCCGCACTCAGGGGATGGCAAACTGCAAATTCGATCTCTCCCCGTCCCCCCAACTCCGCGCAACCGCATCCTTTCCTGCCACCGCGGCCTTTCCCTTGTTCAGCGCCAGGGCCTGCCGGAGGTCCCGCAGCAATTGGCGGCGGGTCTTGGACAGGGCCGAGGGTTTCCTCATGGAGCCCCCCCCGGCGAGGTCGCCGGCTGGGTCTTTAAACCTAGATAAAACGTTGTCCCTTTTCCCAATCCTTCGCTTTCCACATCAAGCGTGCCTTCCTGGGCATCCGCAAGTTCCCGCGCAATGAACATGCCCAAGCCGAATCCCCCGCTGTGCCGGGGATTGGTGTCGTCGCACTGTTGATAGGCGAGGAAGACGCGTGGTAAAAAGTCCGCCGCGATTCCGGCCCCTTCATCGGTAACCCGGAAGTTGAGGTGGCCGGTGGCGTCGTTCGACGAGCCGATGAGAACACGCCCGCCCGGACGGGAAAACTTCACGGCGTTCCGCACCACATTCCACAGGATCTGCTGGATGCGCAGGGAGTCTCCCCGGACGATGTTTTCCGTCGCCTTCAAGTCGAGCACGACATGGATGTGAGCGGCGGCGATTTCGCTCTGGCAGATCTCCACGACAAGGCGGACGGCATCGTGAGCGTCCACAGGCTCGAGCCGCAGATGCAACTTATGTTGACCGAGAGTGACGAAGTCCATCAGGTCCGCGATGAGGCGGGACTGCATCTCAACGCTGCGTTGAATCATGGAGAGCATAGGCCTCGCCTCGGCGAAGCGTGCGTCTCTCTCCAGGAGGGAGACCGCCAGCAGCACCGGGGTCAAAGGGGTGCGCAGTTCGTGAGCGAGCATGGCAAGGAAACGGTCTTTATCGATGGAGGCCCCCATCGATTCGGCGACGCGGGCCTCCTGCGCGATCCGCCGCCCGGCCGTACCACGAAAGTTGAGAAGGAGACCGCTTTCCTGAGGCGAGCGCCAAGTGGCGAGGGAGGCCTCAACCGGGTGCCAGGTTCCGTCCCGGGCGAGGTGGCGGAAATCGACGGAGACCGGGCCGCGGCTTTGTACCGAGGCGAGACAGGCTGTTTCAAACTTCAGCAAATCGTCGGGATGGACCAAGGCAAAAATACTGGTCCCCACCAAAGCGCTTGCTTCGTATCCCAGCATCGCCGTGATGGCCGCGCTCTGCATCCGAATCTGACCCATGTCGCTGATTTCGGTAATAACATCCGGTGACCCCTTGAAGAGAGCCTTCAACCGGGATTCGCTCAGACTGAGATTTTCCTGGGCCGGTCGCAGAAGGTAGGCGTCACCGCTTGGTCCGATCACCGCATCAGCCTGCCCAGCAGTGGAATTTTGTAGACGGTCATCCGCATCGGCGAGGCCGCGGATGAGTTCGGTGATTTCGCCGGCATTCTCCGGAGGGTGAGGAAGAGTCTTCATGGTGTCTCCTTTTGCGGCAGCCCAAGAGCCCGAAGCACTTCATCCTCTTCGCTCAGGTTGCCGAGAATTTGCAAAGTCGGCGCCGGGGAAATTTTCACCACCGTGGGGGTCACCAGGATGCCGTCGCGCAAGGCGCGAACGGGTTCCTGTAAGACGTCAATCACCTCAATGGAGTGACTGTCCGGAAAATAGGTTCGACAAAGGGCATAAAGATTGGAGAGCGCCCGCACGGAGTTCGGCGAGCCGCCCGCGAGGTAGAGGCGGAAAACATACGCTCCGCGGGAATGGGTGGGGATTTTGGCGGTCTTGCTCACAGTCGCTTCCGGCCTTTCTTCGGCGCAGCGACCGGGCTCCCTGCTGCAGGTTCGCCGCCGCGGGTTTTTTCCCTCGCGCAGGCTTCCTCCTTTTCGCTGCGCATCGTGCCGACGAGCACCCGGCCACCGGAGGAATACGGATCCGCCAACGTAATGCCCTCATCGCTTACGATGAGTTCGCGTTGTTGGTTCGAATGGTCGGTTCCGCGGGATTTGACAATGGAAAGACCGCGGTTGCGTTCCCCGTCGAGCAACTCGTAAGAGATCTGAATCCACGAATCGGCCATGGTCGAAACGTGCAGCGCGGTGGTTTCGCGGAAGCTGTCCTCGCCTTCCACCAGGCTGGTGAAAAGCGCGGTGATGCGGTCGTTGCGGCAAAGGTAGATCAGCCGTTCGGCCACGGCCCGTGCCGCAAGCTCGCCGCCGACTCTGGCGAGGGCCGAAATCGGGTCGATGGCGAGACAACGCGGTTTGTGTTCCGTGATGAGACGCTTGATCCTCATGCAGTGTTCCTCCGAGGAAGCGGCCTCGGTGCGAATCGCCTCCATTCGCAGATGCCCGCTCTCCAGATGGGGCGCGAGGTGGATATTCACCGTGGCAAGATCGCGCACGATGTCCCGGGAATTTTCATCGAAGGAGATGTAGAGCCCGCGCTCCTTCCGGCGGCAGGCGGCCTCGAGAAAGGCCCCTGCCAGCATGGACTTGCCCGTGCCGCAACTTCCCGTGATGAGGGCGTTGGTCCCTCGGTAAAATCCTCCACAAAGCATGTCATCGAGCCGGGCAACGCCGGTGGACACCCGCGAATGAAAGGGCTGCGGTTCGGGGTGCTCACCGTTTGACGAGCCCACTTCCAGGCCGGTCGGGCCGATGACGAAAGGAACTTCGTTCAAGACGTGCGCAGAGCCGCGGTATTTTAATAGGCGCATGGTGCGCACCGCCACACGCTCGGTGAGGCGCTGGCCGAGAAGTACCGCGCAGTCGGCCATGAACGGCATGAAACCATATCGCTGCGCCGTCCCCGGCCGGTTGTCCTCCACTTTCGTGGTGAGGATGCCGGTGAGCTCATGCTCAACCAGCCAGGCATGAATCCGGTGAAGTTCACGGCATTCCGCGTCCGGGTCATTCAGCAGACTCAAGAGGACATCGATCGCGTCAAAAACAATCAGCTTGGCCCCCATCTCCCGGGCGACCACGGCCAGCCCCGCGAGCAGCCCGGTGAGATCAAAAACACCCGCCTTCACCGCATCCGAGCGCATCTGGGCATCGAGAAAAAAGAGCTGCTTTTTTTCCAGGTCGCGCATTTTCCAGCCAAAACGACGTCCATTCGCCGAGACCTGCGCCGCTCGTTCCTCGAAGGCGACAAAGATGCCCGGGGTTTTGTGCTTGGTCGCGGCGTTGACCAGCATCTGCAAAGCCAGCACGGTCTTGCCGCAGCCCGGGCCGCCCATCAGCAGCGTCGTGCACCTCATGGGGATGCCGCCCTGGGTGATGTCGTCAAATCCCTTGATGCCGCTCGGCATTTTTTCCAGCGCATCGGGCGGTTTTAACATGCCATTACTCCCAACGTCATAGGCTCAGCCAGATCCTCTCTTTTCTCCGGCAGAATGCGCCCGACCGGAAAATCTTCCGACCGTGCCAGGTAGCGGAAGGACGGCGTCTCGCACTCGACGGATTCGATGATCGTGTCCAGTACGACGAGCGAAAGTGACCCGGGGTTGCAAGCCTGACCGGGACGGCGGACGGGTTGGCGCATCTGGCGCGCCACACTCCGGATCGTCGGCAAATCTGTCACCACCGTGGCCTGCCCTCGCAGAACGGTCGTGGAGTTCAGATCACGACTAAAGAAGAACCAGGTGACTTCACGGTGCATCCCGATCTCCGCCACCTTGCGGCTGCCCGGCGCAGTGAGCGCATAAAGGTGGGGATAAAAATCGAGGGAAAGCGACGCCATCCACCGCATCTGGGGCTGACGGTGCGCCCCCACGGTGGCGAGAATTCCCGGATGGTCGCCCGAGACCATTTCCCGGATCAGCGGCACGGCGGCGTCCTGGTTTTCCACGGTAGCGGAGTTATCGTAAAGCCGTCCGGACCGGGGCACGGTGGGCCCGGAGAAAAACCCCGGATCGCCGTATTGCGAAAACGGCACGGTTTGCAGGGGATGTTGAAATCCTGAGATGGTTTTCATAAGCAAGTTACCGCACCATCGTGGGCCCGCCCTTCGATTTCGGCCAATACCTCCCAAGCTCACTGCCATAGCCTAAGGCTATGAGGCTCCACGCCCGGGCGTCCCCTCGTCCCTCTCCGCTTATTGGTGATAGCCACGGGCTATAAGTTGCCCCAAGCTGGCCCCATGGAGCTGCGTCATCTTCGCTACTTCGTTGCTGTGGCCGAGGAGCTGAGCTTTACGAAGGCTGCGCAGAAACTCCGCCTCGCCCAACCCTCGCTCACCCGCCAGGTGCGCAATCTGGAGGACGAGATCGGCGTGCGCCTCCTTGACCGCACCAACAACCGCGTGGCCCTCACGAACGAGGGCCGCCTCTTTCTTTTCGACTCCAAAAAACTCCTCGCGCTCTCTGCCGCCAGCGTCGCGGCCGTGCAGCGGCTGAAACACACCGGAAGCGCCCAGCTCAACATTGGCTACGTCGCCAACGTCCACTACGGCCTCCTCCCCGCCACCCTCGGAGCCTTTCGCAAACTCTGCCCGCAGGTCGCCCTGAACCTTTTTGACATGTGCAGCGGCGAACAATTTGAAGCGCTCCACAGCCACAAAATCGACCTCGGCTTCGTCGGACTGGGACCGGCCAATGCGATCCCCGGCTTCCACACGGCATGCGTTTCGCAGGACACCATGTTCGTTGCCCTGCCGGTCGAGCATCCCCTCACCACCCGCAAAAAGATCCGGCTCGCCGACCTCGCGGGGCAGTTTTTTATCGGAATGGCGCCACGCACCCACCCGGGCGCCCGCGACTGGCTGCTGGAGCTCTGCCGGAAGGCGGGATTCTCCGCCAAGATCCTCCAGGAAGCCGACGACGAACCGACGGCCATGCGGTTTGTGGCGGATGGACTGGGTGTCACATTGGTGCCTGGGCAGGTCACTAACCTCTCCCACGACGGAGTTGCCTTCCGCCAGCTCTCCCCGGCCCTCCACCGAGCCTCCACGATCGCCTGGAGAGCGGACAACCCCTCATTGCCCCTCAAGGATTACATCAAAATCGTCAGGGTGTTTTCTCAAGAGGAAACGATCTGACGACAGGCAAACCTCTTTGCACCCAAGCGCTGTTCTTAAACGGCAGGCTGGGAAGTCGCCCCTCCGAGCTTCGATCCGTAATATTCAAAACTATCCGTCAGCGCGCGCCAGCTTGCGTCGATGATGTTATCGGAAACACCCACCGTGCCCCAGCTGTCGGAGCCGTTCGTGGAGACGATCAACACCCGGGTGCGGGCGGCGGTGCCGCGGGCTCCGTCCACGATCCGCACTTTGTAATCGGCCAGCCGAACCTGATCGATCCACGGATAAAATGGACGCATCGCCTTGCGGAGGGCGGCATCCAGCGCGTCCACCGGGCCATCCCCTTCCGCGACGGTGTATTCGGGAACCCCATCCACCAACAGCTTCACCGTGGCCTCACAGGGATCCGAACCTTCACGTCCGCTACGGCGGTAATGGCAATGATATTCCTTCAGGTCGAAGAGCGGTTCGTATTCGTCCAAAGCGCGCCGGACGAGGAGTTCGAAAGAACCCTCCGCCGCTTCGTATTCGTAGCCCTCCGCTTCGGCGTCCTTGATCTGGCGCAGGATGGCTGCGACCTGGGGCGAGCCTTTTTCCAGGGAAAATCCGAGAGCCTGCGCGCGCATAAGGATGTTGCTCTGACCCGACATGTCCGAGATCACGATGGTTTGGCGGTTGCCGACCAGCGAGGGATCCACGTGTTCATAGGTGCGGGCCAGTTTTTGCACCGCATGAACATGCAGCCCGCCTTTGTGGGTAAAGGCCGCGGAACCGACATACGGCGCGCGGATATCGCGGGGCACGTTGGCCAGTTCGTCGACAAAGGCGGAAAGCTCCTGCAGTTTTGACAGATCGGGAGCAACCTGGAAGCCCAACTTGAGCTGGAGCGTGGGGATGACCGTGGTGAGGTTGCAATTGCCCACCCGTTCCCCGTAGCCATTGATGGTGCCCTGCACCTGCGAAGCGCCGGCCTGGATGGCGGCCAGCGCATTGGCCACGCCGAGTCCGCTGTCGTTGTGCGTATGGATGCCGACCGGGGCCTGGAGGTGCGCGATGGCCTTTGCGGTGACGCTCGCAACAAACTCCGGCAACGAGCCACCGTTGGTATCACAGAGCACCACCAGGTCCGCCCCGGCCTCACAGGCGGCCTTGATCGTGGCCAGCGAATACGCCTCGTCCTCGCGGAAGGCGTCGAAAAAATGCTCGGCGTCGTAAAGCACCTCGCGTCCATGGGCTTTCAAGTGACGCACGGTGTCGGCAATCATCGCCAGATTTTCCTCCAGGCTCACGTTAAAGACCTCGGTCACGTGCAGCGGCCAGGTTTTCCCGACGATGGTGACGACGGGGGTCTTGGCATCGAGCAACATCTGAACCTGCGCATCGTCCTCGACCTTGGCTTTGCCCCGTCGGGTCATGCCGAAGGCGGAAATTTTGGCATGTTTCCAGGTGCGTTTGGCCGCCTCGTCAAAGAAGGCGGCATCCTTGGGATTGGAGCCCGGCCAGCCTCCCTCGATGTAATCAATGCCAAAGGCGTCGAGCTTCTCGGCGACCCGGATCTTATCGAGCACCGAGAAAGAGATGCCGGTGCCCTGCGTGCCGTCACGCAGCGTGGTGTCGTAGAGAGAGACTTTTTTCATGGCAAAAGGGACGCAACCCTACGGGGGAATATTCCGCTAATCAAGCGCGAGCGCATTCCTCCTTGCCCGCCCGAACCGCTCCTGTTTACTACCCCGATGCAGATCACCGAACGCAGGGAAGGCCCGATTCTCGTCCTCGCCGTTGATGGCCGCCTGGACCACGCCGGAGCGGCAACTTTTCAGGAATGCGCCGTCAACCATATCAAAAATGGCGAGCGCTCCCTCGTGGTGGACTTCGGCGGCACCAGCTTTGTCGCCAGCATGGGCATCCGCGCGATCATCGTTCCGTCGCAGGAAATGTCGCGCGCCGGCGGGCGCTTCGGTATGGCTGGGCTCAGCCCGCAGCTTCGCCAGCTTTTCGAGATTTCCGGACTGCTCAAGGTTTTCACCGTTTATCCCACCGTGGCCGATGCTGCTGCCGATGGCGTCTGGAACTGATACCAAATCCGGCGCCGTTGGAGTCCACGCTTTAGCGTGCGCTTCTAAGGACAGCCTGAAGGCTGGACTCCAACAGCGGGTCCTCGGCGTCCTATTTTTACTCGCACTCGTTTCGTCACCGGCCCTGGCGCTCGACGCCTCGGTGACGCAACTCGTCGTCTCCGTCGCGCCCTCCTGGAACTCCTCCACCGGCAAACTCCAGCTTTTCGAACGCGACGGGAAAACCTGGCGGGCGGTGTCCGCGCCGATCCGCGTCCTCTACGGAAAAAACGGCCTCGCCTGGGGCCGGGGCCTCCGGCAGGGCGACGACGGATTGCAGAAAATCGAGCGCGACAAACGCGCCCCGGCCGGAGTGTTTCAGATTGGAAAAATTTACACTTACGACAAGGCGCTGCCGGAGGGGGCGGACTACCCTTTTCACACCATCACGGAACGCGATGCCTGGATCGATGACCCCGCCCTTCCCGAATACAACCGGCACGTCGTGGTCGACCCCGCCAATGTCCCGCCCTGGTTCGAAAAACAGAAAATGCGCCTCAACGATCCTCCGCATCGCTGGCTGGTGGAGATCCGGCACAATGCGGACCCTCCGGTTGCGGGCGCGGGCAGTGCGATCTTTTTTCACATCCAACGCGGCCCGGAGCGCGCCTCCGCCGGGTGTACGGTCATGACTCAACCGGCTCTGGTGAACCTCATCCGCTGGCTGCGGTCGGCGGCGAACCCTCAATACGTCCTGCTCCCCGCCGAGGAATATCGGGCGCGTTGGAAATCCTGGGGGCTGCCGCCGCCGGAAGTCGCCGCCGTTTTGCTGGAATAGTCGGCGAAGGTGCCGCTGAGTTTTTCTTCCGGAATCCCCATGCGCATTGCCTTCGCCATGATCAACTGCAACCGCCGCGACGGCAGTGCGCGGGCGGTGAATGAGGTCGCCGAGCGGCTTGCGCGCCGCGGCCACCAGGTGGATCTCTACGCTCGCCGGGCCGAGGATCTCGATCTCACGGCCGTCCGCTGGCACAAGGTTCCGGGACCTGACCGGCCGGAAGTGGCGGACTTTTGGAGTTACCACACCGCGGTGAATCGCACCCTGCGCACGCACGACTACGACATCGTCCATTCCATCGGGCCGAACACCCTCCGCGCCAATGTTGTGACCATCCAAAACATCCAGCCAGCGAAGCGGGAAATTCTCGCGCAGTTCGCGGCGGAGGAAAACGTTTCGACCCTGCGGCGTTTCACCCGAAATTTGTATCTGCGCGTGACCAGCGCCGCGGAGAAAAAACTCTACACGCGCCAACCCGGTCCGCTTTTCCTTCCGGTCTCGCGCGGGGTGGAAAGCGAACTCCGCCGGTATTACGCCATCGGGAATTCGCCCGTTCGCATCGTGCCGAACGCTGCCGACACCGCCATTTTCCGACCGCAATCCCGGGAAAAAAATCTCGCCTGGAGGGCAGCGAATGGGTTGGGGCCGGAAGATCGCGTCTGTTTGTTTTCCGGCGGCGAATGGGCGCGCAAGGGTCTCGATCTGGCCATTCGCGCAATGGCAGAGGTGGACGCCCAGCTATTTGTCGCGGGCGACGATCCGGACCGCGAACGCTTCAAGAGCCTGGCGAGGGATTGCGGCGCGAGAGTGATCTTCGGAGGGTTCCGCCAGGACATGGCGGCGGACATGGCGGCGGCGGATGTTTTTCTTTTTCCCAGCCACTACGAAGCCTTCAGCCTGGCCACGATCGAAGCGGCGGCCTGCGGACTCCCGATCGTCGCCACCAAAATCAATGGCACTGAGGACTTCATCCAGCCCGGGGTGAACGGAGAGTTTGTCCTCCCCGATCCGGCCCACATCGCGAGCGTCCTCCGGCCGCTCCTCGCCGCGCCAGAAGCTCTGCAAGCCATGGGGGAACGCGGGCGCGATATCGTGGAGAAAAACTACACATGGGATCGTGTTGCCGATCTCACCGAGGAGGCTTACAAGACGGTGCTCCCATGAGACTTCTTGTTGTCAGTCACTCCTGCGCCACCGCGGCGAATCAGCGCCTGTACGGCGAACTCGAGTCTCTCACCGGATGGAAACTGACCCTGGTCATTCCTTCGCCCTGGAAAGATGAATTCGGCAACACCCTCGACGAGAAACCCTGGCCGGGCTTCGCGGGACACATTCGAAAAATTCCCGTTCTCGGCAACGGCAACATCATTTTGCATGTCTATCGGACCGCCTGGGCCTCGTGGCTCAAACGCGAACGGTTCGATGCGATCTACGTGAACCACGAACCCTACGCACTCGCCACCGCCCAGGTCTGTCTGGCCAACCGCGGACTCCCCTCGGCGTTCGGATTTTATTCGTGTCAGAATATTGCGAAAAAATACCCCTTCCCCATCGCGAGATTGGAACGCCTGGTTTACGAAAACAGCCGCTTTGCCTTCCCGATCACCAATGCCGTGGCCGATGTTCTGCGGGCCAAAGGGTACCGCGGTTCGGCCACCGTCTGCCCGCTTCCGGTCGATCCGGCACTCTACCGTCCGTTCGGCGATGCCGACGCGGCGAGCTTGCTGCCGCGGGCATCCGGCGAAGTCGTGATCGGATTTGTCGGCCGTCTGGTCGAGCCGAAAGGACTGCGCACCCTGGCGGCGGCGCTGGGTCAGATCAAATCCCTCAAATGGAAACTGGTCCTGATCGGCACGGGCGAATTCGAGACAACCTTCCGCGGACTCCTGGCGGCGGAAGGCGTGGCGGAACGCGCGACGTTCCTTGGATATATTCCACACGAACAAACGCCGCGCTACCTTAGCGCCTTTGATCTGCTCGTGCTGCCCTCCGAGACGCAGCCCAATTGGAAGGAGCAGTTTGGCCGCGTGATTCCCGAGGCGTTGTCCTGTGGCACGCCGGTGGTCGGATCCGACTCCGGCGAGATTCCCCAGCTCATCACAGCGAGCGGAGGCGGGGTCATTTTCGCGGAAAAAAACGCCACCGAACTCGCGGCCAGTCTGCGTCGCCTGGCGGAAAATCCCCGGCTGCGGCGGGACCTTGCGGCCAAGGGCATGCAATGGACGGCAGAGACCATTTCGTTGAGCGCCGTCGCGACCAAAATGGCCGGCTCCATCGAACGCGCCGTGGAGTTCAAATCTCATGCGGCCTAGAACCCCCGAGCAGCTCTGGGCGCTCTCCCGCCGGTTACATCGCGGAGGCTGGTTGCAACTGGCCCGCCTCGTCAAGCTGGCGAACTGGATGCTGCACAAATGCCTCCTGCCCGCCGAGGCCGTGGTGGGCGAAAATCTTTTGTTGGAGCACTACGCGCTCGGCGTGGTGATTCACCCGCAGGTGACGATCGGGGACAGCTGCCGGATTTTTCACCACGTCACCCTCGCCGCGGAGAGCGCCATCGGATCGGAGCACCGCATCGTGCTTGGCAACGGCGTGACCATCGGCGCGCATTCCATCGTGGTGGCCCGACACGACCATTCTCTCCATCTCGGCGAAGGCAGCGTGCTGGGTGCCGGATCCGTGCTTCTCACGAATGTCCCACCCTTTCAGGTCTGGGCAGGGAACCCCGCCGCTAAAATTAAAGACATTCCGCGGCCGTGAAACATTTGCGCATCCTCGAAGTCGGCATGCACTTCGATCCGTCCGGCGGGGGTGCGGACCGCTATTTTTCCGGCCTCCTCGGCGGGCTTCAGGATCTCGGCGCGGACGTTTCCGCAGCCGCCTTCGGCCTTCCGGGACCGGAAATTGCGTCAGCCCTCCCACTGGGTGGTGCGATGACCGGACTGCTCGCCCGCCTCCAGGCGATCCGCCGGCTCCGCCCTGCCTTACGCGAGCCCGGGCGTCTGGTGGCAACACACTTTGCCTTGTATGCCCTCCCGCTTTCGCCTCTCCGTCACGTCCCGCATGTCGTGCATTTCCACGGCCCCTGGGCGGGAGAATCCGCCCGGGAGGGTCAGAACGCCCTCGTCATTGCGGCCAAACGCTGGGTGGAACGACAAGTCTACGGCTCAGCCACCCGGCTGGTCGCGCTGTCCACGGCGTTTCGCGACATCCTTTGTTCAGAATACGGCGTGCCAGAACACCGCGTGTGCGTCATCCCGGGGGGGGTCGATATCTCCCGCTTCCGGCCCGCCGAAAATCAAACGGCGGCCCGGCTGCAAATCAACTGGCCTCCCGAGAAAAAAATCATTCTCTGCGTGCGCCGCCTGGTGAATCGCATGGGCTTGGAAAATCTCGTCGCCGCCTTCGCCCAAATCGCGCCCCGCCATCCCGACGCCCTTCTGCACGTGGCAGGGCGCGGCCCGCTAGCCGAAGAACTGCGTGCACAGGCCACCGCTTTGGGCGTGAGCGACCAGGTTCGGCTGGTCGGTTTCCTTTCCGATCACGACCTGCCCACTGCCTATGCGGCGGCCGATTTTTCCATCGTTCCTTCCGGGGCCTTGGAAGGATTCGGCCTCATCACGCTCGAATCCCTCGCCTGCGGCACGCCGGTGCTGGTGACGCCGGTCGGCGGACTGCCCGAGGCGGTGAGCGCATTGGACCCCGGCTTGGTGCTGAAAGGATGCGATGTCGAAGCGCTGGCCGAGGGATTGGCCCGCGCTCTTGCGGGCGGTCTTCCGTCCTCACACGCCTGCCGGGAATACGCGGCGAACGGTTTTGCTTGGCCACAAATTGCCCGGCGGGTTCTGGCGGTGTATGAGGAGGCAGCGAATGATTCTTCTCGTTGACCAAAGCGGACAACTCGGCGGAGCGGAACTCTGCCTAGCCGATCTCGCCATGCATCGCCGGCACGATGCCAAAGTGGTGCTCTTTTCCGAAGGTCCCTTTGCCGACCACTTGCGGGATCGCCAGATCACGACGGAAGTCCTTCCCCTCCCCGGTGCCGCCTCCCGCATCACCAAAACGACTTCCGCTCTCACTCTGGCCGCCAGTCTGCCCGCGCAGCTCTCTCATGGACTCGCCCTGAGGCGGAGAATTCGCGAAGCCCGCCTGGTTTATCTCAATACGGCCAAGGCGCTCGTTTACGGCACCGCGGCGAATTTTCCGCACCTAAGACCAGCCGTTTATCACCTCCACGATCTGCTCGATCCCAGGCATTTCAGCGCGACCAATATCCGCGTCCTCGTCGCCGCAGCCAACCGTGCCCAAATCGTCATCGCGAACTCCCGCGCCACGGCCGAAGCCTTCACCGAGGCTGGCGGACACACCCGGACAGAAATTGTCCCCAACGGCTTCGACCCCGCGCCTTTTGATGCCGTCTCCGACGCGCAAGCTGCCGCCTTGCGGGCGGAACTGAATCCCGAAGGCCTCCCCGTCGCCGCCATCTTCGGACGACTCGCCCGATGGAAAGGGCAGGATGTTCTGCTCCGCGCCGCCGCCCGTCTGCCGGAACTCGCGGTCTGGGTTGTCGGGGACGCCCTTTTTACGGACGATGACCGCGCCTACGCCGAAGAGGTCCGCAAACTCGCCGCCGGGCTCGGGTCCCGGGTGAAATTTTTGGGGTTCCGCCCGGACATCCCGGCCTTGATGAAGGCGGCGGACATCGTCGTGCACTGCTCCACTGCGCCGGAACCTTTCGGTCGCGTTCTGGTCGAAGCCATGCTCGCCCGCCGTCCGGTCGTGGCCGCCAGGGCGGGCGGACCCATTGAAATTCTGGACGACAATTCCGCCGGCCGTCTGGTTTCCCCAGGTGACGTCAGTTCCCTCGAGGACGCTCTCCGCCGTCTCCTCCAGTCCCCAGCGGAACGCGAAAAACTCGGGCTCGCCGGACGTCGGCGCGCGGAGGCTGAATATTCCTTGTCCCGCGTCCTGGCCCGCACCGACGCCATCCTGGCTTCACTTTCATGAAACTCGTCCTCGCTCACGACTATCTCATCCAGATGGGCGGCGCGGAACGCGTGCTTGCTGCCATGCACCGGCACTACCCGCAGGCACCCATCTACACAAGCGCGGTGGCCCGGGACATTCTCTGGCAGGATTTTAACGATGCCGACATCCGCACCTCCTGGCTGCAAAATGCCCCGCTCATCCGGCACCACACCCATTTCAAAAAATACCTTCCCCTTTACCCCGCCGCGTTCCGATCGTTCGGGCGCGTAAAGGCGGACTGCGCCTGGATCAGTTCCAGCACCTTTGCCAAATACATGCGTTTTGCTCCAGGCACCCGCACGGTGTGTTACGTTCACAACCCCACCCGCTTTCTTTGGCAGACGGACGAATACCTTGATCACGAGGTCGGGAATTCGGCCATCAACCGCCTGATCCGTCTCGCCCTCCCGATCTTGCGCCGACGGGACATCGCCGCGGTCCGTCGGCTCGACGTCCTGGTCGCCAATTCTCACAACGTCCAGGAGCGCATCCGGCGCTGTTACGGTCGCGAATCGATCGTCATTCCCCCGCCGGTACAAACCCACCGTTTCACCCTCTCCGAATCGAGCGAGGATTTTTACCTCATCGTCTCTCGCCTGCTCGGATACAAGAATGTCGATCTCGCCGTGCGGGCGTTTTCCCGCAGTGGAAAAAATCTCATCGTCCTCGGCGACGGACCACAGCGGGAGGCCTTGGAAAAACTCGCCGGCCCCTCCGTGCAAATCCTCGGCCGCCTCCCCGATCCGGAAGTTCTCGCGCACTTCCGACGCTGCCGGGCATTTTTGTTCCCTGGGCACGAAGATTTCGGCATCACTCCCGTCGAGGCCATGGCCTGCGGCAAACCGGTCATCGCCCTCCAAAAAGGCGGGGCGCTGGAAACCGTCGTCGAAGGTCTCACCGGAGTCTTTTTTGACGAACCCAACGCCGATGCCCTGACCGCCGCGGTGGAAAAAAGCGAAAAAATCCGCTGGGAACCGCGCCGCATTCGCGCCCACGCCGAACAATTTTCCGAGCAGGGTTTTTTGGAAAAAATGGACGCCGTCCTGTTCGGTCAGTAGGCCGTCTTGGGAGGCCGCACCAAATGCAGGGCGGTCACCCAGACAATCCGGATGTCCAGCAAAAGTGACCACGTCTCGATGTATTCGATGTCACACTCGACCCGGCGAACCACATCCTCCCGCGTCGCGGTTTCCCCCCGGAACCCGCGGATCTGCGCCAGCCCCGTGATTCCCGGCTTCACAAACCCCCGGATGCGGTAGGAAGACATCACCTCGGCAAAAATCATGTCATGCTGGGGCATGTGGGGACGCGGCCCGACCAGACTCATGTGGCCGAGCAGCACATTAAAAAACTGCGGGAACTCATCCAGACTAAAACGGCGGAGCAGGCTCCCCGCCGGATAAATCCGACTATCCGCCACCGTTGCCTGCTTGCCGGAATCCACCGGACTCGCATACATGCTGCGAAACTTGAAGATGGCGAAGGGCCGGTTGTCCGTTCCAGACCGAAGCTGACGGAAAAACACCGGACCGGGCGCCTGCATGCGCTGAACAATCCAAACGATGACGACCAACGGTGGCAGAACAAAAACCACCACGGGAAGACTCAGCGTGATATCGAGGGCGCGTTTGACAGCGCGATTCACCAGGTTCTGCAAGGGCTCTTCCCGCAGCTCAATCAGGTCCACATTGTCGCAGCGAAAATACGAGAGCCGGCGTTGCAAAAACACGTCGAGGTCGTTGACCAACGACACCCGGCAACCCCGCGCCTCGGCCAGGCGCATCCACCCGCCCAACATCCGCCGGTCCCGCGGACTTCCCAGGATGAAGATGTTTTCCACATCCTGCTCGGTGAGGATCTTTTCGAGATCATCGGGATCGCCGAGTTTGGCCAGTCCGGGAGGCAATTCGTCGGGTGAGGCATCCGTCACGATGCCCATGGTTTCCAAACCAAACAATTTCGCCTTGGTCAAGAGCGACTGGACATGGGGAATCTCCGAGGGCTGGCCGACCAGCAGGAGACGCTGCCTTTGATGCCGCAGAAAGAAGCGCAGGATATCGAGCGCGAAAAACCGGGTGAAAATCAACAACACCACGTAGGTGAGCGGCAAAAATGTGAAGAGGAAAAGCCGGGAAATCACCTGCTCCTTCGTCAGCACAAGAAACATACAGGAGATTGCCCCGGCAAAAACGACCGGGGTCCAGATCAACCGGTGGCTTTCGACCACTCCAGAGGAGACGGAGAGAATGTCGTTCTGTCGGGAGGTCAGGAACGCGACCTGAAAAGCCAGGGCGGTGGCGAGGAAATATTCAAAATAGTTCGTCGACCCGGCCAGCGTCACCCCGGGCACCAGCCGGTCGAGCACGAAGAAGTACACCCAGTACAACACACTCATCACGAGGGTCACCCCGATCTGATACGCTTGGATCAGGCCAAGCTCACGATGCTGAAACATACCGGCAAATTAACAACGAATTGAGGGAAGCTGATTACCCCCACAAACTCCTCACGGCAAGAGGGTTCCAGAGTTTCTAGCGAGATTCGATGCCGGACAAATTTTGGCCAGCACGGATGGATGCTCCGTAAACGTCGTCCGCGGGAAGGTTCCGGCGTTGAAGTCCAGTCTTCAGGCTGCTCCGAACGGCATACCGCGAACCCTGCCCGTCGGCACATGTCCGGGACACTCTCCAAGTCATGCCCCACCCAACGGCAAGGCCCATGGAAAAACCGCTGCGGGGAACCATCCGTGGCGCGCACCGGCGGGAGAAAGCCCTTCCCCTCGCGCGAACCCAACTCCTTGGGTGGTGCAGTATGCGGAGAGGTGCCAGCGCGAGTTTGTCGTGGGATTGACAGTGGCTAGTCCACCATCCACCATGCCATCATGATCGAGACACGGAATGTCCATCAGCAGTTGATTGAGCTCTGCCAGCAGGATTTGGCGGCGGGACGCTGGCGTCCGGGCGAGCAGTTTCCCTCGGAACGGGAATTGGCGTCCAAGCATGCAATCAGCCGGGCCACGGCAAACAAGGTCCTGGCAAAGCTGGTCAGCGAGGGTTGGCTGGAGATGCGCAAAGGAATTGGCTGCTTTGTGGCCGAAAGGCCTTCTCTTTTCACTTCGCTGAGGCGGATAGAGAGTTTTACGGAATTCGCCAGGGCACAGGGCCACCGTCCCTCGACGCGGTTGGTAGAATTTCAGTCCAGCACGATCCCTCCCGAGCCCGCGCGAGCTACTTTGGCGTCAGGGGATTCATCGCGGGTGATGTTTATGCGTCGACTGCGCCTGATCGATGACGAGGTGGTCATTATGGAGGAGCGATGGTTGCCAGCCGCTTTGTATCCGCGGCTGAGAGCAAAACATCTCGAAGGATCTTTTTACCAACTGTGCCGGGAACGGTATGGGCTGAGCGTGCAGCGCGAGGAGGCGGAGGTGAGGGCCTCGGAAGCTCCGGAATGGCCGGGAGTCCGATGGACCGTGCCGGCCCTACGCCTGGCAGGCTTCGGATTTGATGCCGGTCGTCGGCCGCTCTGGTATCAGGTGCTCTATTATCACGGCGGTCGATTTATTCTCAATAATGTCGTGGATAATGCGGCGGCGGTTCCCCGACTAGAACTCAATTTTCAGACTAAATCCTAACCTCTCCTACTTATGAAACAACCCAGTGTAAATGAATTAGCCAAGATGATCGACCACTCCCTACTGCATCCTACGATGTCGGATGAAGAAGTACAGACAGGCTGCGAGCTTTCCCGCGATTACGGCGTGGCGACGGCCTGCCTAAAGCCCTATGCCATCCGCCAGGCCCTGGGGATCTTTCAAGGCACGGACGTGATGGCGTGCGCGGTAATTGGGTTTCCGCACGGAAACAGCACAACGGGCATCAAGGTGATCGAGGCGGAATCCGCAGCACTCGCTGGAGCAAGAGAAATCGACATGGTCGTGAACAACGGCAAGGTGAAGAGCGGCGCATGGGATTACGTACAGCGCGAAATCGCCCTGATCAACGAGGTGGTCGTGGCGAGCGGCTCGATCCTGAAGGTGATTTTTGAGAACGACTTTTTGAACGAAGCGGAAATCATCAGGCAGTGTGAAATTTGCTCGGAGGTGAATGTGGCCTTTGTGAAAACCTCCACAGGATACGGCTTTGTCAAGCAGGCCGACGGACAGTATAATTATAGGGGTGCCACGACCGAGCACCTCAAGTTGATGCGCCAGCACACGGCACCTCATATTCAGATAAAAGCCGCGGGCGGCTTGCGCACGCTCGACGATCTTCTTTTGATGCGCGAACTGGGCGTCACCCGCATTGGTGCCACGGCCACCAGGGCGATTCTCAACGAGGCGATCAAACGAGGTTTTGTTGGATCCCTGCCGCGTCCGCATCTGGATGGAACTGCCGCTATCCCAGCGGGTTATTGAGCCAGATTGACGAAACGGAAAACTCTTAGGTCATCGAGAAAAGGGGAGGAAAGGAGGCCTGTCTCTCATGTCCACATTACGGCGTTGGGGAACCGCCCCGACGGTGAGGGACTACCGCAAGACTTGCCGTCCGCGATCAAAACTTCAGAGTGATGGCCACGCCCATGGTGTTACTGACGTAGTCGTTGCCCACATTGCTGCCGAAGCGCTGTTGCAGGTTGTCGAAAAGCTGGATTTCGACCCGGTTGAGGAACTGGTAAGAGAGAGACATGCCGCCCTGCACGAAAGAATAATGCCCGTCCTCACTTTGCTCATCCGTGAGCTGTTCGGCGTACCCAAATCCCAGCTCCAGCCGGAAATTAATGCGCTCGAAAAATCGAATGAGCACCGAGGTGTTGGCCCCGGTGGTGATGTTCAGACTCACATCGTTGAAGGTGGTGTTGAGCACGTCGCGATAGAACGTGATGTTAAAGAGCGTGGTTGAGGACGGGTTGTAGCTGCACTGCAGGTTAAAGACCGGGATGCCGAGTTCGTTGCGTCCCTCCTCACTGATCGAGAGGTGCCGCATTTCGATCCCCGCCTCGCCTGACAGCACCAGCCCATCGGTGATTCGCCACGAACTTGTCATCTGCACCGTTTCGTAAACCTGGGTTTCGGCCGGCGCGACATAGGTCCCGACCTTGAGGGACAGTCCCGCCTTGACCGAAGTGGTCAGTTGGTAATACGCCCGACCCTTCACGGAATGTTCGACCTGCGATCCGCCGGGCTCGGTGTCTTGCCAGACACTTTCCCCTGTGAGTTCGACGGCGACTTTTTGCGTGACCGGATACTCCGCAAAAACGCGGGTGAGAAAGGTGTTCTGTTTGGCGAAACCGCCTTCGTCATTGTCCACAAAAAGCCCGTTGGTCGTTAGATAGAAGGTATCGAGCCCGAGTTTCAGCTTGGTGAAAGGATACCGCAGCCGAAAAAACACGGACTGATTCACGCTGCCCAGATCCTTGTTTTTGGCAAAACTCACCACCGTCGGGGCATATAGGAGCTGCGCTTTGCCGCGGGTGCCGGCCTCCAGGAATACGGCGGGCAAAAGCGTGGTGATCATGTCGCCTTGGGGGTTGGATGGCTCGCCGAAGACGTTGTTATTGTAGGCGGTGGAAACTCCGAGATCCACGCCGACGCGGAAGGGGCCGACCGGAGTGAGGGGCCGCACCCGTTTAAAAACCGGAATCGCCCTCGGCGCATAAACCATCGGGTAGAACGTTTCGCCGAACGGCAGTTCCGCCTCCTTACTTAGCCCCGCATAGGAAGGTCCGCCCGCCGAGAGTAACAGGGATTCTGCGGTAAAAACATTGCCCTCCGGCGTGGACAGCAACGAGCCCTCCGCGTTTTCGATGAAGAGATCGGAAAAGGGCACATCGCCCCTCGCCGCGGACGTGCCCTCCGTATCGGCCGCCGCCGCCTCGGCCTGCCCTGTGAGCGCCGCAGCGGCCGCCTGGAGGGGATCAAAATCATCCGGCAGGGTGAGGTCCTCCATCACGTCGTACCACGGCGAAAAGGCACTGGGATTCTCCACCGACGGGGTGGTGGTTTCCGTGGTGGAGATATTGGGTTGAAAAGGCTGAGGCCCCTGCACCGGTTTCGGAGTGGGCGTGGGCGCAAGGGTCTGGGCTCCGACCACCGCCGGAAGGACGGCGACGAGCGCCAGCACCCACCGGATTTGCGGGATCACGGCCCGCCGCGCCAGATTTGAATCGCCTCCAGCAGCCGGGCGCGCGCCTCCTCCCGCGACTGCCCACTGCCCGACAGCCCGTTCACCACCTGAGTGAAGAGCTCGTTGCGACGCGCAGCGGCTTGGGAATTGTCGAGGTGATGGTCGCCGGAGAGTTCGTTGCGCCAGATTTTCAGGGTGAGCAAAAGTTTGGCCCGGGCCTCGTCCGGGGGCATGCCCGAAGCCATCAACCGGTCCTGCAGCTCGCCGAAAATCTGTCTTCGCACCTCACCGGGCTCAGTGAAATCCCGCCGATTCTCCGAAGGAACCCTCACCGAAGCCCCGCAGGCACAGGAGCGAATGACCTGGAGGCCGGGGCGACCTTCCGCGTTGTTTTCCAACGCGCGAGTCTCGGCCAGAAAATCTTCCAGAGTTCGATACGTCTTGCCGCAGGCTCCACAGGTCACCGGAAAGCCCAGCAAATCCTGCGAAGATGACTCCTCCGGCTGCGAGGTCGGGGTCCGAACGTTTTTCTGCGCCACCCCGTTCATAATGAGGCCGGAGGGTTTCGCCCCGGCCCGGCTGATCATTTCGAGACTCCGTTCCACGGCGGCTTTCGCGGTCTTACCCGCCCGGAAAACCAGACAGATCACAGGGAAAAATCGCACAAACCCGAGCGTGTCACTCACCGGCTCAACCGGAGCAGAATCAAAAATAATCCGGTCGTAATGCTGTCCCGCCTCCTCCAGAAATTCTTCGAAGCGCTGCCGGGAAAGCAACTCCGCCGGATGCGCGGTGGGGCTTCCGGCAGCCACCAGATCCAGATTGGCCACGGTGGTCGCGTGAATCACGGAAGAAAATCCCGACATCCCCTGGAGGTAGTCGGAAAGCCCCTGCGCGCCGCGGGAGCCCAGCGCGAGCTGCTCCAGCACCGGGTGCCGCAGATGCGCATCCACCAACAGGGTGCGCTGTCCGGTTTGCGCCAGCGCGATGCTGAGATTCAGGGCGCAGAACGATTTCCCTTCGCCCGGCAGGGCGCTGGTGACGAGGGCAAACGCAGAGTTTGGCCCATCCTCGCGCAGCCGGATCGCCGTGCGCAGGGTGCGAAACGCCTCCGCCACGGACGAGTACCGGTCGTTGATCACCGGGCTGTTTTTTAGATCCCCAGTGGCGGAAGAAGACTGCGGCACGGCGGTCAGGACGGAGAGATGAAACGCCGTCTCGGCCTCCTCCACCGTTTTCACACTCGAATCGAGCTGGAGAATCAGGAGCAGGAGACCCACTCCGACCATCAGTCCGCCCAACAGGCCGACAGCCAGCACCTTGAGCCGCGAAACACTCACAGGATAAGCCGGTCCGGCCGCTTTGACGAGCTGCAGCAGGACGGGCTGGCTCCGGGATTGGGACACTTCTTCGTTGAGGCGGCTCAACGTCGTCGCATAAGACAATTTTTCCGCATCGATCTGACGTTTCAGCACCAAAGAATTCAGAGAGAGTTGCTTGAGTTCGATCACCCGGCTTTCCTGCGAAGCCTGCTCGCGGGCCAGTCCCTCCTCGTTGCGCTGGGCGGAGGCCAGGGCAACTTCCACACTGCGCGGTGCCTGGAGGATTTCCTGTTTGAGAGTTTTTTCTACCTCCCGCAGCTCGGTCTGGGTCTGGATCATCAGCGGGTTCATCGGTCCATACCGCTGGGCCAGCTTCACCAACTGACCGCGCAGTTCGCTCGCCCGGAGGTACAGGCGCTCGACGGCGGGCACTTTCGCAATGCTTTCGATGGCGAGAAGTTTGTCCGGGTCGTTCAGGCAGGCCTGGATCTGTTCGTAGTCGCTGGCGAGCTTGAGGCGCTCGGATTTTGCCTGCGTCAGGCGGGAATTAAAATCCCGGAGCTGGTCGGCCTCAATGTTCATCTGATCATCGATGGAAACGCTGCCAAGCTTGCGCATCTCATCGTTGTACTTTTTTTCCGCCTCGCGCAGGGTCGCCTCCTGCTTCGCCGCTTCCTCTTTCAAAAAAACCACATTTCCTCCCAAGGCCTGCACGCGTTGCTCGCGGTCCTCTTCGATACCCTGCTCCGCCAGCACATCCGCCACCCTCTGCGCTGTTTCCGGATTCCAATTTTCGAAGGAAACCTCAATCAACCGCGTATCCTGCCTCAGCGCCACGGTGCTGTTCTCCATGAGATAACCCATCAACTCCTCCCGGGTCACGTCTGATGCCGGACGGCCCTGACCAACAAAGTTATCCGTGGTTTTGAGGTTCAGCGCCCTGATCACGCGCTCCATCACCTTGGGGTTGAGAAAGCTCGCCTCGATGGTCTTGAGATCTTCCGTCGTCGTCGCGCCCTCCAGCGCCGCCGGGCTGTTGCCCGACCCAATGGATGTTGCTGAACGGCGCTCCACCTTGATCTCCGCCGCTGACCGAAAGGCCGGCTTCACGTTTTGGAAATACAGCAACGCCAGTCCGACCCCAACCGCTACGGTGAGAAACGGAATCCACCAAAACCGTCGCAGCACGGCGAACAGCTTTTTCAGATCGATGGGCGACCCACCTCCCGAGGGGGAAAACGGGTCAGCCGCTCCTGCGTCCTCGAAGGCCATCTAAAACACCGTCTCCGCGACGAAGATCACGTCACCCTCGCGCACATTAAAGTACTGGGCCGTGGCCGACAGCGCGTTCACCCGGATGCGTTTGACCTCGCCGTCCTTCTTCCGGCTCACAAAAACTTTTTTCAAATTTCCGATATCGGAATTCCCACCCGCCATCGCAATGGCCTCCGGCAGCGACACGGTTTGTTCCGGCGGAATGACATAACTCCCCGGACGCTGCACCCGGCCCCACACGGTGAAACGTCGTGGCGAATAGGCCAGCACGGTGATGTTGACCTGGGGATTAATGAGATACTTTTTGTCGAGTAGCTTGGAAATGCGTTCCGCCGCCTGCTCGACCGTCTCGCCCTGCACGGGCACCCGTCCGATCAGCCCCACGGAAATCGTCCCGTCTCCCTGCACCCGCTGACGAGTCGTCATTCCGGGCTCCTGAAACACATCCACCTGCACAATGTCCCCCACCCTCAAGTGATACACCTCACTCGCCGCCGGCTCGTTGAGGGCCTCCAGCATCTCCGAGGACTCGGGAGGAGTCGTCTCACACCCCACCAGCGCACAACCCAAAAGGACCGGCAGCACGGCGCCGCGCATGAGAGCGGGTAAAGTCTTGTCGGAGAGGAAGTTCATAGCCGTTCGCCGCGACTCTCCGCGGGCAAAACGGAGACAGCGCAAAGTATTGACACGGCCTTGTCAATACCTCCATCAAAGAGGGCTTGGAAGATTTTTCTCGGTTCGCGCGGCGGTGGCTGCCCGTGGTGATTTGGATGGTTCTCATCCTCGTGGCCTCGACCGACCTCGGCTCCCTTGGGATGTCCCGCCGCATCCTCAACCCCCTTCTCCTCTGGTGGGATCCTCAGATGTCCCACCGCGATCTTTACGCCGCCAATATCGTCTTCCGCAAAGCCTCCCACGTGGTGGAATTCGCCGTGCTCGCCATCCTCCTCTGGCGCACGCGGGATCTCTTGAAAAACCCGTGGTCCGGCTCCTGTTCCTTGCGACTGGGCGGGATGGTGCTCGCAGTTTGCGCCTTCTTTGCGGTTTCCACCGAACTGGTGCAATACGCCTCCCGCAACCGGGCCGCGTCACCCTGGGATGCCCTGATCAATCTGGGAGGCTCCGGCCTCGGCCTTGCCTCCATTTTTGTCGTCAAATGGGTCCGCCGTCCCCGCCACCAGCCCAATACTTCGCGCATCCTCATCGCCTCCGGGGTGAATCTGGAACACGCGGAAGACACCACCGTGCTTTCGGATATTTGGGAGACCGTCGCCGAAATTCGCCCCGACATCGTGATTGTTCTCGGCCCGGTCGGTCCCGTCGAGCGTGCCTCCGAATGGCTGGTTTTGCTGAAGGAAACGGCGGCGCCCTCTCGCGTCATTGTCCATCCGGAAAGTCCCGCTTGGCAGACCGCCGCCGATGCCGCCGGACTGAGTTCCCTCACGTCGGGGAATGTGGAACTCCCCCGGCTTACTCTCGCCGGGGGTAACGGTTCGATCATCCTAACCCCCAAACCGACCGGCCCTCCAGTGGTCTTTGACTCCGACTATTTTTCCCGGAATGCCGAAGGCTTGCGGCAAATTTCCTTGAGAGGAAAAACACCCGGACCACACTTTGCGGTTTACGATGTGGGCGCCGGAATCACCTCCGGCCCGTTCTCCGCCGCTGCGGCTCGCGGAGTCTGATCCTGGAGGGTGCCGGGCCCTCGGCACCCAGGGATGCGAAGACCCGTCCCCTCCAGTCCCCAAAAACGGACAAGTTAAGAAATCCCTTAGACTGCGAGACAGCCGCGGAACCCTCGCACCCCATAATAGGACTGGGCGCCGTTGTGTCCCACGAAGACCCGATCGTAGCGGCGTTCATAATACAGCGCGCCGCCGAGTTTCCGCATGGCCTCGGGAGTCTTTACCCAGCTCGAAGTCTTCAGATCGAACTCGCCCAGCTTTTGCAGCGTCTGATATTGTTCTTCCGTCAATAACTCGATGCCCATCTCCGTGGCCAAATCCATCGCGTTGGTTTTCGGCCGGTGTTCCTTCCGCGATTCCCATCCCGCCCGATCGTAACACACACTCACCCGGCCCTTCGGCGTCTCTGGCGAGCAGTCAAAAAAGGAATATACGCCCGTCTTTTTATCCCAATCCACCACATCCGGTTCACCGCCGGTTTTTTCCATCTGCTGGAGCGACCAAAGTTTTTCCGGATGCGCCAATAATTTTGCTTCGACCTCGGCCCAGGCGAGTCCTTTGTGGCGGTTCTGATTGGTCTCAAAGCGGGTCCGCAAGATACCCAACAATTCCCCGGCATCATCGACCGACAGTGCGTTTTTTGTTCCAGAGGGTTTCATAAAAAATCTTCGCGAGGCTGGTTTCCAGCTTCCCTCCCTGTCAAGCACGGTCACGGAGCCATGCGAAAATTTCTGGGAGTCGTCGCGGAAAACGGCTGGCGCTTCACGAAACAGAATCCTTTAATGCCACGCTCCATGAAATTTCTCCCTATCATCGCCGGTGTCCTGCTCGGTCTTCTTTTCGTGATGTCGGCCACTGTCGTGCTTTTCAGCCTGGCACCCACCCCCGAGCTCCCAGAGGGCAGTCCGGCCGCCGCGTTCTTCGCCGCCTTTGGACCCACCGGATATCTAACATTCATTAAAGTCCTCGAACTTTTCGGAGGAGTCCTGGTCGCCATACCCCGTACGCGGAACATCGGGCTTCTTCTCCTCGGGCCCATCATTGTGAACATCCTCGCCTTCCATATTTTTGTCGCCCGGGATGGCATTATGAATCCCATGCTGCTTGGCATCAGCGCCCTGGCACTTTTTCTCCTGTGGTCCGAACGCCGGAGCTGGCTGGCTCTGATCAAGCGACCCACCCTGCGCTGAAATCCATGCCCGCCGCGGACGACAAACCCATCGTCAGTTTCCCCGACGTCGCGGCCTTTCGGAAGTGGCTGGGACTTCATCATGCCGATCACCTGGGAGTCTGGGTGCGATATTTCAAAAAAGCCAGTGGACACCAGACCATCATCCATCTTGAAGCGGTCCAGGAGGCGCTTTGCTGGGGCTGGATCGACGGACAGGCCCGTCCCCACGACGACGTTTCGTGGCTGGTGAAGTTCACGCCCCGGGGCCGCCGCAGCATCTGGTCGCAGGTGAACATTGGCCATGTCGAGCGACTGACCGCGGCGGGCCGCATGCAACCCGCCGGACTCGCCGCCGTGGAAGCGGCGAAAGCCGACGGTCGCTGGGCCGCTGCCTACGCCTCAACAAGTACCTTTGTTATGCCTGAGGATTTCCTGAGCGCACTGGCCAGCAAACCCCGGGCGCTGGCCTTTTACGAATCCCTTACTCAAACAAACCGATACGCCATTTATTTCCGCCTGCACACGGCCAAACGTCCCGAGACACGAGCCAAACGCCTGCAAGATTTTCTCGCCATGCTCGAGCGCGGCGAGAAACTGCATTAGCAAAGACTTTCAGTCGGCCGCAGTGGCTCCGGGCGGAACAGCCCCCGCTTCAACCTCCGCCACCTTCCCCAAACGCCGCAGGTGGCGGGGCTCGGAGCTAAACACCGCCTCGACATAAGTCTTCACCAAGTCCCAGGCGACCTCCGGTCCGACGGTGCGGCCGCCCATGCAGAGGATGTTCATGTGATCATCTTCGACGCCTTGTTTGGCGGAAAAATGGTCATGGATAAGCGCAGCACGGATGCCGGGGACTTTGTTGGCGCAGACGGAGGCTCCCACCCCACTGCCGCAAATGGCGATGCCGCGCGTGACTTCGCCCGCCGCGACCGCACGAGCCAGCGGGACCACGTAGTCGGGGTAGTCGTCGCCGGAATTCAGATGGTGGGCACCGAAGTCGGTGACGTCGTGGCCCTCGGCCTGGAGGCGGGCGACGAGTTCTTCCTTGAGGCCGAAACCTCCGTGGTCAGTGGCGATGCCAAGCTTCATGTCAGATGTTTGATGTTTGAAGACTGGGCGGGAGGCCGATTTTTTCTCCGCGTCCCCGTCTCTCTTCCTCAGCCTTTCATCTTCCGGTAGCGTTTGATGAGGGCATTGGTGGAGCTGTCGTGTTTGAGTTTCGGAGTGGACGTGCTTTCCAACTCGGGAATGATGGCCTGGGCCAGCGCCTTTCCGAGCTCGACGCCCCATTGGTCGAAGGAATTGATCTGCCAGATGACTCCCTGGGTAAAGACACTGTGTTCGTAGAGGGCGACCAGCGAACCGAGAACTTCGGGAGTGAGGCTGTCAGCGAGGATAGTATTCGACGGACGGTTGCCTTCGAAGACCCGGTGCGGGACGAGCCAGTCGGGGGTGCCTTCGGCTTTGACCTGCTCGGGGGTCTTGCCAAAAGCAAGAGCCTCGGCCTGGGCCAGGACGTTGGCGATGAGAATGTCGTGGTGGCGGCCCAGCGGAGTGAGCGCTTTGGCAAAGGCGAGAAAATCGCAAGGAATCAGGCGAGTACCCTGGTGGATGAGTTGGTAAAACGAATGCTGGCCGTTGGTGCCGGGTTCGCCCCAGTAGATCGGCCCGGTCTCGGCGTCGACTTTGTTGCCACTTAGGGTGACATGTTTGCCATTGCTCTCCATGGTGAGCTGTTGGAGGTAGGCTGGAAACCGTTTAAGGTATTGCTCGTAGGGCAGCACGGCCACGGTCTGCGCATTAAAAAAGTCGGTGTACCAAACAGCGAGCAAACCCATCAGGACGGGCAGGTTTTTCGCCAGCGGCGCGGTGCGGAAATGTTTGTCCATCGCGTGGAAGCCCGCCAGGAGCCTGCCGAAATTTTCGGGACCAACGGCCAGCATGGTGGAGAGACCAATGGCGGAGTCCATCGAATACCGCCCCCCCACCCAATCCCAGAAGCCAAACATGTTGGCGGTGTCGATGCCGAAGGCGGAGACCTTTTCGGCGTTGGTCGAAACGGCGACAAAATGTTTGGCGACGGCCTTGTCGTTGCCGAGTCCCTGAACGAGCCAGTCGCGCGCACTCTGGGCGTTCGTCATCGTCTCCAGAGTGGTGAAGGTTTTCGACGAGACGATGAACAGCGTTTCCGCGGGGTCGAGGTCGTGGGTGGCTTCGACAAAATCAATCCCATCCACATTCGAGACGAAGCGGAAGGTCATGTCGCGGCGGCTGTAGTGTTTCAGGGCCTCATAGGCCATGACGGGTCCAAGGTCGGAACCGCCGATGCCGATGTTGACGACGTTCTTGATTTTTTTGCCGGTGTGACCCTTCCATTTGCCGCTGCGGACGCGGTCGGCGAAGGCGCCCATTTTTTCCAAAACTTCGTGGACCTCGGGAACGACGTCCTTGCCATCGACGAGGATCTTCTGTCCCTTCGGCGCACGGAGGGCGACGTGGAGGACGGCGCGATTTTCCGTGATGTTGATTTTTTCGCCCGCAAACATGGCGTCCCGGTGCGCAGCCAGACCGGATTCCTCCGCGAGCTGCAGAAGGAGCGTGAGTGTCTCTTCGGTGACGCGGTTCTTCGAGTAGTCGAGGAAAAGACCGGCGGCACTAGCGGTGAGTTTTTCCCCCCGCTTGGAATCAGCGGCGAAGAGTTCGCGCAAGGTGACATCCTTGATTTTTTTGTGATGAGCGGTGAGGGCTTTCCAGGCGGGGAGTTTGCTGAGCGGCTTGGTCGTTTTCATGTGCGAAAGGCTCCTGCTTACAACGGGACATTGATTTTTAACAGGATTTCCGCTTGGGAACAGACGAGGAAAGGAAGGGCGGTTTCGGCGCAACTCCCCGAAATATTGCTCAAGCGCTGGCGGGAAAGAGGCGGATGGGCTAAAGAATAGGGCATGAACCCAACCAACCGCGCCTCCTGCCCCGTCAACACCGCCAATTCGGAGCGGGCGGTCTCGGCCATTGGCGGGGCGATTATCGCCGGACTCGGGCTCGGAAAGCGCAACGCGGCGACGCCTTTTCTTCTCCTGCTCGGCGGGCTCCTCGTTTATCGTGGGGTGTCCGGAAATTGCAAATTATACGAAAAGCTGGGCATCGACACCTCGGACCACGCCAGCGACGTTGGCCCAGAGGGGTTGACGTGGGATGAAGTGTAGCCGCCCGCGGCGAACCATCTTCGGCTTTTGTTCGCGCCTGAGCCAGGTGCCGTCCGCCGGATGGCACCGGAATTAGCCCCGGCAAAAACGCATCCACCCACCCGGGGAGCCGCGATTTTTTATCATGAAAACTTTTGGTCTTCCTGCGGAGCTCCGTCATGCGAAGGGTAAGGCGCTCAATGTCGCCAACACGGAACGCGCCCTTTCTGCCGTCGGAGGACTTTTGCTGGCTGGATATGGAATCAGGCGGCGAGACGGGACCACGCCATTGCTTCTCCTCCTTGGAGGGCTGCTCGCCCGCAGGGCTCTTTCCGGTAAATGCGAGGTGTATCAGCACTTCGGAATCGACACCGCCCACTTGCAGGGAAAGGCCGGTGTCCCGGGCAACAAAGGACTCCGGGTGGAAAGGTCGATCGCCGTAAATCTCTCGCCGGCCACGGTTTTCAGCTACTGGCGGAATTTGGAAAATCTCCCGCTCTTTATGCCCCACATCCTCTCTGTGGAGCGCACCGAAGACGGCATTTCCCATTGGAAAGTTGAGGGGCCCGCGGGCATTCCCTTGCAGTGGGATGCTGAGATCATCAACGAACAACCCGGCAAACTGCTAGCCTGGCAATCGCTGCCCGGTTCCCTGGTGCAAAATGCCGGCACGGTGCGCTTTATTCCGGACTCCTCAGGCGATGGCACGGTGGTCACGGTCGTTCTTCAATACCATCCCCCGGGGGGAAGGCTGGGCGCAGCGGTCGCGGCCATTTTTGGCGAATTGCCGGAGGAGCAGCTCGAAGCCGATCTCGAGCGCTTCCGCGACTGGATTGAAGCGGAACCCACCATCCTACCGCCCTGAAAACGTCTCCGATGTCCGCAGGTTTAGGACAACTTTTGAAGGAGGCGGCTTGGGGCTGGATCAATGACAACGCCAGCCGCCTGAGTGCGGCGCTGGCCTACTACTCCATTTTTTCCCTGGCCCCGCTCTTGATCATCGTGATGTTTGTCGTGGCGATGGTTTTCGGAGCAGATGCCGCTGATGGCACGGTGTATGATCAACTTTCCGCCCTCTTGGGCTCGCAGGTCGCAGAAACTGTCCAGACGTGGATTCGAGCGACGAATGCCAATTCCCGGTCTGGGTGGATCGCCACGTCGATTGGTGTGGCCGTGTTGCTTTTTGGCGCAACGACCGTTTTTACCGAGCTGAAAAATGCCCTCAACACCATCTGGGGCGTGGAGGTGCGATCCGGCAGGGCGATCCGCACCGTGCTGCGCGATCGCATCCTGAGTTTCTCCATGGTGCTGGGCGTGGGATTTCTTCTCTTAGTCTCCATGATAGTCAGCGCCGGCCTAGCGGGAGTGAGCGCGTTTATGTCATCCACCCTCGCCCTGCCATCGACGGTGTGGCAGGTGACGGACTTTTTTGTGTCACTTCTCGTCACGGGTCTGCTTTTTGCCATGATCTTCAAGGTCCTCCCCAATGTCATCCTGGATTGGCAGGACGTCGCGGCGGGCGGTCTGATTACGGCGCTACTCTTCAACATTGGCAAGGCCGGCATCGCCATGTACCTCACCTCCGGGAGTGTGGCTTCGAGCTTCGGCGCGGCGGGCATCGTGGTGATCATTTTACTCTGGGTCTACTACGCCACCAGCATCCTGTTTTTCGGCGCGGAATTCACCAAAGCCTGGGTGCGAAACCGGGTGGGTCACATCACACCGCACCGCCGGGCGTATTTAGTGAGCGAGGGGGAGGAGATTCCGGCGAAGGACGCCGTGAAGGTGGAGACGGGGACAGCAAAATTGGAGGGGCAGCCTCCCGTTTGACACCGAGCCTGCGACCGGTTCTAAACATTCAAAACGCCACCCCGATGGCAAACTGGAGGGCGCCTGGCGCCTCGCCGTCCCGTGGTGAGGGATTGACCCCGTAATCCAGCCGGATCGCACCGATGGGAAGATTATAGCGCAGCCCTGCACCGACAGCATAACGCATGTCGTCGATGCCAAAATTGCGCGCCTCCGAGACCACATTACCCGCATCCACAAAAACCGCTCCAAAGAGATCCCCAATGATCGGGAAGGTATATTCGATATTAAAGACGGTGAACCCCTGCCCGCCCAGTGGGTAGCCCTGCCGGTCACGGGGCCCGAGAGTCAACTCCGCGAAGCTGCGTACGGTATTGGCACCACCGTTAAAGAACCGCTCGTCAATCGGCAGGCCGGCATCGTTGAGCGGTGCGATGACGCCAGCGCGCGCCCCGAGCGAGAGGGTGGATTTTGCGGTGATCGGAATGTAATACGACAAGGCCCCGAGACCCCGGACAAACGCCACATCCCCGATCCCGTTTGGCGCGACCTCTACCGAACTGGTGAAAAGCAACCCACTGGTAGGCAGTACCGTGTTGTTGCGCAAATCGAACGTCTGACCGAAGCCGATGGAAGCCACCGTGTATTCCGTCCGGCCGACCAGACTCGACGGCTCGATTTCGACTTCACTGATGGAAACGTGCTTTGCCCGTAAGAAACCCGAGACGCTCCAGTGTTTGGTCAGCCATCGGCTTAGGGTGGGCTGGAAACCAAACTCGTTCTTGGTGTAGCCTCGGAGGATGGAGTTCACTCCGTAAAGCCGCAGGCGCAGTTGGTAGTCACTCTCAAAGAGCCACGGATCGGTGTAAACCACCTCGCCGTTAAAGCCGCGCTGATTGACCTCGGCGTTGACGCTAAACGGACGCCCACTCCGAAAAAAATTCAGATCACGGTAGGTCGCACTGACCATTCCGCCAAAAAAGCTGGCATACCCCAAGCCAACGCCGAACTCCTTGGGTTTAGCTTCCTCCACCGTTACATCGAGCCGCACCCTGCCCTCTCCCGCCGCTTCCGGGGTGATGCGGACATTGCGGAAGAGTCCCGTCTGGATGAGTTCTTTGAAAGTTTTGTCGATCAGCTTGGGGTTGTATGTTTTTCCCTGCAGGCGGGCGAGGCGCTGTTCGATAAACAAAGGTTTCACCCCCTCGGTGCCGGCAACGGTGACCCCTTCAAACTGGAAAATCCCGCCGGACTCAATCTGGATCGTCACGGGCACAAGCCCCCCTCGCGCAGCGTCCCGGTTCCCGCTGGCAGTTACCGCCGCCTGAAAATAGCCGCGTTTCTCGAAACGACCCTCCAGCGCCCGCTGGGCCGCCGCCAGCCTTCCGTCCGTAAAGACATCTTTCGTTTGCTCCGCGATCACCTTGAGTAACTCGTCACGCGGAAAAACCAGGTCGCCGAGGAGTTGGATGGTGCCAAACCGATATTGCGTGCCTTCCCGAATGCGCACAATGACATCAGCCACAGTGGCATCTGCGTTGTAGGTAATCTCCGGCGGCTCGACTATGGCATCAAGAAACCCCTCGGCCGCATAAAGACGACGCACAAGGTCCGCGCCACTAAAGATATCCGCCTCCACAAATGGCAGCTGCGTGTCCTGACGGATGCGAGGGAAACGTTCGCGAATCGGACCAAGCAGGTATTTGCTAATCGTCGCCACATCAAAGCCCGTGTTGCCTTCGATGCGAATTGTCCCCACCCGGGCCAACGGACCTTCTGTAATGGCGAGCTGTAATTCCCAAGGTCCCACGATTCGGGATACCACCTCCACGCTGGCATAACCCTGACGCCGGTAAAAAACCTCCAGAAAATACGCCGCGTCATAGGCCCCCGGTTCGTCGAGTCCATATTCCTCGATGGACTGGATTTGACGCCCGATGCCATCCCGCAGTTGCTGGGGCCGGAAAACACCTTCTCCCGAGAACACCACCGTCAATTTGCCATTGAGCGGTGCTTTCGGCGCTTCGCCCACGGGGGGAAGGGAGTCGGGGGCAAAGCGCTGCTCGCGCTCCGGCGGCGAATCGTTTTGCGCGAGCACCGACCCGGCCAGGAGAAAAACTAAGAGGATATGCCGGTTCATTTGAAGCGGATGAGATATTTGACCTGGCCTTGAAAATTTCCCCCGACATCGAGGCCGCCCATCAGGACAACATTTTCCGAAAGCGGAATGCCAAGAGTGGTCGACTGGCGGCCGGTCTTGGGGTCGGTGACTCCAATGTCAAAGCGAATGCGGCTGAGAAAATCATCGTTTTCCGGCGGCGGCCTATTGCGGCGAAAAACACTCTGGTAGGCCCGTTGAAACAAGAGAACGGCAGCGCGACCGGCGATCGCATTGGGATCCCGCGACAGTTCGGTGGTGGTCAATCCAGTCGCGAGCAGCGACACAACTTCAGCCTGTGGCAGCGGCGGATCGCTGGAGAACACCGCTTCCGGCGCGGTCACCGGTCCACTGATAAAGACGGACACGCTGTAATCCCGCACGGTCGAAGTTCCGCGCAGATTAAGCTGCGGGAGAAACGGCTGGTTGCGGGTAAAAAACACCTGGCCATCTGCGATTTGCAACCGACTAAAGGGGAGCGACGCGGTGAGTTGCTCGATGTTGACCGTGCCTTCCAACCAGGGATCCATGCCGGTGCCTCCGAATTTCAAGTCCATCACGATCCGGCCATTAGCCAGATTGCTTTGCACCAGAAACGGATCCAGGGTCTTGACGGTAACATCAAACTTCCAGTCCCGGAGCGGGGGATCACGCAAGCTCACCACCACGGGCGGGCCTGGCGGCTGCGGCGCGGGGCGACCCGGCAGGCCAATGGGCAGGATGTCGATGTTGCGGAAAAACCGACTGCGTGTCACCCAAACCGTTCCCTCCACCAATGCCGTGTTGAGCGGACCAGTGACCCGCAGGTCACTGGAAGCGCGCACGGTCATATCGTCGTTTTGCAAAAAGAGCGCATTGCGCGCGCCCACGGCGAGATTGAGCACAGGATTGTCCAGTCGCTCGAAGATCACATTGCCCGAAGCCGCAAAATTCCCGCCCCCGAGCACGCCCGAGCAGCGGGTGACCCTGACCCTGTTGCCCGCGAAATCCAACCGCAGCGCCACCGCATTGATGGCCGGAACATTCGGGTCGGCAAAACGCAGCGCGCTGATATCCCCCGTCACATCCCCCGAAAGGTCAGGCACGGCCACCGTGCCTCTCACCCGCACGTTCGCCGCCAAATGACCCCGACTGGCGCGGATCGCCGGGACGAGGGTTGCCACAAAATCGGTCGAGGAGCGCGGCAACGAAATTGTCAGGTCCACCGGCGTTGCAGGATCGAAGGATTGCCGGGCTTTGATGGCCGCAACATCCATCGGGAGCTCACCCGTGATGCGCAGCGGTTCAATCAGTTTCTGCCGCACCGTGCCGTCGATATAGAGTCGGTCGTTCTCGCGAAGATCAAGGTCCACCGAGATCTCGGTCGGTGCAACGTCCGACAGCGCGGCGGAACGCAGGTTCGTCACCCGCAGGGCAAACTGCCCGAGCAAGTCGTCGATCGTCCCGCGGGCCGTGAGGGAAAAATTGGCCCGCCCGGTCACCGGCGGATCCTTGCGTCCGAAATTGCGCGCCAGCCCGGCCAGATCTAGCTCGGTGCTGCGCAGGTTGAGAGTGAGCGGTTCGTTGGCAGGCAGCAGGGCGTTGAGATCCCGGGCCTTCGCGAGATGAACCGGCAGGTCGAGATCGCCGGTGAGCAGGGTCGTCTTTTGCTGACGCACCGCAAGATGGGAAACCCACAGGCGGTTCTCTTTCCAAAAAAGCGAAAATGCCGCATCACCCAGGGGACCCGCGGAAGCGGTGAAGTCCGGAATATTCAGATAGTCCCCTGCGTAGGACGCGTTGAAGTTCGCCGCGAGGTTCTTGTTTTCCCCCACCCGGCCGCCCGTCAGGGACACGGTTGCATTGCCTTGATGCACCGGCGTCCGTGAGTCTCCCTGACCCTTCCACACCAGCGTGAGCGCGCCGCCAAGATCAGGCACATCTGGCGGCAGGACGGGACGAAAGACTGCCAGATCCTTCAGTTGGACATCAAGTTGCCCGTGATACACCAGGGCCTCGCCAAATTGCACGTCACCGCCACCCCGGATGTGATTGGCATCATCGAGCACCACCTCGAGTTCCGAAACGTTGGCCCGGTTATCCGCGACCTCCGACCGAACTTTCAGACTGCGAACCGGCAAGCCGTTAAAGTCGATCCCCGAGCCATCCGCCGCGAGCGACCCGGTGAGTTTTTTATCCCGAAGCTGCACCTGGCCTCCCAGCACCACCGTTCCCTTCAGAAGCGCCCCGCTCTGCGGTCCGACAAAGGCGCTGAGGTCGGGGGCCTCCACCGAAAAATTGCCGCCCGCCGGCTGCGCATCCCAAGACTGAAAATCCGCCGGCAGCACGTAGGTGCCAGTCGCCGCGACGTGGTTGGCGCCCTTGGCCAGGCGTAGATGTTCCAACTTCACCTCCGCGCCCGCCGAGGACACAAGAATCCCCACCGCCTCAGCCTCGTAGCCCGCGCTGCGCACCCGGGCTACCCCGCCTTCCAGCCGCGTGGTCAATCCCTCGAACACCGGCACCTCCCTGCCAAGGGTAAGGTCTTTTTCGGCATCAAGAACGAAATGCGTCTGCGAAAAGTCCGCCTGCGCCGCCGAGAGTTCCAGCGCATCAAGGGTCGTGCGGCTTTTCAGCAGGCCATCGGCGAGGGTGAAATCCGTTATCACCGACAAATCGCCGATCACCACCTCCGGCATAAAAAACGTCAGCCGCTCCGCCTCCGGAACCGACAACTCGATCCGGCCCGTCGCATTGGTGCGGACAAATTGATCAAACTTTTCCGGCAGGTCGCCCGTCGCTTTGAAAAGGAGAGCATTCCTTTCATCGAACTGATTCCGCGCGGTCACCTCCCCCTGGCCCGCCGCCAGCGTGGCCGCCAGCGTGGTATCGCCGACGCGCATCTTTTGCACCACCACATCGCCCACCTCCGCCTTGATCTCACCCGTCCAAACCTTTGGCTGGTCCGGCGCTCCCGTGAAATTGACCGACAGCACACTCAATGTCCCTTGAAACGGAGGAGCCGTGTTGAGATATCGCCACACCGCATCGAACGCGAGCCCGGTCACCGTGGCTTGGAGCGTGACATGATTCGAGGCATTCAGGTCCGTTACCGCGGCCGTGACTTTTACCGGTGCCTCAAAAAACGTCCCATCCAGAGCCACTCCCAATTTCGCATCCTCGAGCTCCGTCATATTGAGATTAAACTCCCGCAAGGCAATCTCCCGACCGATTAACAAATCCGTCAGCACCAGGTTCCGGTCGCGGTAGGTCGTGGATGCGGCGATCTCCGTCCACCGCCGCACGCCGGGGATGTCGAGCGTCTGGATCTTCAGCACCCCTGGGCGGTCGGGCAGCAGGCTGAACGAGAGACCTTCCAACACCGTGTCTCCGGAGGCGGCATGAATTTGCACATTGATATTGCTCAGATTGAGCATCGCCGGAAAAAGCGCGGGAAATTTGAACGCCTGGCGTTCGGCTTCCTTTTCCGCCGGGAGAGGTTCGGCGGGCGTGAGTTCCAGATAAAGATCCCTGACTTCCAGCTCGCGCAGAAAGGCCGGGAGCCCCTTCCTCGCCAGATCCCAGAGACTGTATTGCAAATTAATCGTTCCGATCTCCAGACGTTGAATGGGGCCGGGTTCCGTAGGGGTGGCTTTTAGAGAGACCACCGAAAGGCGCGTAAAAATGGACCCGCTCATTTCGTAGTCGATGTTCAGGTTCTGTTGCTTGGCCGCACGCAGAATGAAATACCGCGTCGCTTCAAAAAAGATCGGCCGGTGAAAAGCCGTCAGCAGGCCAAGGAAGATCAAAGCCCCCCAAAGAACACGCCGCACCCACCGTCGTTTCCGACGAGGCGGGGGCTCAGCTACGGGTTGGGAATTTTCTTCAGACAGAACGGCTGTATTCGCACAAAACCCCCGGAATGCGCGTCAATAATTTTAACGCTGATCAGGAATTCTTCGGCTTTTCCGCACCAGCCGGTGACTCAAGAAACTCCCCGATCAGCCCTTCAAGCAGTTCATTTGGGGTGTTGGCCTCCACCGCGACTTCCACCACATTGCGCTCATCCGGCCCCGGCTTCTCCAACACCTCCGGCGGCTGCCAGGCTTCGAGTCCCTTGTCGCCCAGGAAACCCAGGAAAGCCGTGGCCAGATCGCGCTCGACGTGGAAGGTCGGGAGCGACTGCTCGTGCGTCGTGGGGAAAAGAACAATTTTTTGGGTCTGCATGTTTCTTGATCGCAGCCCGACTACCCGCCGCGTGTCCAAGGATAAGATCCGAGGCAACGAAAAGAGGATTTTACAGAAGCAGACATAGATAACGAAGGCAGGTTGGCTAACTCCCGATCACCCGCCCGCCGCCCGGCGGGCCGTCTCGCAGACCTGATCCACGGTGGAGGCCAGTGCGTTGAGCAGCGCTTGCAACGAATCGGAGGTCCGACCCCGCTGCCAGACGATGAGAAAATCCCACGTTGCCCAGGCGTCGGAGAGCGGCACCATGACCACTCCGGCGGTGGAGAGCGATGTGAGGTAACCCGGGGCAAGAGCCACCATGCCCTCCCCGCTGACGAGGGAAAACATTTCGTTGATGCTCTCGCCGCGCTGCATGAAACGCGGACGAAATCCCACGCGACGGCAGAGTTGCACCACCCAGCGGTCGCGTCCGGGCATGTCCTCTTCCGGCGCACTTACGAAACGTTCTTCCCGCAACGCCGAGAGGGGAATTTTTTTTCGGCGGGACAGTGGGTGGTCGTCGGGCAAAACCGCCACGACCGACATGGTCGCAAGTTTCCGGGTGTAGAATTCCCGGGAGGCCAGCGCGCCTTCCTGTCCGGTCACCGCCAGATCAATCTCCCCCTTGCGCAGGGCGGCGATTTGCTCGCCCGGAGAGAGGTCGAGGAGTTTCACCTTCACCTCAGGATGAGAACGCCGCAGGTCGGCCAGCGAAGGATTGAAAAACGCTTGGGTCGCTGAGCCCAGATATCCGACACGCAGAAGGTCCCGCTGCCCCCGGGCCAGACGACGTGCCTCCGCCACGGCGGTGTCGACCTGCGACAAAACTCCCGGAAGAGATGCGGCCAGCGCATGCCCCGCGGCCGTGGCTCTGACACCGGTCGTCGTGCGTTCCAGCAAAGCCCCGCCGATGGCAGTTTCCAGATTCTGCATCTGACGGGAGAGAGCGGATTGTGACATCCGCATCCGGGATGCGGCGCGGTTAAGACTCCCCTCCTCCAGGGCAACGAGAAACATTCGCAGCTGTTCGAGCATACCCATTACGCTATGCGATAATCGCATAACGGCAATCTCAAAGCAGCATTAGCACGGCTGCCTTGCGGCGGATAGGATCGGGGAAATGAAAGTCATCCGCACTCTTCTCACCACCGACAACACCGTTTCGACTCTGCTTCTGCGCCTCGCGCTGGGGGCGGTCTTTTTTCCCCATGGCGCGCAGAAGGTGCTCGGCTGGTGGGGCGGCCATGGGTTCGGGGGCACAATGGGATTCATGACCGGGACGCTTCACATTCCCGCGCTTTTTGCCTTCCTCGCCATCGCCGCGGAATTTGCCGGAGCCCTCGGGTTGATCGTGGGCCTCGGCACCCGGGTCGCCGCCTTCGGCATTGCCTCCGTGATGGCAGTGGCGATCACCATGCACGCCGAACACGGATTCTTCATGAACTGGTTCGGCACCCAAAAAGGCGAAGGAATCGAATACCATCTCCTTGCCCTGGCCATGGCGCTCGCCCTCATTCTCCGTGGCGGCGGCAAATGGTCTGCGGACGCAACGATCGTAACACTCCTTCCGAAACGCTAAGGGCTTTGCCCCTTGCCGCACAACTTTCCAAAGTTATGAATCTCTCAGGCCTTCATCATGTCACCGCCATCGCCGGCGATCCGCAGCGCAACCTCGACTTCTACGCCGGCGTGCTGGGCCTCCGGTTGGTCAAGCGCACCGTCAACTTCGACGATCCCGGAAGTTATCATTTTTATTTCGGCGACGAGACCGGCTCGCCTGGCACGATCCTCACCTTTTTCCCGTGGCCAAACGCCCGCCGCGGTGTTCGCGGCACAGGAGAGGTGGCAGCCACCGCGTTTGCCGTTCCGAACAACGCCATCGGGCACTGGGTGGATCGCCTCAAGGCGCGGGGCATCACGCCCGGAGCCGTGACCCAGAGGCTGGGCGAGGAAGTCCTTGGGTTCACCGATCCCGATGGCCTGATGCTCGAACTCGTCGCCTCCGAGCCCGTCTCCTCCGGGCGGTCCGTCGGAGGATTCCATGGCGTGACCGTCGCGCTCGACGAAGTGGGGCCTACGGCAAAAGTGCTCACCGAAACGTTCGGCTACCAGCTCACGGCGCAGGAGGGAAACCGCTCCCGCTACTCCGCGGCGGGTGCGGCACCGGGGCGCCATGTCGACCTGCTTCATTTGCCCGACGTGGGTCCCGGACGTTCCGGCGCAGGTTCCGTTCATCACATCGCATTCCGCGTGCCGGATGACGACGCCCAAGCCGCCGCCCGTCGCACGATATCGGCGCTCGGGCATGGCGTAAGTCCGGTGATGGACCGCACGTATTTCCAGTCGATCTATTTCCGCGAGCCCGGCGGCGTGCTTTTCGAACTGGCAACGGATGGCCCAGGATTTGCGACCGACGAAACACCGCAGGGCCTGGGTTTGGAACTCAAACTGCCTTCGTGGATGGAAAACTCACGCTCGCGCATCGAAGCGATCCTGCCCAAAATCCAACTTCCTGAAAGGAAAGTCGTATGAAAGCCAACTTCCCACATGTTTATCTACCCGGAAAATCCGACCGCACGCTCCTGCTGCTGCACGGCACTGGCGGTTCGGAAAATGACCTGATCCCGCTCGGTCGCACGCTCGATCCCGACGCTGCGCTGCTCAGTCCACGCGGCAAAGTGCTGGAGAATGGCATGCCACGCTTTTTCCGACGACTGGCCGAGGGCGTGTTCGATGAGGAAGACCTGATCAACCGCACGCACGAACTGGCGGATTTTCTCGGGGAAATGACGGACCGGCACAGCCTCGTCCCGGGTCGAATGATCGCGGTCGGATATTCGAACGGGGCCAACATTGCCTCCTCGATGCTGCTCCTGCTTCCCGGCACGCTCGGCGGGGCCGCCCTCCTGCGCGGCATGTTGCCGCTCGTCCCGGAGGTGCTGCCGGACCTGCAGAACGCACCGGTTCTCATCGCCGCCGGACACCAAGACCCCATCGTTCCCTCAGAGAACGTGCGCCGCCTTGCCACTCTTTTGAAAAACGCCGGGGCCGACGTCACCCTGCGTTTCGAAAATGCCGCGCACGGGCTGACCTCGCTCACGGTGGAGACGACCAAACAGTGGCTGGAGGGTCAACCGCCGGCTTGACCGTTATTTTTGGGAAATACCGGCTGGTATTCCCTGCGCAGGAAAAGACGGTCAACCCGCGTGTTCAAGGTTGCCGAATACCGTGTGACTGGTTAGGACTACGCGGCCGATGATCTCCATCACCATCGACAGTCTAGTCAAGAAGTTCGGCGATCAGGTCGCGCTCAACGGTATCTCCCTGCGGGTCGAACCCGGGGAGATCTTTTTCCTGCTCGGGCCGAGCGGCTGTGGCAAGACCACTTTGCTGCGCAATATCGCGGGGTTTTACATCCCGGAAAGCGGTCGAATCCTTTTCGGCGACGACGACGTGACCAACCTCCCGCCCCACAAACGCAACACGGGCATGATGTTTCAGAGTTATGCGCTGTGGCCGCACATGACCGTGGCCAAAAACGTGGCGTTCGGTCTGGAGGAACGCAAGGTGCCCGCCGCCGAGATCGCTCAGCGGGTGGAGGCCGCGCTCGCGTCGGTGAAGATGGAAAGTTACGCCTCGCGAAAAATCGCCCAACTTTCCGGCGGCCAGCAACAGCGCGTCGCCCTCGCCCGCGCCCTCGTCATCCGCCCGCGGGCCCTGCTCCTCGACGAACCGCTTTCCAACCTCGACGCCAAACTTCGTCTCGAGATGCGCACGGAAATCCGCCGCGTCTGCAAAGAATTCGGGCTCACGGCCATCTACGTCACCCACGACCAGAAGGAGGCGCTCTCGATTTCCGACCGCATGGCCATTCTGGAAGGCGGCAAGATCGCCCAGATCGGTGCCCCGGAGGACGTGTACCGTCATCCCCACTCCCGGGTGGTGGCGGATTTTATTGGGGAAACAAATTTTATCCCCGGCAAGATCTTATCCGTTTCCGACTCGGCTGCGTCGGTGGAAACCGCCATCGGCACCTTCGAGGGCGTAGTGAGCGACCCGGCTTGGAAACCCACGAGCGGTGAAAGTGTCACCCTTTCCATCCGGCCCGAAAGCTGGAAAATCACCGAAGCCGCCCCCGCCGTGAACGCCACCCGGGGCCGCATCGGAGAGTCCATTTATCTCGGCGAGGTCGCCCAGTACCAGTTCTGTGCCGGCGACCAGCATTTGAAGATTTTTGAATTGAACCCCCGCCTCTCCGTCCGGCCCGCCGATCGCGATTTTTTCGCCAGCGCGCTCCCGGAGGATGTGGTCGTGCTGCGGAAATGAAATCGCCACAGGGCTGAATCCAATGACCGGGCGCATTGTGGGAGTTCTGATCGCGTTGGTCGTTGTCCTGGCCTTCCCGTTTCTTTTGAAACCGAAGGAAAACCTGCTGGCGTCCGCGGACGACACGCTCGTCATCATCAGCCCGCACAATGAGGCCATTCGTTACGAGTTCAGCCGGGCTTTCGGCGAGCACTACAAAGCCAAAACCGGACGAACCGTGCGGATCGACTGGCGCATCGTCGGTGGCACCAGCGAAATTGCCAAATATCTCGACGGCGAATATTACAATTCCTTCATGCGGACCTGGACTTCCTCGGGTCAGCCCTGGACCGATGAAGTTTCCGCCGCCTACAAAAACGCCACGACCGATTCGCCGGTGCGTCAGGCTTTTCTGGCCTCCGATGCAGGGATCGGGATTGACCTCTTTTTTGGCGGTGGCGCCTACGATTTCATCGCTCAGGCCAGGGCCGGCACACTGGTGGACAGCGGTCTGGTCACCAAACATCCGGAGTGGTTCACCGAGACAAGCATCCCTCCCTCGGTTTCCGGCGAGCAATTTTACGACCCCAAGGGACGTTGGATCGGGACATGCCTTTCGGCGTTTGGGATTTGTTACAATTCCGATTCCCTGCACCGCCTCGGCGTGGAAATCCTGCCTTCCAGTTGGAGCGATCTGACCAACCCGAAATTCTCCCACCAGGTGGCGCTGGCCGATCCCACCAAGAGCGGCTCCATCGCGAAGGCCTTCGAAATGGTCATTCAGCAGCAAATGCAGCAGGTCGTCGGAGACGGCGAAGCCACCGAAGCCGCCCTCGCCGAAGGCTGGGCTCGCGGCCTGCAGCTTCTGATGAAAGCCTCCGCCAACTCGCGCTACTTTTCCGACGCGGCCGGCAAGGTGCCCATGGATGTGTCTCTCGGCGATGCGGCCATCGGAATGTGCATTGATTTTTACGGACGTTTCCAGAGCGAGGCGGTGAAAATCGGCGACGCGCCCTCGCGGCTGCAATATTTCACCCCGCTCGGCGGCTCGTCTGTGGGGGTCGATCCCATCGGCCTGCTGCGGGGCGCGCCGAATCGCGAAGTCGCCATCGCGTTCATGGAGTTTGTCCTTTCCGAGGAGGGGCAAAAACTCTGGAACTTCAAGGTCGGCACGCCGGGCGGACCCACCCGCTATGCTCTTCGCCGCCTTCCCGTTCGCAAGGAACTCTACGCCCCGCAATTCGCCGCCTACCGCTCCGACCCCGAGACGCTCCCTTACGAGGAAGCTAAGTCGTTCACCTATCACGATAAATGGACCGGCTCCCTCTTCTCCGCTCTGCGGTTTATCATGCGCGTGAGCTGCATCGACTCTCACCAGGAACAGGCCTCCGCCTGGCAGGCCTTGATCAAGGCCAACTTCCCGCCCGAGGCCACCGCCGCCTTTTCCGATATTTCGGCCATCGATTACACCACGGCCGCGAACGTCATCCGACCCGCCTTGAAGGGCTCGACGCCGCTGGCCGAGGTCCAACTCGCCGCGCGCCTCGGGGAACATTTCCGCGCACAATACCGCCGCGCTGAACAACTCGCCAAGGAGGGCAAATGAAGAACGACACGGAGACAGGGAGACGCGGCAACGCGGAGCAAAACACTTCACCGCGTCCCCCCGTCTCCGCGTCCCGACGTCCGGCCCTCCTCACCGGCCCGGTTCTCGTTTACGCCTTCACGATAGTCTTTTTCCTCTTCTTTTTTGCCCTCCCGATTTGGGAAACTCTCGGCGGCGCCTTCCGCAATCCGGGCGGAGGATTCACCCTCGACTATCTCATCGAGGTCTTCCGCAACCCCATCTATCTCGAGGGCCTTTGGAACTCCGTGCAGATGGCCGTCTGGAGCACCCTGCTCACCTCCGCGATTGCTCTGCCGCTCGCCCTGCTCACCGACCGCTACCTTTTTCCCGGCAAAAGCATTTTCTCCGCCCTGATTCTCATCCCGATGATTCTGCCGCCCTTCGTCGGTGCCATCGGGGTGAAACAAATTCTCGGCCAGGAAGGTGCGCTCAACGCGTTTCTTGAAACGATTTTCCTCGTGGACCCCAACCACCCGATCGACTGGCTGGGACAGAGCCGCCTCTTCGGCGTGGTGGTGATGAACGCCCTCCACCTCTATCCCATCCTTTACCTCAACCTGGTCGCCGCCCTGGCCAATGTGGACCCCGCCATGGAGGAGGCCGCGGAAAATCTCGGCTGCACGGGGTTCCGCAAATTCCGCAAGATCACCCTCCCCCTCATCATGCCGGGCTTTTTCGCGGGTGGGATCATCGTTTTCATCTGGGCCTTCACCGAACTCGGCGTGCCCCTCATGTTCGACTTCAGCCGTGTGACCTCGGTGCAGATTTTCAGCGGCATCAAAGACATCGGCGGGAACCCTTTTCCCTTCGCGCTGGTCGCCGTGATGCTCATCTCCACCGTCCTCCTCTACGGCCTGAGCAAGGCCACTCTCGGCCGGGCGAGTCATGCCATGATGGCCAAGGCCACCAGCCAGGGCGGACCGCGGCCCACCAGCGTTCTCGGCGGCTGGGCCATCACCGCGTTTTTCGCCTTCATCACCTTCGTCGCCGTGTTGCCCCACCTCGGTGTGGTCCTGGTGGCTTTCTCGCGTGATTGGTATGGCACTATCCTGCCGGATGGCTGGACGCTCGACCATTTCCGTCAGGCCCTCGGCCACGACCTCACCCTCCCTTCCATTCAGAACAGCCTGAAATACGCCTCTCTCGCGACCCTCATCGACATCGTCCTTGGCATCGCCATTGCTTACGTCGTCACCCGGACCAAACTCCCCGGCCGCCAGATTCTCGACACCCTTGCCATGCTTCCCCTCGCCGTGCCCGGACTGGTGCTGGCGTTCGGCTACCTCGCCATGACCCAGGAAGGCAAACTTTTCGCCTTCATGAATCCGACAATTGACCCTCTCATGATTCTGGTCATCGCCTACAGTGTCCGTCGGCTGCCCTACGTCGTGCGCAGTGCTGCCGCCGGGTTTCAGCAAACCAGTGTCACCCTCGAAGAAGCCGCGCAGAATCTCGGCTGCACGCCCTTCCGCGCCCTGCGCAAAATCACCCTCCCCCTTATTGCGGCCAATCTCATGGCCGGCGGCCTCCTCGCCTTCAGCTTCGCCATGCTGGAGGTGAGCGACAGCCTCATCCTCGCCCAGAAACAGCAGGATTTCCCCATCACCAAGGCCATCTACGAACTCTACAATCTGCTCGGAGACGGACGTTTCATCGCCAGCGCCCTCGGTGTCTGGGCCATGATTTTCCTCGGGATCTGCATTTTGGGTGCCAGCCTGATTCTTGGCAAAAAACTTGGGGCCATCTTCCGGGTGTAGCAGACTGCGCCCGCCCGCCTTTTGGAGAGATTCCCGCCGCGCGAAGCGGCCGGGTAAAGACTGCGACCGTATTTAGTTTTTAGTAAAAACAGCCGAGGCAGTGCCGCTGGCAGTCGACCCGGTTTTGAACGCCTTTGCTTTGATCGTGGCAGACGCCTTTAGCGTGAAAGCCCTTTTGTACTTTGTAGAGCTTGCAGTCGGTTCGCTCCCATTGGTTGTGTAACGGATGATCGCATTGCTGGTAGCGCACTTCAGGGATACCTTTACTGATTGTGAAAAACTCCCGCCGTTGGGGGAAATTGTTGGCGTTGCAACAATATTTCCGGACTGACCAAGCACTTGAATTCGAGCAAGGACTTGATGGTAAGCAACCGATGTATATCCTTGTCGAAACTGACTTCGCAAATAGAGCCTGTAGGTATTGCCTGCAACACAGGGAAACGAGATAGCGTTATATGCTGCGGCCACCGGTACATAAGTGGCAAGCGAGTTTCCTTGCCCAGCCACTAGCGTAACATCGTCATTACGAGGTGATTGAGCAGAAAAATATGCGGTTCCGGTGGTGGGTGCAGCGAAGCTGATCCACAGCCCTCCCTCGCTTGAGGAATAGTTAGGGGCACCAATGCTCTGCAGAAGGTTTTGTTCAAAAGGCTCAAAAGTCGCTTCGCGGCAATACTGAACAAAATAGACATCTGATCCATTGAGATTTAGCGGAGCAGAAAAGTTGTCGTTGCTAAGGGGCGCGACATAAAGCGTGTTCTGCGGTATGCTTGCGTCGCAACTCAGGCCTAGCACAAATGTTCCAAAATCATCATATATTCCGTCTGTATAAATGCAAATTTGATAGGTTGTCCCGGCTATAGCATAAAACTCCCCGACAGAGCCTCCTGTAGTATCGTATCTGGCAATGGTTTTGAGAGTGAGAACATCTGTTCCGATCGAAATCGCAGCACGCAGGGCATCGCTTCTGGTGAACGTTGAGCTTAGCCTTGCAATACCCGAAACCGGTGCTGTCCATGAATACCACACAGATACGTCCGCACTAAATGGATCCCCTGGCTCGATTGTGGAACCTACCGTTGTTCCTGTGAGAGTAGTCGAAGTGACTGAAGGAATAACAATGCGATTCGCAAAGCTGTCGTTCGAGGGTGCCGCAACCAGGGAAGTGGAAACGCTTAACAAGATAATCGCAAGGATACTTTTCATAGGTTTTTGGAATTTTTTGGAACTAACTTCGAGGTCCGGCGCTAACAAGCCAGTTGATTACAAGCACATGCGGTCGCAGTCAACCCGACACCGGATTGTACCAATAATGTCACAAAGCAACCCTACCACCCATGTTTCTTTGAAGTCAGAAGCCTGCAGTGCTCATGGAGCGTCATCTCTGAGGCGCGCGAAATTTCTGGACCAGGAAATAAAGGAATAAGCGACAATGAATCCAGTGACCAGAAAACGATATACAGCAGAGTTCAAGGCCCAGGCCGTAGGCCTTGTGAACCTGGGAAAGCCCGTGACGGAAGTTGCCC